>JAQUTY010000002.1 GCA_028694155.1 Eubacteriales bacterium
AAAAAGTCCTTGACATCGAGCCTGTGATTCGCTATAATACATGAAGTCATGGCGGCGTAGCTCAGTTGGCCAGAGCATTCGGTTCATACCCGGAGTGTCGTTGATTCGAATTCAACCGCCGCTACCAAATTAAAACAGACCCCAATGTGGGTCTGTTTTGATTTATAGTAGGTGTTACTGAATGAGAATGCAAGCACTGCTTGCTATGAGATTGCCACCGCAGTGGCTATGCGAAGCACCCCTTTGCCTCGGCAAAGTCTTCGGTGCGTAGCTATTCAACCGCCGCTACCAAATTTGCACCCAACGAGGAAACTTGTTGGGTGCTTTTTTTGTTGTTTGCAATGAGGGTGCGAAGAGGTTTTGCGTTTTTGTGGCAGATGAAGTATAATTACGATAAGTTATGAGAAATGGGGAGGACGCCATGAAAGATATGATTGCCTGCTGCGGTTTGGACTGTGAAAAATGCGATGCTTACCTTGCCACCGTGAATGATGACGATGCTCTCCGTCAAAAGACCGCAAAGCTCTGGGCGGAGCTGAACAATGCTCCCATTACCGCCGAAATGATTAACTGCAGGGGCTGTCGTGTTGACGGCGTGAAAACCCCATTCTGTGAGAGTATGTGTCAAATTCGGCAATGTGCGATGAAAAAAGGAGTTGACACCTGTGGAAGCTGTTGCTTCGTTGAAACGTGCGAAACTGTGGGCGCAATTTTCAAGGTCTGCCCCGATGCTCGTGAAAATCTAAAATAGCGTGCCTGTGTTTGTTTCCATGCACCGTGCGTCCCAGCCAAATATATCTATATCCTAATTACGGGAACGCCCTTGAGCTGGGCATATTTGACTGTCATTCCCGTTCCGCTTGCCGCCTTGGTGCAGTAGGCGATGCAGACTGCTGCATCGTCCACCATGGCACGGTTGCGTGCCTGATAGCAGCCGCTAAAGTAGCCCTCAGACAGAGTTTTTACCTCGTCCGCCCTGCAAATTATGTCACGATAGCGTTTCTGATTCTCAATGGAAAGCTTCATCTCCTGTCCCCGAAACGACACATAAACCGTCAGGGTGATTGGAAGTCCATCGTTATCTCGAAGGCGCAAAACCATGCTCTCGGCAAGCATATCAAAACCGATTGCTCCGCCTGCAATGAACCGTGTGCAGCCCTGATTTACAGCGTCCAGTATAGCCGCCCTTGTCTTTGCAGCAACGATTAAATACTCATTTCCACGAGGAAGCTCTCTATGCCCCGTAAAACAGCAGCTACTCAATCCAGCACTCCTTTGTTCATGGCAATATGCGATAGCTCCTCCATCACTGCGTCCGTCTGTCCTGCCTCAAGAGCATCTATCCAGCGCACGGCGTTCTCAACGCCCTCATCGAACAGCTCATCAAAGGATTCGTGCCGCTTTACATCCTTTTTCCACGGTGCCGCCCATTCCCTGTGTTCAAGGTTGCGTGAATCGTATCTGTCGGGCAGGTTGACCGAGAGAATGAACCCTGCGGTGCAGTTTTCCTTTCCTATGAGCTTATCTATGCGCTGCGCAAATCTGAGTTTTCTTCCCTTGGGATCGAAAAGCAGCTTGTGTATGAACACAAACTTACGGTAGCTTCTCTGATATGCCTTTGGCAAATCCTTAAAATAAAGAAGCTCAATCACGCTTGCCATATATGCGCCTGCGCTCTTGTAGTCTGCTCCCAACTGCTTTTGGGAGGGACGACCTATCTGCTCGGATTGTTCCCTATATAGCTGCATATCTATCAGCACCTCAAAGCGGGTATGGTCTAAGTGCGAGTATTGGGACTCGATATAGGGGTGCACGGCGGCGTCCAACGCCAAATGGCAAAGCATTCCATACAGAAAGCTGTTCTGCCCCTCATGCTCACAACGGCAATCCAAAAATGCCTTCAGCAGTTGACTTCCGCTTTCATGGTGCAGCAGATTGCCCAAAATCTTTTGATTTTTTCTAAACAGCGGCGGCGGCGTGCGGTCAAAGAAAAACATATCCGGCCCAACGCAGCCGAGATAGAAATTCGCCTGATTATCTATTTTTGTATTAAGTCGGTCCAGAACACGGCTGCCGAACAATGTGTGCGCCAATAAGTATGCCATGAGTGAAGTATATCAAATAGGGCTCTCATTTTTCAACAATAAGAAAGTGCGAAAATGAGATAAAATTGTAAATAATCCAAATTATGGTGATAAAACCCAAAATAAGCTGAAATACTCGGAATATCTTTATCTTTTTTGTTAACCTTTTGCAAAAAACGATACAGAACTAACTTCACATGATAAAATACCTTATCAAATAATGGAGGAGCAGCAATGAAACGCATCAAGAAGAGAAGAAGAAGACTGCGAATAAATAACCCTGTGGGGTTTTCCCTTTTTGCAATTCTTTGCTTGGTATTGCTGGCTATATTGGTGCTGGGTATCATCGCTGCGGTCAAATATGGGCCGGGCGCATTCAACGCCTGTGTGGGCTACATTGAGGACGCAAACGCAACTCCGTCCCCCACCCTTGCGCCCACCAACACGCCTGCCCCAACGAACGCACCTGCCGACACGCCTGAGCAACCCAACACGCCGATTGTGGGCGAGGTTGACACTCCGACCCCTGAAATCACCAATGTTCCTGAGGGCGTAACGCCTTCGCCAACCCCCGTTGACACGAGCGCACCCCTGTACGGCTTTACTATCGGGCTTGACCCGTTCCGTGATGCCGGCTCGAAATATGGATCAGAGGCGACATATAACCTCGAATTTGCGTACAAGCTCAAGGAGTACCTTGAGCAGCGTGGCGCGACAGTCGTCCTCACAAGAGAGGACAGCGACTCGACCTATTCGGACAGCGTGCGAGTAAAGACAATCAACAACGGCGACTGCGACATCGTTCTGCGCCTTATGTGCAACCATCTCGACACGAAGGGAACCAACGGCTGCTACATTCAGTCCCTTTCAAAGAACGAGTCCCTTGCAAGAACCATGATTGACGCCTACGTTGCCGCAACAGGTCTTGATACACGCAAGACAAACGGTTTTGAGGCAAAGAGCACCTCCTTCCTCAAAGATACCGATTGCCCTGCTCTGGTTCTCATCATGGGACATTGGACAAACAGCGCAGAGCTTGAAAAGCTCAAGGACGATGCCTTCCAGCAGTTGATGATAGAAGGATTGTACAACGGACTGCTGGGTTGTTTGAAAAACTAACGATAAGCGGCAAGAATAGCAAGACTTACGCAAAAAGAAGACCCTAGGGCCTTCTTTTTTGCATCTACGCAACAAAATAATATGTGGCTTTTCAGGTTTTGTTGTGCCGAATGGCTACTTTAGGGCAACAATTTTATAGTAGGCCTTTGCGGTCAGGCGGAACACCAGCAGGTAGAGCAGTATGAACACTACGCACACTCCGCCAATGCACGCCAGCACCATCAGCCAATCGCTTATTTGGAAAAGCACCAGCATCGTTGACATGATTTTCGAGGCGAACACCATGTGCAGTAGCGTTGCAAACAGCGGAAGGAAGAACATCCATTGCACCTGCCGATTGATTGTGCCCTTGACCATCTTTTTATCCATCCCCACCTGTTGAAGAATGATGAACCGTTGTTTGTCCTCGTAGCCCTCGGTCACCTGCTTAAAGTAAATTATCAGAACCGTCATTGCAAGGAAAAGCACTCCAAAGAACACGCCCAAAAACAGCAGTCCGCCGTATGCTCCCAAGCCCATTTCCCTTTCGTTAAATATATCGGAAACGAACATTCCCCAGTCGGCTCCTATCTGCGCTTTGTCAATCTCATACAATTTGTCAACAAATGCAAGGCAATCTTCCTGACTTCCGATGACGTCGAACATAAATTCGTTGTGCGCATAGATGATTCTTTCGTTTACGACCATAACCTCGCTAAGATCGTTTACGAATATATCCGAGCCTTCCAATGCCGTGTCGGTGCTGAACTTTGATACATCGGCAACCAGCGTAACGCCCGAATTTTCGGCAAGCTCGCATATAGCATCGGCATACGCTTGGTTTAGCCCTTGTTCGTCCGTATCATCTGAGCTAAAAACATAGGTAAACACGTCAAAGGGATGATTCTCCCTATAAATGCTTTCCCTCCCAAGATAGAGCGCAAGCGTACCTGCAACCGTCACAATCAGCATGGTGGAGAGAATGCAGATGAACGACAAGCCCCTTGCGTTCTGACGCATTCTGTGGAACATACCCGACACGGTGACAAAGTTTTTAGGCTTGTAGTAGTAGCGTTTATTCTTGCGAAGCAGCGTTAAAAGCAGAGTGCTGCCCGATGAAAACACCAAGAAGGTCGCCACAATAACCAACACAACCAATGCCAAGAAAATTGCGATTGCAGTGCCGGCCTTTGCAGTCGTCCATGCGTGGTAATATGCCCCAAGCAGCAGAACCACCCCCAATATGGCAGCAGGTATCATCAGCTTTGAGGGCTTATCGCCCTTCTTCTCGCTCTGCAAAAGCGACATGGGGTTGAGTGCGTGTACCCGAATGGAATTCCATATCGAGATCACAACGAAGATTATCCCAAATAGCCCGTAGCTTACGATATAGGCATCAATTCCGATGGAAAATGAGCTGTCGCCCACAAAGTTGAGCATGTTCAAAAGCAGCAGGAACAGCAGATATCCAAACACCCAAGCAATGATTGTTCCAAGCAGCAGACCGCCTGCCATTACGATGGCATTCTCCCACAGCAGCACACGGCTTATATGCCCCTTGTCCAGCCCCAACACTCCATACAGCCCAAATTCACGCTTTCTGCGATTGACTAGAAAGTTGTTGATGTAGAACATGAAAAAGACGGCAAAGAACGAAAAAATGATTATGCCTGCCTGAAACATCTGCTTTGCACTATCGCCTGAGGGAACGCTGCCTAGGGTTTCGGATTTAATCATGCCCACAATGAGCTGATACATTCCACTCATCAGTGCGATTGCCAGCAGATACGGAACGTAGGTCAAACGATTGCGTTTCACGTTTGACCACGCCAATTTAAGATAAAACATTTTAGCCAATGTCCGCACCCCCAATGACAGATAGGTTGCTCACGATGCGGTCAAAAAAGGTCTTGTTATCATCGCTGCCACGATAGATTTGTGAAAAGAGCTGACCGTCCTTGATAAATAGTACCCTGCTTGCATAGCTTGCAGCCATAGAGCTGTGTGTGACCATGAGTATGGTCTTGCCGCCACGGTTGAGTGAGGCAAAAATGCTCAACAGCTGCTGCGAGGACTTGGAATCCAATGCGCCGGTCGGTTCGTCTGCAAGGAGCAATCTGGGGTTAGCAATCACTGCACGAGCGACCGCTGCACGCTGCTTTTCTCCTCCCGACACCTCGTAGGGGTACTTCTTGAGCAGAGGCTCTATGTCGAGCATCTTTGCAAGAGGCTCCAACTTAGCTTCCATATCCTTGATGGGGGATTTGAGAAGCACCAGCGGCAAAAGAATGTTGTCCTTCAACGAGAAGGTGTCCAAAAGATTGAAATCCTGAAAGACAAAGCCCAGATGCTCTCTCCTAAACTCGGAAAGTTCCTTCGACTTTATTGCCGAAAACGCCTTGCCATCCAGATACACCTCGCCATCGGTGGGCTTGTCAAGCGATGCAAGAATGTTGAGCAGCGTGGTTTTGCCGCTTCCCGATGCACCCATGATGGCAACGAACTCACCCTCAGACACATCGAAGCTCACGCCCTGCAACGCTACGCATTGCTGCATACCCAGCTTGGTGTTGTAGATTTTATTGACGTTTGTTACTTGTAATAATTCCATAATGGTACTCCTTATTGTGATGCTGTTATGTTATCAAAACAAGCAGTATCATACAATGGATTTAGCTTACACTTACCTTACGTTTTTGTCACTCTGTCCACAGCCTGTCCACAAAGCGCAGCCTCGCCTGGGTGCCCTTGCTAGGTTCGCTCTTAATGGATAGCTTAATTCCCAGACCATCTGCGGTGCGCTTGCAAAGATACAGCCCTATTCCGCTTGCTCTGCCATCAAGCCTGCCATTATAGCCCGTGTAGCCCTTTTCAAAGATGCGTGGAATGTCCTCGGCACGAATACCAATTCCGCTGTCCTCAATTACAAGTGCCTCATCTTTCCAGCAAATGCTTACCCCGCCCTGCTTTGTGTACTTGACGGCATTAGAAATCAGCTGCTCGATAATGAACGCAAGCCATTGTGGGTCGCTGGGTACATCGCAGGGCAGTTTATCTATATTGACCGTCAAGCCTTGGTAAACGAACAGGAGAGCATACTTTTTGACCGCACCCGACACAATTTTATTTAGGTCGCAATGGTCCAAAACTCGGTTGGAGCTTATCTCCTCAAGCCGTACATAGCGCAGCGCAAGGTCGGCATACTGCTCAATTTTGAACAGCTCCTGTTCCAATACCGCAGCCTGTTCCCCGTCCATATCCTGCAAAACAAAGCGCATTGCCGAGATTGGGGTCTTGACCTGATGAACCCAAAGGGTATAATACTCCATCTCAGCGGACTTATTTGAATACAGCTTTAATCTGCAATCGGCAAGCTCCTGTTTTAGCTCATCAATTTGTGCAACAAGCGTCTTTTCAATATCGTCCCCCATCGGCGGCAGCTCTCCTATGGACTTTTGAAGATTCTCTACAAAGCGCAAACGGCGAAAATATCTGTAACCGTCATATCCGAGCAGCATCACAAAGAACGCCGAGTTGAGCAGCCAAATGTACCATGCTGTATCCATTTTTCCGCCTGTCAATGCGGTGATTAAAAGCACGCTGCCTACGCTTAGGACATATAGGCATATAAACCGTATTCTGCTCAATAAAAACCGAAAAAACTCACGCATTGATTGAATACCCCTGTCCCTTATGCGTGATGATGCAGCCGTCCAAGCCCTCCTCGTCCAGCTTCTTTCTCAGCCTGTTGATATTGACGGTCAGGGTATTATCGTCAACAAAGGTATCATCGTCCCACAGTTTGAGCATGAGCTGCTCACGGCTTACAAGACGTCCCTTCCTGCTCAATAGCAAATCGAGCATACGAACCTCGTTTCGTGTCAGCGGAATACGCCTATCGCCCCGCACAAGGCAGCTTGCGCCCGAATCAAGCGCAGCATCGCCTATCTTCATCTCCGTTACCGTTTCATAGTTGTATGCTCTGCGCAAAAGTGCGGAAATCTTTGCCAAAAGCACGTCCATCGGCACAGGCTTTTGCAAATAATCATCTGCGCCCAGGTTAATCGCCATTACAAGATCCATCGGCTCCTGATGCGATGAAAGGAACAGAATTGGCATTTTCGAATTTGCTCGTATCTTCTCGCACCAATAGTAGCCGTTAAAATAGGGCAAGGAAATATCCATAATAATCAGATGAGGAGAAACCCTTGCAACCTCGCCCATCACATCATCGAACCTTGTCACGCAATGCGGCTCATAGCCCCACCTTTTAAGGCTATCAAAGATGCTGCTCGATATAATGCTATCGTCCTCTACAATCAGAATCCTCACTTGTTCCTCCCAAAAGACCGAATCGTTCTATTATCATGTCGGCGGCACGCTGCGCGGAAACGTCGGCATTGAGTATTCTAAGATAGTTTGAAAAGGGAAGCTCCCCCTCACGGCTGGTGCAGCGATACTTTGTGCTGGCTCGGATAACACGCTCGTTGGACACCTCTATATCTCGCTTGGACGCCTTGTTGACAAGTCGGTTCTCGGTCACGTTGCGCTCAAGCCGCACCTCCAGCGGCGCATCAAGCTCAACATAGTAAACCTGCGCACCCTGCTTTTCAAATATCTGAGCAACGTGCGCCGTATAGTCCCAATCGTCCTTGCTGTCGAAATCCCACATATAGGTGGTTATCATTCCGTCCAGCTTCGATGCCGCAAACTCCTCAAAAATCACATCACGCACACGCAGTATGGTCTTGGCGTCATAATAACCGAACACCTCGATAACAGGTTCGATGGATACATGATTATGAAAAAGCCTAAGTCCGATCTTTTTTGCCAGCTCCTGTCCCACGGTCATCTTCCCAACCGCACTGTCTCCAAATATAATAACAAGTTTCATCTTCTACACTCCGAATGGATTTACTATGCGTTCCTTGCTCCAAAAGGTTATCGCCTTGCGATAAAGAGCCTTTGCGTGTATGCGGTCGTGCCAAATTAGGCGGCGCATCAGCTTTTTGAGCGTCCATTCCTCACCATCTTTTGCCGTAAATACCCGCACGAGGAGAAAGTCCCTGTTGCCCTCAATCTCCTTGAACAGCTCTAATCTGTTGTCAACAAAGTCCTCAAGGTTGGTGTGCTCAATGCCTATGCCTGCGGCATAGTAGGCAAGCGTGTTGTTGGTGTGGGTCACCATCTCCTTTGCGCTTGCAGGAATCTTTCCGTAGAATGTCTGCCTCGACTTGACAAGCGCACGGTCACGCTGCGGCACAGACAGATATAACGCCCTAAAATCCTTTGCGCTGCGGATTGCAAGCTCCTTTTGCAGCGTGTACTCGGCCATATTCATCGGCAGCCTCTCGGATGGAAAAAGCACATCAGAGTCAGCGTCCTCGACCTTTAGGACAGACTTTTTTTCATAGCTGATATTTACCGCATCGACCTGCTCTGCTCTGCCGTTTGCCCAAAGCGTGTACGCCCTAACCTCGGCAGGAAGTTTATCAAGAGCTTCCTCGGCGGTTTTGCCACGCACAAATGCGCCTGCTAACTGTTCCACCCAGAACATACAGCCGTTGTCATTGTACTCTTTGACCACATCAACGTTCATCTTTGCTCCTTATCTGCCGCTTGCCCTCCGAATGCGGGCAATGATGGCATTGCTCTTTCTATATATCTCCTCCGGGTCGTCAATGGTCACAAACCTTCCGTTTTCATAGACCACATTGCCCCTAATCATGGTCAACGCTACGTTTTCCTTGCTTCCGCTGTAAACCACATTCTTTGTCATGTTGTTCACCGGCTGCATATTGGGGCGGTGCATATCTATCATAATCAAGTCCGCCTGCTTGCCACATTCAAGACTGTTACACTCACTTAGCCCCATGGCATCTGCTCCCACGCTGCACGCCGAATGTAAAACCAAGTTTGCGTCAGTCGATGCTGCGCCATGCTCCAGCTTTTGAAGTCCCGTAACCAAAAACATCTCGCGGAAAAAGTCCAAGCAGTTGTTGCTTGCAGGCCCGTCCGTTCCGATGGCGACCTTCACGCCGTCCCTGTACCATTTTTCAACGGGGGGTATGCCGCTAGCCAGCTTCACGTTCGAGCCACAGTTAGTTACTGCGTACAAGCCCCTGCTTTTGAATATCTGCGTATCCTCATCGGTAAAGTGGACGCAATGAAATCCTCCGCCGCCAAAGTCAAACATTCCCAGAGAATCGAGAAATTTTGTCGGGCTCATTCCGTAACGCTCCTTGCAGCCTTCAACCTCCTGCCGCGTCTCGCTGTTATGCGTAAACACCGGCGCACAAAGCTCGTGCGCCAAATCGGAAACGTCTTTTATGAGGGCTTTGCTGGTGGTGTACTCGGCATGAAACCCCAGAACCTGAGAAATGAGTGGGTGCAGCTTGTTATACTTTTCAAACTCGTCCCGAAGCGTCTCCTTCGTGCCGCCAAAATCGTTAATCGAGCCGCACAGCACCATTCTAAACCCTGTGTCAATGGCACTCCTTGTTACATAATCGGGCTGGTAGTACATATCAAATGCAGCCGTGGTTCCACCCGAAACATATTCCATTATCGCAAGCGTGGTCAGGGTGTATATGTCATCGCCCGTTAAGAATTTTTCAAGCGGAAATACGTCCTCATTGAGCCAGTCCAACAGCGGCTTATCATCGGCAAACGAGCGCAAAAAAGTCATTGCCGAATGCGTGTGCGCATTTTTGAAGCCGGGCAGAAGAAGGTTCCCTCTGCAGTCTATCTCCCTGTCCCAGCTAAGCGGCGCACCGCTTGGTTCGCCCACCAATACAATCTTGTCGTCCGACACCCAGAGTTCTCCTAAAATCACCTCGGCATCTGCATTCCTAAACGGCACAATATTTGCGTTAAAAAAGCGAATGTTCATAACCCACCCCTAATAATGTTATTAAACTATAGTATATCATACTAAATGCGACAATAGAATGAATTTTTTTGTCTAAAAAAAGGCTCACGACCCAATATGTTGTGTTGGATCATGAGCCTGTGGGGGCAATGGCTTATTCCGCCGCTTCCGTCTGCTCGGCAGGTTCGGGAATGTATTTTTTGTTGCGTGTAAATATGTCGTACATAACAGGGATAATCAGCAGCGTTGTGAGCGTTGCATAGGTTAATCCGCCAATGCACACCACCGCCACGGGCTGAACTATCTCGGCACCGGTTCCTATGCCAAGAGCAAGCGGCAGCAAGCCAAGTATCGTGGTCAACGCCGTCATTAGCACCGGACGCAGACGTGTGCGCTCTGCTGCAACAATTGCGTCACGCTTATCCATTCCGCTTCTTCTCAGTCGGTTGATGCAATCGACCAACACAATTCCGTTGTTGACGATAATTCCAATCAGCATGATAAAGCCAATCATTGATACAACGCTGACCTCCATGCCTGCAATCAGCAGCGCAAGGAAGCCGCCGGTAAACGCAAGCGGCAGCGTAAACATGACGATAAACGGAGACAGCAGCGACTGGAACTGTGCGACCATGATAAGATAAATCATCAGCACGCCGATTGCAAGCATGAACACCAAATCCCTAAGTGCCGACACTATTGTTTCATTCTCGCCCTCAAACTCATAGGTCACACCTTTTGCGAACTCGACCTTTGCGATGGCGTCATACACCTTGTCGGTGACCTTTGTAACGTTGTAGCCATCGGCAACCGCTGCGGTAACGGACACATAGCGGCGCTGATTCTCTCTGGAGATTGCCTGAAGCGTCTCGGTCTGTTCAAAGGACGCTATGCCTCTTAGCGGCACCTGCTCGGTTGTTCCGTCCGCTTTTGTGGCGGTAAGCTCCATCAGATATATATCCGTCTTGGTCAATGCCGAGTTCTTTGCCGAAATGACATTGACGGTGATGGTTGAATCGTTCGTGTTGACGGTAGTAGCGGTTTTGGCTGTTGTGAGCTGCTCATTTATTGCAAGATACACCTGTGCGGTTGTGAGGTTATGCTCCATTGCGGCGTTCTTATCCACCGTGATATGGAGTGCGCTGCTCGTCTGTACCATGCCATCGTCAATCTTTTCAACGCCCTCAACGCCCTTGATAGCCTCAACCGCAAGCTGGGCGGATTGGTGAATTGCATCAAGGTCAGTCCCATAGATATTCAAGACTATGCCGTCCCCTCCGAAGAAGGAGGCGGAATCTATTGTGGACATTCCTGCTACCGTAATTTCTGCCTTGTCCTTTAGCTCGCCCATCGCTTCCTTTATCCTTGCGGACATCTGGGAGCTTGAAACGTGTCCGTTCTCGTCCATGAGCGCGTAGATGGTTATTGTGGTGGGAGTGCCGGCACCGCTGCTGTCTGTAAGACCGATAAGGCTTGCAACGCCGCCGTTTGAAAGTATGCCGCCCACGTCCGTCAGTCCGTCAATTTTATACATTCGCTGCAGCATATCCTCGGCAAATGCTTTGGCGTCCTCGTAGGGGGTATCATCGGGAAGCTGTGCTTCGACCGAAATCTGCGTGCCGCCACTTTCGGGCATATAGGCAAAGCCCTTTGCCAAAGATAAGAACATCGAGCCTGCAAGCAGAAGCACCGCTGCACCAATGCACAGTATCCTGTGACCTAGGCAGAAGCGAATAACCTTGTCGTATTTGTCCAGCAAACGCTTCGTTCTGTCCTTTTGCGGCTTTACGGCTTTTCGGAGGACTCCTCTTGCCGCTGCAGGAACAAGCGTGATTGCCACAATGAGGCTCGCCATGAGCGAATATGTAATCGTCAACGCCATGTCGGTGAAAAGCTGTCTTGTGATGCCCGAAATGAATACTATGGGGGCAAAGACGCACACCGTTGTGAGCGTTGATGCCGTGATTGCGCCTGTAACCTCCTTTGCGCCTTCGATAGCCGCCTGCTTGACAGGAATGCCCAAGCTGCGCATTCGATAGATGTTCTCTATTACGACAATGGAGTTGTCAACAAGCATTCCTATGCCTACCGCAAGTCCTGCCATGGATATAAGATTGATGGTAACGCCCGAAAAATACATCAGCACCAGCGCAAACAGCACCGAAATGGGAATGCTGCAAGCAACGATGAAGGTGGGGCGAATATCCCTTAGGAATATCAAAAGTATAAGTATGGCCAGTATGCCGCCAAGAAGCAGGTTCTGCACGACCGTTCCTATCGCCATGTTGATATAATCGCCCTGATCAAACAGTCTGGTGAATTTTAGCCCCTCATACTTTTGCTCAAGTTCGTCCATCTTGTCCTTGATGCCGCCTGCAACCGTTGCTGCAGCATAGGTGGACTGTTGTGTGAATGAAAGCAAAACGCCGTCTGAATCGTTGATTCGTGCAAAGGTGGTGTCGGAATTATCTGTCAGCTCGACCGTGGCTACATCGCCTATCAGTATAGGCTCCATGCCCTCCAATCCCGTGCTGAACAACACCAGTTGTTCGATGTTGGCAAGTTCGGTGAGCTTATCGCCTATCTGCACAAGCCATTGTCCATCGTCCGACATGACATAGCCGGCAGGCATGGAGAAATTCTGCGCCGAGATTATGCTCGAAACCGTCTCGATTGACAGTATGCCATGCAAATTCGCCATCTTGTAGGCGGCTTGTAGTTGCTCATCTGCGAGCTTCTCCGCCTCTGTAAGCTGGGTTTGACCTGCTTCCATTTGCAGCTTTGCAGCGTCCAGCGCATCATATCCGTCCTGAATCTGCGTCTGGGCGGCGTTCAATGCGCCATAAACCTCATGTTTTTTATCATCGAGCAGGGCATAGCCCTCCTCAAGCTCCAATCTGCCTGCTTCTAGATCGGCAAGTGCCTTGTCAATCTGTGCGATACCGTCCTCAAGCTGGGGCCGAAGTTCCCTAAGCTCAACGATTTTATCGGCTATGCCGTCACGAGTGAGCCCGAATTGATTGAGCTGCGCATCAATGGAGGCAAGCCCTTCCTTTACACGCTTGTACTCGGCACTGTTTTGAATATCTGCGATGTACTGAGCCTTCTGCTCCTCTGTCAAAAGATCGTTTTGCTCGATTACTCGAATGGACGCATCAAGAACATTCTCCGCCGTTTGAAGAAGAACAACGGTGGGCAGCAGCTCGGTTAGCTGCTGCTGGGCCGCCATCACCGTGTCAAGCTGCGTTACAAGCAGTCCACGCTGCTGTGTAAGGTCTGCGCTGAGCTGGGCAAGCTCCGCATTGGTCTGATCCAAGGTTCTCTGTGCATCTGCAAATTCGCCCTTTGCCTGCTGTCTGCCCTCGTCCAGCTCCTTTTGTCCCTGTTCAAGCAGGGCTTGATTGTCCTCAAGCTCCTTTTGCCCGTCCGCAAGCTGCTTGCGTGCATCGTCCAGCTCGGTCGAAGCTGCGGCAAAGCGGTCGCCGATGGCGGCATAAATTTTGTCGTTCATCGCGTCCAGCTTATCCTCATCTATGGTGATGTTCAGCGTCTGGGTGAGCAGTCCCGTTTTGACTATGGTGGCAACTCCGTCCACGCCCTCCAGCTCGGTCATGAGCGTGTCGTTAATAAAGTTTGACAGCTCAACGGTGTTTTTGCCCTCGTAATGAACTGCCGAAACGGTCGTTGGGATAATATTGGGGCTTAGCTTGAGAATCGTGGGGGATTGAACATACTCGTCCCAATAGGGAGCAACGGCGTTTAGCCCCTCGCGAATATCAATGGTAATGGCGTCCATGTTGACCTCATTATTGAACTCAATGGACACAAGTGAGTAGTTCTCGCCCGATGTTGAGGTGATGGACTTGACGTTTGACAGGGTTGACATCGCCTGCTCGATAGGCTTTGTAACAACAAGCTCAACCTCCTCGGGCGATGCTCCCGGATAAACGGTGTAAATCATTACATACGGAAAGCTCATGTCGGGCAGCAGATTTGGCGTCATGTTTGTAACCGATATTACGCCCAATACAATTATCAGCAGAACTGCGACCAACACCGTAAACGGCTTTCTCACGCTATACTTTGCGAACATATATAACCCCTCAGAAAAATTGTTGGGTTTTATTATATCACACTCATCTGCAACAAAATGTGACTTTGCCGTGAATTTAGTCCAACGCCCCAAAAAATCACCCATCAGGCACAGGGAAAACAGTCCAATCAAGCTTTGCAAAACACGGGGAGCTTTGTGCGCCCATTCCGATGCCTGACAATTCTCACTATGGCGATGCGAAGAGTTTGATAAAAACGGTCATACATTATATCCCATGCAAAATAGTTGAGCAGATGCGAGAATGATTTACAAGCCTGCAACCTTTTGTACGACTGCAAGGTGTTATATAAAGTAGATGAGAATTAGGAAGGATAAATAATATGAAAAAGAAAAAAGGTTGGGTTGCAATTCTGATTATTCTGATTGTGGCGGCACTTGGCGTGGCAGGCTATTTTGCATGGAAAATTTTGGACAAGGGCTCCGCACAAGGCAGCGCATACGTTCAGTCCGTCTCAAAGATTACGGGCGTTGGCTACGTTGGGCAAAACAACAGCTATTCGGGAGTTGTTGAAGCAAAAGAAGTGATTGAGGTGAACCCCGACAGCGATTTGACCATCAAGGAGTGTTTCGTTCAGGCAGGCGATTTGGTGACCGCCGGTATGCCCCTGTTTTGCTATGATGTTGATGAGCTGTCACTCTCACACGAGCAGCTTTTAATTGATATTACCGGTCTTGAGGGTACCATTAAGACCTACAACGAGGAAATTGAGCAGCTTGATAAGCGCATCGCCAAAGCTAAGGAAGCCGATTTGTATGATTTGAAGCTGGAAAAGCAGACCGTGGAGCTGAGCTTGAAGAAGGCGACATATGAGCTTGCCGATAAGAAGGAAAAGTCCGAACAGATGCAGGAAGTGATTGCCGACAGCGTTGTTGCCTCACCCGTGGCAGGAACTGTTCGCTCCGTTCGCGCGGATAATTCTTCAACGAACAACTTCGGCTATTCGGATAATACATCGACCGCATACATCACCATTGTTTCGGGCAATGACTACTGTGTCAAGGGTACCGTGAGCGAGCAGACGATCTACACCCTGTATGAAGGAATGCCCGTTGTCATTCGCTCCAGAGTTGACAGGAACGCCACCTTTGCAGGTGAAATTTACAAAATCAATACAACCAATGAGAGCAGCAACGACAATAAATACTATGGCTACGACTCAGGCGAGCAGGCGAGCAAATACTCGTTCTATGTGTCGGTAGAGGACATCAGCGGACTTATGATGGGACAGCACGTTTATATTGAGCTTGGCACCGCTGATGAAGAAGACTCCGCTTGGAAGCTGCCGTCCTACTACTTGATTTTAGAGGGCGATAACAGCTATGTGTACGCACAGGATGATTCGGGGCGCATTGAAAAGCGCAGCGTAACCTTGGGCAAATATGACCAGGAAGCTGACAGCTATGAGATTGCTTCCGGGCTTGAACTCACCGATAGGATTGCTTTTCCTGACGAATCGGTGTCCGTGGGCATGAAAACGACAGAAACGCAGTACAACGATGAGCCTAATCCAAACAATAACAACGGCGGCGGCATGGATATGCCCAGCATGGGAATGTCAAGCATGGACGGAGAACCTGTCTATTCCACCGATGATGTGGTTTTTGGAGGCTGACATGCTGATTGAGCTAAAACACATTGAAAAGGATTACGGACAGGGAGAACAGAAGGTTCCTGTGCTCCATGACATCAATTTTTGCATGGAGCAGGGCGAATATATCGCCATCATGGGGCCTTCGGGTTCGGGAAAGTCCACGCTGATGAACATTATCGGCTATCTGGATATGCCAACACGAGGCGCATATCTGTTTGACGGAGAGGACAACAGCAGAGCAGGCGATGCAAGAATGGCACTTGTAAGGAATGAACGCATAGGGTTTGTGTTTCAATCGTTCCACCTTCTTTCACAACGCCGAGCATGGGAAAACGTGGCACTGCCGCTGATGTACGGCGGAGTACCCAAGCGTGAACGCCGCAAAAGGGCGGAGGAAGCATTATCGCTTGTGGGGCTGGAGGACAGAATGAATTTTTACCCCTACCAGCTTTCGGGCGGACAATGCCAGCGTGTCGCCATATCCCGTGCGATTGCAACAAGGCCAAGATTGCTTTTGGCAGACGAGCCAACGGGCGCACTGGACAGTAAATCGGGACAGCAAATCATGGATATTTTCGATGAGCTGCACCACAGCGGAATGTCAATCATTATGATAACGCACGAGCGTGCAGTTGCGGAACGAGCCAAGCGCATTCTCTATATCTATGATGGCAAGCTCAGCGGAGGAGAAAACGAATGAAAAAAGGATTGAAGGCAGTTATCATTGCCCTGTGCTGTATTCTGGCTGTTTCAGGCGGAATATTCGCATATGTTAAGCTGACTCCGCAAAGCCCCGTGAATGTTGTGTCGGCAGGAAACTGGATGCTTTACTATATGCCCAACCAAAGCTATCTGTATGGGTTTGTGACCTCGGACGCCGCATCTTCCATCTACAAGTCCTCCGACCGCAAGATTATTGAGGTCTGCGTCAATCAAGGCGACACGGTGCAGATAGGCGATCCGCTGGTGCGCTATGATGCGACAATGGATGGATTGCGTCTTGAGGAGAAGAGGCTTGAACGGGAGAAGCTGTACAACACCTTGCAGGGCGAGTACAAGCAATATGAGCGATATGCAAGGACTCCTTATCCACGCACACTACCTACGGCAACGCCATCGCCTACCGATATGGTTACAGGCGCAGCCATGCGTCAATCAGAGCCGTCATCAGGGGTGCAGTTGTCGATAAACACTCACCGTGACCTTTCCACACCCACGGGCGGAGATGGGTCGCAGGCAACGCCTTACATCTTCGAGGTGAACGATGGCGATGCGGTGACGACAGCATTTTTGGCTCAGCTCAGGCAAAAGGCGATAGATGAGCAGAGGACAGTTTGGGTGGTTCTGCAGGGAGCTGCCACAAAAATATACATCAACGCAACCGCCGATGACGAGCTTAGCTTCATGGTCGAGGCGGACGACCCCAACCCGCACAGCGCAGATTTGGATACCATTCGTTCGGGCAATGGTTCGGAAGGCGATCCGTTTGTCTTTAATTTTTGCAGCAAGGCGGTTGTGGACGCCGAGTTCATTTCCTCCATGCTGGAGCTTGCATCGGCGCAGACACACTCGATTTTTGTCAAGCTGACCGCATCGGGATTCACAGTTGCCGTGCGCTTCAATGCGGACGATACGCTCTCGTTTGCGCTAACGCTCACACCTTCGTCACCCACTCCCACAGCGGAGCCTTCCACAACGCCCACAGCGGAGCCCTCCGATACGGTTGAGCCTTCACAATCTCCTGAGGTTACGCCCGTCCCCGGTGGCGGCGGAATGAGCCGTGAGGAACGTGAGGCTTATGCCCGTGAGATAGCAAAGGGTATTCGTGAGAAGGAGGTTCTTTATCAACAGCTTTCGCTGGATATTCGCAAGCTGGAGCTTTCGGGCATTGACGGAATAGTATACAGCACCATGGAAGGTACGGTATCTACAATCAACGATCCAAGCTCTGTGTCGGACGGCGACTTGATTGTGGAGGTGCGAGGCGGCAGCGGCTTGCACGTTGAGGCGATTATAGGCGAGATGGAATTGTCAAAATATCCCGTTGGTTCGGAGCTGACCGGGTACTCATATGATTCCGGTTCAAACGTCACCGTGCGTGTAAGCTCTGTAAGCACCATGCCTGTGACAACCAATTACAGCAATGGCGGCAACAGCAACTCCTCCGGCTATCTGATGATAATGGAGGTGGTTGGCGAGGAAACGGTGAGCAACGGAGCGTATATCGAATTTTCCGGCTACACGCCCTTGTCTGAGGAGGGTACAGTTTATCTGCACGAGGCATACATCATTGAGGTTGATGGCGAGGACTATATTTTTGTCATGCAGCAAGACGTAGTGGAGCGAGTCAAGGTCAAAACAGGCAAGCGTGTAGACCAATATATCGAGCTGATTGATTGCGATTTGACCGTGGACGACTATATCGCATTTCCATACGACAAATACTGCAAGGACGGTGCGCCCGCCAAAGTACAGAGCGAAAGCTCAAGCTATGGCTGGTAGGAGGGCAATGATATGATAGAAAACATTCGAGAAGCATTTGACGGCATACGCTCACACAAGCTAAGAAGTTGCCTTACAATGCTGGGCATCATCATTGGCATTGCATCGCTGATTGCCATTTCGTCCACCATTATGGGTACCAACGAACAGATTAAGGAGAACTTGATAGGTTCGGGAAACAACACCGTCACCATTCAGCTCTATCAGGGAGATTATCCCTTTGAGAGCGAATACTCAACCTTGCCGGAGTATGTTCCAATACTGGGCACGGAGATACTCGATCAGATTAGCAAGGTGCCACAGATTGCAAAGGCGTCCGCCTACTACTCCCGTAATGCTTACGGGATAATTTGGGACGGTTCCAACGGATTGAGCCAAGGAACAATCTACGGCGTGGACAACAACTACCTTTCGGTGTACGGCTACGTCATTCGAGCAGGCAGAAACTTTGTCGATACTGATTTTTCGCAGTACCGCAAGGTAATTTTGATTGACAAGCAGGTGTCCGAGTCGCTGTTTTTAGGAGAGGACCCCATTGGAAAGACCGTTGAAATATCGGGAGAACCGTATGAGGTCATCGGAGAATTTACCCAGTCCACCGAGTTTTCACCTGTCATTTCGAGCATCGAGGACTACTACACCTATCACACCACAACGGGCGGAAAGGTGCTGATTCCTTACACAACGTGGCCGGTGCTGTTCAAGTATGACGATGTATTTTCCTTCGTCATTCAGGCGACAGGAACAGACGATATGACAACGGCAGGTAAGCGTGCAGAAGACATTCTAAACGCAACCATCACCAACGAGTCCACAACCGTCAAGTATAAGAGCAAGAATCTGCTTGAACAGGCAAAGGAATTGCAGGAGCTTTCGGGCGCAACAAACAGGCAGCTCATATTGGTCGCCTGCATCTCATTGCTGGTGGGCGGCATCGGCGTAATGAACATCATGCTTGTGTCCGTCACGGAGCGAACCCCTGAAATCGGACTTAAAAAGGCTCTTGGCGCAAGAAAACGCAAAATCTCCGCACAGTTTCTCATTGAGGCAGGTGTACTCACCTGCATCGGCGGCATATTGGGCGTAGTCGTTGGCGTAGGACTTGCCTATGTAATCTCAAAGGTGTCCTCTGTGCCAATATTTATCAGCGGCTACATTGTAACCGCAACGGTGATTTTCTCGTTTATCATAGGAATGTTCTTTGGCGCAGTCCCTGCCGTACAGGCATCAAGACTCAACCCCATAGATGCGTTGAGAAGGGAATAATCACCTAGCAAAAACTAAACAGGGCTGCTGCAAGGGTATTGCGGCAGCCTTGTTTGATATAGAAGCGTAATTTGTGTTTGGGTCTATCCAAGTGCTGAAATTCTTTTGTCGATTAAATCCGCAAGGGATTGCTTCATATCACACGGCATTAGGGATTCATCGCACATTTTTTGCAAAGCAGGTGACAAAGACACCAATCGCTCTATCATTTTTTCCGCCGCGGATTTTGGTATTTCACATCCATCCGCAAAGATAAGAAAATCTTTTCGACAAATATTTGTTTTTTTGCCATTCATCGGCAGGGCGAATTGCTCCTCATCTTCAGGCATAATTATATTCACCGGGAGCAAATCATACGCAGGAGAAAGGCGATAATTTTTCGAGCCCGTTTCTGTTTCAATCAGCGAAAAGTTTTTCAGATGCATATCGGAATTGCCCACAATGAACGAAAAGACAAGCCGGTAAAACAGTTCGGTCATATCAAGACCGGAAGCTGCGGAATACTGCTTGATAATCTTTCCGCATCGCTCATAAGAGCCTTTATACTTATCCTGTGTCAATCGCAAATCAAGCTGGCAGAAGTCCTCCATGGCAAGCATATCCGCACATGATTCATTTGTAAACACCCGGTCTATTCTTTTGGTGATGTACGCATATGAGTCTCCGATTTTCACCAAAGCGTGAGGAACAGTCGCAATTTTGACCTTATCTGCCATACACATCACAAGCTGCTCTGCCTGCGGCAATGCCCGAAACTCCTTTACTTGCGGCTTTAGGATGTATCCTGTGGGATAATTTACAACCGTGAGTCTTGGATAAGCATTTTTTGAAAGATGCAGCGATAGCTTTTTCTGAACGCCGGGGACGGCATGACCCTGATTGGTGCTTTTTTCTGCCAGCGTTTCCAATTCCGAATCGGTTATCTCAATTTTCGGGATTACACCAGTAGTAAAAAAACGCTTGATACAGGCTTTGTGCCAACCGTTGTTTTCACTATTGTCATTTAGCGGCTTTCCGCAACATAAGCAGTTCATATCCTTTGCTCCCTTATGCTCACATTTCCAATAGTGTCCTTGCAGGCAACCAAAAGAAGTGCAAATCTGTCTTTGGAATCTATCTTCCAGTTGCGGCAGACGATATCTAAAAGCCACCCCTCGGGAATCAGCCCGTCAAAAAACGAAAACAGCGTTTTGGATGTATATGGTTCCTTGCGCACAGGTAAAGTCAACGAAACCGAGTGTGCATCACCACCTGATAAATAGGCTTTATCATAGGAAAAAGAATATCCTTCATCGGTTTGGCACAGCTCTCCGGCGTAGATATTATATACATAAACATACGCAGTTCTCAATATCACGGTCATTTCTGCTCCTTCTTGCCCGGAACGGCTTGTGCATCGAACATCGCCAGAGCGACATTCACTTTATCCATTCGCACGGTTTCTTTTCCTTGCTCCAGCTCACGCACAAAACGAAGTCCAAGTCCGGTTCTCATTGAAAATTCTTCCTGCGTCAGCCCTGCAGCTTTTCTGTTTGCTTTAATGAATTCGGCAATTCTATTCATAATCAGTATTGCCTCCTTTTTGATTATTATGCGTATAATATACACCCCATCGGGTACAATGTCAAGCAATATCTATATATTTACACCCCATCGGGTATATAATATTAAACTCAAAGAATATTACACCCGATAAGGTGTAATATTTCAGTTCAAACTGGCGAACACAGTTCGCCCCTACTTACTTATTTGCTGAATTGCAGATTGGATAGCTCGGATACGGAGTTTAGGCAGATGCCTGAGATGGAGCGCATCCTTTGTGCAATCTTGGGCACGGTTGACGTCCAACCGGCGTAAGCAAAGTCAACGCCGCAGGTTTTGCACATTGTAAGACCGGGGAGCAGGTCGTCCACCATGAGAACCTCATCGGGGCGAAGGTCGTAGGTTCTGAGTATTTCAAGCATGGGGTACGGGTGCGGCTTGCGCTTGTCCTCGCCAAGCTCGTAGCCGAATATCAAATCGGGCATGACGGCGCAGTGCGCACGGTAGTCACGCATGATGTTTTTTGTTGATGAGTGCGACACAACGCACAAAATTCCGCCCTCGGACTTCTGCCTCTCTGCCACCTGTGCTATGCCCTCATAGAAATCGGGAATGCGTGTTTCGATATACTTTTGCCATGTGCGAAACTCAAAATCGACCTCCTCCGGCGTGTAGTGGAGAATGTCGGTCAGGTAGCTGTGAAAGCCCGGATCGTAGCAATATTCAAGAAATTCTTCGTATGTCAGCTTGATTTGGGGTCGCAAAATTGCCAGCGATTCCAAAAAGGAGGGGTAATTGATTGCAGGCGTACTTTTCACCACGGTATCGTCGTGATCGAGAACCAAGCACCTGTACTTCATCGGCAAACCTCCCAAATAGATACATACATATTATCATACCAACCCATGGCTGACAAGAGAAAAGTGCGGAGCCATATGCCGTCAAGCCATGGAGGGCGCATCAACCGATTGCTCGGATTTTTGCAGCTCCATTATGTGACCCGTGGCAGGGAATGTTTCAAACCCCACCAATTTACCCGATTTCGTTTCGGCAATTCTGAAGCCTACCTTTTGATACAGGTTTAATGCACGGTCATTTCCGACCAGCACTTCTAATCGGACAGTATTGCCACATTCATAAATGGCAGAGCGCAGCAAGGTTTCGCCAATTTTTTGCCGCTGATAGCTTTGATCGACATATAGCCACGTTATTTCATCATTGGAGTAGGCAACAAAGCCAACCACCTTGCCTTCAATCTCTGCAACCAGCAAAGTATTGTCAAACAAGCCCTCGTTGACATACGTTTGCTCCAGCGTGAGAAAAGCATCGGACAGATTGGCGGAGGCCAGCTCGACCTTTCTTGCCACATCGTGTATTTCAGCTATTCTTTCAAAATCGTTTTGATTGTATGCCCGAATATTCATATTATGTCCCCTTATACATTTTGTATCTAATATCCTACTATATCACATTCCTAGGCGGTGTAAACAGAAAATACCTTGCCAATGAAACAAAGGGGTTTTCTTTGGCAGAACGTCTAAACGGTGCGCAGATATGTTTGCTGGGCTTCTACTGTATGACTGTCAACAAATTGTTTGCTGCAAAAACTTTCATGGGATTTTATCCACGATTCGGAATGAATCTTTGCAGCAGACAAAAGCATAGACTCGCTCACTTCAATAATCAAAACATTGACCTCCCATCATATGTGCAGTTTACTGACTCCCTTTTGCTGTTTTGCAGGAGGCGATTAACATACGGCGAATCGTTCCACATCGTGTTGTTAGTTCATCGCCAATATCTCTGTTCAGAATCCCTGACTTTATGTACACGTCCAGCCAGTATTCTGTTTGGTAACACTCCTTTAGTGCGATTTGCAGCTTGGCAATAAAGTCAGGCTTGCTGTGCGCATAGTTGGCTTCATGGATGTTCGCCCCAATAGATGTGGCACTGCGCTCCAACTGATTCACGAGAGAATAATGCCCTTGATTGTATCTCATAGCTCGATAATTTTGACTGAAAAGTCGATTGACAGTTCACGCAACTTCGATTCGGGCATATAAACACCGCCTTCCTTACGCATAGTATACTGTATGGATTGCAGATGGGAAAGAAAAATTCCCTGCGGAAGTAAGATTTCCTACGGCAGACATTTCACATGGCGAAGCCATATTTCACTTGCAAAGCAAATATAACAAATGCCGCAAGAGATTTATTTCACTGAAAAACACACCTTTGTCCGATGGACAAAGGTGTGTTTTTCTGGTACCCGGTAGGGGAGTCGAACCCCTGTTACCGCCGTGAGAGGGCGGTGTCCTAGGCCACTAGACGAACCGAGCATATCGCGCAAGGAACATATTATCGAAAAACTTTTGAGATGTCAAGATGTTTTTCGTAATTTGCCTGATTTTTCTTTCTTTGATGCCGCCACAACGCAAAGTCATTGCTTGACTTAGCGACACAATCACTATATAATCTGACAATATGAAACACAATGCGGAAATGAACGCCAGACGTTCAGCAATACTAAAAAAACTGACATACTCGGCGGTATGCCTTGCCATTGCGATGCTGCTGCCTCTGCTCACCGGACAGATACCCCAGGTGGGCAACGCCCTGTGCCCGATGCACATACCCGTATTTCTTTGCGGCTTCATATGCGGTTGGCCGTGGGGTGCGGTCGTGGGCTTCATTTCTCCGCTTCTTAGATATTTGATTTTCGGAATGCCGCCCATTTTTCCACAGGGCATATCCATGGCGTTCGAGCTTGCCGCCTACGGTGCGATTGCGGGCATGATGTACAAGCTCCTGCCAAAGAAAATTCCCTATATATACGTTTCCCTTATCTCGGCAATGGTGGTAGGCAGGCTGGTTTGGGGTGCAGTCAATTTCGTAATTGCAGGCTTGGGCTCAACCGCATTTCCGTTCTCGGCGTTTTTTGCAGGAGCCGTGGGCAACGCCGTGCCGGGAATAATTCTGCATATCGTGCTTATTCCGCCCATAATTATCGCCTTGCGAAAGGCGAAGCTGATTTTGAATCAATAGAAAGTGACGCTTGCCCCCCAAAAGGCAAGCGTTTATTTTTGAGGAGCTATTTATGTTCTCCCCCCAACTTCAATAAAGAACTTGCGGACGGCTAATACGATTAAGTAATTCCCTATTTATTTTTTTCTTTTATCATTTCCGTTGGTAAGCTTCTTCTGCTCCGCTTCCAGTTTCTTTACGCTTTTTATAGGTGTAGGAAGATCTTCCGGCATTGTTCCGCCCAGTTCCGCTATAGTCTGTCTAACCTTGCTCCCCACCTCATAGTGCGTTCGATTGGCGTTCTCCTTGCCCTGAATGTTGTCCCTGCGCAGCTTTTCGTCCGTCTGAGTAGCGCGAAACAGGTTGGCTGCAAGTTCTGTGCTGCCCATGTTATCTAGTATGTCGTCCGTTGGCTTTAATCCTTTATTCTTTGCAATATCACGTTTGCATAGTCCGCCGTAAAGTCCCATATAACCATTGTTCTGGAATATAGCAAAATCAAGGTTCGTCTCAACGCCAGCGTTTTGAGCCGCCTCGGCAAGTGATTTGTTATGCTTCTTCATTTCCGAGCGTGTCGCTATGCGCTTCTGGTCTTCGCTAAGCTGCTCGTAATCGTCAATAAGCTCTTGCTGTCGTGTTTTTACAGCAAAATAAGTCTTTCCTAGAGCAATTACTTCTTTGCTTTCGTCCGCACTCATCACAATGAGATAACAGGCGTAGCGAGATAACATATAGCTATCCATTTCTCGTATCGCTCCGCTTCCAATGCCAACCATCTCGCTCACTAGAGCGAAATGGTCTTTGACGGAGTTTCCGCTTTTCTCACAAGCGGTCATGGCTTTTTGAATTACCGGCAAAAATTTGTTGTATTCAGTGTAGTGCAGCGCTTTGCGCAGTTCTCGCGCATACCAAAACTCAGTGCCATCACTTGTACAATGTTTGATGGCTTCAAATGTATCCTCGCCGTATTTTTCGATATCCGGCATTCGTCAATCCTCCTTCAAAATCGGTTCACTAGCACCCTGAACATCGCCTGCAGAGCATCCCAACAGTACACACACAATAAGCAGTAATAGATAAGCTTTTGTCTTAGTGCGTTCCCACTCTAATTATCTGCAATAATAATGCCACAAGAAAGTGTACTAGTCAATAACCGATGCAAATTGTAGTCGATTATTGAAGAATTATCGTCAGAAAGGCACGGGGAAAAACAATTATTGCTATATTAAGGTTATGAACGCAGCAATTACGAAAACAACGTTCTTTATCGTGCTGAATTTATTTATGGTAAGTCTCGCCACTCAATATTTTGAAGCTGCGATAGAGCTGTTCGAGCAGGAACAGGCGAGCGATGCGGTGTGGCAGGGTGAGATTTGACAGACTGAGCTTTGCGTTTGCCCGTGCAATGACCGCAGGGGACAAGCCAAGTGAACCGCCGATTACAAAGGCAAGGCTTTTGCCCTCGTCACGATAGCGTCCGATTTGTGACGCCAGCTTCTCCGAGGTTGGTGCGGCACCATCGAGCGTGAGCGCAACCAGATAATCCTTAGGGTCGAGCTTTGAGAGCAGGCGTTGACCCTCTTTTTCCTTGACCTGTTCCTCCTGCGCACTTGAAAGCGAGTCGGCTGCCTTTTCATCAGGCACTTCAATTATCTGCAAAGTACAAAATCTTGACAGACGCTTGCAAAACTCATCGCAGGCGTCCTCAAAGTATCGCTCCTTCAGTTTTCCAACGCAGAGCAGCTTGATATTCATGCCGTTTCAAAATAGCCTGTTGGCTCTTCACGCTTTGCAACGGTGACTGTAACGCTGTCCTTCTGTCCCTCGATTTCCAGCACGCTGTTGACGGTGGCAAGCGCAATCTCAGGGAAGTTGTTCTCCCTGGACAGATGCCCCAGCACCACGTTTTTGACGCCTCTGCGTGCAAGCTCGGCGATGGCATGAGCGCAGTCCTCGTTGCATAGATGCCCGATTGGGGACAGTATTCGCATCTTTAGCGAATAGGGATAGCTGCCTGCCATGAGCATGTCCACATCATGGTTCGCCTCCAAAAGAACGACCGAGGAATGTTCCGCCATGGATAAAAGGCGGTCGTCCATGTGACCAATATCGGTCATAATGGTGATACAGCCCCTCCCATCGGATATGGTATAGCCAACCGCATGTGCTGAATCATGTGGCGTTGAAAAGGGCACAATAGTGGCATTGCCAAGCACGAACGGCTCATCGGACTCAAAAACACGAATGTTGCTGCGTGGAACATCGGCAAGCACGGTATACATAGCCTGATGGCAGGCGGCGTTAGCGAATATTGGAATGTTGTATTTTCTGGAAAGAACGGCTGCGCCCCGAACATGGTCAACATGCTCGTGGGTTATGCAGATTGCCGACAGCGCGTCGGGACGGACGCCGATGCTGTCCAGCAAAGCTGTGAGCTTGCGGCAGGATAGCCCTGCATCTATCAAAAGACGGGTTTGGCTTGTTTCGACATAGGTCGAGTTGCCAGATGAACCGCTGCAAAGGGGACAAATACGCATAGAGAACCTCCAATTTTTTCAGTATAGCACATTAGCAGTAGAAAAAGAAAGTAGTTTGTGCTATACTGTTGGAATGATTGAAGAAAAAGCGTTGGCAAAACTGAACCTGAGCCTTGGAGTTCTCTACAAAAGAGTGGACGGTTATCATGCCATAGATTCGGTGATGCAGACTGTAAGCCTGTTTGACACGCTCATCATTGAGAAGGCGCACAAGGTGGAGGTCAATGTTTCGGGAATGACTCTGCCTGCCGACAACACCATGTACAGGGCGGCTGCCGCCTATAAGAAGCTGACGGGCTGTGGCTGCATTATCCGCTGTCAAAAGCGAATACCGGCAGAATCGGGCTTGGGCGGCGGAAGTGCGGATGCGGCGGCGGTGCTTAGGGGACTTCAAAAGCTGCACCGAATGTTGGATGATAGGAAGCTGTATGAGGTAGCTCTCTCAATAGGTGCTGACGTTCCGTTCTTGATACGAGGCGGCACGGCACGCGCCGAGGGCGTTGGGGAGATACTCACGCCGTTTGTGTCAAAACGGCTGGATTTTGTCATTGCAAAGCCTGCCGATGGTGTGCCTACAAAGGCTTTGTATCAATCATTGGGACTGCCACGACCGCATGTAAATACGCTTCAAGTGATGCGTGCGCTCTCGCTTGGCGATAAGGAACTGCTGTTTGCCAACATGCAAAATGCGCTGGAGGACAGGGCGATTGAGATGGTTCCGTCAATAGCCGACATTAAAAAACGGCTTATTGAATGCGGTGCGCAAAAGGCAATGATGACGGGCAGCGGCTCGGCGGTATTTGGAATATTTGAACAAGAGGAGACGGCAATAAAGGCGTTGGACATGCTTGAGAGTGTGGACTTTAAGTGCGCCTGCCATTCGATGTGACATGGATAACAAGACTAAAAATATAGCCCTTTCGGGCGTGCTTGCAGCAGCGGTGCTGCTTTTGACAATGATTTCCCTTCCGCTTCCGAGCGGCTCCGGATATATTCATCTGGGCGATGCCGCCGTACTCCTGTGTGCGGTGCTTCTGCCCGTGTCCTTTGGCTGGGTAGCTGCCGGCTGCGGAGCTGCGCTTGCGGACATCATTTTGGGCTTTGCCATGTATGCGCCTGCAACGTTTGTAATTAAAGCACTCATGGCTCTGTGTGCAGGACTGCTGATAAAGTTTTTCAAGGGCAAGTGGAGCATAGCGGCGTTGATAATTTCTGCGCTTATCGTTCCTTTGGGCTATCTTGCGTATGAAGCACTGATACTGGATATTGGGGCCTCCGCATTTGTAAACATACCCCTAAATGCACTTCAGAGCACAGTTGGTGCTGTGCTCTGCTACATAGTGCAATTATTGATGGGAAGAAAGCAAAAAATCTAGTATTCTTGCTTGTCCTTTGACCCGAACAGGTACTTTTTGAAGAACACCTCGCTCAACGGCTTATACAGCACATAGGTCACTATGCCGTTGGATACGGCTTTTATGGCGTTGAAGGCAACGATATACCACATCAGCGAAACCACCACGTCCTGTGCGATTGCATAGGGCATTTCTGCCGACACTAAAAACAGCGGCGTCAAAAAATAGTTGCAGACCACCATCGACAGGATTTTCACAACAACGCCTGCGCTCATTGCCCATACCGAGCCTTGGCGTGTGCGGTAACGCTGATAGATGAGGGCGGCAACGACCACGGACACGCCCGATGCGATAATGTGCATCAGTATGCCTATCCAACCGCTTGCAGCACTCACCGTTAAGCCCTGAACCACGGATACCACAACGGTAAGTGCCAAGCCCCACCAAGGGCCAAACGCAAAGCCAGCAAGGTATATGGGAACGTCTCCGAACTCAAATTCCAAGAACGATACCGCAGGGAAGATGGGGAAATGCAGCACCAGCACAAGAACAATGGATAGTGCGCCCAACATTCCCAGCTTGACCACCCTATCCACCCTTTGGGAACGGGTATTCATCAGGCTTGCTCCTCAATCTTCTTCATTACCGCTTCGACCATGTTTTTGACGGTGTTCTCATCGAATGGGTTATTGAGATTGCCGACCTTTAGCAAATCGAAATAGCCCAAGCTGCCGCCTGCCTTGCACAGATTGAGATAATCTGTCCATGCTTGAGCTTGATTATCGCACATCTTGAGGTAGAAATCGAATGCGCCCATCTGCGCAAGCGCATAGTCGATATAGTAGAACGGATAGAGGAAAATGTGCTGCTTTTGCATCCAGAAACCGCCCTTGTCCAAAAACTCGTTTCCATCGTAGTCACGCCACGGCAGATAGGTCTGTTCGATCTTCTTCCATGTTGCGTAACGCTCCTGGTGCGTCATGTTCGGCTTTTCAAACACACGATGCTGGAACTCGTCTACACTCACCAGATAGGGAATTGTCCTAAGTGCGCTCTGAAGGTGTGCATAGCGATACTTGTTTGCGCCCTCGCCAAAGAATTTCTCCATCCACGGATAGGTGAAGTGCTCCATTGACATGGAGTGTACCTCGCAAATCTCGATGGGAGCCTGCATCTGATTGGAGAAGGGAAGGAGGCGCATTGCAAGGAATGCTTGGAATGCGTGACCTGCTTCATGCGTCAGAACATCGACATCGGCAGAAGTGCCGTTGAAGTTGGAGAAGATGAACGGAGCCTTGTACTTTAGCATATTGGTGCAATAGCCACCCATGTGCTTGCCGTCACGAGTGAGCAAATCAAACAGCTCATGCTCGGTCATAAAGTCAAAGAACTCGCCCGTTTCGGGGGATAGCTCATGGTACATCTCATTGGCCCATTGAACCATCTCGTCCTTTGTGCCGATGGGATTGGGATTGCCATCGGGATAGAAAAAGCTCTCGTCATAGTAGTGCAGCTTGTCAACGCCGATGCGCTCTCTTTGCTGTTCATACAGCTTTGCAACCGCAGGCACGACATAATCACGCACACCCTTTCTGAACCGTTCAACGTCATCGGCGTTATAGTCAAATCTGCCACGGTTGAGGTATGCCATCTCCAGATAGCCCTTCATGCCGATTTTCTTTGCCATCTTTTCACGCAGGGACACCAGTCCATCGTATATTTCATCGAGCTGCGGTGCAATGCCCTCATAGAGCTTTGCCCATTCCTTGAGGGCGGCCTTGCGGATTTCCCTGTCGGGGCTTTCCATGTGCTTGAGTAGTCCGTAGAAGTTACACTTTTCGCCCTGAAACTCAACCGAGCAACCTGCTGCCAGCTTCGCATACTTTGTCTCAAGCTGCGATTCTTTGACCATGGAGAGCATCAAACGCTTGTCTGCCAAGCGAATCTGCGCCTCGGCCTTCTTAAAGCAGATATCGCCAAATTCCTTTTCAAAATCCTTGCGGAACCTCATGCCAATGAGAGTCTCCATCATCTTTTTCTCAAGCGGAATGAGTGAGGGCATGCTCTTGTCCCAAAATTTCTTTTCAGCCTCATAGAAAGGATCCTTGGTGTTCATATCGTAGCGAATGTGCGCTATGGTGGCGGCAGATTCGAACTCCGACATCAGCTTATCAAGCATCTTGTAGGCAGCCTTTTGCGCCTCATAGGTGGGTGCGTTCTCGATTGCCTTGAGCATTGCCTTTGCCTGCTTTTTCAAGGCGGTCAAGTCGGGACGCTCATAGGGAAGCGAGCCAAATTTCCAAGTGTTGTTCTCCATTGTGTTCTCCTTTACAAATCCAGTTTTAGGTCGTTGGGCTTAATCCAGCCCAGTTTTCTGCATATCAATCCTAATGCCCAGCAGATTACTGCAGGCAGTATCAGGCATATCATCGCCAACCCTATCCAATCGAAGGCGGAGGCGGAGAAATTCCAGCCCGTCATTACGCCCAAAGGCCCCACCATTCCACAGGTTCCCATGCCTGAGCAAATGGCAGCACCGTTCATTTCGAGTTTGAATATACAGGTCGCAATCGGGCCTGTGATGGCGGCGGTCAGCGTTGGAGGTATCCAAATCAGGGGATTTTTCATGATGTTGCCCATCTGGAGCATCGAGGTGCCAAGTCCCTGCGCCACAAGTCCGCCCCAGCGGTTCTCCCTAAAGCTCATGACGGCAAAGCCCACCATCTGAGCGCAGCAGCCGGCAACTGCCGCACCGCCGGCAAGTCCGGTAAGTCCGATGGCGGCGCAGATTGCTGCCGATGAGATGGGAAGCGTCAAAGCAACACCGACCATTACGGACACCAATATGCCCATGAAGAAAGGTTGCTGCACGGTCGCCCACATTATCGCATTGCCCACAGCAGAGGCGGCGATTCCAATAGCAGGTGCTATGAGCATCGCAAGCCCTATGCCCGAAAAAATTGTCACAAGCGGCGTAACAAGAATATCAATCTTTGTTTCCTTGGATACAGCCTTGCCAAGCTCGGTGGCAACCACCGTTGTGAAGAACACCGCAAGAGGGCCGCCTGCTCCGCCAAGCTCGTTTGTGGCAAAGCCCACCGCAACAAGGGAGAACAGCACCAACTGAGGTGCGCCAAGAGCATAGCCTATGGCGACCGCCATTGCTGGGCCTGCGACCTTCATTGCGTAGCCGCCCATGGTTGACAGGAACTCTACTCCGCATTGGTTGCCTATTGTTTGAATGATGGTGCCGATTAACAGCGATGCAAACAAGCCCATTGCCATTGCGCTCAGGGCGTCAATGCAATAGCGCTTGAATGAAAAAACTATGTTTTTGCGTTTCAGAAAGGATGAAAACTTATTCATAATGCCCTCCGCCCTTCATTGTAACTTATTAGTACGCTTTTTGCAAGTTACAGAATGCGTTTAGGCATGAAATTGAGATAATCTGCCGATACAAGCTCGTAGGAAATACCGTTTCTGACGCCGGTGAATGCACTTCGGTGAGCCGAGCCGTGAAGATGCCCATATACAACGTGACTTATAGGTCTGTGTTCGATAATATCGACGAACTCCGTGGGCTGACCCTTCTCGGAAAAGGGCGGATAGTGGAGCATAACTATATTTATAGAATCGGCGGTCATTTTACTTAGCGACAGCTCAAGACGCATTTTTTCTCGCTCATATATCTTGCGGTCGTCCGCTTGCGAAAAACCTGCACATTCGGGGGACGTCCAACCACGAGTGCCACCAACTGCTATGTCTCCAAAGCGTACAACGTTGTTTTGCACGGCAATGATGCTGTTTGGCAACGACTCCTTAACCTTTGTGTAGCTCGACCACCAGTAATCGTGATTGCCACGCAGCAGCACCTTTGTTCCGTTCAGGCTATCCAAAAACGCCAAGTCCGCCTTGGCGTCATCAAGATACATTGCCCAGCTAATGTCGCCGGGAATTAAAACCAAGTCATCGGAGCAAACCGTGTCCTGCCATGCCTCCTTTAGCCTTTTGGTGTGCGCCTCCCAACGAGAGCCGAACACGTCCATGGACTTATTATCTGTGGCAAACGACAGATGCACGTCTCCGATGGCGAAAACACGCATTATTCCTCGTCCTCTACATCTTCTTCAATATCTTCTTCAAGCGGCTCATCCACCTCATCCTGACGAATCTTATCTGCCAGAATCTCCAAGTCGGCTTGACGCTGCTGCTCTTTTAGACAGTCTCTGCAAAGCTCGTGACCGGAGACAACGGGATATTCGCCGCACTCGATGCACATGATTACCTCGTCCTCGACCTCATCGATGTGCTTCTTTGCCTTTTGGCAAACGTGACAGACCGTTTCGCCCTCACGAATGTAGTTTAGCTCACATATGGGACACTTGCGTAATGCCATTGATCTACTCCTCTCCCAAATCTACTATATCGCCAATACGTTTAATTATTTCCGCCTTGCCCTCGCCACTCTCTGCTGAAAAGGGAATGGCATAGGGAGGTGCGCCGAGTTTTTTTGCATTTGAGTTTGCCATTATCTGTCGCTGCGCACGAGATAGCTTGTCGCTCTTTGTGGCAATCAATGTAAACGGTACGCCATAATACAACAGATACCTAAACATTGTCAAGTCGTCCTGAGTGGGGTCGTGACGAATATCTATCAGCATAAAAAGATGGCTGACCCTTCCGCTGGACAGATATTGCTCCATTAGCTGACCCCAGTTCTTTTGCTCGGACTTTGATGCCTTTGCAAAGCCATAGCCGGGCAAATCGACAAGGTAGAAGCTGCGGTTGATGAGAAAATAATTGATTAGACGGGTTTTGCCCGGCTGCTGCGAGGTTCGTGCCAGCTTTCTGTTATTGCATAGCGTGTTAATGAGGCTGGATTTTCCGACATTGCTCTTGCCCACGATGGCAATTTCATGTGCAAGCGCATCGGGATACCTAGCTTCCATGCCGGCACTTGTTAAAAAGCTCGCCTGCTGAATCGCAAAAATTCCTTCCATAGCTCCTCCTTTTGAAAAGTTTATATCACAGTATACCCTGTGATATAACCGTATACAAGTAGAAAAAATAAAAAAGTTGAAAAACGAATAACAAAATAAATCAAGCCATGTCGAACAAAGACCCAAAAGCAATGCTTCTCGGACACAATGCACCCGAGAAGCAAATTTAGTCGCAATCAGGCTCGTTACTTTCCGGCAACGCTGACATTTTTAACCAGCATGGCAAGCGGCCCGGTATAGGTGCTGTCCGTATATCGCTCCGATGAAAAAGCGAGGTCGGATTGGCACTCAAAGATGTTGCCGTTGATTGAGCCACCGGTCAACGGAATCCTTTGTCCGTTATCATAGAGGTAGGCAAGGCGTATTTCACCCGAAAAGTGACCCGAAAAACCGTCCATTTGGAAGTCCGAGAAGGTCACCACCTCAAGACGCTTGCCCGACCGCATACTATCGATTGGCATTTGACCGTTACTTAGAATGAGCGAGGAATAGTCGCCTGTGGGAGCAACGCCAAGATAGCTGCAAAAGCGTGCGCCGCCGTGAACACACTCAAGAATACCGTCCTTTGTGAGTGTACGGTCGAGCATGGCAATACCCTCTGTGGAGAAGGGAGACTTAGCACGAAGGGTCAAATTCAGCTTCTCGCCCTTTATTCCATCGCCCTGAACGGACTGACCCACCGCAAAATTTGAATATTTGGGGTAGATGTAGCGAGCGCAGGAGCGATTGAGATAATAGGAGAGAACCTCACTCAGATGCGAACCGGTTAAAATGACCTCGTAATTACCGGCATCGGGACGTTCAAAGGCGACTGCACGGGCTTCAACCGCATCCAGTGAATCGCTGACCAGCCTTTTGAGTGCGTCCGTGCTCAGCTCGTCATAGGAGAAGTCCTTGTACTGCTCCACGTCCTGCGGCTTGCTACATTGCACGACATATTCTCCCTTGACGACGTATTTAGTATAGGCAACGTCCGTCCCTGTTGACGAGATGATGCGCTCATCAAGCCTTTGAGCAAAGACCTCGGCGGAATTAACAAAGGAGTCCTTGCGATTGTCGGCGGCAAAGATGGCGGACGCCATCTGACGTGCGGTATCTGCAAGGGGCTGATGCGCCATTTTGCTCTCCATGAGTATGCAATCGCTCTTTTGAGGTTCGGGCAGAGCAAAGGTGGGGTTCTTGACAAAGGACGCAGCATAGTATGCGTCCGAAATGGCGGATTTAAGGTCATCGTCGCTCATGACGGCGTCAATTAACGCCATGCTTGAGCCACGCATAGGCTTGTCGTCTGATACGAAGTCCCTAAAGACCGTGACCGAATACTGGTGCTTGTCGGCTATGCGGCGCATATCGAGGTTCTTTTTGACAAAGAACAGCTCCACAGACGAGGTGGTATTCTCGTTGATGCGGTAAAGCTCAACGCCCAGTTCATTTAGCATATCAATTATTTTGTTTAGCATAGCTGCCTCCTTAACCCAAACGAATCTTTGCTTTGATGTATGGGCCGCCATCGGAAACTTTGACCCATTCCTTGTAGCCCTTGCCGCAGAAGCCGCCGCCTGCAAGCTCCACGTTGGGAGACATCATGGTGATGGACTTTAGCAAATCGGGGACATAGCCTGTAAGCACGATGGGCGAGAAAATCTTGCCCGTGAGCTTGCCGTCCTTGATTTGACGAGCAAAGTTGACCATGCACTGTATGCCCCAATTTTTTGGGTCCTCCATGCCGCTGGTCGGGTTGTCAATGAGAAAGCCGTCCTTGATGGAGGCAATCATATCCTCAACGCTGTCCGTGCCACCCTCAAAGTAGGTGTTGGTCATGCGGGTATAAGCTTTTCTCAGATAGCTCTCACGCCTGCCGTTGCCCGTTGGAGGTGTGCCAAGGAACATTGCGCTTTGAGCGTCGCTGATGCCACGCACCAAAATGCCCTTGTCGATTATGAGCGTATCGCCTGTGGTCGTTCCCTCATCGTCAAAGAAGCAGGTTGCCGTCTCCTTTGCAACAGCAGCACCGTCATGCATGGTGACAAGGGGCGAGGCGACCTGCTTGCCCACATAGGACTTAGCAAGCGCACGGTCCTTGACAAACATATCCATCTCAACACCGTGACCAAACGCCTCATGGACAATCATTCCTGTGACATCGGGCGTGCAAACACACTCGTACTCACCGGGGACAATGGGTTCGCTGTCCAGCAGCTCAATGACGGTCTTGACGGCGTTGGGAACCTCGGCACTCATCTTTTGAAGCACCTCTGCACCGCCTAGGTTGGAGAATCCCTTGTAATAATCCTTGATTTCCTCGCCACGGGCGGCCATCAGGGACATTCCGCCGCACATCCACATTGCGTTCTGCTCCAAATCTCGGTTGCGTGAGAGAAACAGCTTGGAGTAGCGTTGGTAGTTGCAAAAAACGTTGCAATCGAGCAAACGCTCGTCCATATCCAGCGCACTTTGGCGAATTGAGGTGATATGCTCAACGATGGCTTCATCGCCCATATCTGAGGGGTGAATCTCATACTCGGTGCTTTTGTGCATAGTAAGTGGCTCATCGGACAGCTGCGCATACTCATTGACAGAGAATCCGTCCGCAAGCGGCATGAGGGTGGAACGAACCTTTGACAGAACCTCGTCGATATTATTTTCGCTCAATTCATTGAGTGAGCATTCACCATAGCTTTTCCCGTCATAGACTTTGATAACGGTGCCGGACGCACTCAATATGTCGTGCACATAGACCACCGTGCCGCCTTTGGAAACTTGATAAATCTTTGCGTCCGCTTCCGTGGCAAGAATGGTCGCAAAGGGATACTCTTGGAGCAGTCGAGCGAGTAGCTTTTTGTAAACGGGCTTCTGCTGCTCAAGATATAAGCTGGGTTTGACCTGCATAAGATTCCTCCTTAATAAATATATGACGATTATATCAGAACAGCGGGTCTGTGGATAGAGCGAAAAACAGGTTTTTTTCAACCTTTTTCTTTCCCAACAGTAAATTTCCCCACTCAAAACATAAATTTTTTCTACTGCAAATATGGTTTTAGCATATCGAAAAGCTCGTACACAACAGTTCCGGGCGAGCACTTTGAGGGACTCTTTGTTTTGTGAAGCTTTCGCAATTTCTTTGCGTTGACCAAGGCTGTGTTCAATCTTGGCAGCAGAATATCAAACATATCATCTCTGTTCTTCTCATACTTTCCTTTTCCGTCTTTTACAAGATGCTTGGACAGATTCTCAATATATTGGGCACGGCATATGTCTGCGTGCATATAGTCATAATGGAGAAGAAACCATAACTCTATGCATTCGTTCGACCATAACGCATGGAATTGTGGCCCGTCCTTTTTGCTTAACGATATGCATCTGTGCATTGTGTTATCAAAATCGTCTGCGGGAAAGTCATCCTTGTCATACACCAGCCAAATATGAGCGTAGGATGAGCATACTTCCTTGTCGTCTGCTACTTCCTGTAACAGCTTTTGGCAACTGTACCCCATGCCTTGGATTGTAATGCTGCCACGATACAGACCTCCTTCCTCCGATTCGATGACTTTTTTCATCGCTTCGAAGTACAATGGTTCGGTCTTAATTCCCTCCGTTACAATGAGATGCCGTTCGGGAGGCTCCAAAATGGTTCGTCGGTTTTCACGACTCTGCCGCCACTTTTTGTCCGCATCAGACTTTTTGGGTGGATGAAGGCTCATCAGATACGCCCCCAGTCGCTCATGCATTGAAAGTACGGGTCAGCGCCATATCTTCCCTTTAAGTATTGTTTGTCGTATGCTGCGCCCGCATCGACCTTGGCATTCTTGGAGGTCTTTATGTCATACAAGGAGTAGATTCTACTTGACTCATCGCAGTCCCTATAGGCAAACCATATCTCATCCCGACGGAAAACCTTGTTACTCATCGTAGTCAAATCGTGCGATGTAAACCAGAGCTGTGCGCCCTTGGTGTTAATGGTAGGGTCATTATACAAACCAATTAAGTAGCGCAAAAGAGTAGGGTGCAGTTTCGCATCCATTTCATCAATGACAAGTAACTTTCCGCCTAGAAGTGAGTTAATGAACAAGGGCAAAAGTTGAAACATTTTTCTCGTTCCGTCAGACTCGTCATCCAGCGAAAGCGAATATCGCTTGTTGTTGACCTGCCGAACGATACTTAACCCCTTGATGCTCTTATCACTGTCATATATTGGTTGATAATCGACAATACAGCCATCTATTCCGCGCAAAATATTGAGCATTTGCTCCTTCTCTTGCGGGCTGTCAATTACTCTGACAACAAGCTCGGCGATAGGGGAAGCATAGCTTTGAAGTATGCAACTCTCAAACCAATCGACAGCTTCGTTGATCTCCGTAACAGAGTATGTCGCGGCCACAAAAGATAAGAATGGCATCCTCTCGTTGACGGAGGTCGATACCTTATGGCTTGACAAGGCCGAACCAAGCTCAATGTTTGCATTCTCGCGCAAAAATATCTTTGCCGGTCGCTTCCCGCCAATGATACGGCGCTGCAGGCTCTCAAACACGACAATCCCGTCTTGTGTGCTTAATGCATAACGGAAATCCGCCCCCTTGCTGCGAAAGTAAACCTCAAAAGAAGTAGGCTCTTTACTCTCTCCATCTGTAAATGCAAATGGTGCACAGCCCTCGTTATACATGCTGTCTACATTCGCAATGGCCTTATTTACAAGCAGTATTGGACGCACGACCATTGATACCATGCAGATGAACGCACGAAGCAGGTTCGTCTTGCCTCCGCCGTTTGGCCCATATACGACGGATACCGGAAGAAAACGCTTTGAGTCCATAGCGTCCACTATCAGTGTTTGGCTCAACTCCTCTGCGCACGATGCCTCAAAATCGAAAGTTGTTTCGTTCCTATAAGAGCGGTAGTTGCTAAAAGTAAACTGACTTAACATAATTTTGTCCTCCATGGTCATTATACTAATAGAATTTCCAATCGTCAAGATTAATATGCAAATATCAGAAAATAATTCTACAATCATCGTATTAAAATCCATTTTGAGCAATTTTATAGACAAATTAGGGCAGTTGGGTCAATTTCTTGTGTCTGTGCAGGTAATGTGATAGAACACGTCAAATCTAGTTTTGGCTAATTGTGGTGATATGCTCAACGATTGCTTGATCGAATATAACGTTCTTCTTTACAAATTTATTTCATTGATTTATAATGTATAGCAACAATTAAGTGGCACTCACAACTCGTTTCAATGCTTGTGCTTGCACCTTCCTCGGTTTATTCTATAAAAAAAGTCTCCTTGTAGAGACCTTGGATGCACACACTGTGCGGTCGGCGAACCGACGGTTAGAAAACATTTTTATTTGAACTCGTAGTGTAAGTCTATGGGGTAATAGACTACATTGAGAATATATCACATATTAGGGGGAATTGTCAACATGTTTAATCAGGATTATTTTTTGGGACTTGACATCGGAACTGATTCGGTAGGTTATGCTGTGACCAACGAGGAGTATGCGCTTGCAAAGTTCAAGGGCGAGCCTATGTGGGGAGCCACTGTTTTTGAACCCGCAAATCAGTGCGCTGACAGACGAGCGTTTCGAACGGCAAGAAGAAGGCTCGACAGGAAACAGCAGCGAGTTGCCTTGATTGGAGAGCTCTTTGCAGCGGAGATTGCAAAAATCGATCCAAGATTCTTTATCCGCCGCAAGGAGAGCGCACTCTATAGAGGGGATACCTCTGATGCCGGCGACACCAGCCTAGTGTTCAACGACGGCAATTACAAAGACAGGGATATGTACAAGGATTACCCGACCATTCATCATCTAATTGTTGATTTAATGAGCAGTGATGAGCCACATGATGTGCGGTTGGTTTATCTGGCTTGCGCATGGTTGGTCGCACATCGAGGTCATTTTCTAAGCGAAGTTGACCGTGACAATATTGACAATGTTCGTGATTTTACTGCCGTATACGAGTCGTTTTTGGAGCACTTCAAAGAGAATGAGTACCATATGCCCTGGAACTGCAATCCCGATGAATTTGCAAAGGTCATGCAGCAGAAGAAGGGAGTATCAAAAAAAGAAAAAGAGTTTTTCAACTTGCTGTTTGATGGCAAAAAGCCAAAGAGTGACCAAAACGAGCTCTGCCCGTATAGCCGAGCATCTATGATAAAGCTCTTGTGTGGGGGCAGTGTTGCTCCAAAGGATCTGTTCAAGAGCGATAGCTATTCCGAGGTTGCGTCTTTTTCGTTGGGAATGAAGGACGAGGACTTTGAAGCTGTTTTGAGTGAGCTTGGAGACGATGGGCAGATAGTCATTGTGCTCAAAGCCATGTACGATTGGGCTGTCTTGATTGATGTTCTTGCCGGTAAAGACAGCATATCGCAAGCTAAGGTGAGTATCTACGAACAACATCAGCAGGATCTTAGGGGCTTGAAACACTTCATTAAAAAGTACGCAAAGTCGGATTACAACAAGATTTTTAGGGACATACGACCCGACAACTATGTTGCCTATTCGCACAATTTCAAGTCTGTAAAAACCGATGAATTGCCCGATAAGCATCTGCCCTCGGCAAATAAGGAGGTCTTTTCGAAGTACCTCTTATCCATCGTCAAGCCCATAAAGTGCGAATCGGAGGATATGCGGTTTTTTGAGGATATGATAACTCGGTTGGAGCTTCGTGCATTTCTTCCCAAGCAAGTTGACAGCGACAATCGTGTGATACCCTATCAGTTGTATTGGCACGAGCTGGATGCGATACTAAAGCATGCCCAAAGCTATCTGCCGTTTCTTTTGGACACCGATGAAATGGGGCTTACTGTGTCCGACAAGATTCGTTCCGTGTTTGATTTTCGGGTACCATATTATGTAGGGCCCATCGATCAGAAGGGAGATCACCACTGGCTGGAGCGCAAAGCAGGCAAAATCTATCCGTGGAACTTTACAGTCAAGGACGATTTGGATAAGAGCATGGTCGATTTGGATAAGAGCGAGCAAGCGTTCATCAGCAGAATGACTAACACCTGCTCCTATCTTCCGGGTGAAGCCGTGCTGCCAAAGAACTCGATTTGCTACACGAAGTTCAACGTGCTAAATGAGTTGAACAATCTAAAAATCAACGACAAGCCGGTGTCGGTTGAGGTCAAGCAGGAGATATTCAAGACGCTCTTTGAAAAGAGAGCCAGAGTTTCGCCCAAGCAAATTCAAGATTATTGTATGTCCCATGGTCATATGCGCAAGAGCGATGTTTTAAGCGGAATTGACATCACCATAAAGTCTTCGCTCAAGCCGCTGCTCGATTTTTCAAGCCTCTTGTCCCGAAAGCTGCTTAACGAAGATGATGCAGAACGCATTATCGAGCGTATCACCTATACAGGGGACAGAATGCGCCTCATTAAGTGGCTAAAGAGGGAGTTTCCGTCATTGAGCGAGGAAGATGTGCGTTATGTTTCTCGTCTCAAGTATAGCGACTTTGGACGCTTGTCGCATGAGCTTTTATACGGGATAGAGGGCATGAACAAAGCCACAGGCGAGTGCGGTACAATCATGCACTTTATGTGGACGATGAATGTCAATCTCATGCAGCTGCTTTCAGACGATTTCACATTCAGTTCGCTCATTGACCAAAGACGTTTGGATTACTACAGGGACAAGCCCATGAGCCTAAATACTCGATTAGATGAGATGTATATTTCAAATGCCGTCAAGCGTCCTATCATTCGCACGTTGGATATTGTCAAGGAGGTAGTAGCTGCAGCAGGTCGTGAACCTAAAAAGATTTTTGTTGAAATGGCACGAGACGCAGGCGATGATAAGAAGGGAAAGAGAACCAAGTCACGCAAAGAACAGTTGATAGAGTTGTATGACAGGCTCAACACTGATGAGGTCAGACTCGTTTATGATCAACTCAATTCAATGGGGGATTCTGCCGACAATCGCCTGCAAAGCGAGGTCTTGTTCCTGTACTACTTGCAGTTGGGCAAGTGTATGTATAGCGGGGAAGCTATCAACATTGACGACCTCAAGAAAAACATCTACAACGTTGATCACATATATCCGCAGTGCTTTGTAAAGGACGATAGCATAATTAACAACAAGGTCTTGGTTCGTTCAGAATTGAATGCGCTCAAAGATGACGACCCCATAAATCCCCAGATACGTCAGAAAATGATCGGGTACTGGACGATGCTTCACCACAACGGTCTGATAAGCGATGAAAAGTTCGATCGGCTCAAGCGCAGCACGCCATTTTCCGCAGATGAAAAAATGGGATTTATCAATCGTCAGCTGGTGGAAACACGCCAGTCCACAAAGGCCGTTGCCACCATTCTCAAAGAAATGTATCCGTCCTCGGATATTGTATATGTCAAAGCGGGGCTCGTTTCCGACTTCAGACACGAATTTGACAGGCTCAAGACTCGCTCAGTAAATGACCTGCACCATGCAAAGGACGCTTATTTGAATATAGTAGTAGGCAATGTTTACCATGAGCGTTTTTCAAAGCAGTGGTTTTCACCCGACCAAAGATACAGCATTAAGACCAAGACTGTATTTTCATCGCCCGTGATTTGTCAAGGCCGCAGCATTTGGAAGGGGGCTGAGTCATTGGAGCTTGTCAAAAAGACTGTGCTCAAGAACAATATACATTTCACTAGGTACGCATTTAAGCGTCAAGGCGGGTTCTTTGATCAGATGCCTTTGCGTCAAAAAGATGGGTTGGTTCCCAGGAAAGCCGGTCTTGATCCCAAAAAGTATGGCGGCTATAACGGCCCCACAGCGGCATTCTTTATCCCTGTCAGATATTCGGTAAAAAAGAAACTTGACGTAATGATAATGCCCGTGGAGCTTATGTTCGCCCAACGGTTCTTGTCAGATTCCGGTTATGCGCTCGAATACGCCAAGGACACGGTAGCAAGTATAATCAACAAGGCGGTGGATAACGTAGAGTTTCCTTTGGGAATGCGCATACTTAAAGTCAACACGCTGTTCTCGTTCGATGGATGTCGGGCTTGCCTAAGCGGAAAGGCGAACAGAGGCAAGGTTGTGAAGCTTGCCCTTATGATGCCGCTAAAGATTGACACAAAATCGGAAGGGTACATTAAGTCGCTTGAATCCTTTATTGAAAAGCGCAAGAAGAATGCCAACATCGTTGTAAACGAAAAGTATGATGGAATAACCAGTGAAAAGAACGAGCAACTGTATGAGCTTTTCTTTACAAAGCTCATGTCTCGCCCCTATTCTTATTTCCTTGAGAACCAACGAAGCACCTTGGAAGGAGGCAGAGATCGTTTCAGAGCTCTTTCTCCCGCAGATCAGGCGGCTTGCCTGATGCAGATGCTTATGCTGCTCAAGACCTGCAACTCCGGAGGCTGCGATTTGACCCTGATTGGCGGAGTGGCTTCAGCCGGTGTTACAAGCATCAGCTCCACACTTTCAAACTGGAAGAAGAAGTACAGGGAAGTCTACATTATTGACGCATCAACGGCAGGCTTGTTCGAAAAGCGTTCAATAAACCTGCTCGACCTGTTATGAGCTGGCGAACGGTTCTGATTACAAACCGCTGCAAGCTCGACCTGAAGATGGCGCACATGGTGGTTCGTGGCGAGGAGACCAAGCGAATATTCCTTGATGAGATTTCGATGCTCATCATCGAAAACACCGCCGTCTCCTTGACCGGCTGCCTAATAGCAGCATTGATTGAAAGGAAGATTAAAGTCGTATTCTGCGATGAAAAACGCAATCCCACAGCAGAGCTTACTCCTTATGTTGGTTCGCATGACTGTTCAAGGAAGATCAAGATGCAGGTGGGCTGGAGAGACGACGTCAAGTGCGAGGTGTGGACGGGAATTGTAGCGGAGAAGATTGCCAAACAAGCACAGTTTCTTTTTGAGCTGGGCATGAAGAACGAGGCGGAATTGTTGAGGGGCTACCTTAGGGAGATTGAACCGGGTGATACAACCAATCGCGAAGGACATGCCGCTAAAGTCTACTTCAATGCAATCTTTGGAATGGGATTCACAAGGAGCGCAGAGTGTGCAACCAATGCAGCCTTAAACTATGGATATGGTCTGATTCTGTCGGCTTTCAATCGTGAGGTGGCTGCAAATGGGTACCTGACGCAGCTGGGATTACATCACGACAATGTGTTCAACCCCTACAACCTGAGCTGCGACCTCATGGAACCATATCGCATTTTAGTCGACAGATTTGTGAGGGAACAGGCATTTGGAGAATTTGGGACGGAGGAGAAGCATTCTATGCTCAATGTCTTGCATAAGCAGGTGCTGATTGACGGCTTACAGCAAACGACAATCAATGCTATCAAGCTGTACACAAAAAGCGTTTTCAATGCGCTCAACGACGACGATATCTCGTGTATTAAATTTATGAAGATATGAGCTACAGATTTATGCGAGTTTTGGTATTTTTTGATCTTCCAACGGAGACTCTTGAGGACAAGCGAAATTATCGCTTGTTTCGAAAGACGCTCATCAAAAGCGGGTTTTTGATGCTGCAGGAATCGGTTTATTGCAGGATGGTGCTCAACCAGAGCGTTGAGCGCTGTCTTATTGGCAGCATTCGCAAGAGCAAGCCTCCGTCAGGAATTGTTCAAGTGCTGTCCGTAACAGAAAAACAGTTTGCAAATATGGAGTATATGGTAGGGCAGAACAAATCTGATATGATTGATTCTGACCAAAGGGTGATAGTGCTGTGAGACTTGCAACGCCTTTGATTGGGCATGTAATAGAATTTAATGAGAATAAGGTCAGTACGCTGGTCATAGAAAACCAAACATGTTTCTATAGACTTATGATGGATCTGACCATGCAGGCGGAGGGCTATGAAGGAGATGCGGTTTTGTCAAAAGACGATTGCCCGATCCAGTTTCCCAAGAACGCAGAGATTATTCAGACCTTCACGCCGTTTACGGTCAACAGAAAATCGCTCCTTACAAAGATATGCGCAGCCATCGAAAAGGAAGGCTTGAATGAGAGTAATTTTCTCAGAACGGAGGAACTCTTAGCACAGATAGAAAGGTACATCGATGACCTGTCGTTCGGACTTCCTTGTAGTATAACATTTGACAAGCTCAACATTTCCAGCATCATCAAAAGCGTTGGCGTGGTTATTGAGGAGAATGAGGACGAGCCAATAGAACGCATTATAAGCTATATGGAGCTGGTTAGTGAGCTTGAGAGCGATAAACTGTTTATCTTTGTGAATATGCGAAGCTATTTCGCTGACGATAAAATGAACTTGTTTATCAAATCCGCAACAGCACACAAGCATAGAATTATGCTGCTGGATTGTAATGCACGAGCCATGCTTGATGGCGAGCAGCGCTGGACTGTGGATGAAGATTGGTGCGAGATATAGTTGCAAGGTGCAACAGTTTGTGGTAAAATAAATGTGCAATAGACCCATGGTACACTCCGATTTTGTAGTGTGTCGTTTCTCAGACCTGCCATATGATGCAATTTGAGGTTTGAGAGTAGTGTAAATCTATGGGGTAACAAAACTATTTTGTAAAGGAGGAAATGGAAAATGACGTTTGAGAGTAGTGTAAATCTATGGGGTAACAAAACACTTAACAGAAATACACAGTTATATTAACTGTTTGAGAGTAGTGTAAATCTATGGGGTAACAAAACTCATAGTACAGCTCCAACGCTCAGCAGTCGTTTGAGAGTAGTGTAAATCTATGGGGTAACAAAACAACGAGGACTGGCTACGCACTGGTGAAGGTGTTTGAGAGTAGTGTAAATCTATGGGGTAACAAAACTTGAAAGCGAGGACACCTTCACGGCTGGCTGTTTGAGAGTAGTGTAAATCTATGGGGTAACAAAACAACAATGATTTTGCGGTGCGTGGCGTTATTGTTTGAGAGTAGTGTAAATCTATGGGGTAACAAAACACTGGATTTTAGAGAGCCGCCGACATCCGTGTTTGAGAGTAGTGTAAATCTATGGGGTAACAAAACAAAGAAAAATGCTTTATTGTTGATGTTACAGTTTGAGAGTAGTGTAAATCTATGGGGTAACAAAACAACGGCATCGGGGTTCATCCTGGGAACGGGTTTGAGAGTAGTGTAAATCTATGGGGTAACAAAACCGCCGTGTACGCCATGCGGACGCACGATGGTTTGAGAGTAGTGTAAATCTATGGGGTAACAAAACCCTGCATTTTTGGCAATCAAATATTCACCGTTTGAGAGTAGTGTAAATCTATGGGGTAACAAAACCACAAAACGAGCTCCAAGCAACACTTCTTGTTTGAGAGTAGTGTAAATCTATGGGGTAACAAAACTCTGCTGCTGTCGGAGTGACCGTTTTTTCGTTTGAGAGTAGTGTAAATCTATGGGGTAACAAAACTGCGCAGGCGGTTATCGGTTGAAAAAGCCCGTTTGAGAGTAGTGTAAATCTATGGGGTAACAAAACGATGTTTGTTTTGACGGCGATTATCTGTATGTTTGAGAGTAGTGTAAATCTATGGGGTAACAAAACTTGTCAAGACTCGCTTACATGAAGCCATCGTTTGAGAGTAGTGTAAATCTATGGGGTAACAAAACGGGCACAAAATGCAGAGTGATGTCTTGCTGTTTGAGAGTAGTGTAAATCTATGGGGTAACAAAACCCAAGGCTTCAAGCACAGATGTTACCACTCGTTTGAGAGTAGTGTAAATCTATGGGGTAACAAAACATATCGCAACAGCATAACATACGCAACAAGTTTGAGAGTAGTGTAAATCTATGGGGTAACAAAACTTATCAATGTATATCGTGCTCGGCAGCCCGTTTGAGAGTAGTGTAAATCTATGGGGTAACAAAACCATTTGATAATGATATTGATAGTTTAGAATGTTTGAGAGTAGTGTAAATCTATGGGGTAACAAAACAAATTATGAAAGACTTTTATTGCGCATATGGTTTGAGAGTAGTGTAAATCTATGGGGTAACAAAACCTACGACGACGAAGAGGAGGATTGGTATAACGAGTGAATTCGGGCACATTGAGATTTAACAAAACGAATCGCCCCGCCCGTGGCATTGTAACGGGCAGAAGGAATTATAATGATAATACTTATAATATTTGTAGCCTTTGTTCTTGCGATTTTTGAGTGTGCACGCCGCTCGTAATCGCCAATAAAGGTTTGAGAGTAGTGTAAATCTATGGGGTAACAAAACCTGCGCACATTCTTCGTTGCGTGATTAAGCGTTTGAGAGTAGTGTAAGTCTATGGGGTAACAAAACGCTATCTCTTAATTAACCCTGAATTGGCGTATCCGTCAACATCATATCGCAGCCAGCCCTTCCGATACCATTTTGCGGAGGGCAGGCAATTCTTTTGTCACGGTATGCCACAGCAGCGTAATATCGACATTCATAAACAGCGCATCTCGCAGCATTACGCAGCCATGTTGTGCCTGAAAAAAAGCGTCCTTATCGCCAATCCATTCTCCGTTGGGAAACTGCGACATAACCTGTCCCAATAATTGAATATTTCTTGTCACGGCATCTTGGATTGTGCTATCGAGCAAAAACAGTTCCTCATTCACTCCTTGGCAGCTATTGAGAATGCGATCAATGACCCAAATGACGCTGTTTCCGTTTTTGATGATGCGGTCTGCTTTTGTCATGCTTTCCTTTGGGGCATTATCTTTGGACAAGGCTTTTATTCGGTAAAAATCAATGCTGATTTTCTTGAAATGCTCTAATACCGTGGGCTTTAGGCATGAAAAGGTAATCAGGTCAATCGGCTTTTGCAGCAGTTGCCAAAGTTCATATTGTAATTGTCCGAATTGAATCAGCGTGCCGTTGGGCGGCATGTCTACCAGCAAGTCTAAATCGCTGGTTTCTTTATCTTCCATTCTGGCTACGGAACCAAAAATTCTTGCATTTGATACGCCGTACTTATCGAATATACTGCATATTTGCTCGTAATTCTCTATAACTAATTCCGACACAACACCCATTTTGTCATTTCCTCGCATTCACTAAAAATAGTCCAGCCGACAACGTTCAATTTATCGAGTTCATTGTACCACGCTCCGCACAAGCACCGCAACCATTTATCCCTCTATCAATTAAGTATTGGTTGTGGTTGTGGTTGTGAGTCGGAACGATCAAGACCATTCCTTTTCATACAAAATAAGCCCCCAAAGCACAGTACTTTAGGGGCAATTTGGCGTTCCCGGGGAGATTCGAACTCCCGACCTTCCGCTTAGGAGTTCAAAAAATCCACTTTTCACTGGTGCACCCACCTTTCCTGTAATGCCCTTAAAAGCCCGTGAAATCAAGCATTTAAGGCAATTTGAATTTCCTGTGAGTACCGTAGCGTAACCCCCAAAACCCCACTGTTTTTTGCCCCATATTGCAAATTTATTAGCAGAACCAGTCGGGATAGGATGTGCGTTCAACTGAAAAAGTGAATGCTGTGTCCTACAATAGCCTTACATACAAGAGCCGCTTGCTGTGAAAATAAGCGGCTCTTGTAATAATAAGTAAAGTTACATCAAATTTATAGACAGCTGGGAAAGCAAGCCGACAAAATCGCTGTTATCTGCTGTGCCAAGTAATTTGTATGGCTCATGTGAAGTGTAATCAATATGGTGAGCTTCCACAATATCATCATATTTACCAAGTTCTTCAGCTTTAAGTGTAGTCGTTAAAATCATTTGATTGGTTACGCCCTTGCAAAGATCAATTACTTTCGCTTCTTTTGCGGTTGACAGATCTTCGGCTCTAAAGGAGTCAACAACTATGGTGTAAGAATGATTAAGCACTTTTCTGAGTGAAAGAAGCTTTACTAAATGAAAGATAGTTGACTCACTTCCAGAGTAGACTTCATCCTTTTTGGTAAATAGAGCATCAAATACTAAATTCCCATTTTCATCTATTTCTTTATAGTACTGATTCATATAGGTCAGTATAGATTGAAAAAGAAGATTTCGCTTTTCTTTGGTATCTTGAGATGCATTCTCGCTGTTTTTAAGAAGAGCTTCCTTGCGAGAAATTAGCTCTTCTATTTCATTCAAGCGCTTTTCGGCATCTGAGGCATTAAAAATGTCTCGTTTATATGCGACAATTGATTCCAGTGAAATACTATCATCAGTCATTATGCCTTGTAGTAGACTTTGTTGTTCGGTAATTTGAGCACTCAACTTTTCGATTTCTTCATCGTAAGCTGCAATTTTCTCTTGGATAGAGGAAATAATTTCACCTCTCATTTCGGCTGTAGACACATCAAATGCATAAGAAGACTGCTTCGATGCACTAAATGAAATATTGGTTGAATTGCAATCCATACATCGCAATTCCCCACAATCCATGGTTCGATTAAGAGAGCGGAGTTCCTTAACTGTCGTTTCCCACTTAGCTTTTCGCGTAGCAGCTGCATTTCTTGCTTTGCGAAATTCGGAGATTTTATCATTGATTTTTTCCATATCGGATACTTTTTTAGAAAAAGATTCACGATCGCTATTGGCACTCAAATAGGATATAGGAGCTTTTGTGGATTTCAAAATTTTGTGTTGCTTCAAGATTAGACTTTTTTCTTCTTTTAGTTTATACAACTCTTTTTTTGTTTTATCTATCTCATCTTGGTTTAACTCAAGGTCTGACAAACCGCACATATCGAAAAGCATGCTAATGAAATCGGATTTATTATAATATCCCGCATGAGATATAGAGGATGTATCTTTTTTATCTTGCCCAATAAAGAACACTTGAAAAAACAGAACGGGGTCGACTATTCTTGTCATCTGGTTCTTTATTATTGATGGAAGCGGAAAAATATTCTTTGACCAATAGCGTTTCAGTTCAGATGTATTGTCAAAAATCATAAGTGAATTCTTCGTTTTAAGAACGAAAGTGTCATTATATCTGCAGATTTTATACAAATTTGCATTTACTTCAAATTCAACATAATGATAGTAATATCTGTACTCAAAAGTGACCGGAAAAGTAGGCTCATTTCCCAATGCATACATAAGAGATTGAACAACAATGGTTTTCCCTTTATTATTATCATCGCTTGAAATAATGTTAAGACCATCCGTTAAATTTGATTCAATGTAGGATTCATCTTTGTTTCCTAGAGCTATTTTTTTAATTATCAATTTTGAACACCATCCTTAACTACGGAAATAAAGTATTTCAGCGATTGAACATCAAAATCTGGCGAGGAAGCGCAAAGTCTGCGATCCAAGTTACTATATATGCATTTCACATCATCGTTTGGAGAAGTAATAATTGCGTTATAGACACTTTCAAAGATGCTCCAAAACGACTCAGCCGCATTTTTATTAAAGAGTGCTCTGCATAAAGTTCTTTGGCACTCATCTACCAGATCTTTTTGACGTTCTGGAGGACAAGCATATAATAGAGGAAAGAATGAAAGTGGAACACCTTGTTCAACAGGGTCTCTGTTAATTATCCGCTGTAGTGTTAATAGTCGGATTTCGTTTGTGGTGAGATGTCGATAATAATTCAATGCTTCATCCACCGTTTGGATAGTAATGCCCTCAACATTTGATATATTCTTTTTGCTAGCCTGGATATCTCTTATTTCGTTAAAAATTGCGTCTAGTATTTTGTCTTCAGGTATTATTGTTGGATGATTCTTGATGATAGCTTTAACATATTCACGTGGCTGTTTGTCATCTATGACAAACAGTACTTTTTTCAAAAAATCATCAACATTCTCATCAGTAATAGACGACTTTTCAATGTATTCTTTTTCGTCTGCTTCAGCAATAAGACCAGTTCTTAAACTTGCAATAGATTTCGCCGTTACATTGCCAATCCCAAATGTGTTTTGTGATGAATCAATTCTAAAGTTATCGCTTACACCGCCGACAAATAGAATATATTTGCTAAAGTCTATTTGGCTTAAGTAATTCTTGAAAAGCGTAACCAATTCTCGCCCCAAAGACTTAGGATAATTATTTGAGTTGGCCTTTGATTGCAAATCCCATAAAGTAGTGGTAAAACGATCCATTCCAGTCAAATCGTTAAAAAAATCAACAACAAAATAATGGATTTGGTCACTATCGTTTCTGAAATTCATTAAATATAGCAAAGCTTTTGTTTCTGCTTCTGCCCCGGATTTTCGCAATTTTTCACTTGATTTAACTGTATAAGGCATCTTAATACCACCTTTACTACCTAAAATATAAAATTCACAGACTATCAGTTCTACTTATCTCCATGACATCCTCGATATTGCACTCCAGCGCAGTACATATCTTATCGAGTACATCGGTTGTCACACAGCCATTTCTGCCCATCTTGGTAACAGAGGCGGTACTAATTCCAGCCAACCGGCACAGCTCGCCTTTTTTCATATCTTTATCAATCAGCAATTTCCAAAGTCTTTTATAGCTTACAGCCATTCTTGCACCTCATTAGTCTACATACAAACAAAGAAATCCCTGTCGTGAATGACAGGGATTTCTTAATCTACATTTTATGCCTGCCAAAGCACGCAACAGCGCATTTGACAGCGTTGTATATTATTGTACAGCAATATTTCGGAAAAATCAACCAATTTTGATGTTTTCGCTTGAATTGTGCGCTTTTCATGTTGTTTTTGCTGCCATATTTATTACATAGCCGTCCATTTCATCTTGAGGTGGGCGGCTAAATCTATGTAAAGGAGGAAAACCGCAATGTCAAATAGCAAAGTGATTGCCGTTGCAAATCAGAAGGGCGGTGTCGGAAAGACTACCACCACCGTCAATCTCGGTATCGGACTGGCAAACGAGGGCAAAAAGGTGCTACTTGTGGACTGTGATCCACAAAGCGACCTCACTACCTGCCTTGGCTTTCCCAATGCGGATAATCTGCCTGTTTCTATCTCCACGATGATGGAACGGGTAATCCGCGATGAAGATTTTCAGCAAAGCGACGGCATTTTGCACCACGCAGAGAATGTTGATCTGATGCCCTCAAACATCGAGCTGTCCGCTATGGAGATGACCTTGGTAAATGCCATGAGCCGTGAGTTTACGCTGCGCACATATATCAATGAAGTCAAAAAGAATTACGATTATGTGATTATTGACTGTATGCCGTCGCTCGGTATGATTACCGTCAATGCGCTGGCAGCCGCCGACAGCGTGATTATTCCGGTGCAGGCGCACTATCTTCCGGCAAAGGGTATGACGCAGCTTATCAAAACCATTTCCAAAGTCAAAAAGCAAATCAATCCGAAATTGCAGGTGGATGGCATTTTGCTCACCCTTGTTGACGGGCGCACTAATCTTGCAAAGACAACGGCAGACACCCTGCGGCAAAGCTATGGGAGTGCTCTTAAAATCTATAAGAGTGAAATTCCGCTTGCTATCAAAGCCGCTGAAATCAGCGCCGCAGGTAAGAGCATTTATGCCTATGACAAAAACAGCAAGGTTGCGAAATCCTACGCAGACTTTTCAAAGGAGGTGTTGACCGATGGCGAAAAGCAACGGCATAAATCTGAACTTGCCCACAGTAGATGATCTGTTTTCCACAGAGGAAAGCCGTGCGGAAGAAAAGCTGCAAAAAGTGCAGGATTTGCCGCTGTCTGAAATTGATACCTTTCCAGACCACCCGTTTCAGGTAAAGGAAGATGAAGCAATGCTTGAAATGGTGGACAGTATCAAACAGTTTGGAGTTCTCACACCTGCTGTTGCACGGCAAAAGGAGGACGGACGATATGAGCTAATCAGCGGACACCGCAGAAAACGGGCGTGTGAGTTGGCAGGGCTTGAAACGCTGCCCACGGTTGTACGGCAAATGAGCCGTGATGAAGCCATTATCTTTATGGTGGACAGCAACTTGCAGCGTGAAAAGATTCTACCCAGTGAAAAAGCGTTTTCTTTGAAAATGCGGCTTGAAGCAATGAAAAGGCAAGGACAACGTACAGACTTAACTTGTGCCCCAATGGAGCACAAGTCGGAAAACGCAAAATCACGAGATATTCTTGCAGAGAAAACTGGCGATAGCCGAGAACAGATTCGTCGATATATCCGCCTTACTGAGCTTATTCCCGAAGTTTTGCAAATGGTAGATGAGGGTGACATTGCTTTTCGTCCTGCCGTGGAAATCTCTTACTTGCCAAAAGAGGAACAGCAGGCATTGCTTGAAACAATGGAATGTGAGGACTGCACACCCTCCTTGGCACAGGCAATCAAGATGAAACAGTTTTCTCAAAACGGAAAGCTCAATGATGAGGTCATTCTCTCTATTCTTTCGGAGGAAAAGCCCAATCAGAAAGAAAAATTCACTTTTAAGGCAGAACGGCTGCGGCAATATATCCCGAAAAATCTCCCACCACAGCAAACCGAGGATTATGTGATAAAAGCGCTTGAGCATTATCAGCGGTTTCGGTGCGGCGGCAAACGCCCGTGGCAGCGCGGTGTTTGCCACCAACCTGTATAGCGGCAAAGAGAGCCGGTATGAACGCCGCGACATTCAAGGTGAGGTCAAGCCGGAGCATATTCCGCATTGGTCTATGGAAAAAGCGGCAAAGATACGGGAACGCGAAAAGAAAAGGCATGAGCCGGAGCGATAATATGATATAATACTTGATAGATAAATCGGAATTTATATTAGTGAGATTATTTATATAATGAACACGAAACAAATTGTATTTTAAGAGGTGCGGTTTCATGGAAAACACAAATTGTCCATGTAAAAAGAAGAATTGCGAACGTCACGGAAATTGTGATGACTGCAGAAAACATCATGATGATTCTAAAAAACAAAGACCAGTCGCCTGTGAAATGGCACAGGGAAAGCCCGTATTCAAGGATATAATCCTTATCTTGATTTGCCTGACTGTTATTCAAAGCTTTTTTCTTGGAACGAAACGGATTGTGTTCATCTATATAACAGAAACTTTTTATTCCAGAAGCATAGTCACATTGATTTCCATGATAGTCGTTTTTGCAGTCACTATTCTATATAGCAGACGAAAAAAATACAGTTTATCTGTTTTTCCACAAACATTTAGTTTGCCATACATAGTCATTACCCTGATTGCAGCTGGCTTTTATGTGTTTACGTTGTTTTTTGTAAAAACATTTACTCTACAAAATGCCCTGATTTTGTTATACGGGAGCATTGTTACACCAATATTGGAAGAATTACTTTTCAGAGGGGTCATTTGGAACAAATTAAACAAGTGCTTTGATAAAGAATGGAAAACCTTTCTGACTGTGACTGTGTTGTTTGCTTTGTGGCACATCGGATACGCAATCGGAATATATCTCTGGAATGGTGGAAACTTACTTAATGTAATCATGATGAAAGTAATAACCGGTGCAATATTTGGAGCGATGTTAGGTTCATTGAGGTACAAAACTAAAAACTGTTATTCGGGAATACTTGTTCATGGAATATTGAATGTATTAGGCTGATCTTTTGTCTGAGAGATTATGAGCATTATCTTCACCCCGACAAATTCCAGTTTATCGGTGAGTTAATCTCGAAAGGGGCAACGGATTATGAAAATGCCAGCAGAAAATATTGACACCATAATGTTTGCCCCTTGCGGAATGAATTGTAAGGTTTGCTATAAACATTGCTATCACAAACAGCCGTGTGCCGGCTGTTTGAGTAGCGATAAAGGAAAGCCCGAACACTGCCGCAAATGTAAGATAAAAGACTGTATCAAAGACAAAAGAATATCCTATTGCTTTGAGTGTTCAGACTATCCATGCAAGCTGATAAATAATCTTGAAAAAAGCTACAACAAGCGGTATCAAGCAAGTCTTATGGATAATAGTGAGTATGTGCTGCAACACGGATTAGAAGTGTTTGTGGAAAAGCAGAAAGAACAGTATACTTGTTCAAAATGCAGCGGCATCATTTCCATTCATGACAGAGAGTGTAGCGAGTGTCAAGAAAAGATGAAATAGCAAATACTCATTTTATAAGAAGATGATTTGACTCAGCAGCCGTGTCAGGCTGCTTTTTCAATGCAAAAATTAGCAAAGGAGGTCAAAATGGCAACAAAACTACAAGTCATGTCCGAGCTTGCGACGCAGACAACGGAACAGCTTACCGCTTCCGTTGAAAACTGGACGCACTTTCTCGACAGCGCCGCATGGCTCTACAAATACCCGTTCCATGAACAGGTGCTTATTCACGCACAGCGTCCCGACGCTACAGCCTGTGCGCCCATAGAGCTTTGGAACGACACGTTCAAGCGATGGGTGAACAAGGGCGCAAAGGGCATCGCCCTGATCGACGACAGCGGGCAAAAGCCCGCGCTTCGATATTTGTTCGATGTTTCCGATACCAACACTCGCACCAATATCCCGTTCAAGCTGTGGGAAGCAAAGCCGGAGCAGTATTCACAAATTGTGGAGGAACTGCAAAACCACTTTGGGGAAACGGGCGTTGAGAGCGATACCCTGCCCGAGCATATCATGGGCGTTGTGGTAAACGCCGTTTCGGATAACTATGAGGATTATGCCGAGCAGCTTTTGAAGGTATGCGATGGCAGCGCGTTAGCGGATAAAGAGGACGCGGAGATCGGCGCAACGCTGCTCATGCAGCTTCTTTCAAGCGTTTCGCATACGGTCATGGAGCGTATGGGTATCAATCCCCGCGACTATTTCAAGGGCGAGGAATACGCCGATATTCAGCTTTTCAACACGCCGGACACCATCGCACAGCTTGGCGCGGCGACGAGCGACATTTCCGAAATGGTTATGTGGCAGATAGAGCGAAGTGTGCGCAGTATGGAACAGCAGGAGCGCAACACACTTGCAAAGACTGATAAGGTATTGCAGAATGAAGATAGAAAAAGCGAAAGGAGCGACGGATATGGAACTCAATTACAGACAGAACGGGGACTATCTGATTCCCGATATAGAGATGGACGAGCAGCCAACGGAGCAGATCGGCAAATACGGGATGATGAGGAAAGCGTTTCTCAAGGAGAATCGCAAAGGGACATACAGCGCCCTGCTGCTTCAGAACAAACTGGCAGAGCATCTCTTGGAGATCGACAGGGCGGCGCGGGAACAGGTCGAAATGACAACGGCGCAGATGGCGAAAGCCGAGGGCGTGACGGAGAGCTTGAAAGCAAGCGATCAGATGGCGTGGGTGCAGCAGATGAACAATATCCGGCACAGAGCCGAGGAAGCGGCGATAGCGGATATAGTCCACAGCTAAGTCTTTTTCCATTGGCAGACAAGCAAATTGAACAGATTGAGCAAGCGGAGGCTGAAACGGCTTCCGCTTTTTCTATCTCACAGGCTGACTTGGATAATGAGCTTGTGCGCGGCAGCGGCTTTGAGCACGGCAAATACCGCATCTATTCATTTTACAAAGCCCCGCATGATGCACAGACCGCCGTGGCGTTTCTCAAAAAGGAATACGGCATTGGCGGTCATTCGCATACGCTCCTTGACGGTAGCCGAGGCTTTGCCAACCATGACGGCAAGGGCTTGGAAATCGAGAGCTATGAAACAAAAGCGTCCACCACATTTTCATGGCGCACCGTTCATAACCGATTGTCGGAGTTGATCGCCCTTGACCGCTATCTTACCGAAAAAGAAAAGGCGTATCTGCCCACCTACGAACAGCAGCAAGCGGAGCGCCGTTTGCAGCAAGCCGAGGAAGCGGCGGCGCGGGAGGCGCTCAAAGCAGCCGCAGCAGCTATGGACGAGCGCCGCAAAGACGCCGAGTACAAGTTTTCGCTTGGCGATGAGGTGCAGCTTGGAGCGCAGACCTATACCATACTTGGATATGACGATGAAAACGTCATGCTGTCCAACCCGAAATATCCGCTGCTTTCCGAGGATATGCCCCGTGATATATTTGAGCGGCGGTTGCGGGAGAGTGAAGTCAACGACCACTTAATCATATTTGAAGATCCGTTACTATTGTGGAAGAACCACAAATTGCGGATACGCCAGAAGTAGCCGTTGGCACAGTCATCGAATGGAATGGACGTAAATATGAGGTCGAAAGCATTGGCGAGATCTCCAGCGACGTGTCCATGCGGGACATTACGTTCCACAGCGAGGTCGGTTTTCCCATCAACCGTATAGAAAAACTCCATACCGTGCGGGAATGGTTAAAGGAGCAACCCGAACAGGAAATAGAGCCGCAGATGGAACAGCCCCTTGCCCCCTCATGGGAGCAGCCGAAAGAGGTCAAACTGAAAAGCATCGTCATTGACCTTACGCAGCCCCGCGTGGAAAAGCACAATTTCCGCATTACCGACGATGAGCTTGGGTATGGCGGCGCAAAGGCGAAGTATCAGATGAACGTGGCGGCAATTCGCACCTTGCAGACCATAGAAGCAGAGCGCCGCCTTGCAATACCCGAGGAACAGAAAATCCTTTCCCGCTATGTCGGTTGGGGCGGCTGTGCGGACGCTTTTGATGCGAGCAAAGAGAACTGGCGCGCCGAATATGCTGAACTCAAAGGCTTACTGACCGAGAGCGAATGTGAATCCGCCCGCGAATCTACGCTGAACTCCCATTACACAAGTCCCACCGTTATCAAGGCGATATACAACTGCATATTCGATATGGGCTTTACTACGGGCAACGTGTTGGACCCGCCGTATAATACGGGGCATGATTTTATCTACAACGACCGCTTTGAAATGGACAAGCAGGACTATGCCGAACAGACGGGCTTGTTTGACGAGGACGAAAACCGAAACTTTGTAGAGAACACGGACAGCAATGGTCGTTTTCATTCAGATTGGTGCTGCATGATGCTTTCCCGCCTGCTTCTCGCACGGAATCTATTGAGTAGCGAAGGCGTAATTTTCATAAGCATTGATGAGCACGAACTTGAAACGTTAACGAAACTGTGCGACGAAGCATTTGGAGAAAGTAACCACATTGGCACAATCGTTATAAAGAGCAACCCTCGTGGTTCTATGTCAACTTCTGAAATTGCCAGTCTTCATGAATACCTAATAATGTATGCTAAATCAAGACTTGATTGCAGAGTAATCGGGCATGAATTATCTAAAGAAATGGCATCTGAATACAAATTCAAAGATAAATTTGGTGTGTACAGACTACTTGGCTTGCGGATGCGCGGCGGTTTCTGGCGCAGAAGTGAAAGGCCTAACCTATTTTTCCCAATCTACGTTAATTCGTCAGATGGGTCAATCTCACTTGTAAGAGATGAAACCCATGTTGAAGAAGTATTGCCAATACAACCCTCAACTATGGAAGATGGCACTTGGAGATGGGGACAAGAAAAAATCGAACAAAACAAAGGTTTACTATTTGGAAAGACCGTTTCTCGTAATAATGTCCAAATTTGGGATATTTACCAAAAAGACTATCTTGACAGGAGTGAAGGCAGGCGCACAAAAGCAAAGTCAATTTGGGACGAGAGTGATATAAACTATCAGAATGGTGCCATCGAGATTAAGACACTATTCGGGAAAAGTGGAGTTTTTGATTATGCTAAACCCGTTTTCTTTATACAGCAGATGTTAAAGATGATCGCTTTTGAAAACGGTGATACAGTATTAGACTTTTTCTCCGGCTCTGCCACCACCGCCCACGCTGTCATGCAACTTAACGCCGAGGATGGCGGACACCGCAAATTCATCATGGTGCAGTTGCCGGAAACCTGCGATGAAAAGAGCGAAGCCTACAAAGCGGGCTATAAAAACATCTGCGAAATCGGCAAAGAACGCATCCGCCGCGCCGGGGAGAAGATAAAGTGTGAAGTTAGGCGTGTGGAGAGTGGAGTTGAAGGACAAACTAAAGTCGAATACAACTCCACACTCAACACTCCACCCTCAACACTCGACATAGGCTTCCGGGTGTTTAAGCTGGACGATACCAACATGAAGGACGTGTACTACGGAGCAGCCGAATACACGCAGACATTACTAGACGATATGACCTCCAACATCAAGGAGGACAGAACGGACATGGACTTGCTCTATGGCTGTTTATTGGAATGGGGTCTGCCCCTTTCTCTGCCGCAGAAAACGGAGCAGATCAATGGCTGCACGGTGCACACCTATGGTAGTGTTGAGAGTGGAGAGTTAAGAGTGGGGACTGCGCCGTTGATTGCGTGTTTTGATAACAACATTCCCGAAACCGTGATACGGGAAATTGCGGGGCGCAAGCCCCTGCGCGTGGTTTTTCGGGACAGTAGCTTTGCAAGCTCCCCGGAGAAAATCAACGTGACGGAGATATTCAAACTGCTTGCGCCGAATACGAGCGTGAAGGTGATATGAGCATAGAGCTGAGAGTTGAGAGTTGAGAGTTGAGAGTATGAAAGAAGAGAATACGGCAAGATTTAAGAGCAAAGCTTTTGCGATTCGGATCGTAAAGCTGTATAAATATCTTTGCGATGAGAAGAAAGAATTTGTCATGGCAAAACAACTTTTACGATGCGGAACGAGTGTTGGAGCGAATTTAGCAGAATCCGAATGCGCAATTACGAAAAAAGATTTCCTTTCCAAGGTTTATATTGCTTTAAAGGAATGTGCCGAAACGCAGTACTGGCTGGAATTGCTATATGATACGGACTATCTATCGAAAGAGCAATATCAGAGCATTCTTGCGGATTGCCTCGAAATCCGCAAGATGTTAACTGCAACAACAAAAACCGTGAGTTTCACTCTAAACTCTAAACTCTAACAACGAAGCGAGGTGAAACCGAGTGAAGTTACAATTCAAACATCAAAAACTTCAAGCCGACGCAGCAAAAGCCGTCTGTGACGTTTTTGCCGGACAGCCATACCTGACCCCCACCTATATGATGGACAGAGGCACAATCTCCCGCAATCAGCAAATGACGCTGACCGAGGAAGAAGATTATACGGGCTTCCGCAATCAACCCATTGTGCCGGAGCTGAATGACGCCATCATATTGGATAATATCAATAAAATACAGCGCACGGGGCAGCTTGCACCGTCCAAACAGCTCGAAGGGCATTTTAATCTCACCATCGAGATGGAAACCGGCGTTGGAAAGACATATACCTATATCAAGACCATGTTCGAGCTGAACAAGCGTTATGGCTGGAGCAAGTTTATCGTGGTCGTTCCTTCTGTGGCCATCCGCGAGGGCGTGTATAAATCATTTGACATTACACAGGATCACTTTGCCGAGGAGTATAACAAGAAGATTCGCTTCTTCATCTATAATTCGGCTCAGCTGACGGAAATTGACCGTTTTGCTTCCGACAGCGCCATCAATGTAATGATTATCAACTCGCAGGCATTTAACGCCACGGGCAAGGACGCACGGCGCATTTATATGAAGCTGGATGAGTTCCGCAGCCGCAGGCCGATTGATATTCTCGCCAAGACAAATCCCATCCTTATCATTGACGAGCCGCAATCCGTGGAGGGTGAAAAGACCAAGCTGCGCCTAAAAGAATTTCAGCCGCTGTTTACACTGCGTTATTCCGCAACGCACAGGAAAGACAGCATCTATAATATGGTTTATCGCCTTGATGCAATGGAAGCATACAACAAGAAGCTCGTCAAAAAGATTGAGGTAAAGGGAATCTCTATTTCGGGCAGTACCGCAACCGAGGGCTATTTATACCTGCAAAGTGTTAATCTTTTTAAGGATAAAGCACCTACTGCAACCATCGAATTTGATGTAAAAGGCGCGACAGGCGTTCGCAAAACGACCCGCATTGTGGCAGAGGGTTTCAATCTTTTCGATCAGTCCGGCGGACTGGAAGAATACAAGACCGGATATATCGTATCCCGCATCGACGGACGCGACAATTCCGTTTCCTTCGTGAACGGCAAGAAGATATTTGCTGGCGACGCCGTTGGCGAGGTCAGTGAGGAACAGCTCCGCAGGATTCAAATACGCGAAACGATACAATCCCATATTGAGCGGGAGCGCCGCTTGTTCTACAAGGGCATCAAGGTACTGTCCCTGTTCTTCATCGACGAGGTAGCCAAGTACAAGCAGTATGATGCAGCGGGCAAAGCGATAAACGGACAATATGCCGAAATCTTTGAGGAGGAGTATCAAAACGCGCTGAACAGTCTGCAACTTGGCATTGGCGAGGACGATTATATCAAGTATCTGACCTCCATTTCAGCCGAGCAAACCCACGCGGGCTATTTCTCCATTGACAAGAAGAGCCACCGCCTTGTGGACAGCAAGTTAGGCGATAAAAAGGCACGGACTTCCGATGATGCAGATGCTTACGACTTGATTATGAAGGATAAGGAACGATTGCTTGACCGCAAAGAACCTGTGCGCTTTATTTTCTCTCATTCGGCATTGCGCGAAGGATGGGATAATCCCAATGTGTTCCAAATCTGTACGCTCAAAAAGCAGAGCGAATCGGAGATACGCGGCAGGCAGGAGATCGGGCGCGGTCTGCGCTTATCCGTCAATCAAAACGGTGAGCGTATGGATGCAGGCTATCTTGGGGAAGATGTGCAGGTTATCAATCAGCTTACCGTTGTGACCGATTGGGGTTTTGAACCCTTCGTAAAGGCATATCAAACAGGGCTTGCCGAAGCCGTTGCCGACAGACCGCGCGCCGTCACGGTAGAACTGTTCAAGAACAAAGTCATTAAGGATGCTGAGGGCAACGAGCAGGTCGTTGATGCTGATATGGCACAAGCAATCTATGAGAGCTTGATTGTCAACGGCTATATCAGAAAAGGCATACTGACCGACAAATATTATGATGATAAGAAGAACGGCGCAATAGAAGTTGCGGAAGAAGCGGCAGGTTGCACCGATTCCGTAGTGTCAATTCTCGATACGATTTATGACGCCAGGGCAGCGCAGCCGGAGAACGCCCGTGCGAACAATGTGGAGCTGCGGCTCGATAATGACAAGCTCAACCGCAAGGAGTTTCAAGAGCTCTGGAAACGCATCAATGTCAAGTCCGCATACGTTGTGAATTTTGATACGGATGAGCTGATCGAGAAGTGTATCTGTGCGCTTGACCGCGACCTCCATGTGGCGAGTATCTATTTTAAGGTTGAAACAGGCTCTATGGCGGGTATTGCATCAAAGGAGCAGCTTAAAGAGGGCGCAGCATTCAAAAAGGACAGCAAGAGCCAAGAGCGCACAAGCGTTACAGCAAATACAAGCGTTAAGTATGACCTTGTAGGCAAAATTGTCGCAGAAACGGGTCTTACCCGTGCTGCTGTTGTGAGAATACTCAAAGGAATCAGCCCTGCCGTTTTCGGCCAGTTTTCCAATAATCCCGAGGAGTTCATCATCAAGGCGTCTGCGCTCATCAACGACCAAAAGGCAACGGTTATCATCCAGCATATTACATACAACAAGCTCGAAGCAGTCTACGATACGGACATATTCACTGAGCCAACCATGAAAGGGCGTTTGGGGTACAACGCTATGGAGGCGCATAAGCACCTGTATGACTATATCCTCTACGATTCCACAAATGAGCGAGATTTTGCAACCGAACTTGATACAAGCAACGATGTTGCGGTATATGTGAAGCTGCCGAGCGGATTCTTCATTTCAACGCCTGTTGGCAAGTATAACCCCGATTGGGCGATAGCTTTCTATGAGGGAACAGTCAAGCATATATACTTTGTTGCAGAAACGAAAGGCTCCATGTCCTCCATGCAGCTACGCTTGATCGAGGATGCGAAAATCCATTGTGCGAGGGAGCATTTTAAGTCCATCAGCACGGATGTCGTGAAATACGATGTGGTGGATAGCTATGAGAGCCTTATGGCAAAAGTGATGCAATGAATATAGGGTAATGCATGACCAAGCATACGTAAGCTGTGCCTTTATATTTCTGCCGGGCAGGGTAGTATAAACAAATCTCCCGAACAGGTAGCTAACCAATTGGGTGATTGTCATACCACCGATTAAAAAGGGGGCTACACATATGGACACGCAAATCAGTAAACGCCGCTTACTCATGCTCTTGACGCTGCTTCGGCAGCAAACGGACGAGGAACATCCTTTGTCCACGGCAGAGATTATTGAATACTTTGAAAAGCATGGCATCGTCACGGAAAGAAGAACGATCAGCACGGATGTGGATTTGCTGTGCGAAGCGGGATATGACATCGTGACCGTAAAGGGAACGCAAAACAAATATTTTCTCGGCGCACGGGAGCTTGAATTGCCGGAGGTGAAGCTGCTCATCGACGCGGTGTATGCCTCCAAGTTCATTACGCCTGCAAAAAGTGAGGCGCTGATACATAAACTATCCGCACTTGTTAGCGTACATCAAGCGGACAATCTGAAACGCCGCCTGTACGTTTCCGAACGAATCAAACCTGTCAACGAAACCGTCTACTATGCCGCAGATGTGATTCGCATGGCGATTGAGCAGCAGAAACAGATTACATTCCAATACTATGAATATACGCCTACCAAGCGCAAGGTGCTGAAGCATAAGGGTAAGGTTTACCGTTTTTGCCCGTATGACCTTATTTGGAATGTAGACAGGTATTATGTTCTCGGCTTTTCTAACAGTCACAATAAGGTCATCAGCTTTCGAGTGGACAGGATGTGCAATGTCGCCCTTGCTGACACTCCCGCCGTTCCTCCTCCAAGCGATTGCTCCATCGCTGCATACGGGAGCAAGGTATTTGATATGTTCGACGGGCATAATGCGACGGTCACGCTACGGTGCAAAAAAGACCTTATGCGAGTAATCGTTGATAGGTTTGGCGAAAACGTCCAAACGGAAGTGCTTGACAAGGCATATTTCCTTGCCACGGTGGACGTTTCGGTAAGCCCGACCTTCTTCGGGTGGGTGTTCCAGTTTGCCGACGAAATCCAAATCATTTCACCGCCCGAAATTGCCCGTGAATACGGGAAAATGTGGAAGAAATGACAGCAAGCAAAGCATTGGAGGTGGCGTGTGGACACGCCACCTCTTTTCTATCCTATTGAAACCGAAACTCTGTTTGTATATACTGTAACTACGTTGTTCAGAACGAGTGAACGCGGGTAGGAGGCAATCACACATGAACGAAACCTTTGGCAGTTATATCAGAGAAAAGCGCAAAGAAAAGGGGCTGTCCCTTCGCGCCCTCGCAGGGAAAATAGATCTTTCGCCCGTGTATTTGAGCAATATAGAAAACGACCGTTGCCCCGCACCTACGCGCAAGTATCAGGATAAGGCGGTTGAGGTGCTGCACTTGACCCGTGCGGAAGCAGAAATTCTGTACGACCTTGCCGCCGATTCGCAGATCAATGGCGTGTCACAGGACTTGCCGGACTACATCATGAGGCACGATGTTGTGCGTGTGGCGCTCCGTACCGCAAAGGATGTAGACGCAACGGATGAGGAATGGCAGGCATTTATAGAAACGCTCAAGCAACGTGACGCACAACGGGAGGACAGCACAGATGAATAGCGATATTCGGTTTTATCGTCAACCAGTTATTGATATGCTTGCAAGGAACGTGCTCAACGAATATGACCGTTGCTTGTTGCTCAGCAAACCCAAAGCGATTCCCATTGACGACATCATTGAATCCTTGGGGCTTATCGTGGAGTACCATTACCTACGCAATAGTGACCGTATCTGCGGGGAAACCGTATTTGATGCTGCGGAGGTCATCGTTTACGATATGGCAAAGCGCAGGTATAAGACCATCATTGTCAAGGGCGGTACGATTATTGCCGATGCGCATCTACTGGACAGCGGTAATGAGGGACGCTTGCGGTTTACCTTTGAGCATGAATTAGCACATTGGATATTGCACAAGAGCATCTTTTGCGGCTCACAGTATTCAGCCGCTATGACAAAGACTGCAATTTCCGAGGATTGTAAACTAAGCTCCGAAGCTGACCGCGCCATTGAACGACAGGCGGATATGCTCGGCACGGCGCTTATTATGCCTATCACACAGGTCAAAAAGGCATACTATGCCGTTGGGCGCAGTCAGAGCAGCAAGCAGGCGGCAATCGATGCAATGGCTGAAATCTTCAACGTGTCCCGCGAAGCGATGCGTATTCGTCTTTCCACACACAACTTGATATAAGCCGTTACACGCGGCTTTTTTTATCCATAGTGTTCAGTCAAACAGAACATACGCTACATAGGAGGAAGCAATATGGAGACTATCGCATTGAAAACCATCGCAAGAAAAGCACATCGAGTACAGCACACTGTGAGATGCCCCGCTTGCTATCGGAAGCTATGCAACCTGTCGCTTGACATCGGCAGACCCTTGGAGGGACAGGTGATTTCACGTTCCTTCAAAGACCTTATTCGCAAAAACAATCTCCCCGACGTTGTTTTCCATTCGTTGCGCCACACGAGCACGACTTACAAGCTGAAGCTCAATGGCGGCGATATGAAGGCCGTACAGGGCGACACGGGACACGCGCAGTTAAAGATGGTGTCTGATGTGTATTTGCATATTCTCGACGAGGACAGGCGGCTTAACGCCGACAAGTTTGAAAAGGTGTTCTATCAGCATCAGATGCCTGCTGAGAAGGAAACAGTGCAGCCGGAGGTTGTTCAGCCTGCGGCAGCCACAAACGATGTGGCAAAGGTACTGGAACTGCTGAACAAATCGCCGGAGCTAACCTCTCAACTGCTTCAGCTTTTAGGCGGTATGGGAACACAAGGGACTGTATGCGCTGCAAGTGCCAATTAGCAAGAAATTTGCCCCGAAAATCGAGCGATTAGCAAAAAGGGCAAAAAAATTAGCAAAATCCCGCTTTTCCAATCCTCCGATTAGCAAGCGGGAGGTTACATAAGAAGTGAAATTAAGGCCAATGGCGAGTGTACTCATTAGCAAAAAAGCAAGCTCAACAAAAACTGCGGGGACGAAAAAAGCCCCATTTCTGGGGCTTTGTGGCGTTCCCGGGGAGATTCGAACTCCCGACCTTCCGCTTAGGAGGACTGTGCTATCGCTTCGATAGCGTTTGCAATGTCCGCAAACACCACATCTTGTGCATCTTTCTACTTTTATCCACAACATCTTGTGCCGATTTCTGCAACTTGCGCAGCTTTTATACCGTCGCGTTTCGAAAGGGTGCCAAATAGGGTGCCAAATTTGAAGTACAACGCTGTTTGAGCAGTGTCCATATAGCAACATGAGCAACAATCTGCTATATCATGAAGAGCACCGCATATCGAATATGCGTTCCCAACCGCTTCCATTAGCCTATTCTCGTCCGTCCGTTTCGAGCAGACTTAACAAATCCTGTAGTTTTGCCGGTGATTAGCATCTGGCGAATAAAAATCTGTAGAAATAACCTCAGAAACAGGCCTATCCGACCCGATTCCGAGCAAAGCGCGTGAAAAGCATTTGCTGTTTCCGCACCCTTTGATAACTTAGTACCCAACGTATCGATAGGATTTGAACCCATAGCAGAACCAAATATTGACATATTCAGAATGGTATATTCGCTAAGCGGCGCAAAAATGTGACAGTTTTCGCTTTACCTCCGACAAATAACATGCTATAATCTATATGTCTTTCTATAGCCTACGAAGGAGGAGTCGAAGTGCCTGATAACAACTGTCAAAAAATCAAGCTGCTGAAAATCATTGAGATGCTGCGTCAGGACTCGGATGAACAGCATCCGCTTTCGACCGGAGCGATATGCAAACGCCTTGAAGCGATGCATATCAGCTGCGACCGCAGAACGTTAGCCAAAGACATGGAAACGCTCAATAAGCAAGGCTATGAAGTCATGTCTACCGTGGAAGGGCACTCGAAGGCATACTATGTCGCGGATCGCAGTTTCAGCGTGCCGGAGCTCAAGATCCTGCTTGACGCGGTGCAGGCAGCAAGCTTCATTACTGATGATAAAACAAAGGAACTGATTGAGAAGATTGCGGCGCTGGGTGGCAGCCATCAAGCGGAAATTCTGAAAGGACACATCGTCCGCTTCAACACACGAAAACACAGCAACAAAGCGATCTATTATAATGTCGGGTATTTGGAAGAGGCATTGGAAACGAAAAGGAAGGCCTCTTTTTGCTATTTTGATCTGAACGAAAAGAGCGAGTAGGTTTACTATCGCACTAACATTTATCAGGAGGCCGTATTCATGTCGGACGTAGCTGAAGAAAAAAGCATAGTAGGAGATAAACTGACTGACCAGAGCAAAACGATCTCTCTTTTCCAGTTTATCCTTGAATTGAATAGGCTAAAGCAAAAGGCAATCCTTAATACAAAGGATTACCCTTGGGCCTTTGCGCTCTCCAATCTACCGGATGATCCGGGCAATATCAAGATGTGTTACCATGACCGAGTAGAGGAGGAGCCGGAGACCGCAGACGCTGGTCACGATAACACTCTCCTGTCTGTCCACAAGCCGGAATTCCAAAGGTGCCCGGAACCTAGTGCAACATTTAAGGAATGGCTTCTGCCCGGGTGGGACAGCTTTTACAACGACGCAGGAGTAAAAGATTTCATCGAACCTAATCCGAGGAAAGAGATCGGAATACTAAGCCTGTTTGATAATGAACCGGAAGACGTTGAGGGGAATCTACAGCGTGAGATGTTCACCGATAAAGAGGGGCGCGTCAAGAGCTACCAGAAGTGGCTTGATGTACGATCAAAATGGGTAGTAAACCAGCAAATCACGGAGCGGACAAGAAAATTGTTTGCCGATTTGTACCGCTTTTACTTTGAGCTACAACGTGAATCGGAAACGGAAGAAATCATCGTTGCAAATGGTGTACTTTGCGATGCTCGGCATCCGGAGATACGTCATCCCATTCTGACCCACCGGGTAAAGATGGACTATGATGCCAACAGCGATACCGTCAGCATTGTGGACACGGATACGCCTTCAGAATTGTATTCCGCCGTGTTTCAAGTGATGGAGGACATCAATCTCAGCGGTATCAATACTCTGAGCGAAGACTTGCAAACGAATGATTTCCATCCGCTCGACCGAAACGAGACTCCGGAATTTCTTAAAGTACTGGTACATCAGCTTTCATCAAGCAGTCTGTTCTCTGAGCAGCCGATCCCAAGCGGAGAAAAAACGCATAGCCGTCTGCTTTTATATCTAAACCCCTGTTTCATAGTCAGGAAGCGGCTTGATGGAACGTTGAAGGCCATCGAAAAAATAATAGAAAATGTTCAAGATACCGGTGATGTTCCTAAGCCCATCCGAGACATTGTTTCCGGTGGTATCATCGACATCCCGGAGGACATTGGAGAAGCACCTATTGAGGAACGCCTTGCTGCTGTCGGCGGTGAGAGTATAGACACTCTTCTTTCCAAAGAAGCCAACAAGGAACAACTCGATATTGCCAAGCGCATTGAACAATATAATGCAGTTCTGGTTCAGGGCCCTCCCGGAACCGGTAAAACCCATACCATCGCCAACCTTATGGGACACTTTCTTGCACAGGGTAAAAGTGTTCTGGTTACAAGCTATACAAAAAAGGCGCTATCCGTTCTGAAAGAAAAGGTGTCTCCCGGTCTACAGGATCTTTGTGTTTCCATGCTGGATGACTCCAATGTAGATATGGAACGTTCTGTGGATGGAATCACAAGCTATACATCAAGAACCACATCCTTTGAGGTCAAGCGTGAGATGGATAGCCTTGCTGCCGATCGGCGGGATATTATTTCAAAGCTTGCCGAAGTGCGTAAAAAGATTTTTGCCATTATCAACCAGGAATGCAGTTGCATTGTGTTAAGCGGTGAAGATATCTCTCCTTCCAAGGCTGCGGCTTTTGTTGTGGAACACGCGGAAGACCTTTCCTATATTCCAGGAACAGTGCGACTGAATGTGCCCATTCCATTGAGCTTTGAACAGATGAGCGTCCTCTATCGGAGCAATGAATGCGTTACTGCTGATGACGAACGCGAGCTTCAGACCGACCTGCCCAATCCATCTGATATCTTGATTCCGAGCGACTTCATGTCCAATTGGAATCAGATGCAGGCTGCCATCGAGCAGATAAACGATGCCCGAACCAAAAACGCATGGACCATTGAATATAACAGCACGGAACGGACGATTCGCTTTTCGGGATCATGTGGCCGGTTCACGATGCCATATCCGTCTGTGGATGCCATTGATGACTTGAGACAATACGCCCTGTCCTTCGGAAAAATTGACAAGTGGATGAAAGCAGTTGCTGTTGACGGAAAGCGTGGTAAGGCCTATCGGCAACGCTGGCAGACACTCATAGCCGAAATAAAAAGGACCTGCTCATGCGCTGATGATTTTTTGACCGAATCTCTCGGAAAGCAGTTGTCCATAAATGAGTCTCTTCCTTTTACCACTGCTAAGTCTGTATTTGAAGAGCTACGTCCCATCTTCTCGGAGAAAGGGAAAACCAGCAAGTTCACATTCCTGTTACACAAGAACTATAAGACGGCAATCGCTGCTGTCACCATTAACGGTAGTCATCCAACTTCGGCGGATGACTGTAACCTCATACTCAAATACATTGATTTGCAGCAAGCCAGGCAACTATGCAGCGCTGCTTGGGATGATTTGTTCATAACCAATGATGTTCCGGCTTTTGCTACGCTGGACCGAAATGATCCGGAAAGGATTGCAAAAAACTGGGTTCCGCTGATTCAAAAGTATCTTGATTGGTACGATACAGATTATACTCTGCTCATCAGGAAGCTCGCTTCCATTGGGATTTTAGGCGATACGCTGTTCCAGAAGGATATTCTTGACACCGAGCTTGCGGCAACGGACAAAATACTTACCTGTGTGGAACAGGTTGTCCCTCCCCTTTGTGATGTCTGTATTTCCATTCTCAAGGAGGAGGCATGCCAAAAATCCTTTCATTCGCAGAAGACTGTCCTTACTTCCGGCAAAAGAGGCAACAGTGCTATCTGTAAGAGCCTTGTTCATGCAATGAATTGCAGTGATTTTTCTGCATATTCCGAGGCGTATGCGGCGCTTGAAAGGATATTCGAAAAATATGAGTTGTTGAAAAACCGAACCGAAATGCTGAAAGTGCTTGAACCTATAGCGCCACAATGGGCTGAGGCAATTCGCACCAGACAAGGCGTGCACGGTTCATGCACCGTCCCGGGTGACATTGATCAAGCATGGAAGTGGAAACAACTATGTGGCATCATTGAGGAAATCACGCAAAAGCCGTTCGCTGAGCTACAGGCGGACAGTCTGCGCCTTAGTAGTGAATACCGGGAAGTGACGGCAAAATATGCGGAGAAAAGCGGGTGGTACCATCTTCTCAGGAGAACCGAAGCCGACATCAACATGAAGCAAGCCTTAGAAGGATGGCGGCTTACCGTAAAAAGCATTGGAAAGGGAACAGGTAAAAGAGCCCCTATGCTGAAAGCAAAGGCACGAGAGCTTATGGCCAAGTGTCAGAATGCTGTTCCGGGATGGATCATGCCCATCAATAAGGCGCTCGAAAGCCTCGACCCTCGCGTTAACAGGTTTGATATTATCATCATCGACGAGGCAAGCCAGTCGGATGTCTCATCGCTCGCAATACTATATATGGGAAAAAAGCTCATCATCGTCGGTGACGATAAGCAGGTCAGCCCTATGGCTGTCGGTATAGAGGACAAGAAAATCAGCTCCCTTCAGGAACAGTACATAAAGGACAAAATCCCAAACGCGCACCTTTACACCGCAAAGACCTCAATCTATGATGTGGCAAAGACCACTTTCCAGCCCCTCATGCTTAGAGAGCATTTCCGCTGTGTACCCGAAATTATTGGCTTCAGTAACATGTTGTCATATGATGGCAAGATAAAGCCATTACGAGATGCGAGCAATAGTGTACTTCTTCCTGCGGTTGTGAACTACCGAGTCACAAATGGGCAGCGGATTGATGCGACGAAAACTAACCCCAAAGAGGCGGAAACCATAGTTGCATTAATGATGGCTTGTTTTGAGCAGCCGGAGTATGAAGGAAAATCCTTTGGTATAATATCCCTGCTTGGCGATGAGCAGGTAAAGGACATTCAACAGGAGATTGAGCGGAAGCTCAAGCCGCAGGATATCATCGGCAGACGTATTCTCTGTGGGAACTCTGCCAACTTCCAGGGCGATGAACGTGACGTTATCTTCCTGAGCTTGGTTGACAGCGGCACAGGGGATGGTCCCATTCGTATGCAGAATTTTGGCCCGGATGATACCTACCGCAAGCGCTACAACGTTGCCGTAAGTCGCGCAAGAGATCAGCTGTGGGTCGTGGATTCGCTTGATCCGGCAAATGACCTAAAGCCCGGAGACATCAGAAAAACCCTGATAGACTATTCTTTAGATCCGAAGGCGTTGGAGATCGCTCATACGGAAATCGCAAAAAATGCAGATTCTCCGTTTGAAATTGCTATTTCAACGGCGCTTTCTGATAGGGGGTATCACCTTGTTCAGCAATGGAAAGTCGGCAGTTATCGTCTGGATATCGTTGTAGTGTGCGGCAAGAAAAAGGTGGCCATCGAATGTGATGGTGAACGGTGGCACAGCGGAGAAGAAAAAATCCGCGAAGATATGGAACGGCAGACCATTCTGGAGCGGTTGGGCTGGAGGTTTATCCGTATTCGGGGCAGCGAGTTTTATCGGGATAACGAAAAATCCATAGAGCGGATGATCTCTGAACTTGCTCAATATGGTATAGAGCCGGAGAACGCTGCTGAATCCAAAGACCCTGACAGGGAAACAGAACTGTTGAAGCGAGTGAAAGCCCGTGCTGCTGCTATTCTCAATGCCGATGGCACAATCCCGCCGGAGCAGGACCAGGCCACAATTGCCGCGGCACTTGACCCCAGGACAATCGTGCCTGACGGCGTCACTCCAAAGCCGCTTCCCGCTCCTGATGATATTGCAAAAGTAACCAGGGGCAGGTCACCTGTGAGCATTCCGAAAGTCACGTCATGCCGTGGCGAACCAGCTACTACGAAGTCGACTGTGCCAATGCGACCGGAAAAGATTACAACCCACCCGGCTGCTCGCTCGAAGAATCCGAGTTCAGAAGCTGCGTATGCAAAATCTCGGCAGCAAACACTGCCCGAAACTTCCGGCTTGGGGGCAGCTGCTCTGAAGGCGGCAAAGGGTGATGATCTTATCAAAGAGCTGCAAGGTCACGGCCTTGAGGTGATCGATAACCGAACACAATCAAGTATTGCGTGGGTAATTGTTGACGCCGAGGAAAAGAGTTTTGTTGAGAGCGTCATTCGCAAGCACAACTGCAGGTCTTCATTGGAAAAAAGAGGCTCAATCGCAACTCGTAATCGTCCGGCGTGGCGCATTATGTTTTAGGAGGAATAATCCATGGCCGCAAGAAAAACAGACAGGACAGAATTGAAGTATGAGATCATTAACAATGTTGGCATTATTGCAGGGCAGCCCAGCGGCTGGAAAAAGGAACTAAACCGCATCAGTTGGAATGGCGGTGAGCCAAAGTACGATATTCGTGACTGGTCTCCCGACCACGGGAAAATGGGAAAGGGCGTTACTCTGACCGAGGCGGAACTCCGTTCTCTCAAAACCATTATTGATGAAGAAGTTAAAATCCTGGATGCTGAGCTTTAACTGAATTGCGGAAGGTTGCTTCACCCCGGCCAGCTCATTATAGTCACAGTTTGTGCAACTTGGCAGATAGAGGTGTACACGTATGCTTTCACGCATACGCCGCCTCCTTCAAAACGATCTCCACGGCGCAGGATTGGCAGTTGTTAACGAGCATGACCCAGCGAGACTAATTGGGAGCTTTCAGCGTCTCGTCGTGCCGTCACCCTTGGCCATGGCAATGATGATTTCATGGACCTGCTTTGTGTCGTAGTCGTCTACTTCGTGTAGATGGCATCTGGCTCGCTGGTGAACAGCAGACCGGTGCAGTCGGCATGGCGATGCTCCTTGAGATACCGCAGGTGCTCGCGGCCATATTTGCCCTTCGGTCGCTCGTCCTGCGCCGGCAGCTCCAGACACTTCTGCGCATATGCCTTGTAAATTTGATGGCACCGGGTTTTCTTATCGCTATGCTCGCAGGATACCTTGCTACTGCGATGGAGATGCAAAGCCGGCTCTTGCCGATATGGCACAGTCGACAATAACTTCCGCATGAACTGGCACATCCGACCCGATTCCGAGCAAAGCGTGCGAAAAGCAGAGTCGGCTATTTACTGTTTCTGCATTCATGGATAAGTCAGCACCCAACATATCGATAGGATTTGAACCCATAGCAGAACCAAATATTGACATATTCAGAATGGTATATTCCTTAAGCGGCGCAAAAATGTGACAGTTTTCGCTTTACCTCCGACAAATAACATGCTATAATCTATATGTCTTTCTATAGCCTACGAAGGAGGAGTCGAAGTGCCTGATAACAACTGTCAAAAAATCAAGCTGCTGAAAATCATTGAGATGCTGCGTCAGGACTCGGATGAACAGCATCCGCTTTCGACCGGAGCGATATGCAAACGCCTTGAAGCGATGCATATCAGCTGCGACCGCAGAACGTTAGCCAAAGACATGGAAACGCTCAATAAGCAAGGCTATGAAGTCATGTCTACCGTGGAAGGGCACTCGAAGGCATACTATGTCGCGGATCGCAGTTTCAGCGTGCCGGAGCTCAAGATCCTGCTTGACGCGGTGCAGGCAGCAAGCTTCATTACTGATGATAAAACAAAGGAACTGATTGAGAAGATTGCGGCGCTGGGTGGCAGCCATCAAGCGGAAATTCTGAAAGGACACATCGTCCGCTTCAACACACGAAAACACAGCAACAAAGCGATCTATTATAATGTCGGGTATTTGGAAGAGGCATTGGAAACGAAAAGGAAGGCCTCTTTTTGCTATTTTGATCTGAACGAAAAGAGTGAGCGGGTTTACCGGAAGGATAAGGAACGGTATATCGTAGATCCGGTCGCGCTGGTGTTCCATGAGGACAACTATTACCTCATGTGTTACAGCCCAAAATACGAGGATACCGTAAACTATCGCGTTGACCGCATGGATACGGTGGCGGTTGAGTCGGAGCCAATCTGTGAAGAGGCTGCGCTGCAGGCAACGGACGTGGCCACATACACGGAGCAGGCTTTCAAAATGTACAATGGGGAGAAAGCCGATGTATTGTTGCAATTTGACCAGAGCCTGATCGGTACGATTTTTGATAAATTCGGCGAAGGCACGCAGATGATGCGTGTAAACGAATCACTTCTGGTTACAACGATCAAGGTACAGATCAGCCCGACATTCTGGGGCTGGGTCTTCCAGTTCGGGAATAAGATGAAGATCCTTTCCCCAGACAGCGTGATCGAGGAATATCAAGCGCTAGCAGTGGCAGTACTCAATTCACTCAATTACAATTTACATGAATTATAGAGGAAAGAAAATGCCAACACTCAATGAGATTTTCAGCAAACAAAAAATTGGTCTATATCAGAACGAGAGTCTTGATCTGGACCATTATTATCAGGAGCCATATCAAGATAATAACGAACAAACAGATGACTCATACGATATGGCGGAGCCATTTGAATTAAACCAAGATAAAAAGAAGCGACATATAGATATTGAAATTGATCGCAGAGGAACATCCAATTTCTCTTACTTTATGGACGGTTCAAGACGGACTTATAAGATTGGAGATATCGTTATCAGCGGAAAAACCATTATGCCAGTAGTTGTTGCGCAAGTTCGCGCAGGTAGCACAGTACGCGATGCAAGCAAGAAGCTGAAGAAATTTTATATTGATCAAAGAAATCTTTTACTTGTGAGCCACAAAATTAACGATGTGGATTTCGATGAGATTAAAATCCGCATCGAAAGGAGTGAACTTGCAAAGCAAATGGACCTTAATGGTTGGCGACTCCAACGGCATTAACGTTGACCGCTTGCCACTAGATTATGATATTCTTGATCAAATAGATTACGTATATCCTGCGGGTGCTAATTACTTCGGATACCTAACCCGAGGCTGCCCAAATCATTGCGCATTTTGCGCTGTACCGATTCTTGAGCCGGAGTTTACCATAACGAACAACATTATCGAGCAGATACAAGCTATTGATGCAAAATATGGCCCAAAGCAGAACCTGCTTCTTCTTGACAACAATATACTGAATGCGCCGAACTTATCTCAAATAGTTGATGATCTCTGTACTGCTGGTTTTGCCAAAGGTGCGAAATTTGTTGATCCAGGATTGTACTCCGTAATAATGAAACGGTATCACAACGGCGACCGTGGCGACTACTTGGATAGAAAAATCCAAAGGTATTTGCAGCAGTTGAAAACAAGAATCAAGAATGAACAGGCAAGGTGCGACTATATCCAAATGCTTATAGATGGTGAGGATGCTACAGACTACGCCGAATACATGCTTCGCACTGAGCATGCTTTATCACCCATCGTTGAAAAGTATCGTTCGAAAACGCCACGCGCCAGATATGTGGACTTCAACCAAGGAGTAGATGGCCGTCGTATCAATGATGAAAATATGCAATTGCTTGCTCGATTAGCTATCAAACCTCTTCGGATAGCGTTTGATGATATTGCTATGAAAGACAGGTTTTGTAAGGCAGTTGAGATAGCACATAAACACGGGATAAAAGAAATCTCTAACTATATGCTGTTCAACTTTAACGATAAACCAGAGGACCTGTATGAGCGCCTAAAAACTAACATCGAACTCAATCAGCGTCTCGGGATTCAGATATTCTCGTTTCCCATGAAATATTCACCAATAACCGAAACCGATCGTTCTTACGTGGGTAAACACTGGAGCGTTAAGCAGCTTCGCGCAATATCTGCCATTCTTCAAGTAACGAAAGGTGTAGTTGCTGCAGGAACCAGCTTTTTTTACAAGGCGTTCGGCAGAGACCTAAATGAATTTTGTGAAATACTCTCGATGCCCCGGGATTATATTATGTTCAGATCCTATTTTGAGGAGAACGGACGTACATATGAATGGCAAAGAGAGTATCGTAAACTGGATACACAACAAAAAGAGCAATTGTTGAAAGTTGTTTCTTTGCCAGCTTCAGAATTGCGCACTCTTAATTGGCCCAATGATCTGCGGGCGATTATTCCTTTTTATCTTGATAAGCATCCAACGGGACCACTAAAAACGGCAAGTGACAACCAAATGACTTTATTTGACTAATTCCATTTTTGCAAATCGCCTGGAATCAGCTATAGGAATGCCTAAGGGATGTATTCATCATTTGCGAGGCTTCCCCTACAAAATGGGGGAAGCCTCTTTTTTTGTCCGCAGTGCTAACTGTACTGAAAAAGTGACAGAAAGGCTTTGATGCTCGAATGGGGATTGACGTGCTTCTAAACGCAGGCTATAATAATCGCATAAACGGGACGTAAGTCCCATTAAGAAAGGAGGAGGTTATGTGAGAACCAAAAATGAGAGCTATTTCGAGAGGCTGGAGCAGTACATAGATGGTTACAGGGAGGCAAATGGGGCATCCCCTTCTATCCGCGAGATTGAAGCAGCACTCGGAATATCCCGATCAACGGTTTCGCGTTATCTTTCCTTCATGCGAGAAAAGGGCACGATCGATTATGAAGGCCCGCGCAGGATCAATACAAGGGAAGCGCAGATCACAAGGAACGAAACGGTTAAGGTGCCCTTGCTGGGCACGGTGGCCTGCGGAATTCCTAAATTCGCAGAAGAGAACATCGAAGAGTATGTTCGTTTGCCCATCGCGTTGTTTGGTCAGGGCAGCTTCTTCCTTCTTCGCGCGGACGGCGACTCCATGATCGATGCCAACATTGAAAGCGGCGACCTTGTGCTCATCCGGCAGCAGTCGAGCGCTGACCCGGGGCAGATCGTGGTTGCGCTCATAGACAACGAAGAGGCAACACTCAAGCGCTACTACCCCGAGCCGGAGAATCGCAGAGTACGGCTGCACCCGGAGAACGAATCGATGGCGGACATCTTCGTGCCGGATTGTGTCATTCAGGGGGTAGCGGTAAAGGTGCTCAAGGATTTGGCGTGACGCGAAGGGAGCAGCATGATATGAAAGCATACGACATCAAATGTCCCATCTGCGGCACGGTAAACAAGCAGCTGTACCTTGAGGAAACAAACGGTTGGATGGAATGTGAGCACTGCGGGAACACAGTGGGCATCCTGGAATACGCGAAATGGCAGCGAGTTCCACGCTTAAGGGCCGAACCGCTTGTTATGCCGAAGCGCACGGCGCAATAAATCCCCAATGAAACTGGAGCAAGGGTATGGCTGAGAAAGCACGCACCTATTTCTGTATCGACATGAAATCATTCTACGCATCCGTGGAATGTGCCGAGCGATGCCTGAATCCATTTGAGACGAACCTCGTAGTAGCGGATCCCACACGCGGCAAAAATGCCCTCTGCCTCGCTATTACACCAAAGATGAAGGCGCAGGGCATCAGAAACAGGTGCCGTCTTTCCGAGATTCCGAACACCGTAAAGTACGAGATTGCTATGCCGCGGATGCAGCTGTACATCGAGTACGCTGCGGATATTTATGGGCTGTACCTCAACCACTTCGACCCGCAGGATATCCACGTGTACTCGATCGACGAATCCTTCATTGATGTGACTGGCTACTTGCTTTCGCTTCATTCCGACCCGGTATCGTTGGCAAAAAGGCTGATGAATGAGATCGCGGATAAGCTGCATATCCCATCCACGGCAGGTATCGGGACAAATCTATTCCTCGCAAAGATTGCGTTGGATATCACCGCCAAGCATGCAAAGGATCATATCGGTGTTCTGGATGAAGAGAGCTTCATCAGAACGCTGTGGGATCATACGCCGATCACGGACTTCTGGATGATTGCAGACGGGACAGCACGAAAGCTTGAGCGATACGGCATTACCACATTGCGCGGCATCACGGCTGCACCGGAGGCACTGCTGTATAAAGCCTTCGGTGTAAACGCGGAGCTTCTCATCGACCATGCATGGGGACGTGAGGACTGCCTGATTTCCGATATCAAGCAGTACAAGAGCAAGACTAAATCGGTATCGTTTTCGCAGATACTTCCTCGAGATTATTCGCTCGCTGAAGCGCGGGTGGTGATGCAGGAAATGATTCTGAATGGATGTCAAGAGCTCATGCGCCGCCGCGTAATTACCAGCAAGGTTTGGATCGGCATCGGCTATTCAGGTGAGAGTCACCCGTCTACGCACGGCACCACCCGCATCCAATATGCCACAAGTCTCTGCTCAATGATTATGCCCAGCGCTTTGCAGCTGTTCGAGCAGACGGCATTGGCGGGCTGCAAGATCCGCAGGCTTGGGATCAGCTTCTGTGACGTTTGCGATGAGGGCTGTGAGGGCTATGATCTCTTTACGGATTGGGAGGCAGTCAAACGCGAGAAAGCGCGTGAGCGCGCTGTACTGGAGATATCGGATCGATACGGAAAAAACGCTGTACTGCGCGGTATGAACTATTTGGAGGGTGCAACGCAGCGGGAACGAAACGGAATGATTGGGGGTCATCGGGCGGGCTATGATGATGCGGACAGAAAGAGCTAAACAGTTTATGCCCTTTGATGCCATGAAGGGCTTGCAGGAGGCACTGCGGGATCGGGAGGAAAGGCATTCCCGTGTTGAGCGTCATGACGTCTCGGAGGAACAGCAAGCACAGAATTCTGAGGCGATTGGAAAGCTGGAAAAGCGTGCGCGCGTCGCATTGGATTTCTATCACGCTTTCCACGATGTACACGCAGAAGGCTTGGTAACGGAAATCAATATACCTTGCCGCTATCTAAAGCTCAACGACAAAAGGGTTGCTTTCGAGGATATTTATCGGATCACAGTGACGGACATGTCACACGATACAAACACAGAAAAGGAGCAGACCGCTTTCTTGTAGGGCGGCACGAATGAATGATGGAACCGGATGACATTGAAACTACATGGAAAGCGACCACCATGCACTGCCCTAACTGCGGCGACATTGTTTGCGGCTATAAGAACAGCGATGGAACGGTAAAGCTCCAATGCAGCATATGCGGTGTAAACATGGTGCTCAAGCAAATGGGACGCAGGCATGACCGCGTTGATATATACGCACCAGTGGGACAGGCCCGAATAAACGGATAGAAGGACAATAGAATAAGCGGTGTCACGACGGTATGGTCGGGCTGAAACAGAGCCCAGGGTAAATCCCTATCAGGTCGACATCCGAACACAACGGTTGGTTTAACCAGAGACAGTACATGAGAGGCCACCGGCAGATAGATTTCGCAAGAAGTCTACCTACGCCGGTGGCCTTTTTCTTTTTCAAAAAAACGGCAGAAGTTTTTTGAAGTGGCAATTAGGTTGCCAGTACGTTTTTTAAGCTCTATCCAACGAAGGACGAAAGGAGGTGCAGAGCGTGCAGAGTGCGTTGATACGCAGACAAGAAATACTGGAAGCATTGAGCGACAAACGGCAAACGACCGTTGAAGAGCTCGCTTTCCAATTTGGCGTAAGCAAACGCACGATTCGATACGACATCGAAATGCTGTCATGCTCCGCACCGATTTTCACAGTACAGGGAGGCGCCGGCGGAATCCGTGTCATGGACGGCTGGTACGTTGGCCGCCGTTACCTGCACGAAGATCAGGAGGCGCTGCTTAGGGAACTCATGGACGGACTGCAGCCGGACAAGCAGCAACTCATGCAGAGCATCCTGACATCCTTCGCCAAACCAAAAACGAAGGAGCAAAAGAGATGAACGCAATTAGAGAAGGCAATCAGATTCGGGTTTACGACGCATTCAGGATCAAGGAAAGCATCAAGGAGATTGACGGCAGGTTCTACGATGCGGACGACAAGGCATGGGTAGTCCCCTACTCCCCCGATACTGCAGCGCTGCTGCGATTGCTTGGTGTAAGCCTCAGCGGAGAGCTGTGCAGCGAAATGCAGCAGGAAAGGGCGGCGGATGAAGCGCCGATATTCCAGATGCCGATCAAGGCTGCGCCCTATCAGCACCAGATCCGCGCATACAACTATGCGCTGCGGACATTCGGAATTGGCGGTGCTGAATGAGGGTGTACTGCGACGAATGCGGGAAGCCGATTGAGCGCGGCACGCCTGCAAAGCACAACTTCTGTTGTGCAGAGCATCGGAATCGCTGGATGAGCAAAAACGTCGATTATGCCGCCCTGTCCCGTCGCCATAAAGCAAAGCACCTGACCAAGCTCAATGAGGAGCGAAACAAGCTGTGCAGTGTGGCGGATCGCGGCATGCCAAGCTCAAGGCGATCGCGCAAAACTGCGCAGGCGTATCTTGAAAGGCCGCTGACAAAAGGCGAGGTTGTACATCACCTCAATGGAATCGCAGCGGACGACAGATATGAAAACCTGCTCATCATGACCGACCGGGAGCACAAGCAGCTGCATATGGCACTGGCAATGGAGCAGATGGAAGGCGGCAGAGGCGATGACGATAAGTAAGGGCTGCGCATTTCTCATGGATATGGGCACCGGCAAAACGATCACCACGATTGCGGTGGCAGGAACGCTGTTCGAAAACGGCAGCATCTCTCGGATGCTGGTGGTATCACCCAAATCCATCGTGACCGTCTGGGAGCAGGAGTTCGAGAAATTTGCTGCATATCCCTATACGGCGGCAGTGCTTGACGGCGACAGCGGCAAGAAGGCAGATACGATTCGGCATATGAACGGCAGCGGTCTGCAGGTGGTAATCGTGAACTACGAAAGCTGCTGGCGCTTGGAAAGCGAAATCGTGCGCTGGGAGCCGGAGCTCATCGTCTGTGATGAATCAAGTAAGATCAAGAACCCGCAGGCGAAATGCTCGAAGGCACTGCACCGGCTTGGTCGGCTCAGCCGCTTCAACCTGATCTTGACGGGCACACCGATCACAAACAGCCCGCTTGACTTCTTCAGTCAGTACAAGTTCCTTGACGAAAGCATCTTCGACGGCAGCTTCTACAGCTTCCGCGGCAAGTATGCGATTCTCGGCGGCTTCCAGAATCACCAAATCGTTGGGTACAAGCATCTGAACGAGCTGGTTGAAAAGGCGCACAGCATCGCGTACCGCATTCGCATTGAGGAAGCGGTCGAGCTCCCGGAGTTTGTGGAGGAGATCCGTCCCGTCAAGCTGGAGCGCAAAGCACAGCAGATCTACGACGGCATCGATAAGGACAGCTTCGCAGAGCTCATGGGCGGCGAGGTGCTTGCAAGGAACGTGCTGACGCGTCTTTTGCGGCTGTCACAGGTAACCGGCGGATTCATCCGTGACGATACCAATGAAATCGTGGAGGCGGTCAGCCGTGCAAAGCTGGAGGCGCTCGAAGATATCCTCGACAGCTGCATGGACGAAGACAAGAAGCTTGTCGTGTTCGCAAGATTCATCCCTGAGATCGACGCCATCAGCGCCATGCTCCGAAAAAAGGGCATCGGATACGCGCTGATCAAGGGCGACGTAACGGATCGCGCCGAGCAGGTGGAGCGCTTTCAGACAGATCCCGATACACGGGTGTTCATCGGGCAGCTGCAAACGACCGGCATGGGCTTAACGCTCACAGCCGCCAGCGTATGCGTTTACTACTCACTGGATTTTAGCTTTGCGAACTATGAACAGTCGCGGGCGCGAATCCGCAGGATCGGACAGACGAAGCGCGGCATATATATCCACCTCGTCTGCAAGGACACGATCGATGAAACGGTCATGGCAGCGCTCAAAAAGAAAGCGAACGTAGCCAGCCTGCTCGTCGATGACTACAAACAACTCATTGGAGGATAACGATATGGCAGAAACCTACATGCTCACTCTTGCGGACAAGCTCAAGGCAGCGCGTGACCGCAAGGCGCAGCTCGAGGACGAGCTCAAAGCGGCAAACGGCGACATCACTTTGATCGAGGACGCGCTCATTGAAACCATGACGCAGGAGGAATGCACCGGCTTTAAGCGCGGCGACCGCAGCTTCAGCCTTGTGATTCGGGAGTTCCCTGCGGCAGTACCCGAAGCGAAGGAACAGCTGTACGCAGAAATGAAGCAGCATGGGTTTGAGCATCTGTTCACCATCAACAGCTTAACGCTGCAGGCAACCCTCAAGGAACTCAAAGCGAACAATGACGATTCGCTTCCTGAATGGCTTGACGGCCTTGTGCGCATTGCCGAAAAGCCCTCGATCCGCATGACCAAATCGAAATAACGAAAAGGAGATTGATCAATATGACAAGCAAAGACATCGCAGCCATCGAAAACACCGGCTATCTCACCGAGAGCATCAACCTTTCCGACCTGTTCAGCGAGGAAATGGACGGCCTCACGCCCACATTCGACAGAATCCGTATCCCCGCAGGCGGCGGCATCAGCTACGAGGTGCCCGGAGACGATCCATCGAGCCCCGATATGGCAAAGGACTTCAACGCTGTGATCCTCTATCACCATCCGATCTTTAGCTTCTACACGGAGAAGTTCAACGGCGGCAGCCAGCCCCCCGAGTGCGCCAGCATGGACGGTCATGTCGGTATCGATGCGACCACCGGCGAGTGCAGGGACTGCAAGGCCTGCCCGTTTGCCAAGTTCGGCAGCGGCGAGAACGGCGGTATGGCTTGCAAGCAGAAGCGCCGTGTGTACCTGCTCAGGGAAAATGAGCTTCTGCCCGTCATTCTGACGGTGCCGACCGGCTCGCTGAAGGAATTCACGAAGTATGTGACCCGCCTGCTGCAAAAGGGCAAAAAGACCAATCAGGTGGTCACGCGCTTCTCGCTGCAAAAGGCGCAGAACAGCACCGGCATCGCATTCTCGCAGGTTGTGTGCAGCGTGGCGCGTCCGCTCACGCCCGAGGAGCAGGCAAGTATCCACTCCATGAGCGAACAGGTGAAGTCATATGCCGGGCATGTGGCCATTACCGACGCGGAGTAAAAGACCAATCCCGGAGGGCGGCGCCCCGTCGCCCTCCCCACAAATTTGGAGGAAGTATGGATTATCAAACAATCAGAAGCGTCGCTGATCTCGACGCATATATCGGAGATGCGCAGCTGATCGCATTCGACTTTGAAACATCGGCTGCGGACAAATACCGAAAAGAGGAGTTCGCTGCGCTGGATGCGCACAAGTCAGACATCACCGGCATTTCCCTTTCCACGGCGGCGGGCACGGCACGGTACGTTCCCCTTCGCCACCGCATCGGCAGCAACGCAGACGTGGATGCTGTCATGTGCTATTTGACCGGGCGTGTGTTCCATAACCACAGTATCGTGAAGATCGCCCATAACCTTTCGTTCGAGGCGATGTTCCTGTACAAGCACGGGATCGTCATGCAAGAGCCCGTGTATGACACGATCGCGGCAGCGCAGCTCACGCTAAAGGACGACAATACCTTCCGCGATCTGCACGACAGCGGACTCAAGACGCTGGTCCCCTACCTCTACGGCGTTGAGCTTCCCACATTTGAATCGGTGGTACAGGGACGATACTTCGATGAGCTCGACCCGGATGACTTTGCGGCATGCCGCTATGCCTGCGCCGACAGCGATTACGCGCTGCAGCTGTATGGGACGTTCAACGACTGGTTTGAACAGAACATCCCGAAGCACCGCTTCATCTGCGAGCGGATTGAGAGCCCCACAGCGGTATACACGGGACTTATGAAGTACAACGGTGTCGGCGTCGATGCTGCCCGCATGGCGCTAAAGAAGGCGGAAGCAGAGGCAAAGCTCACCGAGCTTCGGGAACGGATCCTCGATGTTGTCGGGGACGTGGATATTGGAGAGAACTGCGGCACGAGAGGCTTCAAGGAATACCTGTACAAAACAACCGGTCTGCCCGTTCTGAAAACGACGGCCCGATTCCGGGACGCGGCGGACGATGAAGCGATCCAGCTGCTGATCGGCTATTGCAGGCAAAAGCGCCCCGCGCTCGTATCGCTCCTTGAAACGATGCAGGAGTTCCGCAAGTGGGCGAAGATCAAGAGTACCTACATCGACGGCTATCAAAAGTACATCAACACGGCGACCGGCAGGATCCATCCTGACCTCATTCCGATGGGCACGGACACGGGACGGTTTGCTTCAAGAAGGCCCAACCTGCAAAACATGCCGAGAAAGGGCAGCGACCCGATCGGCGTCCGAAGCTTCGTCGTGGCAAAGAGCGGCAGCAGCTTTCTCGATTTTGACTTCTCACAGATCGAGCTTCGGGTCGGCGCGTTCTATTGCAGGGATGAACGGATGCTGGAAACCTACCTGAGCGGCGGCGACATCCACGCATCGACGACCGCTGTCATCTTCAACATTCCTGTTTCTGAGGCGAATTGCAAGGAGAATCCCGACTACAAGGAGCGCCGCACGATTGCAAAGAACGTGAACTTCGGCACCTTCTACGGGCTGTTCCCCCGGGGTCTGCAGCGGACGCTGAAGTTCAAGGCGGGGCTGGATAAGTCGCTCAGCGACTGCGAAGAAATCATCTCAAACCTCAAGACCGGCTATCCGGGGCTTGTGGAGTGGCAGCAGCGCACCATACGGGAAGCGCGCATGAATGGCTGCAGCGAAACGGCGTTCGGCAGGCGCAGGTATCTGCCAAGCATCAACGACCGGCAGGATTGGGGCAAGCGCAGCTTTGCGGAGCGCTGCGCGCTGAACACCCCGATACAGGGCACGGCAGCGGAGATCCTGAAGCTTGCTATGGGGGAACTGATTGCACTCCTAAAGGACAAGCCGTACATTCGCCCCATACTGCAGATACACGATGAGCTGCTGTTCGAGGTGGACGACGGCCATGAGCAGGAAGCAATACAGCTCATCCGCAAAGCGATGGAGCGCAAGCCCTTTGACCGCTTCGATGTTCCCATTGTGGCCGAGGGCGAACACGGCAGCTGCTTTGGACGGCTCTATGAACTGGAGGATGCTTGCGATGCTGTATAGGAATGGTGAAAAGTATTATGACCCCACAGCGGGCAAGGCGCTTTCAAAGGTCATGAAGGAATACGAGCAGGCAGAACGGCAGAAATGGGCGCGGCGGTTTGAGATCAAGCACAGGCCGAAGGTGTATGTGGTGTCCAGATACGCCGGGGACATCGAAGCAAATACAGCTGCGGCGATCCGCTGCTGCAGATTTGCAATCGAACAGCAGAGAATCCCCGTTGCAAGTCACCTTTTGTATCCGCAGATGCTGAATGACGCTGACCCCGCGGAGAGGGAGCTTGGCTTGCTGTTCGGGCTTGCGCTGATGATGAGCTGCGAGGAGGTCTGGTGCTTTGGCAGCGAATTGTCCTCGGGCATGGAACAGGAAATGCATGAGGCAAAGCGGCTAAATAAGCAAGTTCGGTACTTTACCGAGGATATGGAGGAAATCGTATGAAGCTGATCGATGAGGCTTTGAAATATGCAGCGGCAGGCATTCCCGTGTTCCCGCTGCACTGGATCAAGCAGGACGGTACCTGCTCGTGCCGGCTGGGCGCAATGTGCCAAGCCAAGGGCAAGCACCCGCGCATCAAGGGCTGGTGTGAGGAAGCGACCACCGATACGGCCAAGATCACGGACTGGTGGTCGAAAACGCCGCAGGCCAACATTGGCATTCCCATGGGCGAAAGAAGCGGACTTGTTACGCTTGACGTGGATACGCGCCACGGCGGCGAGGAAAGCCTCGCGGCGCTGATCGAAGAATTCGGCACACTGCCGGAAACGGTCACGGCCACAACGGGCGGCGGCGGAAAGCACTATTTGTTCCGCTATACCGAGGAGCTTTGTCTAAAAAACGCAGTCGGCTTCCGTGATGGTCTCGACGTGCGCACGCAGGGCGGCATGATTGTCGCAGCTCCCAGCATGCACCAAAGCGGGCGTCGCTACGCATGGGACGATGGACACTCGCCCTTTGACAGGACGGCAGCGGATATGCCGCGATGGCTGATCGATGAGATCCGCAAGGTGGGCACCAAGATGACCGTCAAAAAGAAGGCTGAGGATGCAGCACCCCGCAGGAAGATCAAGGAAGGCGGCAGGAACAACCACCTTACCTCGCTTGCAGGGAGTCTGCGGCGCAAGGGTATTGGCGAGGAAGGCATCCTTGCTGCGCTTCGTGCGGAGAACACCGACCGACTGGAGCCGCCGCTTGACGAGGATACCGTGACAGCAATCGCAAAAAGCATCACGCGCTATCAGCCCGAGGATGATGCAACAGGCTATAAGCTGACCGACGTAGGCAATGCCGAGCGCTTTGCCGCAATGTTCAAGGACTGCATCAAGTATTGCAGCATCTACAAGAAGTGGTTTATCTGGAACGGTAAGTACTGGGAGCAGGATGACACCGGAAAGATCATTACCTACGCGATAGAGTGCGTGCGCAGCATTATACACGAAGCCGATCTGCTCCCCGAGGGTGATAAGCGCAAGGCAATGGTGCAGCATTCGTTGAAATCCGAATCCAGCGGGAAGCTGCGGGCGCTTTTAGAGATTGCCTGCGGCATGCCCGATATTGCGATTCGCAGCGAGGATCTGGATCGGGATGTGTGGCTGTTGAACTGCGAAAGCGGCACTGTCAATCTGAAAACGGGCAAGCTGCAGGCGCATAACCCGAAGGACTTCATTACCAAGCTCTGCAGAGCGCACATGGACGCGGCCTGCGCCATCCCGCTTTGGATGCAGCTGCTTTGCAAGGTCACAAAGGGCGACAAGAACATGCAGCGGTACATTCAAAAGGCTCTCGGCTATGCGCTGACCGGCGACACCTCCGAGCAGGCGATCTTCATACTCTACGGCACCGGCAGCAACGGCAAATCGACACTTTTGAACGTGTTTGCCGATATGCTCGGCGGCTATGCGCAGACGACGCCTGCGGACACCTTCATGCAGAAAAAGAACGATGCGGTCAGCAACGACATCGCAAGGCTCAAGGGCGCAAGGTTCGTTGCGGCGATTGAAATGGAAGAGGGCAAACGCATGGCCGAAGCGCTCATCAAGTCCATGACGGGTGGAGATAAGCTGGTGACGCGCTTTCTGTACGGCGAGTTCTTTGAATATGCGCCGCAGTTCAAGGTGTTTCTTGCGGTCAACCATAAGCCGATTATCCGTGACACCACCAACTCCATCTGGCGCAGGATCAAGCTCATTCCGTTTTCGAGCACCTTCACGGAGCAGGAACGGGACAAGAACTTTCCGGCACGGATCGCGGCAACCGAGCTGCCCGGGATATTGGCGTGGGCTGTGCAGGGCTGTCTTCTTTGGCAGCAGGAGGGCTTAACGATGCCGGACTTCGTTACCGAGGCGACCCGGGAATACAAGGACGAAATGGACTCGTTTGCGACCTTCTTCTTCGAGTGCTGCGATGCGCGTGAAAGCGGACGTGTTTCAAACAAGCTGCTTCGTGCCAAGTATGACGAATGGTGCAGGGAGAACGGCGAATACACGCTGTCGCAAAGGCCGTTCAGCCAGAAGCTCATCGAGCGGGGCTATGTTAAGAAGAACAGCAGCGCGAACGGGGCCATTGAGTGGCATGGCTTTGTGCTTCGCGGGGAGGCGTCCAGATTATGAATACTGATGAACTGACTGATCCAGAGGCCATTTTCCCTTTTCTCCTATTTTATTTTTTCATACGCGACTTTATAGGAAAAAGAGTAAGTAAGAGTCAGAACCTAAGTAAACAGCAAGTACCCTCTTTTATGGCTTTTTCTTTAGAAGAGGGTTTCAGGGGGAAACAATGATGAGTGAAAAACAGCTGATACAGGAAATACGTAAATACCTTGCAACGCTGCCGGAGTGCTTCTTTTGGAAGGAGCACGGCGGGCAGTACGGTACGGCAGGGATTCCCGACATCATCCTTTGCTATAAAGGATTGTTCGTGGCATTTGAGGCGAAGGTCGGCAGGAACAAGCTGACCAAGCTGCAGGAAGCAACGATCGCACAAATACAGGCGGCAGGCGGCTATGCGCTTGTAGTCCGAAGCGTAACAGATGCCCGGGCGCTGATCAGCGCCATGGATACAGAAAGGGAGGCACAGCATGAACCAAATCGGCGACCCGTATGAGAATCTGGCAAACGCCATCGTGATACAAGCGGCTGCGGACTACAAGCGGGCGCTGCGGACAATCCGCAGAGATCCCATTAGTGCCTCTGCAAAGGAACGTGCGAACCATATCGAGCGGTTCTTCCACTCAGAATGGTACCGGCATCTTACAAAGGTTGATGGAAAGCTGCTGGTCAGAAAGCTGAAGGAGGCGGTCATATGACGGCGAAGGCGTATCTGGAGCAGGCGTTTCGATTGGATCAGCGGATCAACAGCAAGATCGCACAGGTGAGCTCGCTGCACGAGCTTGCAACAAAAGCCACATCCACCATATCGGACATGCCCCGCGCGGCCTCCCCCAATGTACACCGCATGGAGGATATCATTATGAAGATATTCGCGCTCGAGGAGGAGATCAATGCGGATATCGATGCGCTGGTAGATCTAAAGCGTGAGATCGTTGCAGTGATTAAGGCAGTGGAGAATACGGAGTACCAGACGGTATTGGAAAAGCGCTATCTCAACTTCGACAAGTGGGAGCAGATAGCGGTCGATATGGGATACAGCATGGATTGGCTCTTTGCCATCCATCGAGCAGCACTAAAAAATATCGAAATTCCCGAAAGACAACAGTAAACAACAGAGAAAAACAGTATGGATGTGTGATATCTTTATACTAACGAAATCCAGAATTTCAGACCGGCCTCCGAGGAAGAAACTCGGAGGCCTTTTCTGTGCCAAGGAACGCATTATGAAATGCTTCAGGAAGAGGAGAATGGTATGCCGCAAAAGCCAAAGACGCCCTGCCGGTATCCCGGGTGCAGCGCGCTGTGCGAGGAGGCGTACTGCGACAAGCATCGGCAGCAGGTCAATCATGAATACAACACGCAGCAGCGGGACAAGGCAGCCAGCAGCTTCTATGCCTCCGCTCGGTGGCGAAGCCTGCGAAAGCAGAAGCTCGCCCGCAATCCCCTGTGTGAGGAGTGTGCACGGCAAAACCGGCTGACACCCGCGACAATGGTAGATCATATCATACCGATCAAACAGGGCGGCCAAGCGCTGGACATGGAGAACCTGCAAAGCCTTTGCTGGAGCTGCCACAGCGCGAAATCTATTTTGGAAGGCAGTCGCTTCGGAAGATAGTTGCTCTTGCCCTATCGGGTGGGGGTATCTGAATCTCCAGCAAGGATGAATCATAGACGGGCGTGGGGTCACGCGCGAATAATCGGGAAATCAAGAAGGTATATTGACCGCCTTTTCAAGTTTTTCCGCGTAATCAACCATTTTCAAGCGAAGGGAGGCGGCAGATATGGCCAATGGCCACGGCGGAGCGCGTCCGGGCGCCGGGCGCAAAAAGAAAGCGCTGTCGGAGAAGCTGACGGACGGCAACCCCGGCAAGGCACCGCTGACAAAGATGCAGTTTGATGTGCAGCATAGCAAGCTGGAAGGCTGCGATATGCCGCCCATCGCCGAATATCTCAAGCAGGTCACAAAGAACTCGCATCAAAATCTTACACCGGAGATCTACGAGAGCACATGGAACTGGCTGAACGAGCGCGGCTGCGCGCAGTTGGTGAAGAAGGAGCTCATCGAGCAGTATGCGCTGTACGTTACGCGCTGGGTGCAGTGCGAGGAGGGCATCAACCAATACGGGCTGCTGGCAAAGCACCCAACCACGCAGATGCCAATCGCAAGCCCCTACGTTTCGATGGGACTGAGCTTTTTGAAGCAAGCAAACATCCTGTGGCTGCAGATCTATCAGATCGTCAAAGAGAATTGTGAAACGCCGCTTGGCAGCAATCCGAACGATGATCTGATGGAACGCATACTGGGGAGCAAGACATAACGGAGGTATCAATGAACATCGAACGAATCGCGATAGAGAAGCTGCAGGCGGCAGCATATAACCCGCGGAAAGCCTTGAAGCCCGGTGACGCGGAATACGAAAAGCTCAAGCGCAGCATGACCGAGTTCGGCTATGTGGAGCCCATCATCTGGAACAAGACCACAGGCAATGTGGTAGGCGGCCACCAGCGCTTAACCGTCCTCAGGGATTTGGGAGAAACCGCGGTGGACTGCGTTGTTGTCGAGCTCGACGCAAAGCGCGAAAAGGCATTGAACGTGGCATTGAACAAGATTCAGGGTGAATGGGACAAGGATAAGCTGGCAGAGCTTTTGACCGAGCTTGACGGCAGCGAGTTCGATGTATCCCTCACCGGCTTCGACGCGACCGAGATCGACGAGCTGCTCAACGCGTTCTACTCCAAGGAAGCGGTGCAGGATGAATTTGACGTTGACGAAGCGCACGCCAATATTACAGCAAAGGGCGCGGTCACGAAAACGGGCGATATCTGGAAGCTGGGTGTCCATCGGCTCATGTGCGGCGACTCCACCTCGGCAGCAGACTTTGCAAAGCTCATGAACGGCAGCCATGCACAGATGGCTGTCACCTCCCCTCCGTATGGAGTCGGCAAGGAATACGAGGCGCAGGGCATCGAGCCATGGTTCAAGACCATGCGGCCTGTCATACAGAACCTGACAAAGTACGCGGGAATCGTGTGCTGGAACCTCGGCGACCTGTATGCCACCGGCACCCAGTTCATTGAACCTACGAACTTCTATTCCTCCGAGCTGTTCAAAGAGTGCGGCTTTCGCCCTCTATGGATCCGCATCTGGAAGAAGCAAGGGATGAACTTTGGCATAGGGCCCTATCATCTGGTCACGAACAAGCCCGTGCAGCAGTACGAATACATCTCGGCATTCAGCCGCAGCGGCGACGTGGAGTACAACGATCAGGAGTATGTGTGGCTCTCGGCATATGCCAGTCACTCCTTCCGCTTCGTCAAGCGGCTTACAAAGGAGGAGCGCAAGAACTGGGGCTATGCCGGCATCTGGGAAATGACAACGGTCAGAGCGAATAAGGAGCATCCGGCCATGTTCCCTGTTGAGCTTCCGTGGCGCTGCATCAAAATGCACGCCGACCGAGGCGACATTGTGCTTGAGCCCTTCTCCGGCAGTGGAACAACCATCATCGCCTGCGAGCAGGCGGAGCGGGTCTGTTATGCAATGGAACGGTCACCGGAATACTGCGACCTTGCGGTGAAGCGCTGGGAGGAGTTTACGGGCGAAAAGGCGGAAAGGATACCGGCGGATGCAGGGACAAAAGACGAATAAGCACAACCTGGGCGATCTGCGTCAGATGCAGTCGCTGCCTTTGGAAGCAAAGCTGCTCATGACAGAGCGGCGTATCCGTGAATGGGTCGAATACTGGGGCGAAGACCACGTGTATGTCTCCTTCAGCGGCGGCAAGGACAGTACGGTGCTGCTGCATCTGTGCAGAAAGCTCTATCCTGAGCTTGTTGCCGTGTTCAGCGACACTGGCTTGGAGTTCCCTGAGATTCGAGAATTCGTGAAAACCTTCGACAACGTGGTTTGGGTGAAACCGGAGCTCACGTTCAAAGAGGTGATCGACAAGTGCGGTTATCCCTGCATCTCCAAGGAGCAGGCAGAATGGATCCATAGGATCCGAAGCGGGCAGTGCTCCAACAGCATTCGCAAAGCCTTCTATGGCAAGAATCCGGATGGCAGCGACACGAAGTACAAGCTTTCAGAGCAATGGCGCTTCATGCTCAATGCCCCATTCGACATCGGATCCGGCTGCTGTATGGAGATGAAGAAAAAGCCGATTGCAAAGTATGCCAAGCAGACCCATCGTGTTCCCATCGTGGGAACTATGGCGTCGGAGTCGAAGCTGCGCACACAGATCTGGTTACAGCAGGGCTGCAACGCATTTGACAACAGAAAAGCCGTTTCCGCGCCGATGAGCTTTTGGACGGAAGCGGACGTGTGGGAGTATCTTCGTCGTTTCAACGTTCCCTACTGCAGCATCTATGATAAGGGCTATGTCCGGACAGGCTGTATCTTTTGTATGTTCGGCGTACAGTTTGACAAGGAGCCGAACCGCTTTCAACAGCTGCAGCGAACACACCCGAAGATCTGGCGCTATTGCATGAAGCCCCGTGACAAGGGTGGGTTGGGTATGCGTGAGGTGTTGGAGTATATGGGCATTCCCTACGAGAACTACCTTGTGGAGGACTCGCCTCGTGATCGAACTGATTGAGCTGTTCGCGGGGATTGGGAGCCAGACACAGGCGCTCAAAAACATCGGAGTACCCCATCGCGTTGCGGCGATCAGCGAAATCAATCAGGAAGCGGAACGTTCCTACAGAATTCTGCATGGAGACAAGGCGGTGAACCTTGGCGACATTCGCAGGATCGAGCGATTACCGCATGCGGACATCTGGACATATTCGTTTCCCTGTCAGGACATTTCATCGGCTGGAAAGCAGGCAGGCATACGGGACGGAGCGCATTCCGGATTACTCAAGGAGGTATCCCGCCTTCTTCAAACGGCGGAACAACTGCCAGACTGTCTTCTCATGGAAAATGTTGGCAGCCTGGCGCAAAAAAGCTTCCTCCATGAGTTTGGCCGTTGGCTGGTGACACTGCGCGGCCTCGGTTATACCAACACATGGGCGGTGCTGAACGCAAAGGATTACGGGATAGCCCAGAACCGTGAACGCACCTTCTGTGTTTCGCAGCGCGGCGAGCGGCGATTTCGCTTCCCATCCGCCATTTTGCAGACGCATCGCCTTGGCGACTACCTTGATAAGGAAGTGTGCGCCCGGTACCAGATAGATGGTGAGATTGCTTGGAATATCAATCCAGCCGACTGTTTCGAATCGGTAAACCAACCGCTTGTGATTGGCAGGCTAACCGGCGGGAAATGGGATCGTGCCCGCGACTTGGCAAGGCGCATATACAGCAGGTACGGGATCGCGCCCACGCTGACGACGGGCTGCAGCGGGAGCACAATATTCAAGGTCATCTCCTCTGATGGGCGAAGTGTGAGAAGCGCAACACCGATTGAATACTGGCGGCTGATGGGCTGGAAGGATGCGCAGATCCAAAGAATCATTGATGCCAAAACGAGCCCAACACAGATGTACAAGCAAGCAGGAAACAGCATCGCATTGCCGGTGCTCGAACACCTATTCCGAGAATTATACGGAGGGAATCATGAAAAGAATTCTAACGGCTGAGAGCGTGACGGCAGGTCACCCGGACAAGATGGCAGACCAGATTGCCGACAGCATATTGGATGAGTGCCTGCGGCAGGATGCATCAAGCCATGTGGCCTGTGAGGTCATGCTGACGAAAAGCACCGTGATCATCGCTGGCGAAATCAGCTGCCGTGGCTTTGTGGATTATCGCGGCATCGCATTGGCCGTGATCAGTGAGGTCGGATACTCTGTGGAAAAGCTCCGCGTGCTGGTGCTCATTCACGAGCAAAGCCCCGATATCGCGCAGGCGGTTGGCACGGACATGGAGCAAGGCGCAGGTGATCAGGGCATCATGTACGGGTATGCCACCAACGAATCTTTTAGCCGCATGCCGCTGCCAATCGCCATTGCACAGGGACTTACGCGTCGTCTGGAGGACTGCCGCACGAATGCCTGCATATCCGGGCTCATGCCGGATGGCAAGGCGCAGGTCAGCATCGAATACGAGGATGGTGTGTTCAGCAGGATCACATCAATCGTAATCTCGGCGCAGCATATCGCTTCGACAAATATAGTAAAACTTCGGGACAGCATCCTGCACGAGGTGATTGAATCGGAGCTGTCCGAATTTGATTTGAGCGGTACGGAGATTCTGATCAACCCAAGTGGAAGATTCGTGCTTGGCGGCTTTGAAGCAGACACCGGGCTGACTGGGCGAAAGCTTATGGTGGACAGCTATGGCGGCATCGCGCACCATGGCGGCGGGGCCTTCTCCGGCAAGGATGCCAGCAAGGTTGACCGAAGCGGCGCATACATGGCGCGGTACATCGCCTGCAACATCGTCGCTGCAGGATATGCGGATCAGTGTGAGGTGGCGATCAGCTATGCCATTGGAAAAGCAGAACCCACCAGCGTGAACGTTGATACCTTCGGCACCGGCGTAATCAGTGACGACAGGATCCGAGAAGCTGTTCTGTCCGTGTTCGATCTGCGCCCGGCCGCCATCATCCAAAGGCTCGGCCTCACACGCCCCTGCTTTGCCGTGACAGCGACCGGCGGTCACTTTGGCCGAAGCGAGTTTGCTTGGGAGCAAGCGGATATGATCGAGCAACTGGAATACGCTCTAAATTAGCCACAAAATGAAATGTGTTCTAATTGCTAACTGTTCGTTTTTCGCTGGATATTTGCTGTTCTTTCCGGCTTAATGTCCTTACCGCAAAGGGACAAGAGCCCGCGGGACAAGGAGACAACGAGCATGGACATGAGGCAACAGCACTTCGGCATCGAGATCGAGTTCACGGGCATCACGCGCTACGACGCAGCAAAGGCGGTCGCAAAGCACCTGGGCAGCACAGAACGGTACGTCGGCGGCGCCTACAGCGCATACGAGATCGAAGACGGCACCGGCAGACGCTGGAAGATCGTAAGCGACGCAAGCATCCGCGCAGAGAAAAAGGACGGCACGAGCGCAGGCGACGACTACAAATGCGAGATGGTCAGCCCGATCTGCGAATACAGCGACATCGAGACGGTACAGGAGCTGGTACGACAGCTAAGGCACGCAGGCATGCGGGTCAACAACAGCTGCGGCATCCACGTCCACATCGACGCAAGCACACATACGGCACAAAGCCTAAAGAACCTGGCGAACATCATGGCAAGCAAGGAAACCCTGCTCTTCGCAGCCCTCGGAACGGAAACAAGCCGCGTCGAGCGCTGGTGCAAAAAGGTAGACCCGCGCTTCCTCGAGAGGATCAACACAAGAGGCGAAAAGACCATGACGCAGCTGCGGCGGATCTGGTACAACGGCTGCGACGGCGCAAGAGAGCACTACCACAGCAGCCGCTACCATGCCCTCAACCTGCACAGCGTCTGGCAAAAGGGCACGGTCGAGTTCCGATGCTTCAACAGCACGACCCACGCGGGCAAGATCAAAGCATACATACAGCTGTGCATGGCGATCAGCAACCAAGCGAAGACCCAGCGCAGCGCCAGCCGCAAGGAGACGATCACGGACAACCCGAAATACACCTTCAGAACATGGCTCATACACCTCGGGCTGAACGGCGACGAGTTCAAAACTGCAAGAGAACACCTGCTCAAGAACCTCGACGGCGACATCGCCTTCAGGAACGGAAGGAGGGCTGCATAATGACAAAGCTCTACATGGCATACGGCAGCAACCTCAACCTGCGCCAGATGGCGCTTCGATGCCCCACGGCCAAGGTGTTCGGCACGGCAATGCTGGAAGGGCACCAGCTGATCTTCCAGCACGTGGCGACCATCGTGCCCCAAGCAGGCGCGGCGGTGCCGGTCGCCATCTGGCTGATCGACGCGGAGTGCGAGCGCGCACTCGACCGCTACGAAGGGTACCCCACGCTCTACCGCAAGGAGTACATCCCGATGCGGTTGCGCGGCAAGCTTCGCAAGGTCATGGTATACATCATGAACGAAGGCAGGCCGCAGATGCCGAGTGAACGGTACTATCGCATCATCGAGGAAGGATATCATGATGTTGGCTTCGACACGGTGCACCTTGGCAAGGCGCTGGATGCCACAGAGGAACTGCTGTAACGACAATACTGCGAGGGCCGCCGCGTGCGGCTTTTCGTTTCGGAGGGAAAAATGAATATACGGAAAATCGCCGTGGGAGAGCTGCACCCAGCCAAGTATAACCCGCGCAAAGACCTGAAGCCCGGCGACCCTGAGTTTGAAAAGCTCAAGCGCAGTGTCGAGGAGTTCGGTTATGTGGAGCCGATTATCTGGAATAAGCGCACAGGCAATGTTGTGGGCGGGCACCAGCGGCTCAAGGTTCTGATGCACCTTGGCTATACAGAGGTCGACTGCGTGGTGCTGGACTTGGATGAGCCGCGTGAAAAGGCGCTCAATATCGCACTCAATAAGATCAGCGGCGATTGGGACATGCCGCTGTTGACGGCGCTGTTGAAGGATATTAACGAGAGCGGCTTTGATTCCACCCTCACCGGCTTCGATGTATCGGAAATGAGTGATCTGTTTGATGATCAATCGGAGATCGTGGAAGATGAGCCTCCAGCAGCAGCGGATACACCGGCCTACACGAAGCTTGGCGATGTGTGGCTGCTTGGACAGCATCGGCTTGTGTGCGGCGACGCAACCAAACCAGAGGATGTTGCGCTGCTCATGGACGGAGCCAAAGCGGATTTGGTCATTACGGACCCGCCCTACAATGTGGCATATGAGGGCAGCAACGGCCTCACGATTCAGAACGACAATATGCCCGAGGAGAAGTTCGAAGCGTTCCTATCGGCAGCGTTTCAATGCATGCACAGCAGCATGAAACCCGGTGCGCCATTCTATATCTGGCACGCCGAGACGGAAGGCGGCGCGTTCCGAAAAAGCTGTACCTCCACGCTCGGACGTGTTCGGCAAATGCTGATTTGGAACAAAAACGCCTTCACGATGGGACATCAGGATTACCAGTGGAAGCATGAGGCCTGCATCTATGGCTGGACAGACGGCGGATCCCATTACTTCGTTGACGACCGCACGCAGGCGACCGTCGTGGAGGATCCACGCATCGACGTGAACAAGCTCAAAAAGGAAGAGATGCGGGAGCTCCTGCGCGGCATGCTCAGTGACAAGACCTCCACAACCGTCATTGACGAAAACAAGCCCTCGCATAACACAGAGCATCCAACCATGAAGCCGCTGAAGCTTTTGGCGCGGCTGGTCAAGAACAGCAGCAGGCAGGGCGAGATCGTGCTTGACACCTTTGGCGGCAGCGGCAGCACGCTGATGACCTGCGAACAGCTGGGAAGGCGCTGCTATACAATGGAGCTCGACCCCAAGTACGCGGATGTGATAGTCAAACGGTGGCAAAATTTCACCGGTTCCACCGATATCTTCCTCATCCGCAACGGCAAGAAAACAAATGCGTCTTCTTTGCTAACAAGCCCAAATTAGCTGGACTTATGCTGTTCTTTCCGGCTTAATTGTCCCTACCAAAGCAAGGAGGCAACAAGCATGACAAGCGAACAAGCACAAGCAACCTACACGGAACTGCTCAAAAAGAACGGCTTCACGGACAGCGGGAGAACCCTCTACGACGGAACCACGATCTACGAACGCTGCTGGACGAAGGGCATCGAGATCGCCTTCTATGGGCACTCAAAGGAACACTACCGCATCGAAGCCTGGATCAACGGGTACTGCCCGATGGTCAGGGTGATCAAGAACGACCGCGTGGAAGGCAATCCCCGCGACTACTCGAGCCCCAAGCGGGCGATCAACGCGATCGCCGAAATCGCACGGTGCGCCGGATACGCACTGTAAGGAGGGCAGCGATATGAATGAGAAACGGATGGAGTTCTACATGACGGCGGGGATCGGCAGCGATATGGACGCTGACAACAGCTTCGCCTGTGAGATCGGCGACCTGATTCATCGCTATGTAAGCAGCGACTGGGGCATACTATGTGAGGACGACAAGGCGCTCAACCGCAGGGCACTCTCGGAAGGCGGGCGCGTCCTTGCCGCATATGATACCAGCCGCGGCAAGGTGTACATCATAACGGATGACACACAGGCGATGCCAACGATCACAACGGTGCTGTACGCACATGAGTATTAAGGAGGAAGTGACCATGAAAAAGGCAGTAATCCAGTACGACAGCCGCGGCGAAAGCGGCAACATTTACTGGCTGCTTGGCGCATTGCAGCAGGTCATGCGAAAGCAGCGCCGCATCACAGCCTTCAATGACCTGCGCGACCGCGTGTTCAAAGCACAGAGCTATGCGGAGGCGTTGGCGATCATAGGCGAAGAGGTCGAGCTCATTGACATCTCAGTATGAGGTGGTTGTTGTAAAAACCGCAACAACCCCATTCGGTACAGCATCGAACAAAACAGACAATCCAAGGAGCAGCAAGAACTGCCCTTTTTTATTGCGGGGAGGGTGAATGTGGCAAACAGCAGAATAATCGTACCGGAGAAGAAGCTCCTTACAAATCCCACCCTCGCCGAGCGCGCAGTTGCGTTCATCAACTCCCTGAAGCATACCAAGGGCGAATGGCACGGAAAGACCTTTGACCTGCTGCCCTGGCAGGAGACAATCATCCGTGATGTGTTTGGCACGGTGAAGGAGAATGGCTATAGGCAGTACAATTCGGTTTACGTTGAGATACCGAAAAAGCAAGGCAAGAGCGAGCTTGCCGCTGCTGTCGCCCTTTACCTCATGGCGGGCGACGGCGAATGGGGTGCGGAGGTCTATGGCTGCGCTGCCGACCGGCAGCAGGCGTCCATTGTGTTCGATGTTGCCGTAGAGATGGTCGAGCAATGCCCCGCGCTCAAAAAGCGCATCAAGCCGGTGCTTTCACAGAAGCGGCTTGTGTACCAGCCGCTGAACAGCTTCTATCAGGTGCTGTCGGCGGAGAGCTATACCAAGCACGGTCTGAACGTCCATGGCGTTGTGTTCGATGAGCTCCATGCGCAGCCGAACCGATTGCTGTACGACGTCATGACCCACGGCTCCGGCGATGCACGAAAACAGCCGCTTTTCTTTTTGATTACCACAGCAGGCACCGACCGCAACAGCATCTGTTGGGAGGTGCATCAAAAGGCCGAGGATGTGCTTGCGGGCAGGAAGATCGACCCGACCTTTTATCCCGTCATCTACGGCATTCCCGAAGAAGCAGACTGGGGCAGCGAACAAAACTGGTATCGGGCCAACCCGTCGCTCGACGTGACGGTCGATGTGGAGAAGCTGCGGGCTGCATACAACAACGCCAAGGACAATCCGGCGGAGGAGAATCTGTTTCGCCAGCTGCGGCTGAATCAGTGGGTTAAGCAGTCCGTCCGGTGGATGCCCATGGACGCTTGGGATCAATGCAATGCTGCAGTAGATACGGAAGCGTTGATCGGCAGAGAGTGCTATGCAGGCCTTGACCTTTCGAGCAGCACGGACATCACAGCATTTGTGTTGGTGTTTCCGCCGCGGACAGACGAGGAGTCTTACGTGATCCTCCCCTACTTTTGGGTACCGGAGGATACGCTGGCCCTGCGTGTTCGGCGCGATCATGTTCCGTATGACGTTTGGAAAGCGCAGGGCAGCGTCATGACCACGGAGGGCAATGTCATTCACTATGGGTTTATCGAAGACTTCATCGAAGATCTCGGCACCAAGTACAACATCAAGGAGATCGCTTACGATCGTTGGGGCGCTGTGCAAATGAGCCAGAATTTGGAAGGCGCAGGCTTTACCATCGTGCCTTTCGGGCAGGGGTTTCGAGATATGAGCCCGCCGACCAAGGAGCTTATGAAGCTGGTACTGGAAAAACGCATTGCCCACGGCGGGAACGCGCCCCTTCGTTGGATGATGGACAACATCTATGTGCGCACCGATCCGGCAGGAAACATCAAGCCGGATAAGGAAAAGTCCACTGAGCGCATCGACGGCGCAGTCGCAACGATTATGGCGCTTGATCGCGCGATCCGCTGTGGAAACGGCACGAGTGCCTCAGTATACGACGAACGGGGAATTTTAGTTTTTTAGGAGGGGTTGCGTGATTGAGCTCAATGTAACGAAGGCCAAGATGAACGCTGCGGCATATGAAATGCTGACCAGCGGCATGGCGAACGCGGTGTCCGTACATTTCACTTTCTCCTCCGATTGGGACAACCTCAGCAAAACAGCTGTGTTCAGCAACGGGGCAGAAACCATCGCTGTTATGGAGAACGCATGGAACGGTACAGACAGCTGCATCGTGCCGCATGAGGTGTTAGAAAAGCCATACCGGACAATCGTTGTAGGGCTTGTGGGGACAAGCGGCAGCTCGGTGATTCTTCCTACGGTATGGTGCTCGATAGGCCGGGTACGCCTTGGCGCAAGTGCTCAGGGCGATTCATCCACGAATGCGGCCTTGCCAGTATGGGCACAAATGGAAAACAAAATCAGCGGTTTGGAAACGACGTCATACACGAGCCTCGAGAAAAATCCATCGGGCGGAAGCAGTGGGTATCCTGTCAGAGTCCTTCTGCACGGGCTTACCTCCGCAGACGCGGGAGCGCATCTCTATGTATACTCCGTTCTGCGCAATCGGCAGCGTAAAACCTGCTGGCGGCATCCTTCCAATTATTGCGTTGCCGACGAGGGCGGCGGCCGCCTCGGATACGGACAGATCGCAGGCTTCACATATGGCGGAAACGCAGAGTATAACTACAGCGCTGTACCGGAATGGATGCCCAATGACGGCTATCTTGAGACCGAGTTTACGCTCACCAAAGCGGTCATAGAGCGCGGATACTATGATGTCGACATATCGACATGGCTCCTGCCGCTTGTCAAGCCTAAAGCATTCGGGGATAACGGACTCATGTCTTGGGATGAGATCGGAATTATTGGGCTTTCTCAATATGGACAAAACAGTCCGCTGCTGTTCCGGTTTAACATTGAAAGGGGTGGTTCGGTTGTTGGTGAAAGCCATGATACCCTATGTATTGGGCTGCGCGGGAGCCTGCCTGATACATCGGACTGGTTTGACAGCCGCGATGGTTCAATCCGCACAAATCACATGTATGTAAGCATTCGGTAGCTTTCATTTCCCTGCCGACGTATGGCGTTCTCGGCAACGGGGCCTTGGTGGATCTATCCTTTGGTCGTCGGAGGGGTTTCAATCTTTTTAAGGAGGTTCTTATATGGGACTTTTTCCCGGGCTGTTCCGTTCACGGGACAAGCCTAAGGACGCAACAGCAGGCAGCGGTTATAGCTTCTTCCTTGGCGGCACAAGTGCAGGGAAAACGGTCAATGAGCGCTCCGCCATGCAGATGACCGCAGTATACAGCTGTGTGAGGATATTGGCAGAGGCAGTCGCGGGACTGCCTTTTCATTTGTACAAGTACAAGCCGGACGGCGGTAAGGAAAAGGCGATTAAGCACCCGCTGTACCGCATTCTGCACGATGAGCCGAATCCTGAAATGACCAGCTTTATATTCAGAGAAACGCTCATGACGCACTTGCTTTTGTGGGGCAACGCATACGCACAGGTCATTCGCAACGGGAAAGGCGAAATCCTTGCCCTGTACCCGCTGATGCCAAACCGTATGAGCGTCGACCGGGATGCAGCCGGGCAGCTGTATTACACCTACACCCGATATGGTGACGAAGCGCAGCAGCAGAAAGCGGAGACAGTACGGCTCAAGCCGAACGATGTGCTGCATATCCCCGGACTGGGCTTTGATGGCTTGGTTGGCTACTCGCCAATCGCCATGGCGAAAAACGCGATTGGACTGGCAATGGCCACCGAGGAATATGGTGCGAAGTTCTTCGCCAACGGCGCCACTCCCGGCGGAGTACTGGAGCACCCGGGCGTGATCAAGGATCCCGTGCGGGTTAAGGAAAGCTGGAATACGGCGTATCAGGGGAGCGGCAATTCCCATCGGATTGCCGTACTTGAGGAGGGCATGAAGTACCAGCCGATCGGGATCAGCCCCGAGCAGGCACAATTCCTTGAAACACGGAAGTTCCAGATCAATGAGATCGCGAGGATTTTCAGAGTGCCGCCGCATATGGTCGGCGACCTTGATAAATCCTCATTCAGCAATATCGAGCAGCAGAGCTTGGAGTTTGTGAAATACACATTGGATCCATGGGTCACACGCTGGGAGCAGGCGGTCAATCGCGCCCTGCTCCTGCCGAACGAAAAGTCAGTTCTGTTTGCAAAGCTGAACGTGGACGGGCTGCTGCGTGGTGATTACGCTTCGCGCATGAGCGGATATGCCACGGCAAGGCAGAACGGATGGATGAGTGCAAACGACATTCGTGAGCTCGAAAACCTCGACCACATACCGGCGGAGCAGGGCGGCGATCTGTATCTGATCAATGGCGCGATGACCAAGCTCAAGGACGCAGGCGCGTTCGCACCTACTACAACTGAAACGGAGGGAAACAAGTGAAAAAGTTCTGGAACTGGGCACGGGATGCGGATGACGGATCCCGTGTTCTATATTTGGACGGAGCAATCGCCGAGGAGTCATGGTTTGACGATGACATTACGCCAGCGGCTTTCAAGGCAGAGCTCACAGGCGGCAGCGGCAATGTCACCATCTGGCTCAATTCGCCTGGCGGCGACTGCATTGCAGCCAGTCAGATCTATGCCATGCTCATGGATTACCCGGGCAGCATTACGGTAAAGATCGACGGGATTGCAGCAAGCGCGGCGTCGGTCGTGGCTATGGCAGGTACGACCGTACTCATGGCCCCCACGGCGCTCATGATGGTGCATAACCCGCTCACGGTGGCGATTGGAGACAGTGAGGAGATGCAAAAAGCCATCGATATGCTCTCCGAGGTTAAGGAAAGCATCATCAACGCTTATGAAATCAAGAGCGGTCTATCACGGGCAAGGCTCTCGCATTTGATGGATGCCGAAACGTGGATGAATGCAAACAGGGCAATGGAGCTGGGCTTTTGTGATGGACTGCTTGCAGATGACAAAAAGCCGCCGACGGATGAAGCCGAGATCAGCTTTGCATTTAGCCGAAGGGCAGTTACCAACTCGCTGCTCAACAAAGCCATGAAAAAGGGCCCCACCGTTCCCGAGCCGGAGAAGCAAGGGCGTTCGGTGGATTCGCTCATGGAACGTCTGAACCTGATCAAACACAATTAAGGAGGAATACAAAATGACGATTCTCGAACTGCGCGATAAGCGCAACAAGACCTGGGAAGCTGCAAAGAGCTTCCTTGATTCCCACCGCAGCGACAAGGGCACCCTCTCTGCTGAGGATGATGCTTCCTATTCCCGCATGGAGCAGGACATCACCGATCTTGGCAAGGAGATCTCTCGACTGGAACGTCAGGAGGCGCTGGACGCCGAGCTGAGCAAGCCCATCGGTAAACCGCTCACCACCGCTCCGCTTTCGGGTGCCAGGAAGGATGGCCGTGCTTCCGATGAGTATCGGCGTTGCTTTTGGAACCTGATGCGTTCCAAGGCAGCGATGCCCGAGATCGTGAACGCGCTGCAGATCGGCACCGATTCTGAGGGTGGCTATCTTGTGCCGGATGAATACGAGCGCACGCTCGTGGAAGCGCTCGAGGAGGAGAATATCTTCCGTCAGCTCGCCAAGGTTATCCAGACCTCCAGCGGCGATCGGAAAATCCCCGTTGTGGCATCCAAGGGTACTGCTGCATGGATTGACGAAGAGGGCGCGTTTACCGAGAGCGACGATTCCTTCAGCCAGGTCTCCATCGGGGCGTACAAGTTGGGCACCATGATCAAGGTATCCGAAGAGCTGTTGAACGACTCTGTGTTCGACCTTGAAAGCTACATCGCCCGTGAGTTCGCCCGCCGTATTGGCGCAAAGGAGGAGGAAGCCTTCTTCTCCGGCAACGGCAGCGGTAAGCCGCTTGGCTTCCTCGCAGCAACCGGCGGTGCGCAGACGGGCGTAACCGCTGCGTCCACCTCGGCGATCACTGCCGATGAACTCATCGACCTGTTCTATTCTCTGAAGAGCCCGTATCGCAAGAACGGCGTGTGGCTGCTGAACGATGCAACCATCAAGACGGTCAGAAAGCTGAAGGACAGCAATGGCCAGTACCTCTGGCAGCCCGCACTGGTTGCCGATACCCCCGATACCATCCTCGGCAGACCCGTCAAGACCTCGGCATATATGCCGGCGATCGCAGCAGCGGCAAAGTCCGTTGCCTTTGGCGATTTCGGTTATTACTGGATCGCCGATCGGCAGGGCCGTTCGTTCAAGCGCCTTGGTGAACTGTATGCAGCGACCGGTCAGGTCGGTTTTCTCGGCTCCCAGCGCGTGGACGGCAAGCTTATTCTGCCCGAGTCCATCAAGGTGCTGGCGCAGAAGGCATCCTAATGAAGGGAGGCGGCGGAGATGGAGACATTGCTTGAAAAGGTCAAGGCAAATCTCATAATTGACCATGCAGCGGACGATGAATTGCTGGGCACCTTCATCCTCGCCGCCGTATCGTATGCCGAGAGTTATCAGCATTTGACGGAAGGGTATTACGAATCCAATCCCATGCTTCCCACGACAGAGCAGGCAGTGACTATGCTGGCGTCCCATTTTTACGAATCGAGAGATGGCAGCACCGCTGGCTTTTTTGCAGACAGCGTCGGTGCAGCGGAGCAGGTCTGGAAAACGGTCAATACACTGCTGCGCCTTGATAGGAGCTGGATGGTATGAGCTTTGGAAAGATGAATACCTCAATTAGTGTTTGCAGCATCATCAACAGTAAGGATTCAGCCGGATTTGCAGCCAAGCAGCGGCACCCCCTGCTGACCTGCCGCGCTTACAAGGAAGAGAAGAACATGAGTGAGAAGTGGTCGAGCAGCGCGGTGTTTGCCGAAGCAACTGTGCTGTTCCGCTTCCGCTGCTGTCCCGGGATCTCCATTTCTACACGGGATGTTATTGTCTGCGACAACGTCCAGTACGACATCATCAGCGTGGAAGATGTTCGCGGACGCAGCATGTATTATCAGGTGCTTGCTAAGAGCTCGGAGGCGTCAAATGGCTGATGTCGAGATAAGGATGCCCACCGAGCTGCTGGAGCGCCTATCGAAGCTCGGCTCACGGCAGGATGAGATCAGCGCAAGGGTGCTGGAAGCCGGTGCAGAGGTACTGGAAGCAAAAATGCGTTCATCACTGGCGGCCGCAGTTGGTAAGGACACAAAATACGAGTCCAGATCGACGGGTGAGCTGTTGGGTGCGCTCGGCACCTCACCCGTACTCGTCGACAGGAACGGCAACAGCAATATCAAGGTGGGATTTTCGGAACCGCACTCGGGCGGTGTCAGCAATGCAAAGCTCGCATCCATTATCGAATATGGTAAGTATGGTCAGCAGCCAAAGCCCTTTCGAAAGCGCGCGCGGGCGGCAGCAAAAGCACCGGTGCGCAATGCAATGATGGCAAAGCTGGAAGAGGAGCTGTCGAAGATATGAGTATTCTTGAAGAACTAAAAACACTCGTCGAGGGTCTGGGAATCCGTGTGGAAACCGGTGTATTTTCAGAGCCCGCACCCGACACCTATGTGGTATTGACGCCGCTGACGGACACTTTTTCACTGTACTGTGATAATCGTCCTTCCCTTGACATCAATGAAGTACGCATTTCGCTGTTCAGCAAAAGCAACTATCTTCGGCTGAAAAACGATCTTGGGGGTTCCCTGCTCGACGGTGATTTCACCATTACAGACCGGCGCTATGTCGGATATGAAGAGGATACCGGCTACCATCACTACGCGGTGGATGCAGCCAAACTATACGAAATGGAGGAACAGTAAATGGCAACGATTGGTCTTGACAGACTATACTACGCGAAAATCACGGAGGCCGCCAGCGGAGACGAAACCTACGCCACCCCGGTGCAGCTGGCGAAAGCCATCTCCGCGGATCTTTCCATAGAGCTTGCGGAAGCGACGCTGTACGCCGACGACGGCGCGGCGGAGATCGTAAAGGAATTCAAATCGGGTACGCTTTCGCTGGGCGTGGACGATATCGGTGCGACCGTTGCATCCGATCTGACCGGGGCGACCATCGACGACAACAACGTCGTGATCTCCGGCAGCGAGGACGGCGGCGACCCGGTGGCGATCGGATTCCGGGCGAAGAAGTCGAATGGCAAGTACAAGTATTACTGGCTGTACCGCGTGAAGTTCGGCGTCCCGGAAACGAACCTCGCCACCAAGGGCGACAGTATCACGTTTTCGACCCCAACGATCGAAGGCACGATCCTGCGCCGGAACAAGCTGGACGGCAACGGCAAGCACCCGTGGAAGGCCGAGGTCACCGAGGGCGACGCAAACGTCGCGGCGGCAACGGTCAGCGGCTGGTACACGCAGGTGTATGAACCTACGTTTACCGAGTAAGGAGAAACGCTATGGATATGGAACGCACGGCTTCTATCATGATCGGTGAGGAACAGCACACTCTGCTTCTGACGACCAAGGCGACCAAGGAGATCGCAGGCCGCTACGGCGGGCTGGAGAACCTTGGCGATAAGCTGCTAAAGACGGAGAACTTCGAGCTGGCGATCGGCGAGATCGTATGGCTGATCACGCTGCTTGCGAATCAGAGCATCCTCGTTCATAACCTCAAGAACAAGGATGCGGTCAATCCTCTCCTTACCGAGGACGAGGTGGAGCTTCTCACTACGCCGTTTGACCTTGCCGGTTACAAAGCGGCGATCACCGAGGCGCTGTACAAGGGAACGAAACGCAATATTGAAAGCGAGGACGACCCAAAAAACGCGGAAGTCGGGTAACAGACGAGGAGCTGTTTACCCGACTTCTATATTACGGCGTCAGTCTGCTTCATCTGTCAATGGACGAAGTGTGGCTGACACCGTTTGGCTTGCTGCTCGATCTGTGGGAATGCCACAAGCAGTACAACGGGCTGGCAAAACCGAAAAGAGTGGTGTATATCGACGAACTCATACCTGCGGGGATATGATGCCATTATGCCGATAACGGCAAAAATGTAGGAATATTCGCGTATGGTTCGTTGATTTCTTGCCGATACTATGCTATAATAAGCGGGTAGGCAAGGAGGGTGCGGTATGAATTATATTTCTGTCGCTGATACGGCGAAAAGATGGGAAATGTCCGAGAGAACGGTACGCAATTACTGCGCTCAAAACAAGATACCCGGCGCGTTTCTTACGGGCAAGACATGGAACATCCCCGAAAACGCCGAAAAGCCGGGCAGGCTAAACGCCCGCGCCACAGCGCCGAAAACGCTTCTGAACATTCTGAAAGTGGAGCAGGCGGCAAAGACCTCCGGCGGCATTTATCATAAGCTGCAGATCGAGCTGACCTATAACTCCAACCACATCGAGGGCAGCCGCCTCACCCACGACCAGACGCGGTATATCTTTGAAACGAATACCATTGGCGCGACCGACGGCACGATGAACGTGGATGATATTGTCGAGACGGCAAACCATTTTAAGTGCATTGACATGATCATCACGCAGGCGAAGTACGCGCTGACGGAAAAATTCATCAAGGAGCTTCACCGGACGCTGAAAAGCGGCACCAGCGACGCGCGGCTTGACTGGTTTGCCGTGGGCGATTACAAGCGAATGCCAAACGAGGTTGGGGGCAAGGAAACCACCCAGCCGGAGCGGGTCGCGGACGAGCTAAAGAAGCTGCTTGCCGAATATAACGCGGTGAAAGAGAAAACGCTGGAGGAAATTATCGACTTCCATGTCCGCTTTGAGAGCATCCATCCTTTTCAGGATGGCAACGGGCGCGTCGGACGGCTCATCATGTTCAAGGAGTGCCTGCGCAACGGCATTGTACCGTTCATCATCGACGACGATATGAAGCTGTTTTACTATCGTGGACTGCACGAGTGGAGCGGTGAAAAGGGTTATCTGACCGACACCTGTCTCGCGGCGCAGGATAAATTCAAGAAGTATCTGGACTATTTCAGAATTGGGTACTGAACGGAAATTGGTGTTAGGCTTGGAGATTGTTTATATAATTGGAAGGTGCGGAGCAATATGAAAACGTTAAAAAAATATGCAGCGCCTATTTTTATGATTGGCGTATTTGAAGCGATTGCAATTACACTATGGCTCACGCTTAATAATGTTTTTTATTTTTTTAACTTTACCTATATCGGCGGGTGCATATCTATTGGCTTATTGCTATATATAAAGAAAGTTAAATATGCAAGGCGGATAGTCCAGCTTGCGGTTGGATTATACATGTTAGTGTATTTGGGATTAATCAGCAATGAAAATATGCAAATAGAGGGGTTTTGGTACTATCTGTTTCTTGGCATATTTGAAGCGGCAACCATTCATTATGCAGTAGCCAAAATATTTGGACCGCTGCTATTTGGTCGAGGCTGGTGTGGCTACGCCTGTTGGACGGCAATGGTTCTTGACTTTCTGCCATACAAGCATCCAAAAGTGCCCCGAAGAAAACTCGGTTTCATACGATACATCACTTTCTCGATCTCCCTGCTTTTTGTTACTGCTTTATTTTTCTTTCATGTTGGCAATTTGGAAAGAATTATGTTTTGGAGTTTTGTGATTGGTAATGCTTTATATTACGCAGTAGGTATTGGCGTAGCTGTTGCATTTAAGGACAACCGTGCTTTTTGTAAATATGTGTGTCCGATCACTGTATTCTTAAAACCTGCAAGCTATTATTCCTTAATGAGAGTTAAGGTAGATACGGATAAATGCGTTTCCTGTGGCAAATGCAAAAAGGTATGCCCTATGGATGTTGATGTAACGAACAATTCTCGAAAGCGTATCAACGGAACAGAGTGTATCCTTTGTTTTGAATGTATTGACGAATGCCCCAAAAAGGCATTACACTTATAAAGAGTACAACGCAAAATGAGCACAATCCGCAGCGCAACAGTTTTATGTTTATCGCCCGGATAACTACAGCCCAATAGAATAATTTCTTTATGGCACTCTGGAAACAGGGTGCCTTTTTCATGCCGTTTTTTTGCGGAAGGAGGTGCTCAAATGGCGGATGATTTTGGTCTGAAGATCGGACTGGAGGGCGAAAAGGAGTTCAAAAAGGCCTTGTCGGACATCAACCAGTCCTTTAAGGTGTTGGGCAGTGAGATGAAGCTCGTTTCCTCCCAGTTCGATAAAAACGACTCCTCCGTGCAGGCGCTTTCCGCCCGGAATCAGGTGCTCAATAAGGAGATCGAGGCGCAGAAGAGCAAGATCGAAACGCTTCGCTCCGCGCTGGAAAACGCCGCCGCATCCTTTGGCGAAAACGACCGCAGAACGCAGGCTTGGCAGATCCAACTCAATAACGCCGAAGCCGCGCTGAACGGCATGGAGCGCGAGGTCGAGCAGAACAACGATGCTCTTGATAAGGCGGAAAACGAGTTTGACGACGCCGGAAAGCAGGCGGACGACTTTGGCGACGAGGTCGAGGACGCGGGCAAGCAGAGCGACGACGCGGGCGGCAGGTTCGAACAGCTTGGCACGGTCTGCAAAGCGGCGGGAGTCGCCATCGCAGCCGCGTTCGCAGCGGTAGGTGCGGCGGCGATCGCCGCAGGCAAGGCGCTCATCGACATGACCCGCGAGGGCGCGGCATACGCCGACAGCGTTCTCACAACTTCTACGCAGACGGGCATCGCCACGGATAAGCTGCAGGAGTATATGTACGCGGCGGAGCTGATCGACGTTTCCACCGACACGCTTACCAAGTCCATGGCCAAGCAGATCAAGTCCATGAAGGCCGTGCAGGACGGCACGAAAACCTCCGTGGAGGCATACGACAAGCTGGGCGTGTCCGTTACGAACGCGGACGGCAGTCTGCGCGACAGCGATACGGTCTACTGGGAGGTCATCGACGCGCTGGGCGGAATGACGAACGAGACAGAACGCGACGCGCTCGCCATGGCGATCCTCGGCAAATCCGCGCAGGAGCTAAACCCCTTGATCGAAGCGGGCTCGGCGCGAATGGACGAGCTGGGACAGGCGGCGCAAAAGGCCGGTTATGTCGTTGGTGAGGATATGCTTCAAGCATACGGCGCGCTGGACGACCAGCTTCAATATCTTTCTGTTGGCGCGACAGCGGCGAAGAACGCGCTTGGCACGGTGCTGCTGCCCGTGCTGACCGACCTTGCCGGAGAGGGCGTCGACCTGCTTGGCGAGTTTACCAACGGCATCCTCGACGCGAACGGCGACATCGGAAAAATGTCCGACGTCGTTGCGGGGATTCTGCCCAAGGCCCTAAACAGCGTTATGAAGTATGTGCCAGAGCTCTTGGAGGTCATAGGCGAGATCATCGGCGCGCTTGGCGGCGCGATCGTGGACAACCTTCCCCAGATCGTGGACTCCGCAAGTCAGATCGTGTTCTCGATCCTGGCGGGGCTGATCGCCGCGCTGCCGCAGATCTCATCGGGCGCAGTACAGCTGGTACTGGCGCTGGTAAAGGGGATCATAGACGCGCTGCCCATGATCGTGGAAGCGGCGGTAAAGGCGGTCGCGGCATTGGTAAAGGGCATCGCGGACGCTTTGCCTACCCTGATCCCGGCGGCGGTTCAAGCGGTAACGACGCTTGTGAAAACACTGATCGACAACCTGCCGCTGCTGCTGGACGCGGCGCTGCAGCTTGTGATGGGTCTTGCGCAGGGCATCCTTGACGCGATTCCCGTCTTGATCGAAGCGCTGCCCGCGCTGATCCTTTCGATCATCGACTTCATTCTTTCCGCGATTCCGCAGCTCATCGACGCTGGGATACAGCTTCTGACCTCCCTTGTGGCGGCGCTCCCGGAGATCATCGCGGCGATCGTAGAAGCGATCCCGCTTATTATCGATGGGATCATTACCGCTGTGCTGAATGCGATCCCGCAGATCATACAGGCGGGGATCGACCTGCTCATCGCACTCATTCGTGCGCTGCCGCAGATCATAACGACGATTGTGAAGGCGATCCCGCAGATCATTTCCGGCATTGTAAACGCACTCATGAACAACATCGACAAGATCATCATGGCGGGCGTGGAGCTGTTTGTCGCCCTGATCGAGAATCTGCCGACCATCATTATCGAGATCGTCAAGGCGGTGCCGCAGATCATTAAGGGCATCGTGGAGGCGTTCGGGAGCCTGATGTACAAGATCGTGGAGATCGGCGGCAACATTGTTAAGGGGCTGTGGGAAGGTATCAAGAGCCTTGCATCGTGGCTTTGGAATAAGGTGTCCGGCTGGATCCGCTCCATCTGGGACGGCATTTGCGACTTCTTCGGCATTCACTCTCCCTCCAAGGAGATGGGCTGGGTCGGTGAGATGCTGGTCAAGGGCCTTGCCGGATCGATCGAGGACAACGGTGACGAAGCGGTGAAGGCCGCCGAAGCCATGAGCGACGATATCAACGACGTAATGAAGGGGCTTGCGGACGATATGCAGTCCGGCTTGTCAACGGATTTTTCCGTCAACGGAACAAGCGCCGTCGGCGGCTCTGCGGGCGGCCTTGCGGCGGTGATCGCACTGCTTGAAAAGTATCTGCCGCAGATGGGCAACTACCAGCTGGTAGCGGACACCGGCACGGTGGTCGGCTGGCTTGCGCCCGCAATGGACGACGCGCTTGGAACGATGCAGCGCAGAAAGGAGCGATTCCTGTGAGCGATATCCTGTTTGGAAGCAAAAGCGCCAAGAGCGATTACGGCTTCATCGTCGCTCCTTATTTGATTCCCATGCCCGTGGTACAGACCAGCTTCGTTGAGATACCCGGGCGGGACGGTACGCTCGATCTCACAGAGGGTTTTGGCTTTGTCCGCTATTCGGACAGGGCCGTTTCCCTCACGCTGTACGCCGTCGCGCCATATGAGCAGGCGCTGTCCGCCTTCGTCAACGACGTGCACGGCAAGCGGATAGAGCTGGTGTTCGACCGCGATCCGTCCTTCTATTATGATGGCCGGGTCAGCGTGGACGCCCTGGAAAAGAAGGACGGCTACTGCGCCATAACGGTAAACGTGACCGCCGAGCCCTATAAGTACAAGCGGACAATTACAACGGTCACGCAAACCGGCAGCGGTACGGTGACGCTTACAAACCTGCATATGCCCGTGGCGCCGGAGATAACGGCAAGCGCGGAAGCGACGCTTGTCTATCAAAGCGGAGGCGTTCCTGCAACGACGGTCGTCGCGGCGGGAACGCATTTCATTCCTGCACTGCTGCTGGAAGCCGGAACGACGACGGTCGAGGTGACCACAACCGGGGAGATCGTGTTTTCGTATAGAGAGGGGGCGCTGTGATGTTTGCCGTGTTCAGCGATAACGCGCTGCTCTACGATCCGCGTCTGCCGGAGTATGTCCTTACCGATCCCGTGCTGACACTTGAAAAGAACGAACCCGCAAGTCTGTCCTTCGGGATACCCGATACGAATCCGAACAGCGGCGCGGTAACAAGGCTGCAAAGCCGGATCAAGGTCTATCGTGACGGAAGGCTGCTGTTTCTTGGGCGCGTGATCGAGGACGGGGTTGGGCTGAAGCACCAAAAAAGCTATGTCGCGGAGGGCGCTTTGGCGTATCTACTGGACAGCGTACAGCGCCCGTTCAGCTTTGACGGTACGGTCGCGGCGTTCTTTACACAGCTTATCGCGACCCACAACGCACAGGTGAACGAACAGCAGCAAATAATCGCGGGCAGTATCACGGTCGAGCCGGACGCCGCGCTGACGGTCTCCTCCGAGGAATACGCGTCCATATGGGCTGTTCTGAAGGAGCAGCTCATCGACGTATATGGCGGGTATCTGGTGCTGACCTTCAACGCCGACGAGCAGCCCGTATTGAGTTATCTTGCCGAGCCGCCGGATACGGCGACCCAGCGCATTACCTTCGGTGAAAATCTCGTCGACCTCGCCGTGAACCGAAACGCCGACGAAACCTATACCGCCTGCATCCCTCTGGGCGCGACGCTCAAGGAGATCGACGAAAACGTGGACAGCGACGAGCGGCTGACGATTGCCGACGCGAACGGAGGGCTGGATTATCTGATCGATACGGAGAGCGCGGCGCTGTACGGCGTTATATACGCGCCTACGGAGCTGACCACCTTTGAGGATGAGAAGAACGCAACCTACCTCATGCAGCGTGGCCGCGCGTGGCTTTCAACTATCGGTACGCGGCTCAAGGAGAGCATTTCCTTAACAGCGGTCGATCTGCACAACGTCAGCGCCGACGTGGAGGCGTTCTCCTTTCTCGACCGCGTCATTGTGTCCTGCGGCGATATTTGCCCGGAAAGCGAGTTCGTGCTTTCCGGCATGGAGATCCCGCTGAACAATCCCTCCGGCACAAGCATCACTCTGGGCGATTCGCGGCCTTCGCTCATCGGCGACAACGCAACACAGAATGCTTCGGCGGCAAAGCGGCTGGAAAGCATCGAAGCGGACTATGTAACGGGTCAGGAGGTCATGACGATCACGGCGGAGCAGATCGCGAACAACACGACCATCCTGCAGTCCGCGCAGCAGATCATCCTGTCGGCACTGGAGGATTACGTTAAGACCTCCGACTACAATGCGTTCCAAAGCTCGATTCAAACCTCGCTGTCTATTATGGCCGGAACGATTGAAGCGAACTTTACGGAAACGACAAGCGAGATCTCCTCGATGAATGGCGACGTATCCCAGCAGTTTGAAACGATCTGCAGCTTTATCCGGCTCATCTCATCGGGTATCGTGATCGGTGAAAGCAGCTCGAACATTAAGCTGAAGCTGGAGAACGATATCCTGTACTTCTTTACCGGCGAAGAGGACACGGTTTCCACCGAAAACGCGCTGGCCTACTTCTCGGCGGGCAAGCTCTACGTCAATAATGTCGAGATACTGACCTCGATGCGGATCGGGCCTTTCGCGTGGGTGCCGGAGAGCGATAATCTAAACTTTAAGCTGATGGAGACGTAAAACGATTGAGAAGCGGGCGTGGGAATGGTATAATTAACACGATAAATCGAAATTTGCGGAGGTGGACACTGAACATGGTGAAAGAAATAGACTCCAAAAAGACAAAACGGGCGCTGGCCTTTGAATTATGGATGAAAGCGCCGATGCCGATGATAACGCTGTTTAAGACGTTGGATGTTTCCACGCTTTTAAGGGTAAGCCATAAGTATAATTATAAGATAAATATGCTGATATGCTGGTGCATCGGAAAAGCAGCATCGCACTGGGAGGAATTTTATATGCTCCCTGTGGGCGATAAGCTGTTGCAATACGATGGGCTTGCCATCAGCACGGTCGTCAAAACGCATGATGGCGGGATAAGTACCTGCGACATTCCCTTTACCGATAATCTTGAACAATTTAACGCCGCATACATAAAGCTGACGAGTCAGGTTTACGACAGCTGCGAGACGCACAACCTTGGGATGGAGTATATGGTGATCGGTACATCCGCCCTTGCCCAATATGATATCGATGGAGCGGTCAATATTTATGCCGGATTTTATAACAATCCCTTTGTCATCTGGGGGAAGATTCGCAGAAAGATATTTTGTGCATCTCTGCCGATATCCTTTCAGTTTCATCATACGCAGTTGGATGGAATCCCCGCCGCTGAATTTCTTGAAGATTTGCAGCGCACGATAAGAAGATTAAACGAACGCTAAATTCCCGTTTATCGTGCGGAGAAAATGTAGGTGGTAATCAATAAGAGCAACCAACAGGCTGCTCTTTTTCTATGCCTTCAGAAAGGAGAAATCATGGCGAACTGGATCAACGGCGCGATCAACAGCGGCTATACGGTAGTCAGCGGATCGCTTTCCGGGACGGCGAACTCGAAGGTTGCCTGCTGGGTCGAGTACAAGGTGATCTCGCAGTCCATAGTGAACAACACGAGTACGGTGCGGCTGTACGCATACCTTGCCACGGCGCAGAACACCTCAAAGTTTTGGACGTACTGGAATAATCATACGGGCGACAGCCGAGGAATGTTCAAGGTATATGCGGCGGGGAGCCTTGTTTACGAACGTTCAAACCGGGGATTTGCAACGTCCAATATCCCGACCCCGTCCGACTTTACTACCCAGTATGAAACCGCCTATGCTAACGCGGAGGATAAGAAATTCATCACGGTCTTGACGGACAACGCTTCCACAAGGGCCGCGGCCTACGGCGACTTTACCATCGGTCACAACGCCGACGGCACAAGGCAGTTCACGCTTTCCTTCAACGGTGATTTCAGCATCGCTTCCTCCTTTGGCACGGCCAGCGGCTCCATTACGGTCACGCTGCCGACGATCCCACGAAGCACCACGCCGTCCGTTGGGAGCATCACGCTCGGAAGCGCGGCGGCGATCAGCTTATCGCCCGCTTCCTCGTCGTTCCGGCATACGCTCAGAGCGCAGTTTGGAAGCAGAGCGCAGACGACGATCGTATCGCAGTCAAGCGCGACGTCGATCTCGTGGACGCCCGCGCTTGCGGAAGCGAACGCCGCGCCCAATGCGACTACCGTTGCGGGTACGCTCTACTGCGATACCTATTCGGGCGGCACGCTCATCGGTACGACCTCCGTTTCCGTATCCGCAGCGATCCCCGCCGGCGTCGTTCCGTCAATGACCTATTCGATGGCGGAAGCGGTAAGCGGTATCGCGTCGAAATTCGGCGCGTATATACAGGGCAATTCCAAGCTCGCCGTATCGATCACGTCCAGCGGCGCCTATGGCTCGTCTATTTCTTCGGTCACGACGACGGTCAACGGCACGACCTATACGGTATCTTCCTTTACGACCGCTGTTCTGCAAAACAGCGGCAGCCAGACGATGCGGATCGTAGTAAAGGACAGTCGCAGCCGAACGACGACCTATACGATAAGCTATGAGGTTTTGGCGTACTCCGCGCCGCGGCTGACCAACGCGTCGGTCTATCGCTGCAACAGCAACGGTGCGGCGAGCCATACGGGGACGTATCTGTCGGTGACGCTTACGGGACAGGTGACCAGCCTGAACGAACTTAACGACGTGTCCTTCTCCGTGGGCTACAAGCTCAAAACGGCGGGTTCCTATACCACCGCCGCGCTTGGAACGAGCGGTTATTCCGTCAGCGGTACGTTTATCGTGGGCGGCGGGCTATCGAACCAATCGGCGTATGACGTAAGGATCGGCGCGGCGGATTACTTCTCTACGACCTACTTTTATGCGGATATCAGTACGGCGGATACGATCCTCTCCATTCGCAACAACGGTCTTGGTATGGCGATCGGCAAGGTCTGCGAGGCGAATAAGTTTGAAGTGGGCTGGCAGGCGCAGTTTCACGAGGATGTGGCGTTTGAGGGCGACGTAACGTTCGCGTCGCTGGCGTGGCTGCTTAACGTGATCTTTCCGATCGGTTCCATCCGCATGACCACCTCCACGACGGGAGCGGCAAACTTTCTCGGCGGGACATGGGTGCAATGGGGTTCAGGCAGAGTCCCGGTCGGTGTGAACACCTCGGATTCCAACTTCAATACGGTTGAAAAGACAGGCGGCGCGAGTACCATCGCCTTGACGACGGCGCAGCTTCCGTCCCACGGGCATACGGTCAGCGGTTCTGTATCCATCGGGAGCGAAGCGTCGCATACGCACAAGGCGTCAAGCGGCGCGTACAAGGTCGGCAGCGGTTCCGGCTCGTCCTATTACTACATGACCAACAACGGCTCGACCAACGGACAGGCCACGGACGCGGGCAGCGCGCACACCCACTCCGCTTCCTTCTCCGGCTCGGCCGGGAACACGGGTAGCGGCTCGGCGCACAGCAATTTGCAGCCGTATATCACCTGCTACTTCTGGAAGCGGACGGCGTAGCTTACGCGCAAATGAAAAAGTCCCCGCCGTATTCATCGTAACGGTCAAGGGACTTCTTCCGCTTATACACCTTTTTGCTTTCGACCTTTCGCGTCACCGGGCAAACGTCCCAGGTTTGGCGCTGAAGGTCGTTTTGCGCTTTACGCGCTTTCTTGCTCAGCTTCTCTTTTGAGATGAATCGAGCCATAGCTACCACTTCCTTTCGCTCCACCAGTATAGCGGACGACGGGAGAAAAATCAACAAAACAGGAGGATAAGGACATGAACACTATTTGGAACTGGCTGCGCGGCGCATTTGCCGCTGTCGGAGCGGGGCTGGGGTACTTTCTCGGCGGCTGCGACGGCTTCCTTTACGCGCTGATCGCTTTCGTAGCCATCGACTACGTTACCGGCGTGATGTGCGCCATTGTGGATAAGAAGCTCTCCAGCTCGGTCGGATTTAAGGGGATCTTCCGCAAGGTACTCATCTTTGTGATGGTTGGAATCGGGCATACGCTGGACGCGCAGATCCTCGGCGGCGGCGACACGCTGCGCACGGCGGTGATCTTCTTCTACTGCGCAAACGAGGGCCTGTCTCTGATCGAGAACGCCGGCCATCTCGGGCTGCCGATTCCCGCAAAGCTGAAGAGCGTACTGGCGCAGCTTCACAACCGTGCGGATGATTCGGACGATACGGATAAGGAGGATACCGATGGGAAATCTGAGTAACTTTATCGATTACCTGCACGAGCAGGTCACGAACCACAGCATCTACGTCTGGGGCGCACAGGGACAGCAGGGCGCAGCGATCACCGAAGCGTGGATCAGGAAGCGCGAGACCACGGACAAGAATGCGGATCGCGCTATTGCCTTCTGGAAGAAACAGTGCGACCTTGGCTTTGGCTCTGTGCTTCGAGCCTTCGACTGTTCGGGACTTGGCGTATGCTTTCTGCTGGGCAGTAAGCTCATCCCCTACGACCACAACGCCAACGGGTTGCTGGGTAAGTGCGACAAGATCACCAAGGACAAGCTCCGTATCGGTGACTTTGTGTTCAAAGTCAACAGCGTGGGCAGAGCGACGCACATCGGCTATGTTGCGGACAGCGATCTATACATCATCGAGGCAAAGGGGCGCGACTACGGCGTCACCAAATCGAAGCTGTCCTCCACATGGAACGCCTTTGGCAGACCACCCTTTTGGACGGAAGCGGAGGTTATGGAACTGCAAGGATCGGAGCCATCGACAGAAACATCCGCGGGCGAGGGCGATGTATATGTGTTCACGCGATTACTCAAGTACGGCGTTCGCGGCGATGACGTGAAGGAGCTAAAAAAGCTGCTTGCAAACGAAGGCTATACCGGCCTTACGCTTGGTAACGGAAACTTCTATTCAAAGACAAAAGCCCTCGTTAAGAAATACCAGCGAGAACACAATCTCGTCCCGGACGGCGTAGTGGGTCCGCTCACCATCGCCGCATTGGGCGGCAACTGGACGAAGGAGAAAATATGACGATACATAGAATGCGAACGGTCAGAGAATCCGTTGAGATTATCCGAGAGATGGATGCGCAGTCTGCGGTAACGGCAAACTGCATCCGCACCCTGTGCAAAGAGGGAAAGGTGCATTGTGTATTGGCGGGTACCAAGGTGCTTGTTGACCTCGATCATCTGCTGGAGTATCTGTCGGGCCGCCTTGAAAAAAGTTCGGAAAACGCTCAAGAATTAGCTTGATATTCCCTCAATTCTATGGCTATATGTGTGTACTGAAAGCGAACGAAAGGGAGATGATAACATGGCAACGATCACGAAACGGGTCTTGAAATCTGGTGTGACATACCGAATACAGGTCAAGCTCCGTGACAAAGGCGCCGGTTCGGTCAAGATATACACCACTACCTGGCATCCGCCGAAAGGCCTTACCGCCAAGCAGACAACGCGGGAGCTCATGCTCTATGCAGACAAGTACGAAAACGACCTGAGGATGTCGACAACATCCTCTGATGGGCAGAGCGTATCTCCGGATACGACGGTCGAGGCCTTTGCTGCTTGGTGGCTTGAAAGGGTAAAGAATGAGAACTCCGCCAGCTATTACAACAACTGCAAAGTGTCTCTTAAGGATGTCATAGAGAGCCTTGGCGCATATAAGCTCAGGGAACTGAACCCGGCAATTATTCAGCGCTTTTACGATACCGTTGACAAGAAGAAAAAGACGATAACCACGGTGATTGCAAAGCCTGCGCTCAAGGAAGCCATGGACACACAACGGATTGGGTTCAACGAACTAAGAAAGAAGCGAGGATTCAACTGCTCAACTCTGTGCGCCGCACTGGCAGGGCAGCCGATAAGTCTGGAATATGCCAAGCGACTATCTGCGGCCTTACACATGGATGTAAAGGCCCTCTTCCTAATCAGTCAGATTAAGGAGCCCTACGCATTCGAGACGCTGAACAAGATAAAGAGAACGCTTCGTGCGATGCTCGCCTCCGCAAAGAAGCTGAGAATCGTCACCGACAACTATGCAAGTGCGGACTTCATCTCGTTTCCCAAGCGTCCCGCAAAGGAGATTGACTACATGAACGATGAGGACGCCAAGCGGTTCTTCACCGCCGCCAACGCATGCGATGACATTCGGCTGAAAACCGCTGCGCTCATGCTTCTGTTTACCGGTATACGCCGTGGTGAGCTATGCGGACTTGCGTGGGAAGACGTTGACCTGACAAGCGGTACGATTACAATCGTGCGCTCGGTATCCACGGTCAGCGGATTCGGAATAATTGTGAAGGAACCCAAGACGGAAAGCAGCAAGCGAACGCTGTCCATCTCGGACAAGCTGATTGTCGTACTGACAGAGTACAAGGCATGGTACGACAACTATCAAGAGATGCTGGGCGACAGGTGGAAGAACAGCAATCGACTCTTCATCTCCGAGGATGGCGACGGAATCTACCCCGGCACCATAGACAACTGGGTTCGCAAGGTGTGCGAGCTGGCGGGTCTTCCGCCGCGCACGGTGCACTCCCTGCGCCACACAAACATCACAATGCAGATAGCGGCAGGCGTCCCGCTGGTGACGGTATCCGGCAGAGCAGGCCACGCCCGCACAAGCACAACAACGGACATTTACAGTCACTTTCTCAAAAGCTCGGACAGAGTTGCGGCAGAAGCACTTGAGAGCCTGTTTGATGAAGACTAACTAACCCCGACAACATTCAGGCTCCCCGCCTGCGTGCTGTTGGGGCTTTTTTGTTGCTTCAAGTTAGATTGAGAGTCTTGTTCGCAGGGGAATGGGCTATCTCCGGCAGCGAGAAAGGGTTGACGCATGACCTGCACGCTGGCGCCATATTCAGCTGCTGGGTGCCATTTGGGGGTTACAGGGTGCCATTTTTCATCTTGAAGCCTTGGGAAAAAGACAAAGCCCTGAAAATGCTTGTTTTCAGGGCTTTTTGGCGTTCCCGGGGAGATTCGAACTCCCGACCTTCCGCTTAGGAGGCGGACGCTCTATCCTGCTGAGCTACGGAAACATATGCAATTTATCGCGGACTGTGCGTTCCCCTTGTTTTTGCCAATTTTGCTTTGCAGGGTGCCAAATAGGGTGCCATTTTGGGCAATCTCCGATTGTCGCAGTCAAAATAGTCAGAGATTTAGGGCTTTTTCCGAGGTCGTCTTCGGTAAGAGCAAACGCTTAGGAGGCGGACGCTCTATCCTGCTGAGCTACGGAAACAAATTTTCTATTGTTACAGCAACGTTTGTTACAGCAACGTTTGCGTCTGGCGGTAAACATCGCCGCTGCCAACCGTGATGACGATGTCGCCTTGCTTGGCGTGCGCGTCCAGATATTGGCGAATATCCCCAAATGTTGGCAGATAGGTTGCCTTGCTGCCTGTCTTGACTATGCCTGCGACCATATCTTTGGCATGAACAAGCCCCGTGTCGACCTCGCGTCCGGGATAAATGTCGGGCACAAGCACCTCATCTGCGTCCGAAAAGCAATCCACATCTTGACAGAACAATGTTTTTGCTCTTGTGTAGCTGTTGCACTGGAACACGCAGAATATTTTCCCGTGAGGCACCCTTGTTGCCGCCTCCAAGGTCGAGCGAATTTCGTTGGGATGGTGTCCGTAGTCGTGAAACACCTTGATCCCGTTGCGCTCGCCCATATATTCAAAGCGGCGCTTTGTGTTGGTAAACCTTCTTATCGCCATGGTGTACACGCCAAAGGGAACATTCAGCTCCTTTGACACAGCGTACGCCGCAATCGCATTGACAACGTTATGCGTGCCGGGAACCGACAGCTCCACCCTGCCTCGGCTCTGACCGTTGTCAATCAGCTCGAACGAGGGGTTTCCGCTTGCATCGTACCGAATGTCATCTGCATGATAGTCGCCCTGATGCAATCCGTACGTCACATATCGTCTGTCCGTCACGGGCAAAAGCTCACGCACATGTTCATCGTCAATGCAGCCAAGAATCACGCCCTCAGGCGGAACCAGCGAGCAGAAACGGAAGAAGGTTGACACGATGTGGTCAATGTCACGATAGCAGTCCAAATGGTCGTTGTCAATATTGTTGATAAGCGCAATCGTTGGCGAAAGCATCAGAAAACTCTGGACATATTCGCAAGCCTCGGTGATGAACGTGTCGCTGCCGCCAACCCTGACACCGCCCCCTAAAAGCTCCACAAATCCGCCCACATGGACTGTTGCGTCCAGCTTTGCGGCATCATTGATATATGCCAGCATGGAGGTTATGGTTGTTTTGCCGTGACAGCCGGCAATGGCAACAACCTCTTTGAATCGCTCCGAAATCTGACCCAGTGCTACGCTGCGCTCAATTTGAGGAATGCCGTGCTCTTGCGCAAATTCACGCTCCGGATTGGTTGGCTTGATGGCGGCGGAATATATCACCAAGTCACTCGTGGCAACCTGCTCCGCCTTGTGTCCGATGAATACGGTTACTCCCAGTTTGCGCAGCTGCTCGGTAAACTGGCTCTCCTCACGGTCGCTCCCTGCAACGATATGTCCCTGCGCTTTCAATATCTGCGCCAGTCCACTCATGCTGCAGCCGCCAATTCCGATTAGGTATATCCGTCTTGACTCATCTAATGTCGCCATTCATCGCTCCTAAAATACTCACTAACATCTAATTATACGCACAAAACTCGAATTTGGCAACCATCAATTATCCCATTTGAGCGTTTTTCCGCCAATTAGATGCAAATGAAGATGCTTTACGCTTTGTCCGGCGTCATCGCCCACGTTGGTGACAAGCCTGTATCCGCTGCAATCCAGTCCTTTTTCGCTTGCCAGCTTGCGTGCAATGGCAAACATATGCCCAAGCAGCTCGTTGTTATCCGTTGAAAGCTCTTGCGCACTTCCAATATGCTCCTTAGGAATAATCAAAATGTGCACCGGCGCCTGCGGTGCGATGTCATAGAATGCAAGCACCTTTTCATCTTCATACGCCTTGTTTGACGGAATATCTCCGCTGATAATCTTGCAAAACAAGCAATCGTTCATTCTTCTATCCTTTCTCCAAGGGCAATGATGCCCTCCTGTCCAATGATTTTTACCCTCACAAGCTCGCCCTCGTTCCCCTTGCAGCGAACACGAACGTAGCTTCTTGTATATCCTGTGCCGTCTGCTTCCATCAGCACCTCTTGCTTGGTGTCTTTTTGTCTCAACGCAAATGCTTCCTCCAGTTGTGCGCCGACAGCTATCAGCTCTCTTGCTCGTGATTCTTTGACAGCCTTTGTATTATGCCCCGTCATCGCAGCCGCCTTGGTGCCTTTTCGCACCGAGTACGGAAAAACATGAATCCTTGCGAAGCCTATCTTCTCAACGAACGCCATGGTTGCTCTGTGTTCCTGTTCGGTCTCGCCAACAAAGCCGCTTATAACGTCCGTAGTTATGGCGCAATCGGGCATATCCGCGCGAAGTCTTTGAACTGCTGCATCGTATTGTGCGGTGGTATAGTGGCGGTTCATTCTTTCAAGCACGCTGTCGCACCCACTCTGCATCGACAGGTGAAACTGCCTGCACAGGCAACGACTGTCTTTGCAAGTCTCAACGAACCCCTCTGTCACGAAATTTGGTTCGAGCGAACCCAGTCTAAGCCTGCAAACGCCCAGTTTGTCGCACAATTTGATTACATCGCACAGGTCGCTCTGTCCGTCAGCGTAGGCGCATAGCTGTATTCCGGTTAGCACAATTTCCTTGTATCCGCCTTCCACAAGCGCACGAATTTCTTTCTCGCAGCTTTTCATACTCCTGGAACGCAGCGGCCCTCTTGCAAACGGAATGATGCAATAGCTGCAATATCTGTTGCAGCCGTCCTGAATCTTTAGGGTTGCCCTTGTCCTTGAATCGTGCGTTGCTGACAGGTCTTCAAATTCCTTATCAACGGCGGCAATCCTCTCGCCTTGACCGTCTATCGCCTCTTGGCAAAGGCGCACAATGTCCTTTTTTCCCTTTGTTCCAACGACCAGCCCCACGCCTTCCAGCTTTGCAACCGCCTCCGACTCAACCTGTGCGTAGCAGCCCACCGCCACGACCAACGCGTTTGGGTTTATAGCGTGCGCCCTAGATAGCATTTGTCGAGATTTCTTGTCGCTCATCTGTGTGACCGTGCAGGTGTTGATAATATAAACGTCCGCTTGAGACATAAATGGTACAACCTCGTGTCCTGCAGCCTCAAACAGCTCCGTCATCGCCTGTGTTTCATAATGATTGACCTTGCAGCCCAGCGTGTATAAGGCTACCCTCATCACTCAACCTCGTACATTACCTGCGCCAGTATTGCCATGCCTGCCGTCTCGGTTCTCAATATGCGGTTGCCAAGTGTCACAGGGATAGCCCCTTTTTGGGACAGGGTATCAATTTCAGAGGGTTCAAAGCCTCCCTCCGGTCCAACGATGATAGCAATTCTTCCTCCAACTTCACGCCCACGCAGAACCGATTTAAGTGACGCTTCCTTCTCGCCCTCATAGGCGACAATGACGGTATCAAAACCGCCCAAATCCAGTGTCTCAAGCAGCTCGGGCTTTTTTATCTGTGGGACGAACCCACGCTTGCTCTGCTTTGAAGCCTCAAGCGACACACGCTGATAACGCTCCAGCCTACGTTCAAAATCGCCCTTTGGAAGCGCAACGCAACGGGCACTTTGAACAGGGATTATCCTCATAATGCCCAATTCTACGCACTTTTGAATGATAGTCTCCATCTTGCCGGCCTTGGGAATACATTGAAACAGCGTCACCTTGTGTTCCGGCTCGGCATTGCTCTGCTTCCATTCTCCTGTTTTGAGAATGACAAAGCTGGGCATTATTGATACGATTTTTGCTTCACATTCTTTGCCACGCTCATCGCAAATTTCAACCTCGTCACCTGCACGAAGCCGCAAAACCTTGGTGATGTGCTTCACATCGTCACCCGAAATGCGTGCCGTTCCATTCTGCAAAATATCAGTTGTGAAAAATCTGTTCATTCTCTACCCCCTGCACAATATTGCACACCAATCTTCATTCCTGTTCTCGTCAATAATTTCAAAGCCTGCACCCTTTAATGCGGTCACAACTTCATCTTTGCGCTCCGCAATGATGCCCGATGTTATAAACATGCCCCTTTTTTGCACCAATCTCTTTGCAAGTGGTGCAAGGGCGATGATGACGTTTGCAACAATGTTTGCCACCACTATTGGGTACTGCCCCTTGATACTGCATTGAAGCTCCTCGTCTGTAAGAACGTTGCCTATCAGCACCTTGTAATTTTCATCATCAAGTCCGTTGAGTGCTGCATTCTCTCTTGCTATGCTCTCGGCGATGGGGTCAATATCAACAGCGATTGTGTTCTTTGCCCCAAGCAGCCGTGCGGCAATGGCTAAAATTCCGCTTCCGCAGCCCAAATCGAGCACCGTATCGCCTGCCTTGACGGTCTTTTCCAGATATTCCAAGCACATGCGTGTCGTTTGATGCGCACCTGTGCCAAATGCCATGCCCGGGTCGAGCTTGAGTATCACTCTATCGGTCTGTGGCGCAGGCTCCCAAGACGGCAGAACCAGCAGGCGTTCGCCAATATTGAGTGGCTTATAGTATTTCTTCCAATTATTTGCCCAGTCCTCGTCGTCGACCCTTGCAACAGTCACGGACAGCGAGCCAAATGCTTTATCATCGTCCTGCGTCTTTAATCTGTCAATAGCGGTGCGTGCCTGAGCAATTATCGTTTCCTGCTCAGAGTTATCCTCAAGATAGGTCTTTACGCACGGTGTGTTGGTGCCTATCTTGTCCAAATCGGCAAAATCCCAAAAGGCAACGCTGCTTTCTAGCTCCAAAGCGCAAACTGCTCGGCTTTGCTCTATGGACAGGCTCTCAAGCCCCACGCCCGTCAAAGCGGCGCAAACGGCGTCAATACCCTCGTCTGTTGTGTAAACTGTCAGTTCAATCCATTTCATCTTTTCATTATACCACTATTTGTCCGCCTTCTTCAATGCTTACTTGTAAATTGATTCAAGGTGTGGTACACTTTTTTTATGGAGGTTCATTATGCATCAGTATTTTGATCTTGGTTTTATCACCTTGCCCGCTATGGGCGTATGTATTCTCGTTGGAACGCTTTTTGCGCTTATCACGCTGTTCACCGTCAGACGGTTGACAGACCTTAGCACCGATGACGTGCTTGATGGCGTTCTCTGGGCGGTCATTTTGGGCTTTGTCGGAATGAAAATTCTCTTTTGGATTGTCGAACCCGATGCGCTAACCCTTTCCTTTGACAGTTGGAGCTCCTTCTGGATAAGTCTCAAGTCCCTCGTTGGCGAAGGAATGGTCTTCTACGGCGGTCTTATCGGCGGTCTTATCGGCGTGATGATAGTCTGCTTGCGCAAGAAGAAGAACTTTCTTACCTTCTGCGACTTATTTGCACCATGCTTTTGCTTGGCACACGCAGGAGGCAGGGTCGGCTGCAATTTCAGCGGCTGCTGCTATGGCATGGAGTATGACGGTGCATGCTCGGTCTACATGGACGGCGCACAGCGTTTGCCGGTTCAGCTTATGGAGGCGACTTTTTTGGTACTACTTGCCTACGGATTGCTTATTATTCTAAAGAAATCGAAGTACCGTGGCACTGTGGCAGCAAGCTATATGCTGCTCTATTCCACATGGCGTTTCATCATTGAGTTTTTCCGTGCAGATGCCCGTGGCGCAGTGGGTACTCTTTCAACCTCCCAATTCATCAGTCTGTTCATCTTTGTTGGTGGCATTGCTCTGTTTGTCGTGAGCCGCCGTTGGCGAAAGGAAAAAGCGCCTGAGATTGTTTCATGTGAAACAACGGTCGCTTTGGATGCTGCTGATACTGTTGAGCCGAATGAACCCAAAGATGAAACGGTTGACGAGAATCAACCCAAGATGCCCTGATAGATGTTTTCGAGGTCGTCTTTTGAGAAGTAGGAAATCACTATCTTGCCCTTCTCCTCGTTTCCGCTGATGACCACCTTTGTCCTCAGATGCTCTCTAAACTCTCTTGTGATAGATTGAATTTCGGAGCTTTGCGCTGACCTAATGCGTTTGGTCGGCGCTTTTTTGTTGCTCTGGCGCAGCTCGTCCTCTAACATTCTTACGCTCCAGCCCTCTTTTACACACAATCGAGCAAGGCTAACCTGCCTGTCTTTTTCATCTACGCCGGCAAGCATCTTTGCGTGACCTGCCGACAACACGCCATCTGCAAGCATTGATTGAACCTCTTTTTCGAGCTTCAGCAATCGTAAACTGTTGGCAATTACCGGTCTGCTCTTTCCGATGCGTTCTGAAACCTCCTCTTGAGTCAAATCATGCTGAACCATCAAAAACCGAATTGCGTTTGCTTCCTCGATAGGGTTTAGATCCTCACGCTGGATATTCTCAATCAAAGATACTTCCGCTGTCTTTTGCTCGTCAAGGTCGCTGAGTATTGCAGGCACGGTGGTCATTCCCAGCAGCCGTGCAGCTCTGTATCGTCTTTCGCCTGCAATAATCGTATAGCGTGATCCGTTCTGCTTAACCAATAAGGGCTGAATAATTCCGTGGCGTTCGATTGAGGCTGCAAGCTCCTTTAGCTTCTCTTCATCGAACGATTTGCGTGGCTGTTTAGAGTTTGTATCTATTTCATAAACCTTTATCTGCATTACGCCGTTCTGCTGATTGAGCGTATCGCCGCCCAACAGAGCGTCTAATCCACGCCCTAATCCCATTCTTGCCATATCTTTACTCCTTCTCAATCAATTCGCTTGCTAAATTTTTGTATGCTGTTGCTCCAACGTTCCGTGGAGAGTATAAAGAAATCGGTAGTCCGAACGAGGGAGCTTCGCCAAGTCGAACCGTGCGCGGAATAATTGTGTTGTAAACCTTGTTTTTGAAAAATCTCTTGACCTCCTGAACGACCTGCATCGAAAGGTTTGTTCTTGCATCGTACATTGTTAAAACTACGCCCTCCACGTCCAATGCGGGATTCAGGTTTTTTCTGACCAGCTTGACGGTGTTCATAAGCTGCGACAGTCCCTCAAGCGCATAATACTCACATTGTATTGGCACAAGCACCGTATTTGCGCAGGTCAGCGCATTGAGCGTCAATAGTCCAAGCGATGGCGGACAATCAATGAAAACGAAGTCAAATTCATCGGAAATCTCGGATACTGCTTTCTTTAATATCTGCTCTCGTGCCATTAAGTTTACAAGCTCGACCTCCGCACCGGCTAAAGCAATTTGTGACGGAAGCACCTTTAATGTGTCAATCATTGTGGAAACCATGACATCTTTAATTTTGCAGTCGTTTATTATGACGTCATAGACAGACTTTTCTAGTTCAGTTTTCTTAATTCCCAAGCCGCTTGTTCCATTCCCCTGCGGATCAATGTCTATAAACAAAACCTTTTTTCCCTGTTGAGCAACGCAGGCACTCAGATTGACGGCAGTAGTTGTCTTTCCAACTCCGCCCTTTTGGTTTGCAATAGCAATAATTCTTGCCATAATCACACTCTCCTTGTTTTCTGTGTTTCATTATAAATAATTTTGCAGAAAAAAGCAAATCAATGTTTCACATGAAACAAATACAAAAAATAGGGCGAACACAGTTCGCCCCAGTTGATAATGATTTTGGTTGTTAGTATATTCTCATCGGCACGATTAAGAAATAGTAGGATTCTCCTTGCACCGGTCGAACGACACAAGGATTGATATTGTTGTTGAACTCAAAATACACCTTATCGTCGGCTATGTTTTTGAGAATATTCAGACAATACTTTGGATTGAAGGAAATAGTAATATTATCTCCCACCAACTGTACCTCCAGCTCATCATTTAGCTTGCCAATAAAGCTTTCAGCAGAAATATAAAGCATATTGTCTTCAAAACGCATCAGAATGTTGTTATTTCCTTCTCTTGCAACCAACTGCGCACGCTCGATGGAATTGAACAGCTCCTTGCGATTGATGAGTACTCTTGTTTTGCTCTCCTTGGGAATAATCCTTTTGTAATCAATATAGTTTCCGTCAAGCAGCCTTGCAACAAGAGCAGTTCCGCCTAAATCCACCTTAACATGTGTGTTTGAGAAAGACAAAATAACCGTTTCCTGCGCTTCGTCCATCATTCTTGCTATCTCTTGAATGGTTTTGCCGGGTATGATGGTGCTTTTTTGGGACAGGTTGTTGTCAACATACATAGTATTCATGGCGAACTGATAGCTGTCGGTTGCAACCATAGTAATCTTGTTATCCGCCATTTCCATGTACACGCCTGTGAGCATGGGCTTGCTGTCGTCCTGCGCTACTGCAAAGGCAGTCTGATTTATCATATTCTTGCAGGCATTCTTGTGCAGCTTAACATCTATGCTGTCGCCTGAAAACTTCATCGTTGGAAACTCGTCAAAGTCGATACACTGGACCTGATTTCTCGTTTTGCCACTCTGCATCACAAGAACGTTTGCCTGCAAGCTAATTTCAATAATGCTTTCGGGCATCTTTCTTAGAACCTCTGCAAACATCTTGGCAGGAACTACGCAGCGTCCCTCCTGATCCACGGTAGACGGCAAAAAGCATTCTTTTTGCATCATCAAATCAGAACACATAAGTCTGACACCGTTGTTTGTTGCCTCCATATATATTCCGTCAAGAATCGGCATAGTCGATCTTAGTGGAAGAGCTTTAATTACCGATAATACACCTGCGTTCAACTCGTTACAATCCAAATAGTAATGCATGTTCATCTTTCCTTTCTATTTATTCATCCACATCCTCACCTCAAATGTGGATATAATTATATTTATTTAAGAGTAGTAGTAGTAGTAGGTAGTGCCAAGTTAGTGGATAACCTAGATTTTGACCAGCAACAAAGCATTTTGGGTGTGAACATCTCCTATCATTAGCTGTGGGAAAGTCTGCCACATATCCACACAAAACATCTTGTTCACGTTTTCAACATTCTACCCACTTTACTCATCAACATTTTGTGGATAACTACAATGATAAAATCCGTGCCTTTAGGTCTTCCACAGAAGAGGCGATACCCTCGTCCGAACCAATTAAGAAGGTTATTCGCTCGCAGGCAGAAAGTGCTGTCGTGTGGTCCTCCCTATTAAAAAGGTTGCTGATGCGTTTATAAGGAAGACTTAAAATCTCATGGCACAGATACATTGCAACCTGCCGTGGAATTATGACCTCCTTATCACGCCTTTGCGACATCAAGCTGTCCAGCGAAACAGAATAGTAGGAAGCGACCGTCTCTTTAATTAAAGAGGGAGTAATTTCAGTCTTTTTGACTTCCGGCAAAAGTTCTTTCAATGCCTCGGCTGCTAAGGAAAGATTCAGTATTCTGCCCTTTAGCTTTGCATATGCCAACACACGGGTCAGGCTGCCCTCAAGTTGACGGATATTGCTCTTGACGTGCTCGGCAATGAAAGTAATAACTTCATCGTCAACAGGGACGTTCTCCTGTTGAACACGGTTTCTTAAAATGGCAATTCGTGTTTCAACATCGGGCTCCTGAATATCAACGGTCAACCCCCACTCAAAGCGTGAGCGAAGCCTTTCCTCCAAGGACGGAATCTCGTTTGGCGGTCTGTCCGAGCTGAAAACAATCTGCTTGCCTGCATTATGCAGAGAATTGAAGGTGTGAAAAAGCTCCTCCTGCATTGATGGCTTGTTGGCAATGAACTGAATATCGTCAATGATAAGCACATCAACATTCCTGTAACGCTGGCGAAACTCCATATTGTTTTTGACACGCAACGCCTCTATTAGCTCGTTGGTAAATTCCTCCGAAGTGACATAAAGAATACGGGCATTTGGCGTTCGCCTTTTAATTTCATGTCCTATTGCCTGCATCAGATGCGTCTTACCCAAACCAACGCCGCCAAAGATAAACAACGGATTGTAGTCGTGTGCAGGCTTTTCGGCAACTGCTTGTGCTGCCGCATACGCCAACTGGTTTGAATTGCCCACAACAAAGGTGTCAAAGGTGAACTTTGGGTTGAGTGAGGTGCGGCTATTGTCGTTGTTTATGGGTTCCTCACGCAAAAAATCTCCCCGTTGAGAAGGCAAAATAAGCATCACGTCCAAAATCTGGGGACTGGCTTTTTTTGCTGCCTTTTGCAGATAGTCAAAATAGTATTCCTGGAGTGTGGATTTGACCGTATCATCGGGAACCTGAACAATCAAAATTCCGTTTTGAACGCAAATTGGCGCGAGCTGGTCTATCCAACGCTGAAAGCTCATCGCTGTTATCTGCGGTCGGATATATTCGCGTATTGTATGCCACATTGTTGTAAGCTGTTCCATCATTTCTCCCAACCAAATGAAATTCGATATTTATACATATCTATTCTAACAGAAAAGTGAACGAAATGAAAGATATTTTTTGACACCTTGAAACTTTAAGCTAAATAGAGTAGAATAAGCGATATGGACGGTAATGTGCGACAAATACTGAATACAGACAGAATCGGGACGATGACGGAGATTACATTGCCCGGATTTGAGTACCGCAACAAGACAAAAGGCGAGCCTTGCCAAATTCACTATTTAGAGTATGGGCAAGGTGAACCCCTGCTTTTGGTTCACTCAATCGGACAATCCCTGTACACATGGCGCAACATCATGCCCATACTTTCCAAATACTATCGTGTTATCTCGTTCGATATGGCTGGATTTGGCTTTTCGGGCAGACCTGACAGCATGAACTACTCGGTGGACGAGGTTGCCGATGCAATTTTGATGTTCATGGACGCAATCGGTCTGCAAAAGACAAACATCATGGGCTTTTCCTTTGGAGCAATGTATGCGCTATGTGCCGTAAGCAAGGCGGAGGAGCGTTTTTCAAAGATAATCACTCTCCAAGGCGGCGGTGTTACAAAGCAGATGCCCAAGAAAATCAGAAAGATGTCAAGCTCGGTGTTCGGTGCGATAATTCGGGAGAGCTATAATAAAAAGCACCTAAAAACGTGGCTGCAAGAGTGTTTTTATGATGCAACGGCAGTAGATAAAGCTGTTGAGGAGCAATATTTTGAGACGGTGGACGACTTTGCATCAAGGCAGGCGATAATGTACGCACTAAAGAACTTCGATATGGAGTATGCAATGGCGTGTGCCGCCAAGATTAAAGGTGAGGTGCTGGTGCTTTGGGCAGGCGAGAATCGTTGGCGCAGCAACGAGCAGATGGAGCAGCTCAAGAAGGGACTTAGAAGGCCTGTTTGCCATGTAATTCGCAACGCAGGGCATTTAATGCACGAGGAGAAGGCGGAGCTTGTGGCAGAGGTCGTGGATAAATACATTCAGTTTCAAGGGACAAACGTGTGATAGAGGACTTTTCAATCAACGATACCGTGCAGATGAAAAAACCTCACGCCTGTGGGACAAATGCGTGGCGCATCGTGCGTGTGGGTGCGGATATTAAGATAAGATGCCTTGCCTGTGACAGATTGATTATGATGGATAGGCAGGATTTTGTTCGTGCGGCAAAAAAAATAATTGCCCGTGCGGAGAACGGAGAAGGGAATGAGTGAACCATTAGGCCTGAATAAAGATGAGATTCGGGCGTTAAAAAAGGAAAGCACAAGGCGCAACGATAGGCTCGAAGGCGGCAGAACGTGGAGAGTGCTAGACTTTTTAGTGTATCTGCTTGCGGTAGTCGTGTTTGCATTTGCAATCCGTGCTGTTGTGGTAGAGCCGGTCAAGGTCAAGGGCGAGTCGATGTATGAGACGCTGCATCCGGGCGATTACATGGTGGTCGAGAAGCTGACATATGTTTTCCGTGAGCCAAAGCTGGGCGATGTGGTGATAATCTGGTATCCGCAAAACAAGGACTACACCTGCGTAAAGCGTGTTATCGGTGTTGAGGGAGATCATATCGTGATACAGGACGGCTACGTCACCATCAACGGCGAGCTGCTGGACGATGAAGAATATGTGTACAGAAGGGCAGGCAACCACGATTGCGATGTAATTGTCGATGAGGGCTGCGTGTTCGTTCTGGGCGACAACAGAATAGTCAGCAAGGACAGCACCTCTTTGTCCGTTGGCAGTATTCCCATTGAAAATATCGTTGGACGTGTTCGCATGGTGCTGTGGCCGTTCGACAGGATCATCGGGTTTAATTGATGGAGCAGACAATCTCAAGAACCGAGAATATGAGCAAGCGGCACAGGAAAAGTGCGGTAGTGCAATGGCTGGTGTGCGTTGCGCTCGTTCTGATTATTCTGGTGCTGATATTCTTTGTTTGGCTGCGCCCCATGTCGGTTGCGGACGAGCAAATGTCGCCTACGCTTCAAAAGGGCGATATAATCTTTTACAGCAGTTTGACAAAGCATCTAAGGCTTGTTGAGCGTAGTGATATGATAGCAGTTCGGGCTTGGGACGGCTCGACAAAAATTGTAAGGGTGATTGCAACCGAGGGAAACAAGGTCGAGGTTAGGCAGGGCGTGGTCTTTGTCAACGGAAAATATCGACTGGACGAGCATGAGTATATTTCTTGGGTGGCAGACTTTGACCTTGAGCTGATTGAGGTGCCAAAAAACTACGTCTATGCCCTGCCTGACAACAGGGAGCTCCCCCCCTATTCCGCCGAGGACTGTTTAGTTCAGCTGGACGACATCTTGGGCGTGGTTCGCTTCAACATCAACGACTTCACACTATATAATTAGGAACAAACTGGAATAAAGAACCTTACTTAGTGAGGGTTTTGAACCTGCCGCACCTGCATCTGACCGATTGGACGGGCGAGGAGGACAGACCTAAAAGGGTGTCCATTTCGTGCGCCGCCTTTAGATATTTGGGGCTGGAGAAGTGCAATAGCACATAGTCCGCCGCCTTAATTTTGCCTGCGCTATCCTTGCAGAAGGTGCGCACAGGTGCGGCGATTGAAAAAGCCCAAATCGGGGTGCAGATGGTGACATGCTCGTATCGGGAAAGATCGAGGGGACATTTTTCAATCGGCATAGCCCAGCGGTGCAGGGCGAACCTGCCGCACCACCAATAGCCCATTGTTCCGCTGACCTTTTCTGTGGGAACGATGCGATACAGTTGAGCACCCGTTTTGTTGGCAGTTTGGTAGGCTAGCTTTTGCGTGTAGCCCATGCGTGAGCAGTAAACGACCAGATGGGAGGCATTCGTGCCGATATTTTTGTAGCTGTTTGGGTCGAATTGGAGATGCTCCTGCTTGAAAAATATCCATGCGGCAAGCCCCGTGAGTGCCTGCGCAAGTCCAAATGTGAAATAGGCTATATCCAAGAAGTTCAGCGGAAAGATGCAAAACTGAATTGTTATCCAGAGCATCAGAGTAACGCCGAAGATACCGCCCAAAGCCACGCCGAGCTTTTTTCGTCTAAAAAGAAGCCATGCCGCAAGCAGGTTGGTAATGCCGTTCACTACAAGAAGCGCAAAGCCCGAAAAAAGATAGTTCTGAAACAGAATGTCGGCAAAGGGCAGCACCCCAAAGTACGGCAGCAGCGTCTCCATACCCATGATGCTTCCGTCTGGTCTGATGAACATGCAGCACGCTCCGCCCACCGCACCTATGCCAATGAATAAGCACCAAAAGATTAGCGCACATCTTGTAGGCTCGAATCTGGATTTCATAAAATCACCTCACATTTCATTATAACATAAATAAAAAAATTATAGTTGAAAAAATCTGAAAACATAATATAATTAACTTATCAAGAATGGAGGATTATTGTGTGGCAGAAATAGTTAAAACCGAGGTAATTTCCCTGCCCAATGTTAAGCTTATTGGCAGAAGATATACGGATAAAGACAGAAATGAATATGGCAACTTTTCAAATTATTGGGGACAATGGTTTTCGGAGGGGCTTTTTGATAAGCTAAGAGCCTGCAAAGGGCTCAAAGGAATAAGTAATGATTTTATCGGGGCAATCCGCTGCACGGGAAACGGCTTTGAGTACTGGATAGGTATACTGATGGCACCTAGCGATGTCGCTCCCGAGGGTTTTGAGCAGATTGACATTGAAGCTTGCTCCATGTTCGTCTGCTATGTCTTTGGCAACCGTGACAACGGCGAACTGTACAGCCAAAGTACCATTGATAAGTGCTATGAAAAGCTCGAAAAAGTGGGTCTTCATGCCACAGAGCGTGGTTGGAAGTTCGAACGCTATAACTGTCCACGCTTCACAAACCCGAATAAAGTCGGCAACGTAATTTTGGATTACTGCATAAGTCTTGAGGACTGACGGTTGACATTTGGCATAAATATTAGTAGGATATATGCGGAGGATTGATAAATGACTACTCTGACGCAGATATTATACCTATGGCTTCCGATACTTGTTGCTATTGGGGCAATTATTGTTGTGTGCCTTGCCGTAAGCGGCGGAAAATCGCAGACACATAAGTCCAAGCAAACCACCGTGCGTGAAGCAAAGCAACAACGTGCGACCGAGCCCGAACAGAATTACACACCGAGCATCAAGCCGACTGCTCCTGCATATCAATCGGCAAAACCCACGCCGCGCGCCGCAATTTTTCAGGTGCGCTATGTGACTTTTGACAATAGCGAGTATCCTCCCCTGCTCTCCTTGCAGGGAGATTTGACCGTGGGAAGTCTGACCACGGGCGACTACGTTCGAAACATTGACCGCACAGAGAAGGTTCGCATCAACTGCATGAGCGACTATGGAAATCATATTGCCGATACGCTCACAAAGATTGAGGACGCAGTTATTTTGGTTGAGTGCGATGACCCGGAGTATATTCACCAAGGCGATACGCTGGTGAAGGACTGAACGAACGCCGCAGCAAACTAAATTATCTCTTTGGCAAATATACTATATCGCTGCAATGACGGCCCCCATCTGTGGGGCTGTTTATTATTTGACCTTGAAACACCATCTCGGTGCTTTGTCCGCCATCAAGATTGTAGGCGACTGTGCAGCCAAGGTCGCTCATCAGCTCGGAGCATTCGTGGAAGGTCATGCCAACGGAGGACTCCTGTCTGCCATCGACCACAACAATAATGTAGTGACCCGGCGCAACATAGCCGATGAGTGTGCGTGGGTTACAACCCTTGATGCCCTCGGTGAAGTCGTCACGAACCTGTCCGTTTTCAAGCAATTCGGGCCCAAAGCTCCAGACTTGGAGCGCACCGTTTGCCACATAAGTCTCGCCTGAGGTTTCATCGGACGAGTAGGTAACCATGGTGCCGTCCTTGTAAAGAACGCAGGTATCTTCATTGAGAGTATCACGGTAAAGAATGCCGTTTCGAATGACAATGCCCTCGTGCCTGTTTCCGCAATAATCGCCATTTATCGCAAAGAGAGCGTCAACGGAGGCAGCGATGTTGTGCGTGTAGTCGTGGTGATTGCCGCCGACCTTGTCGTCAACCAGTGCCGTGGAGAGCAAGTCAACGTTTCTTACATATATATCGGCAACATAGAAGGTAGTGTTTATGCGCCTGTCCTCGCGAATGGCGATGCGAATGTTATCGCTTTGGTAGCTATAATCTGCATCAGTGCCCGTGTCGTAGGTCGGGAAGGTTGCCGAAAAATCGCCTTCGGGATAGACTTCAGGGGTGTTGGTAGGTTCTGTTGTGGGCTGCTGGGTAGCTGGGACGGATATTTGAGCTGTATTTACAGGCTGCTCCGATGCAGGCGCAATAGTTGAATCGCCTTGCGCTGTGGGAGAGTCTCCCTTGTTGCCCTTGTTCATCAGTATCACCACCATTGCTGCAACGGCAATCAGTGCCAACACTACTATTATCAATATTGAGGGATTGATTCCCTGCTTCTTCTTTGCCATACTTCACCTCTAAATGATTTCAATGCGTATTATAGCTCACAGTTGCGTTATATGTGTGAAGGAAAATAAAATATTTGGAATATGCCACCAAAAAATTCGTAGTGTATTCGAGATGCTTCGCTTACTTTGCACTCTAACAATTTTGCACCAACCAATGCTAGAATATATTCATCGGAACAGCCCACATGAGGGGTGAGTTGGAAGGCAGGAGGATAGAACGTGTCAAAATTCAAAGTGTTATTGGTGGATGATAATACGCAGTTCACCGAAATGATGAAGGGATATTTGTCAAGTCAGGAGCGCATAGAGCAGGTTGACTTGGCTGCTGACGGAAAAGAGGCGTTGGCTCTTTTGAAGGATCGAAAATATGACGTAATGACGCTCGATCTTATTATGCCCAACGTGGACGGGCTGTCGGTTCTGGAACAGCTTCCCGTAGTGTGCGGCGCAAACGCACCGGCGGTGATTGTCATTTCTGCATTGCGCAACGAGATGATGGTAAGACGCTGCTGCTCGATGGGCGCAAGATACTACATGGTAAAACCCATAGAACCCGAAACGCTCTATAAGCGTGTGGTGCAGATGATGGACACAGAGCTGCCAAAGGGCGGAGTGATGCCCTACGCACAGGCACCCAAGTCCTTTGAGGAGAAGGTTACGGCGGTGTTTCTTGTGGCAGGCATACCTGCACACATCAAGGGCTATCACTACCTGAGGGAAGGTATCCGCATGGTGTACAATGAGCCGCAGATGATAAACCGCATCACCAAGGAGCTGTACCCCGGCATTGCCAAAAAGTTCAACACATCGGCAAGCAAGGTCGAACGTGCCATACGCCATGCAATAGAGGTCGCATGGACAAGAGGCAAAATTGAGAATCTAAATGCGCTGTTCGGCTACAATATCTACGGCAAAAACGACAAGCCGACCAACGGAGAGTTTATCGCGCTGGTAGCAGACAAGCTGCTCATGGAGGAGGAGAGCAAGAAACAGATCAACGCGATTGCATAAAAAATTATAAAGCTTGCAGGAGAAGCCCCGTCTCCTTGCAGGAATGCCCCAACCTCATAATCCGCCACTCGCCGTCATCGAATCTCTACGATGGCGGCGTTTGGCATATATCCACCGTCAAATAACACAAAAATGACGCAATTATTCGGGATTTTGGTGGATAATACTGTGGATAAGGTGGATAAATCCACATATTAGCGGTGGACAAGTTTTTAGGTTCGTTTTTGCAAGACAACTTGCAAAATGCAGGACTCGAACAAGTGTTCATGCAAAATTGCGTAAAAAATATGCACCTTGCACATGCTTGACGGCTGTGATATAATCAAAAAATAATACTGGGAGGATAGGCTGTGGCTTCGGACAAGGGCAAGAGAATTAGAATTATCGCATTGCTGATGGCGGTTGTGCTGCTGCTAATTTTATCATTGTCGGTAGTTCCGCCGCTGGCTCACGATGTGGCACATTGTCATCATGCTGGCTGCTGCATCTGCGCTGTGGTGAGAACGGCTCAAAGATTTTTCGAGCTGCCTGCCATTTGTGTGTTCCTTGCATTATTTATAGCATGGGGCGTGTTCGTAAAAATTAACCCCTCAAACAACAACCCGTCGTTTTTTAGAACGCCGATACTATCCAAAACGAGAATGAATGATTAGCGGTGATCCTTTGACAAGCGGAGAAACAAAATTTTTATCGGAGGATCTTATGAAAAAAACAATATCTATAATTATTTGCTTATTGATGCTGTGCCTGATGTTTGGCTGCACGGTCAAGCCCAAGAACGAGGACGCCTGCCTGAACATCGTATGCACAATTTTTCCGCCCTATGATTTTTCAACCATAGTGGGCGGCGAGCACGTCAGCGTAACTCAGCTTCTGCCTGCAGGTGCTGAAAGCCATTCCTATGAGCCGTCCGCAAAGGACATTATTGCCGTTCAGGACTGCGACCTGTTCATCTATGTGGGCGGAGTCAACGACCTGTGGGCAAGCGATATTTTGGATTCCATGGGCGACAATGCCCCACGAACGCTTGCTTTGCTGGACTGTGTTGAGGTTGTGCCGGAACAGATAGTTGAGGGCATGGAGTCCGAGGAGGAGGAGCACGGCGAGCAGGGCGATGTGGAGATGGACGAGCATGTGTGGACAGACCCCAACAACGCCATTGCCATTGTTCGAGCGATTGAAAAGGAATTCTCTGAGCTGGACGCAGAGCATAGCTCGGACTTTGAGGCGGCGGCGGACGAATATGTGGTAAAATTGCAACAGCTTGACGCAGGCTTCCGTGAGCTGATGGCAACTGCCACACGCAAAACCATCGTCATTGGCGACCGCTTCCCGTTCCGATATTTGGCAAGGGCTTACGGGCTTGAGTATTATGCGGCATTCCCCGGCTGTAGCACCGAGGTTGAGCCTTCGGTGTCAACGGTGGCATTTTTGATTGACAAGGTGGAGAGCGAGAATATTCCCGTGGTGTTTTACATTGAGTTTTCCAATCAGAAGATTGCAAATACCATAGCGGAGCCAACCGGCGCAAAAACGCTGCTGCTCCACTCGTGCCACAACATTTCAAAAACCGAGCGTGAAGCAGGAACAAGCTATCTAAGTCTGATGGAGCAGAACCTTGCCAATCTAAAGGAGGCACTCTTGCCATGAGCTTGATTAAGGTGACCGACCTGTCGCTTGCATACGACACGGGCAGGGCGGTAACAGAACTGAATTTTGAGGTCAATGACGGCGACTATCTTTGCATCGTGGGCGAAAACGGTTCGGGAAAGAGTACGCTTATAAAGGGCTTGCTGGGACTCAAAAAGCCGCAGGGAGGCACGATTGAGTTTTCCGATGGACTTAAACAGACCGAGATAGGCTATCTGCCCCAACATTCGAGCATTCAAAAGGACTTCCCTGCCTCCGTGTGGGAGGTTGTCATTTCGGGCACGCAGAATGCAGATATAGGGTACCGCCCATGGTATACCCAGTCGCAAAAGGCGACAGCGCAGAGCTGGATGGAGGTTCTGGGCATTGAAGATATGGCAAAAAAGGGCTATGGCGAGCTTTCGGGCGGACAGCAGCAGCGTGTTTTGCTTGCTCGTGCGCTGTGCGCAACCAAAAGGCTCTTGCTCTTGGACGAGCCTGTTGCAGGGCTTGACCCGCTTGTAACACAGGATATGTACGCCATACTTCGCACGCTCAACCATGAAAAGGGGTTGTCAATCGTGATGATTTCGCATGATATTCAATCGGCCGTGCAAGAGGCGAGCCACATTTTGCATCTGCACAACACCATGCTGTTCTTTGGGTCGACTGCCCACTATGTAAGCTGTTCGGTGGGCAGGCGGTATCTTGGGGGTGAGCAGCAATGATAGAGTTCATCAACGAAACACTTAGGATATTCTCGCTGGCGTTCATGCAGCGTGCGCTTATAGTTGGCTGCTTGGTGTCGCTTTGTGCATCGCTGCTGGGCGTAAACATGGTATTGAAACGCTACTCAATGATTGGCGATGGACTTAGCCATGTCGGCTTTGGTGCGCTTGCCGTGGCGACTGCGTTGCGCTTATCGCCGCTGTGGGTGAGTATTCCTGTGGTCGTAGTTGTGGCGTTTTTCCTGCTTCGACTGTCGGAAAACAGCAAGATAAAGGGAGATGCGGCAATCGCGCTGATTTCTGCGTCCTCGCTTGCCATAGGCTCGGTGATACTTGCGCTGTCAACGGGCATGAACACGGACGTTTGCAACTATCTGTTCGGCAGCATCGTGAGCATGACGGACGCAGACGTGTACCTGTCGGTTGCCTTGTCGGTAATCGTGCTGCTGCTCTACGTTCTTTTCTACAACAGAATATTTGCCGTCACTTTCGATGAGACGTTTGCCAAGGCGACCGGCGTCAAGGCGAACCTCTACAATATGCTGCTTGCGGTGCTGACCGCAGTAACGGTGGTGCTGGGCATGAGAATGATGGGTGCGCTGATGATTTCAAGCCTCATCATCTTCCCCTCCCTTTCGGCAATGCGAATCTGCAAGCGATTTGGGTCGGTGGTGATTGTGTCGGCGGTGCTGTCGCTGGGCAGCTTTTTGGTCGGCATGATAGTATCGTCAATCGCCGCCACGCCTACGGGCGCAAGCGTGGTGATTGTCAACCTCATCGCCTTTTTGGTGTTCTGGGCGATAGGCAAAATAAAAGGAGGGAACGCAAGATGAAGAGAATTATTTCGGTAGTGCTTTTGTCGCTTTGCCTGATTATGCCAACAGGCTGCAAAACGGTCAGTAAAGATGGAATAGACGTAGATGTGACTGAAACGCTGTATGTTTCCTACATCAACGATATTTACACAAATATCAACAGCTATGTTGGCAAGAACATTCGCATAGAGGGAATGTTCAAAGAGGAAATTGTCGGCAGCAATTCCTATTTCTATGTCTATCGGACAGGGCCCGGCTGCTGCGGCAACGATGGCGCAATGTGCGGCTTTGAATTTACATGGGACGGTGCTTCCCAGCTTTTGGACAACTCGTGGATAGAGGTCGTTGGCGAGCTTGAAACCTATCAGGAGAACGGAAAAACTTATCTGAATCTTCGGGCGTCCTCTGTGACCGTCTTGACCCAAAGAGGAAAAGAAACGGTCGCAAACTAATCTCAACCCAAAAATTCGTCTATTTGGAGCCTGACCCCAAATAGACGAATTTTATGTTTATTGGCATTAAAGACATAATAAAATTATTTTGCTTGTCGGGCGATGCCGTGAACGATGACCGATACGACATGCACAGCCGCCCCAAGGGTCAGCGGCTATACGGACTGCGGCAGGGCGTTGAGACGCTCACGGAAGGTGTCAATTATCAAATCCTGACCCTTGCTGTTGGGGTGGATTCCGTCCTCGCAGAAGTAGTCAAGAATGTGCAGCTTTGAGAGAAACTCACCACGCAAATCAATAAAGGGACAATCGAGCTGCCATGCTGCCTGTTCGACCGCCAGCGAGTAGCGTTCCTGATAGCGATAGATGGCGTTTGCATCGCCCAGCCACAGAAGAATACGCTCCTTGTCCAAACCGTTGCGAGTAATCCATGCCAAATAGCGTTCAGCGCATAGCGGAGGCAGCGAGCAAATGATGGGCAGAATGCCCTTTTGCTTGAGCGACACGACAAGTTCGGAGTACATGCGCTTGAACAGGGGCAGCGGCGTGGCAGGGATATGCTCCGCCTCGGGTGCTTTTTCAACCTCGTCCCACTTAAAATTGGAGTCGTTGCCGCCAAGCTCGATAAGAGCAACATCGCAGGGCAGACCCTTTTGAAGATGAGACTGAACGATGGGCAAGCCTTTTTGAATTGTGCAGCCAAAGCGAGAGTAGTTATCAAGTTCTATGCCGTATTGCTGGGCGAGCTTGACCAAATCAAACTCGTTTGAGGTCTGATAACGACCGGTATCATTATTCAAAACTACGCCCTTGAGGATTGAATCGCCATATATAGACAAATGTTTAATTTTATTCATTTTCGTTCTCCTTGCCAAATACTTTTCTATGCGTTATAATAAGCCATCGGCGAAGGAAAATCACCCTACACCCATTCTTGGGCGGTCTACCCATAAAATACATGCACTCTACCGTCAGTAGAGCCGATAAATAGGAGATAAATGACTGAAAACGAGCTTAAACAGAATTTGGCAAAGAACTTGGTTTACTACCGTAAGCGCAAGGGAATGACGCAGTCTGCGCTGGCGGAGCTTCTTTCGTATACAGATAAATCCGTGTCAAAATGGGAGCGTGCCGAGGGAATACCGGACGCACTGGTGCTAAAGCAGCTTGCAACGCTCTATGATGTTACGGTGGACGATTTACTGGGAGGCGAGCCGCCAAAGCATATTCCCATGGCAAAAAGGAAGAAGGTCATCATAGGATTGCTGGCGGTGTGCCTAGTCTGGCTGGTGGCGGCAACGACCTACTTCATCTTGGGACTTTGCGTACCCGATGCGGAGTGGCTGCCCATGTGCTTCCTGTTTGCCCTACCCGTAAGCTCAATAGTATTGCTCGTGTTTGCCTCGATGTGGTGGACACCGCTTGTCCAAGGGTTGTCCGTGTCCGCATTGGTGTGGTCGCTTGCCCTATCTTGCGAGAGATTCATTACCAATCCTGCTTCACACAACATATATATCGCCGCCGGCGTATTTGAGGTATTGACGATTCTGTGGTTCTTGCTTATCGGAATGAAGAAGCATCGCACCAAATAGCTGGGAGGAAAAATGCAACGTTATTTACTATCGCTCGATCAAGGGACGACCAGCTCAAGAGCCATTCTGTTCACACTCGAGGGGAGTATTGTTGCGTCCTCTCAGTATGAATTTGACCAGCATTATCCTGCCGCAGGCTATGTTGAGCACGACCCCGATGAAATTCTGATTTCACAGCTTAGAGCCGTACAGGACGTTCTGCTCACCGCAGACGTACAGGCAGGCGAGGTCGTAGCCATTGGCGTGACCAATCAGCGAGAGACAACAATAGTATGGGACAGAAAAACGGGCAGACCCGTATACCCTGCTATCGTGTGGCAATGCAGACGAACCGCACCGCTTTGCGAGAAGCTAATAGAGCAAGGGCTTGAACAGCACGTTAGGGACGTGACAGGGCTTAGAATAGACGCATATTTTTCGGCAACCAAGCTCAGATATATTTTAGACCACATAGAAAACGGACAGGCTCGTGCCAAAAGAGGCGAGCTGATGTTCGGAACGGTCGATACTTGGTTGATTTACAACCTCACCGGCGAGCATGTGACCGATTACAGCAACGCCTCACGCACAATGCTGTTTGACATACACAAGCTGTGCTACGACCCTGTTTTGCTGCAAACGCTGAATATTCCGGAGTGTATTCTCCCCACACCCCTCCCCTCGGCGCATATATATGGCAGGGTCAAGGTGGGAGCAGAAGGGCTTGAGCCGCTATGGGGTGTTCCTGTAAGCGGCGATGCAGGCGACCAGCAGGCGGCGTTGTTCGGGCAGGCGTGTTTTTATGGCGGACAGGCGAAATGCACCTATGGCACGGGCAGCTTTTTGATGATGAACACAGGCGACACGCCCATAAAAAGTGAACATTCGCTATTGTCCACCATTGCGTGGGGAGTTGGCGACAAGGTAGAATATGCTCTGGAGGGCAGCATCTTTAACGCCGGCAGCAGCATCAAGTGGCTGCGTGATGAAATGAAAATGATTGATGAGGCGCATCAAATAGACGAGCTTGCAGCAACGGTGGATAATGCCAACGGCGCATACTTTGTGTCGGCATTCACGGGGCTTGGCGCACCGCATTGGGATATGTACGCTCGTGGCGCATTGGTTGGGCTTACTCGTGACGTGAGTAGGGCGCATGTTTGCAGGGCGGTGCTGGAAGGGATTGCATATCAGGTGTATGATTTGGCAAAGACCATGGAGAAGGACTGTCAAAGACCCTTGACCGTGCTGAAGGTCGACGGAGGCGCAAGCGTGTCGGACGTGATGATGCAGTTTCAGGCGGATATGCTGGGCATTCCGGTAAACAGACCACGCTGTGTGGAATCAACCGCCATTGGTGCGGCGTTCTTGGCTGGGCTGGGGGTTGGTTGCTACAAGGATATTGGAGAAATAATCAAACTGTGGAAGTCGGAGCAAATATTCATGCCTGCCATGAACGATGGTGAGCGTGAAAAGAGACTTTACGGCTGGACAAGAGCGATAGAACGTGCAAAGCACTGGGAGGAATAGAAATGGAAACAAGACCTTATTTTGATTTTGAAACACTTGGCAATTTTTTAACGGACGCATTCGTTGCCTACGGAGTGCCTCGCAAGGACGCTGCGCTGTGTGCAGACGTGTTGATGGAGAGCGACAGACGTGGAATTGAGAGCCACGGCGTCAACCGCTTCAAACCTATTTATATCGACCGCATTGAGGCAGGGATTCAAAACCCTGTCACCAACTTTGAGATAATCAAGGAAGGCCCGACCACGCTGGTTGCCGATGCGCATGACGGAATGGGCATGGTCGCCTCGAAAAAGGCGATGGGTGCGGCGATAGAAAAGGCTAAAAAGTATGGCATGGGCATGAGCGTTGTTCGCAACTCCACCCACTACGGCATTGCAGGCTATTGGGCGACAATGGCTTCCAATGAGGGTTTAATCGGAATAACGGGAACGAATGCACGTCCGTCCATAGCTCCCACATTCGGAGTTGAAAACATGCTTGGCACGAACCCCCTCACGGTCGCATTCCCAACCGATGAGCCGTTCCCCTTCTGTATTGACTGCGCAACGTCAATAACTCAGCGTGGCAAGATAGAGTATTTTGCACGGAGTGGAAAGGACACGCCATCGGGCATGGTGATTGACAGGCAGGGCAACCCCGAAACGGATTCCAAGCAGATTTTGGTTGACTTGACGCAGGGACATGCGGCGTTGGCACCGCTTGGCGGCATTGGAGAGGAGCTAGCTGGCTACAAGGGCTACGGCTATGCAACCGTTGTAGAGGTTTTGAGTGCGGCGTTGCAGGCAGGCAGCTTTCTAAAGCAGCTTACGGGAGTGGACGAAAACGGAAACAAGCAGCCCTACCACCTTGGGCATTTCTTTATTGCAATCGACCCGGAGGCGTTTGTGGGGCTTGAGTCGTTCCGCCACACCTGCGGTGAGATTCTAAGAGAGCTGCGAGCATCAAAAAAGGCTCTGGGACACGACCACATATATACGGCAGGCGAGAAAGAGTACCTGGTTTACCTTGACAGAAAGGATAAGGGTGCGCCCATCAATGCCGCCGTGCAAAAGGAGTTCATCGCCATTCGTGACAAGAAAAACTTGCCCTATAAATTCCCGTTTGAGGTGTGAACATGAATGTTATTGAGACGCATAAGCTGACAAAATACTATGGAAAAAGCCGTGGAATTATAGATGTGACCCTTGCGGTGGAGGAAGGTGACTTTTTCGGGTTCATCGGGCCTAATGGAGCAGGCAAGAGCACGACCATTCGCACACTTTTGGGGCTTATTTCGCCCACCGGCGGCAAGGCGGAAATCTTTGGATTGGACGCTCAACGCAACAAGGTCGCCATTCTATCGGACGTTGGCTATCTTCCCGGTGAAGCGGCATTTTACAGCGGCATGAGGGTTAAGGATATACTGAATCTGTCGGCAAAGCTGCACAAAAAGGACTGTCAAAGGGAGGCGGACATTCTTTGCCAAAGAATGCAGCTTGACACGCAAAAGAAGGTGGAAACGCTGTCGCTGGGCAACCGCAAGAAGGTCGGCATCGTGTGTGCGCTGCAGCACAGACCGAATTTATATGTGCTTGACGAGCCTACAAGCGGATTGGATCCGCTTATGCAGCGTGAGTTTTACATGATACTTCAGGAACGCAACGAGGAGGGCGCAACTATATTCCTTTCATCGCACGTTTTAAGTGAGGTTCAGCGTTACTGCAAGCACGCAGGCGTCATTCGTGAGGGAAAGCTGCTGGTAACAGACAGGGTGGAATCCCTAGGACACACCGGAACAAAGCGTGTATCGCTAAGAGGAATAACCGAGCTGCCACGCCTTGACGGTGTTAAGGACGTCAAGCAGACGGGAGACACATGGAGCTTTCTGTTTGGCGGCAAGTCTGCAGAGCTTTTAGGTGCGCTGTCCAAGCTGCCAATAGAGGACGTCAACATTTTCGAACCCGATCTTGAGGAGGTATTTATGCACTACTACACGGGGGAGGAAAACTAAAATGACGATATTTTTTCATGAGCTTAGGCGTGGGCGAACTGCGCTAATCATTTGGACGGCGGTCATTGCGTTCATGCTTGCGGTGTGCCTGCTGATTTATCCGCAGATGTCCACACAGATGGGCGATATTTCCGCCATGTTTGCGGACATGGGCGGCTTTTCGCAGGCGTTCGGTCTTGATAAGATAAACTTTGGCGAGTTTATCGGCTATTTTGGTGTGGAGTGCGCCAACATTCTTGGAATTGGCGGAGCGTTCTTTGCGGCTATTTTGGGTATGTCTGCGCTTGCAAAGGAGGAGAAGGACAAGACGGCGGAATTTCTGCTGACACACCCCATTTCACGCAAAAGCATCGTTGCCCAAAAGCTGCTTGCAATGGCTGCACAGGTGCTGATACTCAATTTGGTTTGTGCCGCCGTGACGGTTCTTTGCGTGCTTGCCATCGGAGTTAGTGTACCTGTGGGAACATTGACGCTGCTGCTTGTGGCATACCTTCTTATGCAGTTTCAGGTTGCTGCCGTCACCTTCGGCATTTCGGCATTCATCAGCCGTGGCAGCTTAGGTGTGGGCATAGGGCTTGCGGCGATGTTCTATTTTATGAACATCATTGCAAACCTCACTTCCTCGGTGGCATTTTTGAAATACCTCACGCCCTTTGGCTATACTGAAAGCTCGGATATCATTCTGCACGTCTCAATAGATTCAGCATATTTGGCTGCAGGCATGGCGATGGCGACAATAGGGATTGTGCTTGCGTTTGCAAAGTACACAAAGAAGGATATTGCCAGTTAGAAAAGCTTAGATGCAGGGAAAGACCACCGAGAAGGTAACGCCCAACTCCTCGCTGCTGTCAACGGTGATGAGGGTCTTGTGCTTGATGGCGATGCTCTGGGCGATGGAAAGACCAAGCCCGAAGCTGCCAACCGTGGTGCGGCTGTCCTCGGCACGATAGAAGCGTTCAAAAATATGCTCCAGCTGCTCCTTTGACAGTGTTACGCCCGTGTTCCTAACCGTGAGCATGGTGCGTTTTTTATTGTTGACAGACAGGGATACTATCACCTTTTCGCCCGATGGCGTGTATTTGGCGGCATTGTCCAAAAGAGCTTCAAACATTCGTCTTAGCTTGTCCTCGTCACCCTTGACGATAAGCGATGGGGCAATGTCGCTTTGCAGCACAACATCGTTTTCAAACAGAATCGGTTCGAACGACAGCAGACTGCCCTCAACCATTTGTGAGAGATCGACAGGCAGCATTTTTACAGCATCGTCAACAACATCCAGCCTTGCCATCTGGAGCATCTGCTCTATGAGCGACTTCATTCTCATCGCCTCCTCACGAATGAGCGAAGTATGCTCCTCGTTCTGGCTGCCCCGCTGCAGTTCCATGTCTGCATTGGACAGAATAATGGTAAGAGGTGTTTTCAGCTCGTGGGAAGCGTCCGCAATGAAACGCCGCTGCGCCTTCCATGCAAGCTCCGTGGGACGAACCGCCCATTTTGACAGCAGTATGGACAGCAGGAAGAACAGTGCATAAGTGCCCACAAACACAGAAATGCAGATGAACAGCACAGAATCCATCACGTTTTCGTTGGACACGGTGAAAACAAAAGCGATGGTGTTGTCTTTTCGGGCAAAGGACATCGAATAGTCCCTAAGTTCGCCAAAGTCGGTCTGGGAGGCAAGTGCTTGGCTTATCATATCTTCGATGGTTTCATCGGAAAATTCGGACACATCGCCACGAACAAGACTGTACTGACCGCTTGCATCAATTTCAAACAGAAGCACGGGCATACCATAGTTCTTGAGGTCGGGTGGCTTTTCGCCCTTTTCAAAGCCATCGAAGGGTATGCGCTCATCGCCAATGACATGGTCAAGAGCCTTGTTGGCATTGGAACGCACGGATTCTCGCATAAAAATAAAGACTGCAACGAAAACAGACACCAAAATGACGGTAATTATCGACATTGTCATGATGACGAATCTGCGCCGCAGTTTTTTAATCATGCGATTGGCTCCTCCAACCTGTATCCAAATTTTCTAAGTGTTGCAATCACCACGTTGGTTTTTAGGTACATCAGCTTTTTGCGCAGAAAACTGATATATACCTCAACATTGTTGTCCTCGGCGTCCGAGTCGCAGCCCCAAACCTTGTTGAGCAGCGTTTCCTTTGACACCACGCTCTGTCCGTTGGAAAACAGAATCCGCATTATGGCAAATTCCTTTTTGCCAAGCCGCACACTGCGCTCGCCGCAGCAAAGCATACAGGTTGACAGGTTCAGCCTAAGCTCGCCCAATGACAGCTCGTCCATCACAACCTCACCCTGACGGCGTGTGAGTGCGCGAACGCACGCTAAAAGCTCGTTCATTTCAAAGGGCTTGGTAAGATAATAGTCTGCACCCACGTCCAGTCCCTTTACCCTATCGTCAATATCCGTTCTGGCGGTCAGCATCAATATTGGCGTGTCGATGTGCGCCTTTCTAAGCCCGCCGGCAACATCGAAGCCGTTCAGCTTGGGCAGCATTATGTCCAAAATGATAACGTCATAGACGTTGGACAGCCCATAGTCCAGACCTGCCTCGCCATCAAAGCAAATATCGGAGTCGAAGTAGGCGGTCTTGAGCATTTCCTTTAGAGTTCTTGCAAGATGAATTTCATCCTCAACTATCAATGCACGCATGAGTTATTCCCCTTGTAAAAAAATATCATATGTATCATACCGTGCAAACCTTAAAATATTCTGCTGCCTTAAAAAATGTCCAATGAGATAAAACCTTGCATTTGGGGTCAGAATATCCAGTGAAGGACTTCCGTTGACACTTCCAGCCCCAGCTTTTTTTGAAGGGCGATGGACTTATCGTTGTCGCAGAAAATCTGTCCGTAGGGTGTGTAGCCACGATCAAGCTGAACGTTGATGATGTATGACTCCAGACCGGCACCCAAACCGTGACGGCGATGCTGGGGGAATATTTCGAGCATTCCGCCGCTGCCGTCATCGTGCAAGCCCACAAAGCCCATCAGCTCGTCCGTACCCTTTTTGAAAAGACCGAACATTTCGCCTGCCCCTATGCGCTCCTCAAAGTACTTTGGGTCGGTAACGGTATGATAATGCTCCAAAATTTGGGGAATGAATCGCAACTCCAAGGCACGCACATCGTCCTCAAGCTGAACAGGCAAACGCTCGTGCTTTAGGTATGCACATTGGTAACAGGTGTTGTTGTGGGAAAAGGCAAACTTGTCCATCGCGACTTCAAGCGCACCCTCACCACGGACGACCATTGAATAGCATTTTGATTTGTCAATCAGACCGCACAGCTTTTTTGCGCTCTGTTCACTTTGGCAAGAGAGCAGCAAGTTATTCGCTATAGTGTCGAAAATCAGCAGACCATCATCGGCCGCATACAGAATGTTTGCTTTACCACGCCTTATCGCCTCGGACATATCCATGTGTATCAGCGGCGAACGTTGGCAATATCTAAAAGCGGTATCAATCATTTCATTCTCCTTTGCAGGCGCAGCCGTCCGTGAGGATTTTCTCATATGCAAGGCGTGTCGGGTCACCGGTGGGAATCTGTTCCATCGGATAGGTCACAACGCCGCAATAGCTGTACCCTGCCTTTTTTAGTAGTCCCTGCATGGGCTTATTGAGACTGTGCGTGTCGGTGCGTATTGAATTTATGCCACGCACCCTGCACCTAAGCTCCATGCTCTGTAAAAGACGCAGTGCAGCGTCCGTGCCACGAGCCTCTTTTGATATAGCCATGCGATGCACGACTGCATAGGGCTGATGGGAGAGCCACTGACCGTCAATAGTGGAGTAGCCCTCCTCCTGCTTGTAGCTAAGAGCCGCAACGCCAACAATATTTTGTTCGAGCTTTATCACAAAGCCTCGCTCCAGTTCAATGTCAAGGCGGAACATCTGCTCATCGGGATAATCCTCAGTCCATTGACTAAAGCCCTGCTCCGCCATGTACGCCTTTGCATCGGCAATGATGGAAAGAATACGAGGTATATCCCCCTGCTCTGCCCTGACTATCTCAATCATTATCGGTCTTCCACATCGAAGCGGGAAATGAGGTGAACAATCCAGCGAAGTATGGCGGCAGCATCGGCGGAATCGGGCGCGCCCTCGTCATAGGGGGCACGAACATCGCCCTGAATTTTGCCAAGCTCCGATAGGCTGTCCAGCTTGACAACCGAGCGCAGAATCTTTGCGGCATCGGCAGCATCGACCGCCCCATCGCAGTTGGCATCACCCCACAGATAGCTTGCGCTCTGTTGATAGATGGCGTTCACCGTTCGATTGGTATAGTCAAGCGTATACGCCTCCCAAGAGCCGTCAAAGCCATCCTTTGGGGGAACGGCAGGTTCGACAAAGATTGCAAGGTTGGATTCAACGCTGTAACCAAAGGAATATATCGTTACGCCATCGGCAACAAACGAGATTGTGTAGATTATCGGAGTGTAGACGGGACGAACGGTTATATTGGATGAGGATATTTCAAAGCTCTCCCAAACGCCTGTGTAGCCTGTTCTTTGGGGAACGTCAGGTGCTTGCGCCAAGACCTGCTCCGCCGTGTGCTGAACCGTGAACGTTACCGTGCCAACGGTATGCCCGTTATGGTCAACGAAGGTTGCGGTATAAGCCTCGGTGGTGTATTGGGGGTGGACGGTGATATTCTCGGCAACAACGGTAAAAGGTGCCCAAAGACCCACAAAGCCAGCCTTGTCGGGGACTTGGGGGGCTTGAGCCAGTATCTGTGCAACCGTGCTTTCAACCGTGAAGTTGACCGTGCCGATGGGCTCGCCTGCCTCGTTTACAAAGGTTGCAACGTAGCTTATCGGCGTGTATACCGGGTGAATTGTGATGTTGCCTGCTTGAATGGAGAAGCTCTCCCACACGCCGGTGTAACCGGTTCTGTCGGGTACTGTGGGTGCAGCAGCAAGAATCTGTGCAACGGTGCTTTCGATGGTGAAGTTTACCGAATGCAACACCATACCATTGTAGTCAACGTAGCTTGCCGTGTAGGTTGCCAACGTGTAGACAGGGCGAATGGTGATGTTAGAGGCAGTTATTTCAAAATCCTCCCAAACGCCGTTATAGCCTGACTTATCAGGAACGGACGGAGCTTGTGCCAAAATCTGCGCAACGGTGCTTTCAACTGTGAAGTTTACCGTTTTTATCGTTGCACCGCTTTCATTTACGAAGGTGGCGGCATAGGTAATGGGAGTATAAACAGGCTCGATAACAAGGTCGGCGGCGGCAATCTCAAATGTTTCCCATGCGCCCTGATAGCCTGCTACATTTGGAACGGACGGTGCTTGTGCCAAAATCTGCGCAACGGTGCTTTCAACGGTGAACGCAACCTCTCCCACCAGATCGTCATTGCTGTCAACGAACTGTGCCGTGTAGGTAATGGGTGTATATACAGGGCGAATGGTGATGTTGGCGGCGGTCAAGGTAAAGCTCTCCCAAACGCCGGTGTAGCCGTCCTTTGAAGGAACGGCAGGAGCTTGCAAAAGAACGTCCGCAGCCGTGCTGTCAACCGTGAAGCCGACTGTGCCGACCGAGACGCCATTTTCATTTACGAAGGTGGCGACATAAGTAATAGGAGTATAAACAGGCTCGATAACAAGGTCGGCGGCGGCAATCTCAAATGTTTCCCATGCGCCCTGATAGCCTGCTATATTTGGAACGGACGGTGCTTGTGCCAAAATCTGCGCAACGGTGCTTTCAACGGTGAACGCAACCTCCCCCACCAGCTCGCCCTCGCTGTCAACGAACTGTGCCGTGTAGGTAATGGGGGAAATCACAAGAGCAACGTCCGTGCCGCCGTTAATGGGAAGGGCGTAGTCCGTAGGCCATGCGGCAGTGTAGCCGTCCTGTACGGCAGGAACGGCAGGCTCGGTAACGGAGGTCGCACCCGAAGCGTAGCCAACGGTATCAATAAGCGTAGTGCCATTGAAAAAATCAACGGTGGGATTGACCTTGATATAACCGTTCACGCCGTAGAAGCCTTCAACGGCAACAGGGTGCGTACCGGTAGTCGGGGTTAGGGTAAACTCAAGATTGGAGAAGGTCAAATCGCAAACCGTGTCGTATGCAACACCGTCTGCCACGGCAAAGTTCAAAATGGCAAGGACTTCATTGTCACGGCTCATGCCGTAGGACTGTGCGATTGCGTAATAGTAGCCCGAATCGTCCGTGTTCGAGGTGGGATAGGCGGCTCTGGTTGTACCCGAATTTGTATAGGCAAGCAGCTGGTTTTCATCATAGCCAATGAGCGTCAGCTCTGAGGAATCGAACAGCACGTTGAACTGCAAAGAGCTGAATTTGAGGTCTGTGGGAACACCTTTTAGGCTGACCTCAACGGTGACAGTCCCATTGGCGTTTAGAGTACAACCGTTGGTCTCCAACTGTGTCGCCTCCAGATAATAGGGGCTTACGTCCGCAACGGTTAAGGGAGACAGCGTTAGCAGCATTGCCAACACAACAAAAACAGACAGAACACGCTTCATTCCAAAATCCTCCAAAATACATTTATACAAAATAATTATACAGTTATCAAATATCGGTGTCAAGTACCAAAGGGGTGCAAAACGCCAAGGGCGACAAAAGGTGATATTGTCACGGAACAAGCAGGATAAATGCGATAGAATAAATCATCAAGAGTCAGGGAACAGATAAAATAAAGGAGAATATGAAAATGTCAGTACTTACTATTACAAAAAACAACTTCCAAGAGGAAGTGATGCAGAGCGACAAGCCGGTGCTGTTGGACTTTTGGGCAAGCTGGTGTGGCCCGTGCAGAATGGTGTCGCCGATTGTGGACGAAATTGCAGAGCAAACGCCGTCCATCAAAGTGGGAAAAATCAACGTGGACGAACAGCAGGAGCTGGCGGCAAGGTTTAACGTGATGAGCATACCCACGCTTATGGTCATAAAACAGGGCAAGATTGTCAAAAAGGAAGTGGGCGCAAGACCCAAGCAGCAGATTCTTGCGATGCTGTAAAGCTAACAAGCAAAGCTATCCGTCCGCCAGTTGGCGCAGCTTGCGCTCGTTGGCGACAACCACGCTCCCCCTTGTAAGCTCGACCATGCCCTCGGAACAGAAGTAGCGCAGCATTCGTGTTACAACCTCACGGGCAGTTCCAAGGTGGGCGGCAATCCTGTCATGGGTAATGTTCAGCGTTGATGAGCCCTCCAATGCGATTTCCTCAACCAGAAACGCAGCAAGACGCTTGTCAACGCTTTTCCACATAATCTGCTCTATGAGCCACATGACCTCGGAAAAACGAGTTGCCATGAGCTGATTGGTATAGCCTGCCACGGCAGCGGAGCTATCCATCAGCTTTTTATATACCTCGGCAGGTATGACCCAAAGCTGGGTGTCCTTCTCCGCCTCAATGCAGATGTCAAACTGGATACTGTTTAGCATACAGGAAGCCGAAAACAGGCACATATCTCGCTCGAACAGGCGGTAGAGGGTGACCTCCTTGCCCTCATTGGAGAGAATGAACGCCCTAAGCTGCCCTGAGCGTATGACAAAAAGCCCCACACAGTCCGCCGAACCGTTATGCAGCAGAGTACCCTTTGGAGCAGTACGCATTGTAGCAGAGCTTGTAAGAAGTCTGCGCTGGCTGTCTGTCAGCTTATCAAAGATGGGAAAATACTCCTCAAATGACATGGCAATACCTCTACTTTCTATTGAGCAGTATATGATAAATTCAGTTGGCTGTCAATTCGTGTGCGCCCCTCAAAAAAGTGAGAAGATTGTAGTAAAAAAGGCGTGCTTTGGTGATAAACTCACGGAAAGCACACAAGCTATGCTATATACTGTCAACATAAAGGAGGCGTATATTCATGGAACAGAAAAGCAAATGCACTTTTTGCAAGTATCTCCCTATCATAATTGCAGCGATAATCGGCGCAATCGGAGGGTACTTATATTACCGCTTTGTAGGCTGCGCAAGCGGAACCTGCGCAATTACATCAAACCCGATAGTATCAATAGCGTTTGGCACAATATTAGGAGGACTTATAGGCTCTTTGTTTGTTTCGACAAAGGCGTGTAAAGCAAACAGATGCAAGGAGGATAATCATGAGTAAGACTGTTATCATCGGCGGTGTTGCAGGCGGCGCAAGCTGTGCTGCAAGGCTCAGAAGGCTGGACGAAAAGGCGGAAATAATTCTGTTGGAGCGTGGCGAGTATATCTCGTATGCAAACTGCGGCTTGCCCTATCATGTGGGCGATGTAATTAAGTCACGCAGCGCGCTGCTGCTGCAAACGCCACAGGCAATGCGCCGCAAATTCAACATTGACGTGCGTGTCAAAAACGAGGCCGTCTCCATTGACAGGGACAAAAAGACAGTTTCAGTCAGAAAAGTGGACAGCGGCGAGGTGTATGAGCAGAGCTATGATACGCTGGTGCTCTCCACAGGCTCATCGCCAATGCGCCCACCGATTACTGGCATAGATTCACCCAGAATAAAAACTTTGTGGACCATACCCGATACGGACGAAATTAGAACGCTTGTACATGAAAAGGGCATAAAAACCGCTGCTGTTATAGGCGGTGGGTTCATAGGGCTTGAGATGGCAGAAAACCTGCACCGTGCAGGCATGAAGGTGTCCATAATTGAGATGCTCGACCAGGTGATGGCACCGATTGATTATGAGATGGCACAGCTTTTGCACGAGAATATCACAAGCAACGGTGTTGAGCTTTATCTTGCCGATGGAGTATCCGGCTTTGAGGACAACGGAAGCCAAGTTGACATAACGCTGAAAAGCGGAAGGACGGTTGCGGCGGAGCTTGTGATACTGGCAATAGGAGTTCGACCCAATGGCGAGCTTGCAAGGGCTTCGGGGCTGGAAATAAACGCTCGTGGCGGCATAGTAGTTGATCGGCATCAAAGAACCTCCGATGGGTGCATCTATGCGGTGGGAGATGTTGCCGAAATTGAGGACTATATTCTAAAAGACCGCACGATGATACCGCTGGCAGGGCCTGCAAACAAGCAGGGACGCATCGCCGCCGACAATATTGCAGGTCTGGTGGAGAGCTATAACGGCACGCAGGGGACATCTGTTGTAAAGGTGTTTGATTTAACTGCGGCGTCTACCGGCGCAAATGAGAAAACGCTCAACAGGCGTGGACTTGTCAAGGGAAAGGATTACCAAAGCGTCACAATCACCCAAAATTCACACGCAGGCTACTACCCCGGTGCCGTGCCGATGGTGATTAAAATATTGTTTTCCATGGACGGCAAAAAGCTGTTTGGCGCACAGATAGTAGGTCAGGACGGCGTAGACAAGCGCATTGATACCATCGCAGTTACCCAAAGACTGGGCGGCGGAGTGACTGAGCTTAAAAATCTGGAGCTGGCGTACGCACCCCCGTATTCTTCTGCAAAGGACCCTGTAAACATGGCTGGCTTTGTTGCCCAAAACGTGTTGCGTGGGCTTGTGAAATTTTCCGAGTGGAATGTGGTGGAAACAGATACAAATGCGGTGCTGCTGGATGTGCGTGAGGACGCAGAGCTTATGGCTTTCTCGCTGCCAAACGCCAAGCACATTCCGCTGGGTGAGCTTCGTTCAAGGCTCAGCGAGCTGGACAGGAGCAAGCGCATAATCACCTTCTGCGCAATCGGCGTTCGGGCATATAATGCGGCAAGAATATTGATGCAGAACGGTTTTACCGATGTGCTGGTTTATCCATCGGGAACTCGCTTCTATCAGTCCACACATTACCAAAACAGCAACGAAACAGCAAGCGATACTTCAACGGTTTTAGACAGCGGAAATGTGGAACAAGGCGCACCCCATGTGGCTTCCATGCGGCTGGATTGCAGCGGTATGCAATGCCCCGGCCCAATTATGAAGGTGTTTGAGTCCATGCGCACCCTAAAGGAAGGCGATACCATGGAGGTGTCCGCCTCCGACCCCGGATTTATGCGTGATATTGGGGCATGGTGCCGCCGCACGAATAACACCTTGATTTCGACCCAGCGACAGGGAAACGATTATGTTGCCGTTGTTCAAAAGGGCATGGCAGGAGCAGGCGTGAGTACGCATGATACCGCCGAGGGCAAAACAATAATTGTGTTTTCGGGCGATTTAGACAAGGTGCTTGCCAGCTTTATCATTGCAAACGGCGCTGCTGCAATGGGCAGACCGGTTACGATGTTCTTCACCTTCTGGGGACTGACTGCGCTTAGAAAACCTAAAAAGCAGCCTGTTAAAAAGACCTTCATGGAATCCATGTTCGGGGCAATGCTGCCGCGCGGAAGCAAGAAGTTGTCCCTGTCACGAATGAATATGGCAGGCATGGGAACTGCAATGATGAAGAAAATCATGAACGATAAGAACGTCGATTCGCTTGAAACGCTGATAGAAAAGGCAATGCACAACGGCGTGAAGATTGTGGCATGCACCATGAGCATGGACGTAATGGGAATCAAGCAGGAGGAGCTGATTGACGGCGTTGAGCTTGGCGGCGTGGGCGCATACCTTGGGGACGCAGAAGAATCAAACGTAAACCTGTTCATTTAACGGGGCATTTTACAATCTGTGAGCCGTGTAAAAGCGGCTCATTTTTTTTACACAAATTGCGCTTACAGGGGAGATTTTTGCGGAGTGCCTGCTTTTCTTGGGTAGATATTTGGCGTGGGTGCGGTTTTCTTTGCAAAGATGAGGCAGCGTTTTCCCCAGTCTGCGTTGACGTCAACCGAGGTCAAAACGGCATTGAGCTTATGCGCTGCGTTTGATGCGCTGTCAAGCTCCTCCCCTGCATCGCCCTTGTAGCAGATGGAAACGCCGCCGACCTTCAACAGAGGAACGGTGTACTCCAAAAGCACAGGCAGGGCGGCAACGGCTCTGCTAAGTGCAATGTCAAACGAGCCACGATAGCGTTTGTCCCTTCCAATGTCCTCGGCTCGAGCGTGAATACACTGGGCGGTCAGGTCCAGCTCATGCAACAACTCGCAAAGAAAGCCGATGCGCTTTTGAAGCCCATCGACCAGCGTAACCTGTATATCGGGGCGCATCAGCATTATGGGTACGGCAGGAAAGCCTGCGCCCGTGCCAACATCAATGACCCGTGCGCCCTTTGGAATATAGTCAAGTGCAGCAAGTGAATCCTCAAAATGCTTTTTGTATACCGCCTCACGCTCGGTGATGGCGGTGAGGTTCATGCGCTCGTTCCACGAGACTAACATATGATAATAAGTCTCAAACCTCGGATCTGTCAGCATTTTTCAAAATCCTCTCTTTGCATATATTAGCAGCACCGCAACGTCCGCAGGGGAAACGCCCGAAATGCGTGACGCCTGCCCGATAGACCGTGGCTTGATATTGTTGCACTTCTGTCTTGCCTCAAGCCTAAGCCCCTCCAAATTGGAGTAATCCAAATCAAGGGGCAAGGGGGTATCCTCCAACGCCTTTTGCCGTGCAACCTGCTCACGCTGCTTTTCGATATAGCCGTCATAATGCGCACGCACCTCGACCTGCTCCTCCTCGTCCTGCTCCAAAGCAGGCAGACTTGAGAACAGCCGTTCAAGCTCGCAGTATCTCACGCTGGGTCGCTTCAATAAATCGAACAGTCTAAAGCCGTTCGAAGGCACGCTCTCGCCCAGCTCGTTTAGATAGGCTCTAACTGCGTCCGTTGGGGAGGCGGAAGCGTCCAATGCCCTAAGCGCACGGTTGATTGCCTCCTCCTTGCGCAGAAATTTATCCATTCTCACCTGACAAATCAGCCCCAATCTCTGCGCTTTTCTTGTCAAACGCTCATCGGCATTGTCCTGACGCAACAGCAGCCTGTATTCGCAGCGTGAGGTCATCATGCGGTATGGCTCGCAAGTCCCCTTTGTTGCAAGGTCGTCCACAAGCACGCCGATGTAGGCTTCGCTTCTTGTCAAAATGAAGGGCTCCTCCTGCTTGAAGTAGAGCGCAGCGTTGACGCCTGCATAGAAGCCCTGCGCCGCCGCCTCCTCATAGCCGCTGCTGCCGTTGACCTGTCCTGCGGTGAACAGACCCTTTATGTTCTTTGTTTCAAAATTCAGCCCCAGACAGGTTGGCTCAAGGCAGTCATACTCGATGGCATAGCCCAAGCGCATCACCTGACAATGCTCCAAGCCACGCATGGAGTGAAGCATGGCAAGCTGCACATCGGCAGGCAGGCTCGTGCTCATGCCCTGAACGTACATCTCCTCGGTTGAAAGCCCCTCCGGCTCAATGAATATCTGATGCCTGTCCTTATCACTAAAGCGCACGACCTTGTCCTCGATGGACGGACAGTAGCGTGTTCCGGTGGCGTGAATTTTTCCGCTGTACATGGGCGAACGGTGAAGATTATCAAGGATAATCCGATGTGTGTTTTCGTTGGTGTAGGTAAGGTAACAGGGCTGCTGCTCCAAGTTTAGGCGTCCGTTTAGGAAGGAGAAAGCAGGCGTTGGAACATCGCCCAGTTGTATTTCCATCAAATCAAGGTCGAGACTGCCACGCCTAACTCTGGCAGGAGTGCCGGTTTTGAAGCGTTGCAGGGGCAGCCCCAAATTTACAAGAGAATCGGAAAGAAAGCTCGCGTTCATCAGACCGCAAGGTCCACTCTGCTTTGAATAATCTCCAATCAAAATTCTGCTTTTTAGATATACGCCGCTTGCCATGACGACGGCTTTACAGCAATAGACGAACCCCTCGTCCGTCCTCACGCCTGTTACGGCGCAATTCTTCTCCAGTATCTCAACGACCTCGCCCTGAACGATGGTCAAATTCTCTTGCTTTTCGAGCGTGGATTTAATTCGCTCGTGGTAACGCCGCTTGTCCATCTGGGCACGAAGCGAGTGTACCGCAGGGCCCTTGCCTGTGTTGAGCATTCGCATTTGAATGAGCGTGTCGTCCGCCGCAAGACCCATTTCGCCGCCCATTGCATCTATCTCACGAACGAGATGACCCTTGCCTGTTCCGCCTATTGCCGGATTGCAGGGCATCATTCCGATACTGTCAAGGTTCAGCGTCAAAAGCAGAGTGTTAAGCCCCATTCTTGCGCCCGCAAGAGCTGCTTCTACGCCGGCGTGTCCGCCTCCTATGACAACTATGTCAAAATCTACACTCATTATTTCTTTGCGCCCTCGCCCTTTACAAGATAGCGAACGGCGTCCCCGATGTTTTCCACATGAAGCAGCGTTGCATCATCGCATTTTACCTTAGTGTTCTTGGGGACGAGGATATTGGTATAGCCCTGTCTGGCGCACTCTTTAACTCTTGCGTCCATGCGTGCAACCGAGCGAAGCTCGCCTGTCAGCCCCACCTCCCCTATTGCCGTTGTGCCCTTGGGCAGCGGCGTATCGAGCAGGGCGGACGCCACCGCAAGCGAAACGGCAAGGTCTGCACCCCTGTCCACCAGCTTTAGACTGCCAACAACGTTGCAATACACGTCCTTGTCAGAAACCTTCAAAAGAGCCTTCTTTTCAAGCACCGCCAACAGAAGGTTGAGCCTCCCAATGTCTGTGCCTATGGCGGTGCGTCTTGGAGAACCGAAGGCGGTTGGAACCAATAGTGCCTGCGTTTCGGCAAGCAGCGGTCTTGTTCCCTCCATCATGCAGGTAACGGCGCAGCCGGTCGTGCTTTGACCTGAAAGAAACAGGCGTGACGGGTCGGTGACCTCGTGCATACCATCATCGCACATCTCAAACACGCCCAGCTCGTTTGTCGAACCGAAACGGTTTTTGACCGAGCGCAGAAGCCGCAGCCCCTCCTGCCTGTCGCCCTCAAAATACAAAACCGTGTCAACTATGTGCTCCATCACACGAGGGCCTGCAAGCGTTCCGTCCTTTGTGACATGCCCCACGATGAGCACTATCGTACCCGTTTCCTTGGCAAACTGCGTCAAAAGGGCAGTTGCGGTTCGCACCTGCGTGATGCTGCCTGCGGCGGAAGCAACGCTGTCCGACACCATAGTTTGAATCGAGTCCACGATTAAAAAGCGGCACTTTGTCTCTCTGGCTTGCAGCAAAAGACGCTCAAGCGAGGTGTCGCAATAAATAAGAAGCTCGCTGTCGATGTTTAGGCGTGAGGCACGCAGCTTAATCTGCGACTTGCTCTCCTCACCCGAAACGTACAGCACCTGACCGTGCGCAGTGAGCTTGTTGGCAGCCTGCAAGAGCAGAGTTGACTTGCCAATGCCCGGGTCGCCGCCCAAAAGCACGACCATGCCACCCACAAGTCCGCCGCCAAGCACACGGTCAAGCTCGCCAATGCCCGTGAGTATGCGCTTATCCTCGGATATGCTGACCTTGTTGAGCTTTGTTGGCTTTTCCTGTGAGGGAGGAATATCCACCTTGATGCGCTCCTCCTCAACAAGCGTGTTCCAACTGCCGCATTGGGGACACCTGCCCATCCATTTAGCGGTTTCGTAGCCACATTCGCCGCAGACAAACAAACTCTTATCCTTCATCGTCAAACTCCGTTACATGCATATATTCCAAAATGTCCTTGTCTTTCCACGTCGTATCCATCCAAATTACAAAGTCTCCGCCTGCGCCCAGCATGAGCGAGGTTTCGTTGCTTCGGGTGATTTTGAAGGTAACGCCGTCCTCAAAGAAGTACACATAGGTCTTGTCGTTTTTGCAATAGCTTACAAAGCCATCTCCCAAGGAAAAATCAATCACGCCCTCCGACACCAGCACAGGGGTTGGCTCATCTGCGGTAAAGAAGTACAAATCGCTGTCATAGCCGTGATTGCCCGTGATAAAGGCGACCTGCTTGCCGTTGTATTTGGGGTCATGCACATATAAGCCTGTGTTAAAGGCGGTCGTTTGCGAGCTTTCAATATCGAGACATTCAAGAATGCCGCCATCATCGACATACCACAAAAGCCCCTCATACAGACACGGCTCAGACAGACCGAATGAGCTGTTATTATAGATTGCAATGGTGGCGGATTCGCCTGTTGATACATCGCAGACAAAGAGCTTGTCACGGGTCGAGCCTGTGCGCTCAATCCACGCTGCATACTTGCCCCAAAGCGTCAGCTTGGGAATGCCAACGTGTACGGTTTTAAGAACAATGCTCTGTTCCGTAGCCCGATTAAAGGACATGATGCGTCCGCCGCCTGAGCCGTTGGCGTCAACGTAGACAACATAGTTTTCATTCACGCAGGGAAAGCGCAGGCTCTTGTATTGCTGAGGCAGGGTGAGATAGGTATTCTGCTGAGTTTTTGTATCGTGAAGCACGACACGCACAAAGGCGGCGGTGCCATCGGTGGTGTAGTTGCCTGCAACGCACACGATGTAGGGTGCGCAATAGCTTATATCGGACAGGTATTGATAGGATTCCACCAGCATCTCTGTTTGAACCTTTTCAAGATCTGCGCCATAGAGAGCATGACTTTGGGCGGGGTCGGGGGTTGCATAGGGGGTTGCCGTGGGAGCGTGGGTCGCTTCAGGCTCCGAACCTGTAAGGCACGACCAATCAGGCTCGCAGCCCAGCGTGAGATTCATCAGCTTGGGACCCCAAAGCACGAGTGCAAAAATAAAAGCGGCGAACAGAAGCGTACAAAAAAGAACGGTCAGCAGCGGGCCAAACCGCGTTTTTTTAATCGAGTGACGTCTATCCGTGGACTTGTACTTTTTATCAGACTTCATTGTGTCATTGTATCATAATTTTGAGGGCATCGCAACGATAAAGGCTAATTGACGCTGCGCTTCTTCCAAGGAATGCAATAGATAATCGCCACAAGAATGATGAACAGTCCCAATGCGCCGAAAAAGTCAATAATGGAATGTTGCTTGACAAACATGGTGGACATACATATGCCAACCGCAACAATTATGTTTGCAGGATACAGCCAATAGCGGTGCTTGCTCCTTTTAACCGCAGGCGAACGCAAAAAGCCCCAACAGAGAGTGATTGCAACAAAGCAATGCTCGCTTGGAAAAGCATTTCGCAATTCGTCCGTGTCATAGATGATGCCGACAAGCCATGTAAACACATTCGACCTGTCGCCCAAATCGCCCCTGAAGCCCTCTGGTATTTGGGTGGGGAAAACAATAAATATGCTCAGGCAGGTCAACAGTCCCACGCCCATCAGCAGCATGAATTTGATAAACTCACGGTGATCCTCTTGACTTAGGCGGTGAAAGTGCCACAGCGTTATTGCGCCAACGGCAATGTACAAAAACCATCCAATGTAAAAAGTGATGAAAAAGGGCACAAAGGGAATACTTGCGTCCCACGGACACCAAACGGAGACGGCAGGTGCATCTATCCAGCTAATAATGAAATAGCCCAATGAGTTTACAAGCCAAGTGGCAATAAACATGAACACATAGCGGTCTAATTTTTTGTAGAACTGTTTCATTTTACTCATTTGTTTGCTTTGTTGGTATGCGGGGGAGGCAGTAAATAAGAACATACAGCACCAAAAACAGACCCAACGCCGCAACACAATCCCAAACGGAGTGCTGCTTTGTATAGAAGGTCGAAGCGCAGATGAGAACCGACAGAATTATGCTTGCAGGATAAATCCAGTAGCGGTGCTTGCTTTTTTTGAGCGCAGGAGCCTTGACAAAGCCCAGAGCCAGCACCATGGAAATATAGCAATGCTCGCTGGGCAAGGCATTGTTGCGGACGTTGCCGTTATAGACATAGTTCATCAAATATGCCAGCAGCCCCTTTCCGTTGGACATATCGGGACGTGATGACTTCACTATCGTGGTCGGAAAGATTATGTAGAAGGAAAGGCAGAACAGCAGACCAAACATCGTTATCAGCAGCAGGCGGATAAACTGGGCATGATCCTCCGAGCTTTTCTTGTGGAAGTGCCAAAAGCACACAAAGCTGACAAGAATGTAGGGAAACCAGATGACATAGGGAATCACAAACGGAAGGCAAAAGGGGATAGCCTCATCAAGCGCACTCCAAATAATTGTGCCGTCACCGTACATATTGCCAATAACAAAAAAACCTACCGAATTGACAAGCCATCCGATAAGCAGGAAGATCGCATATTTATCGAACTCCTTATAGAAATGCCTCATTTTAGACATTGCGCTTCTTCCTCCACGGAATATAATAAACAATTATTGACAGCACGATGAACAAAACGGAAGCGGCAAAGAAATCCAATATGGAATGTTGCTTTGTAAACACGGTTGCAGCAACTATCGACACGGATAAAAGCACGCTTGCAGGATAGACCCAGAATCTGTGCTTGCTCTTTTTGAGCGCAGGCGCACGCAAAAAACCGAGGCACAACACCATCGAAACATAGCAATGCTCGCTGGGCAGAGCGTTGTTGGAGACATTGCGCTGATAGACAAAGTTCATCAGCCAGTTGAACACACCCTTTTGTTGGGATAAATCGGGTCTGACCTGCTCAAAGGGGATACGAGTTGGATAAATGATGTAGAACACGGCACAGAACAAAAGACCCAACCCCATCAGCCACATGATGCGGACGAACTCGGAATGATCCTCCGCACTTTGCCTGTGAAAATGCCAAAACGAGATAAACCCTGCCAAAATGTAGAAAAACCAAGTGACATATGGTACTACGAACGGCACACAAAAAGGAATGGCATCGTCCAATGCCGACCAAACGATATGTGCATCATCGCTCAAATCGCCGATAATAAAGAAAGCCGCACATTGAAGGAGGACTCCGATTATGATGCCGACAAGGTAGCGGTCTATGTATTTATAGAAATGGCGCATTTTTTGCATGATGGCATTATACCATCTATTTTTTAAGCTGTCTACAAAAATCGACCAAAACGTGCTATTATGTTCACAGCTTGTTTACTCAAATGTGACACGCTGTTCTAATATTGCTGATACATTACAATGGAGGTGAAGTACAATGAAGAAAGTGCTATGTATACTGATAATTTGCAGCATACTCCTCTTGCTGCCAAGCTGTGCAGTAAGCGGAAATGTGACCAACAATAACGCAAACAGCGAGCCTATTAAGATAGTTGGAAAGACGGAGACGGCTGCGCCTACCTCTGACAACGCCACTCAATCGCCGCAGGTCGCTTCTGTGGAGCCAACCTCTGCCCCAACGGATTTGCCCACACCTACGCCCACGCCCACGCCCGAACCCACGGCAACGCCTGAGCCTACACCTACACCCACGCCCACGCCCGAACCCACGGCAACGCCAGTACCCGATGCGGATAAGGCGCAGCAGTTCATTACCTACGCTCAAGAGCAGTTGTCAGTCCCCTATGTGCGAGGCGGAAAAGACCCCGTTGAGGACGGCGGCTTTGACCCGGGCGGCTTCGTATACTACTGCCTTAGCAAGATGGGCGTTTCCACCTCACGAAAAACCTCAAAGGGCTATTCCGAGGTCGAGGATTGGCAGAAGATTAACTCCATTGGGGAGCTTGCAGCAGGCGATTTAGTGTTCTTTATGACAGGAACGAACACCGAGGTCAACTGTGTGTGCATCTATCTTGGCAATGAACGCATGATATATCCATCTACCAGCGAGGGCATGGTGATAATAACGAATATCTCCTCGGACTATTGGACAAACGGTTTCCAATTCGGCAGGCGAGTATTCTAAGCATAGCCGCCGCACGACCTGAACCCTACTTTTTTATTGCACCTTGTCGGCGATTGTGATAAAATATGTTAAATATTGCATCTAAGGTGAGGGCAAATGACTGATTATCTGTTGATTCACAATCCTGTTGCGGGAAACGGCGCATCAATCGTTGCGTTAAACAGGGCAAAGGAGCTGCTGGACGCTGCCAATACTAGCTATGAGGTGTGGGAGAGTCAGTACCCGTTTCACTCAATAGATCTGGCAAAAAAGGCGATTGAGCAGGGCTATCCCTGTATCGTTGCGGTAGGCGGAGATGGGACGGTTCGTGAGGTAGCAATGTCGCTCATAGAAACGGACATACCGCTGGGCATCATTCCCTGCGGCACCGGCAACGACTATGTGCGCCCCTTGGGAATACCCACCAACGTTGACAAGGCGGTTGACATTCTGCTAAAAGGCGAGAGGCTGAGAGTTGACACGGGCGAGATTAACGGTCAAAGGTATATCAATGTGGCAGGTTTCGGGTTCGATGTCGATGTTTTGGACAGCACCGAAAGATACAAAAAGAAGATTAAAAACGGCAGTCTTGCCTATTTGCGAGGGCTGATCAATGCGCTCAAGCACCTCAAGATGCGTAAAACACACATTGTTTTGCCCGATAGGGAACTGGATTTTGATGCGCTGCTGTTCACGGCAGGCAATGGCACTCACTTTGGTGGTGGCATGAATATCACGCCAAAGGCAAATCCCAACGATGGACTGCTTGACATATGTATAGCGCATGATGTCAACAAGCTGACGGTGCTGTACATGCTGCCAAAGCTGCTCAAGGGCAAGCATCTTTCCAGCAAGCATGTGACATATTTTAATGCAACCTCGCTGACCGCTGTCTGCGACCCAATTTCAAGGATAGAGGTCGATGGCGAGGTGATGGAGGGAACACCTATCGATCTTAGGATCGTGCCGCAGTCGTTGACGGTACTGGTAAAGAAGAATGGCTAAAAGGTATAGTGGACAGCTAAATATCAAGCGCATAGTGGCGGTACTCATAGTGCTGCTGGCTGTTGCCGCTGGTGTTTTCGCCTTACTTTGGATTCTCTTTGGAGACAGCGAGGCCGAGCTGAGCTACAGTCAACTTTCCATTGAAAGCGGCAAGGATTACCGAGTTGGCGATGGGACTATCTCGTATGTGGCGGACAGCAGGCTGACATACTATTCGGTAAGCGATAAAAAGAGCAGAGCTACTGCGCTCAATGCCGAGGTTGACGGATATGCCGTGCGCAATGACACCATAGTGCTTTACGATGGCGGTATGCTGCACATTGAGGGAGCAAACGCCGTTCAGCTTGTTGGCACGGTGCGTGAGGTTCGCATGGGAAAGGACTATATTGCTGCCCTGCACACCAACGAGCAAGGATTGAACAGCATCGTCATTTTCGATTATCAGGGCAACATGGTCAGCAGCGCGCCCTTGGATTTTTCCGACAGCAAGGTGACAAACTTCGATTTCTATACGGAGAACGGCCGTGAGCTTTTGTGGGTAGTGTCGGTGGAAACCGAGCAGAGCACCCCCGTGACGACCGTGAAGATGTATGACTACGGCGCAGGCGGCTCCATTTCCAACTTGGCACCGTTCTACGACCAGTCGGTTGAAAAGCTCTACTTCACCGAGGACAGCATTTTTGTTGTGGGTACGCAGGACATCGTGCGATACGCCATCAGCGGAGGCAGAGAAAAGTATCGTGTGAACATCTACGGAAACAAGGTCATCGATATGGTGACAAGCGAGGGGACTGCAACCTTCCTGCTTGCGCCACGCAACGAGACCACTTGGAATACACTTCGAATTATTCGCACCACGGAAACGGACGAGGCAACCACCACCATTCGCCAATACAGCGTCCCCGAACCGATTATCGGCGCATATTTGCAGGACAGCGGCATTAGGGCGGTGGGACAGCAGAATGTGTACATCTTCGGATATTCCGGAAAGCTATTGAACACCTTGCAGCTCAAACACGTTCCGCAGAGGGTGTGCAAGCTAAATGATACGACTTTGCTTCTCATCTGCGAGGACGGGCTGTATCGAACGATTGTAAAATAATTTATTTTGGGAGCAGCTACATGGTCGATTTGGTAATACTACTGATACTTGCAATCGCCGTGCTTGCGGGATACTACCGTGGCGTGGTGTATTCGGCTATCAGTTTGGGGCTGACCATACTGTCTTTCTTCTTGGCTCTGCTGTGCATACCGCTGCTAACAGGCAGCTTTAAGAACCGTGATACAATCTATCCTATGATGCTCTACTATTTTGAGGGGTACGAATACATCTCAAATACGAGCGTAGAGATGGTGCACTATCCTGTAACGCAGGTCACCGATGATGAGCTGGAGCTGATTGTGAGCAACGCCGATATGCCAATTCCGCTTGACAGCGCAGTCAAACACAATGTCAAAAGTGAGCAGTATCAGGGGCTTGGGATATACACGCTTGGAGACTACTTTAATCAGACCGTAGTCGATGTGGTAATCAACATTCTGTCATTGCTGATTCTGTTTTTGATTATTCGCCTGCTGCTGGGCTTTGGGCTTCACATTACGGACTATGCGGTGGGAGGTCTGCCCGTTTTGCAGCGGTTTGACGTTCCCATATCGTTGGGAATAGGCTTTTTGCAGGGCGTAGTGCTGGTATTCATCATTTTTATGCTCGTGCCGGTGATGCTGTCCGTGGTTCCGCAGATGTCAGAATACATTCAAAACTCAATCCTGGGCAGATTTTTCTATCACGCCAACCTGTTTTTAAGAATGATTCCGTCACACTAAATTCTTTATCCGATTATCTTACCTTCAACAACATCGTCATCAAGAACGACAGCAACCAGTATTGAGCCCTTGGACGCACGAGGTTCGATGTGGATAGCCTCGGTGTTGAGCGTGGTTTCCGTACCGTGACGCTGAACGAGGGTGAAGTCATAAGGAGAGGTCACCACGGATACGAAGGCAAGGCGAGAACCGTTTGAGCCATTCTTCTTAAAATCGAAGGTCTTTAGCCCCTTGCCGTTGCGCCCCTGAAGCTCATAATCGAACATGAAGCTGCGTTTTCCAAAGCCACGATCGGATACGGTCAGCAGCTCGCCCTCATCGCCCGTCTGACGGGCAAACATAACCGCATCATGCTCGTCCAGCTTGATACAGCGAACGCCCGAGGCGGTGCGCCCCATTGTGGGAACCGTATCTGCAGGGAAACGAATACTCATGCCAAGCTCCGTCACAAGAATTACACTGTCCTCATTGGCACGAACCACACAAAGCAGCCTATCCTTGTCCTTAAGCGCAATGGCAGCGGTGCGCTTTGCACGGATTGCATAGTCGGCTGTGGGAGTGCGTTTTGCCATGCCGTTTTTTGTGAAGAACAGATAATCCCCCTCACAGTCCTCGTTGAAGGCGGAAACAATGGCTTCTCCCTTCTCAAACGGCAGCAGCGATGCAAGGTTTACCGCCTTGCTCGTGCTTCGGGTTTCGGGTATATCGGACGCCTTGATGGTGAGCATGGAACCGATGTTTGTCATAATTCTCAAACTCTGGTTCGACTTTAGCTCGACCACAAAAAGCGGCTTGTCGGCGGAGATTTGCGACAGATTAAACTGCTTTTGAGGGCATTTTCTGATTTTCAGGTCGGCGCAGATGGCAACGGTGACGTCCTCGACATAGCCTGCGTCCTCGTCCTCAACGACAATTTCGGCATCGCCGGAGATAATCTGGGTGCGGCGTTTCTGTGGAAACATGGCACGAATCTCAAGGAGTTCACGCTTGATTAGATTCACCAGCTTGCGGTCGGACGCAAGTATTCCTTGAAGCTCCGCTATCAGCTTGACAACGGAGGCGTATTCACGCTCGATAGTCAACAACTCAAGATTTGTCAGACGCTGCAAGCGAAGGTCCAAAATTGCCTGCGCCTGAATCTCGCTCAGCTTGAAACGCTCCATCAGCTTTTCGCGCGCCTCCTTGGGCGTTTTGCTGGAACGAATGAGCTTGATGACAAGGTCCACGTTGTCAACGGCGACCATCAAACCTGCCAAGATATGCTCACGCTTCTGTGCGACCTCAAGCTCGTTTTGGGTTCTCCTTGTCACAACCTCACGCTGATGGCGAATGTAGTGACCTACGATTTGCTTGAGGTTTAACTGCTGCGGCTTGCCACCGGCGATGGCGACAAAGTTTGCGCCAAAGGTGCATTGCAGGTCGGAATACTTGAACAGATACTGCAGTATTTTTTCGGCATCGCCGTCCTTTTTGACCTCGATAACGGCACGCACACCCGTGCGGTCGCTCTCGTCTCGAATGTCGGACACCGCCGAAAACAGCGACTTTTTCTCCTGTGTGACGGAAAGTATCTTTTCAAGTGCGCTCGCCTTGTTGACCTGATAGGGAAACTCGGTTACAACAATGCGTGTCTTGCCGTTTTTCATCTCCTCAAAATGGGTTCTTGCACGCATGATGAGCTTGCCCCTGCCGGTCTGATACGATTGTGCTATCTGGTCGGACTGCAGCAGATAGCCGCCCGTGGGAAAATCGGGGGCAGGCATAATCTGCATTAGCTCGGAAATGGTAATCTTTGGATTGTCCATCATTGCAATGACCGCATCTATTGCCTCCTGCGGATTGTGCGGCGGAATGTTGGTGGCAAGACCTACGGCTATACCGCTTGCTCCATTGATGAGCAAATTCGGAAATCTTCCGGGCAGCAGCTCAGGTTCCTTCAATGTGTCGTCAAAATTCCACATAAAGGGTACGGTGTCACGGTCAATGTCCCGAAGAAGCTGCATGGCGGCAGGCGTCATGCGTGCCTCGGTGTAACGCATGGCAGCGGCACTGTCGCCGTCCATCGAACCGAAGTTACCGTGACCGTCCACAAGCGCAAGACCCATGTTGAAGGGCTGCGCCATGCGAACCATCGCATCATATACGGAGGAATCGCCGTGCGGATGATACTTGCCCAGACAGTCGCCCACGATACGCGCGCTCTTTCGGTGCGGCTTATCGGGCGAAAGACCAAGTTCGAGCATGGAGTAGAGTATGCGCCGCTGAACGGGCTTAAGACCGTCCTCAACTCGGGGCAGAGCACGCTCCAAAATGACATGCTCGGCATAGGGCATCATGGACTGGTGCATCACCTCGTCCATGCTGCGCTGCATGATAGTCTCCAACAGAGTTGGCATATCGGTAGTTTTCTTTGCCATACTAGCTCCTATTGACGAATCTTCTCATAAGCGGTGTCACGCTTGTTGAAGTTCGCATACTCAAAGATGTATTCCTTGCGCGACTGAACCTTGTCGCCCATCAAAACGGTGACAAGATGCTCAACCTCGGCAGCGTCCTCAATGGTCACTTGAACCAAGCGGCGACCCATGGGGTTCATGGTAGTCTCCCAAAGCTGCTCGGGGTTCATTTCGCCCAAGCCCTTGTAGCGTTGCAGAGTGTAATTTTTGCCAAGGCTCTTTAATGCCTGCTTTAGCGCAGGGTCGTCATAGCAGTAAATCGGCTCGCCACCGTTCTTTTGAACCTTATACAGCGGCGGCATACCCATGTAGACGTGTCCGTCCAAAATCAGCTCACGCATATAGCGGAAAAAGAAGGTCAAAAGAATGGCACGAATGTGCGCTCCGTCCTGGTCGGCGTCCGAAAGAATGATGATTTTATTGTATTTTAGGTTGTCAAGATTGAAGTCCTCACCGATGCTCGTGCCAAGAGCAGTAATAATTGAGCGAAACTCCTCATTTTGAAGAACCTGCTCCAAACGCTTCTTTTCCACGTTCAAGGGCTTGCCTCGAAGTGGCAATATCGCCTGAAAACGGCGGTCACGTCCCTGCTTTGCACTTCCGCCTGCGCTGTCGCCCTCGACAATGAAAAGCTCGTTTTGGGCATAGTCTCTCCCTGTGCAGCTTGACAGCTTGCCAACCAGCGGTGCGTTCTCCAGCTTGTTTTTCTCCCTTGCAGTCTCCTTAGCTTTTCGTGCGGCCACACGAACCTTTGCCGCCTTCAATGCCTTTTCAACGATTATGCCTGCTTCCTCGGCGTGCTTGAGATCCTCAAGATAAGGGGTGAGCATCTGCAGCACAACGGCTTCAACGGCAGGGCGAGCCTCGGTGTTGCCCAGTCTCGTTTTGGTCTGTCCCTCAAACTGAATGGTGTGCATCTTCAACGAAACGACAGCGGTGATGCCCTCGCGGAGATCCTCGCCCATCAGCGATGCGTCCTTGTCCTTTAGCGCGCCGACCTTGCGGCAGTAGTCGTTCATCACCTTTGTGAGCGCAGCCTTGAAGCCCGTTTCGTGCGTGCCGCCCTCGGTGGTGGGAATGTTGTTTACATAGGAAAAGATGTTTTCGGTGAACCCATCGTTGTGCTGAAGGGCAATCTCAACCAGAATGTCGCCGCTTTTGCCGCTAAAGTGTATGGGCGTAGGATAGAGAGCAGTCTTGTCTTCATTTAGGTAAGACACAAAATCGCTCAATCCGCCCGAATACATAAACTCATTGTGACGGTTCTTGCCCCATTCTCGGTTATCGTCGAGCGTCATTTTGACGCCTCTATTGAGATATGCCAGCTCACGCATACGCTTTGAAACCACGTCATAATTCATGTCCAGCGTTTCAAAAACACGGTCATCGGGCAGGAAGGTCACAACAGTACCCTGCTTGCGTGTTCTGCCGGTCTCCATCAGCTGATAGCGTGGCTTGCCGGAGATTATTTTGCCGTCCTCATTTTCCTCGCTGGAAAACTCCTGCTTGTATGCCCTGTTGTCGCAAAAGACCTCCACGCTCACCCACCTAGACAGCGCATTGACCACCGATGCGCCAACGCCGTGCAGACCGCCCGAATAACCGTAGCTGTCGTTGCCGAACTTGCCGCCGGCATGTAGCTGAGTAAAGACGACCTCAACGCCCGAAACGCCCATCTTTTGGTGAATACCCACCGGGATTCCACGACCGTTATCGCAGACGGTCACGCTCTTGTCACGGTTCAATGTCACATTGACCTCGTTTGCGTATCCGTTTGCCGCCTCATCAATGGCGTTGTCAACAATCTCCCACAACAGATGGTGCAGACCTCGCTGCCCTGTGGAGCCTATGTACATGCCCGGGCGCATTCTTACAGCGTCCAAGCCCTCCATTACTTTAATATTGGAAACGGAATATTCCACTAAATAATCTCTCCTAATCAAAAATACGGGTTAATATAACCCTCTTTCACCAAATAAATTATACCACAATATCTTGTGTCGTTGCACCCATAAGACCCATACATTTACCATTTGTTCAAATTTTACAAAGGAATATCGGCAAAATTAGATGCCCCAATCCGTGACACGCATTTTTGCGGTTAATATTCTGTATACGCTTTGATTTAGCCGCTGCTCGCTTATTCTGCCGTCAGCCACCGCCGCATACAGTCCTGATAGAATCTGCCTTTGATAGTCGTGGTTAGCACCGCAGAGAATCAAATCGCCGCCTGCCACAATGAACTGCACAGCAGCGTCCTCAAGGGTGTACCTGCCACGAAGCCCGGCCATGCGGAAATCATCGCTCATCACCAGTCCGTCAAAGCCCATTTGACCACGCAGAACGTCACAAATAAGCACGCTGGACATGGAAGCGATGTTGTCGCTGTCGATGTTGGGATAGTAGATATGTGCAACCATCACTCCGTCTACTCCGCCGTTTACCGCCGCTTGGAAGGGAACAAGTTCGTAGCTGCTAAGCTCGTCAAGTGTTTTGTAGACAACAGGCGTGGTTGCATGGCTGTCCTTGTCGGTTGCGCCGTGTCCGGGGAAATGCTTGACAATCGACAGCGTTCCCGCCGTCTGTAAGCCCTCAATGCAGCTAAGACCTATGTCGGACGCAATGCTCGCATCGCTCGAAATGATGCGCTTTTTTAGAAATGTTGAATCGGGGTTGGAAGCCACGTCAAGGCAGGGGGCAAGGTCTACATTGATACCAACGTTCTTTATGCCCTCACCTATCATTAAAAATTGACTGAACGCACGTTCGGTATCGTTGCTGTTGCCCAGCGTCCGTGCGTGAGTTGGCCAAGAGGGCCACTTGAAGCGTGTGACATCTCCGCCCTCAACGTCCGTGCTTATAAGCAGCGGAATACTGCTGCTGTTGTGTTCTTTAATATCGTTGGTCAAATTGTCGCATTGGGAGAAGCCGCCATCGGAATTTGTGCGGGAAATATTCTGTCCGTAAAGAATGACGTTGCCGATGTGATACTCGCTCATGATGGACGCAAACGAGGAAGAAACTGAGCTTGTGCCGGAAAATCCGAACATGCAGAGCTGACCGATACGCTCCTCAACGGACATCTTTTCGATGTAGGACATCAGAGGGTCCGAGGGAGCTAAAAGGGGTGTTGGAGACGGTGTAATTTCTATGGTCGGTTCAGGAGTATCGGCTTGGGTCGGGACGGCAGTTGAAATGGGGGCGTTGGTTGCACCGGTGGTGAGCTGCACCGACTCAAAGGGCGTGGGGGTAATCACTGTGGGGGGATTTGCCTGTCCGCCTGCAGCCGAACAGCCTATTAACATTGATATAATCAAAAATAAAGCCGCAATCTTTTTCATGCGGCTATATTACCACAACTTTTGATGGTTTACAAGTTCGAGTCACGTCGATTCCTTGAGGTTGTCCGAAAGTGCCAAAAGCTTAACAAAATTCCATATTCTTTCCACATTTTGTCCCTTTGCCGTTCAAATTCGTGGTCTATACTAGCGGACATAAGGAGATGAGCTTATGGAATATTATCAAAACGGAAAGCAAAAAACAGCAGTTGCACTTCCAGTCTTTATTTGTTGCATCGTACTATGCGCCTTGATAGGTTTGGCGTCGGGCTTGCTTTTGATAAAGGGCAGCAACGGCACGACAGAACCGATTGCACAAGCCGACCAACCTGTCACGACAACTGCGCCGCTTACCCAAGTGTCCTCAGATGCAAGCGCATTTAAGACACCCTCCGCAGATGGCGGATATACAAAGGCACAGATAGTTGAGATGTGCGCTCCCTCCGTGGTGGGAATAGACGTTACCGTTATGCAGAGCAGCTACTACTATGGCAACTATGAATCAACGGGCAGCGGCAGCGGAGTGATTTTGACCGAGGACGGCTACATTGCCACCTGTGCGCATGTTGTCGATGGGGCAAGCGACATAAAAGTAACCCTAAACGATGACACGACCTATCCTGCAACCCTTGTGGGAACAGATTCCAGAAATGATATTGCCATTATCAAGATTGAAGCCGAGGGACTTATGGCAGCGACTATCGGGGACTCCGATATGCTGACCGTTGGCGAGGACGTTATTGCAATAGGCAATCCCTTAGGAGAGCTTCGAGGAACGGCAACGGCAGGCATTATCTCTGCTGTACGGCGCACGGTCGAGGTCGAGGGCGTAGAGATGGAGCTTATCCAAACGGACGCAGCCATCAGTCCGGGCAATTCGGGCGGCGGTCTGTTCGACAGCAACGGAAATCTTATTGGCATAGTCAACGCCAAGGTCAGCGATTCCGATGCCGAGGGTTTAGGCTTTGCAATTCCTGTCAACAATGTTTTTAGCGAGATAAACCAGCTTATGACTCAGGGCTATGTCTCAGGACGTGCGTATTTGGGCGTGTATACCCAGAACGTGACCGTCCGCAACAACGGCGGTATGTACTTTGGCGGCGCAACCTACTGCGTACAGGTTACATCAATCGTAGCAGGAGGAGCTGCCGAGCAAGCAGGAATACAGGCAGGCGACCTAATTCTTGCGGTCGATGAAACGAGTATTTCATCGAATACAGACCTTGCCGATGTAATTGCTGCATACAACGCAGGCGACACGGCAACACTAACAATACAGCGGGACGGACAGCAGAGCACGGTTACTGTCACCTTCGGAGAAAACGTTCCGCAGAGCTAATCCCCTACACACAATATCCACCATTTTATCGGTGTTTATTGATACCCTCCCCTTTATAAGTGTCCTGCAAGGCAGGGCGGCATGACGGATACCCCCTTCCGTCCGTCATTGTCAAAAGCATCGTCCACTCCCCCCCGGACGGTGCTTCTTATTTTTGGACGGCTTTTCAATCCAAGACTGTCCGTTGCATGTGCAGAAAAAGGGTGGTATAATGATAAAAATGGAGGATATTGATATGGAAAGCAAGAATTTGCGGTTTATACAAAGGGTTTTGAATGTAATTAGGATTTTCAACAAGATTGCCATGATAGTCTGCATCGTGAGCGCAGCGTTGGCTGCCGTGATGGGGCTGCTGGCACTCATGCCGTGGGCGGCAGATGTCGAAAAAACGATTGTCAAGACCTTTGGAATTGGCGATGCTGTTCCCCATATTTTGGCAGCAAGGTCTTTGGCGGCAGCGGTCAGTCTGGTGTTCTCCGCCATCATTACGGGACTGATTGATAAATACCTTGTGGCGGAGCGCAAGGACGGAACCCCCTTTACGATGGAGGGCGCAAACATGGTAAAGCATCTGGGCATCAGGTGCATCGTTCTTTCGATGGTTGGGGTGATAGTAGCAGCTACAATCTGTGCCATTGCAGGAGCGAACCAAGTTGATGCGGTATACGGCAGCTATGCAGGAGTTGGAATATGGCTGCTCATCATTACGCCTGTGCTGCGTTACGGTGCGGAGCTGAGAGAAAAGGCGGAGAAGGCAGACAAGCCCGAATAAAACCCAATATACAGCTAAGAACGCCTAAAGTATCTAGGCGTTCTTTTGTATGTAGCTGATGATGTTTTGAGAGGCGTTTGCGGAAACGCACTCACGTTGGGCGGACAGCATACCTTGAATTTGAGCTGTGTTATTGATTAGGCCTAGGGCGACCCTTGCCGCCTCCTTTTCATTTGTGACCTTGACGGACATTCCGTGGTCGGCATAAAAGCTGGCGGTGTTGGACTCGTTCGATGCCCTAGCGATATGAACGAGGGGAATATTTGCAGCGGCAGCTTCGGAGCTTGCAAGCCCATCGGGACGCAGAATCATTACGTCCGCCGCATTCATATACAGACAGACCTTCTCGTTGTAGGTGACGGTTCGTATCTTTGGGGTGCCTAGGTAGCGTCTGTCCAACTCGTCCTTCATGTCATCGTTGCGCCCAACCAACACATAGGCGGTCAAGTCGTTTATCGGGGAGCTTAACAGCTCATCACAGATAGCGGCAACGCTTTTGTAGCTGCTTCCAACAGAAGAAATCAGCAACACCTTTTGGCTCTTTGGTATGACAAGATAATTGCGTGCAGCGACCCTATCGGTGCGCACAAAGAAATTATCGCTTACAGGAACGCCTGTGCAATGGATTCGTGCTGTGGGCACGCCTTTGCCTGCAAGAATGGGTATGAGCGAGGAGTGCGGAATGAAGTAGCCGTCCAATTTAGCGTCCGAAAAGGAATTGGGGCAGGAATAATCCGTCAAAACTCCGTAGCAGGGAATGGGCAGGGGCGAACGCTTTTTAGCAACTGACAGGGCTTCTGCGGCATATTCATGCGCACAGATAATTGCATCGAAGCCTCCGCCAACGATATAGGTGTGCATGAGCTTTGCATATTGAGAGTTGGCAAAATAAGCCGAATAAGCAAGTCGGGAACGGTTGTAGTAGTAACCCACCTTGCCTATAAAGCTGAATGCGGAGGTCGCCTTTTTGACGCCGCCATCATACGAACATGAAACTACTTTTCTGACCTTGTCGCTGCCAAATGTGAGAGGATCGACCAGCTCATATGCAACGCCGATTTTTTCCAATGCCTCTGCTATGGCGTATGCTGCGCTGATATGTCCCCCACCCAAATCACAGCTAAGTATCAGGAGTTTGCCAACTGCCATCTGCTTATCCAATTATTTCTGACTGTCCAGATAATCGACAATATCCCTAACCTTGCGGAAGCTGGCGAGCTTTTCATCGGGAATGGAAATGCCATATTCTGATTCTACGGACATCAGCAGCTCCAGCACATCGAGCGAATCTGCGCCCAAGTCTTCGGAAATACTGGAATCAAGAGTGATGCGTTCCTCCTCAATTCGGAGCTGCTCACTAAGCAGTCTTTTTACGTTTTCAAACATTGTTGTTCTCCTTTATCTTTTAATGATGGGCAGCTTTTCAATCGCCGCCTCAGCATTTTGAGTGTAGTTTCCTGCATCGGACAGATAGACCTGCTCGATACATTTTGCAATACCACGAGCCTTGCTGCTGCCGTGTCCCTTGACTATGACCTTCTTTGCGCCAAGCAGAACGCTGCCGCCATAGTTCTCGTAGTTCATGAATTCCTTTTCCGCTTTGAACATTTTGCTCATAAGCAGTGCGCCCAGCTTGTTGATAAAGCGTGAGTTAATGTCCTTTTTGAGCTTTTTGAGCACCTCCAGACACGCTCCCTCGGTGGACTTGATAAGCACGTTGCCCGAAAAGCCGTCACAGACCACAAGGTCGTACTTGCCACTCATCAAATCGCGGCTCTCCATATTGCCCACAAAGTTTATTCCCTCGGTGGTCAAAAGGCGAGCAAAGGTATCCTTGCGCAGAGTGTCGCCCTTCTCGGTCTCAACGCCTACGTTCAAAAGAGCCACACGGGGCTTGCTGACGCCGCAAACAAGCTCCATATACAGGCTGCCCATGACCGCAAACTGCTCAAGATAATCGGGGGTACATTCAACGTTGGCGCCGCTGTCGCACACGCCCACTACTCCTCCGTTCATCGTGGGCATAACAGGACAGAATGCAGGACGAATAACGCCCCTAAGCCGTCCAATTCTAAATACTGCGCCTGCAACCAGCGAACCGGTCGCACCCACGGAAACCATTCCTGCGATTGAATCATCGGCACGAAGCGTCTCAATAGCTTTGACCAAGGAGCTGTCTTTTCTGAGGCGTATGACATCGGTAGGCTTCTCATCGGCTGCAATGACATCGGGTGCGTGAATAATCTCTATTCTTGAGGTGTCGCAGCAAAAGGACTTGAGCTTTTCAAAAATGACGTTTTGGTCGCCGGTGAGAATCAAGTTGAGGTCATCGTGGGCGTTAAGTGCTAAAGCTGCTGCCTCAACGTTGGCAAGCGGACTGTTGTCGCCGCCAAAGCAGTCCAGAATGATTCTAGGCATTGCTGTCCTCCGTCAACTTTTTTATGTAGGAGCGTCTGCGCTTATGATTGACCGCCTTGAATCTGCGCCATTGGTTTTGAATGGCGAAGTTGGTTTCAAGATTGAGGTTCGTCTCGGCGTATATGATGCCGTCCTCTTTGAGCATTCTCATCAAGCCTGCCGACACCGCCGTGCTTATTCCTCTGTTGGCATATTCGGGCGCAACACCCACCAAACCCAAGTCCAGTATCTCAGGCTTCTTGATTGCCTTTAGCAGACGGATAAGGGTGGGAATGGTCAGCCTGCCGCCCGACTTTTGCACCGCTTTTGCGATGGAGGGGAAGCAGATTCCAAGGCAAACAAGATTGTCGTCCTTGTCCAAAATGACAGCAACGTGCTTTATATCCACAATCATTTTGAAACTGCCGATGAGCATTTTCTTTGTGCCTGCCGTGAAAGGAACCGTACCATAGAGGTCATTATAGGAAATATCCAGAAGGTCAAAGAACTTGTCGGCGTACTTTTTGAGAAAATCGTTGACGTTCTTTGACGGGCCAAAATGCAGCTCATAGCGGTCGAAGATGAACTCGGTCATCTTATCCAGCTTGTCGTCAGGCTCATCGGGCAGGTAGATTTTGCTTTCAAGCCAGTCTACCTCCTTTTGATAGCCGCAGTTGGAGATGAGCGTCTGGTAATAGTCTGCGTTGTATTGCTCCTCAAAGGTGGAAAGCTCATCAAAGCCCTCAATCAGCAGACCTTCACGCTCTAAATCGGAAAAACCGAGTGGGCCGCAGATGGTGTCCATGCCCTTTGAAACGCCCCATTTTTCTACTGCTGCAAACAGAGCGTCTGCGACCTGCTGATCGTTTATGCTGTCAAATCTGGTGAAGCGAATACGCTTTTGTCCGGTCTTTTCATTGCTTGCCTTTTGCAGAATGCCGGAAATTCGACCGACCATGATGCCGTCCTTGTAGGCATTGTAATAGACCGCCTCGCAGGTATCATAATAGACATAATCGGAACGAAACATCTTTTTTTCATCGCCGTAAAGCGGCGGAACGAAGCAGGGGTTGTCCCGATACAGCTTGAGTGGAAAATTGAGAAAATCCTTCTGGAGCTTTTTGGTTGTAGCCTCGACTATATTTATCATACTGTCCCCGTTATCTATGCTTTGCATGGAAGCAAACGCCCATGGAGTTCGGGCCGCAATGGCTTCCTGCCGTGGGGTTTAACAAAAGGCAGTGAATGTCCAGCTTATCGCCGTATTTGGCGGTGAGCATAGAGATGAACTCCTCTGCAAAATCTCCTGAATCGGCATGGGCAATGAAAACACGATGCTTATCTATGTCCTCACCCAGCTCATCTACATATGCAAGCAAGCGTTCAAGAGCTTTGACCCTGCCACGCTCCTTGCCGATGCTGACCATCTTGCCGTCTGCATTCATGTAGATTATCGGACGAACGCCAAGCAGCGTGCCCATCGTTGCGGTAATTCCGCCAACACGACCGCTTCTTTTGAAGAATTTCAAATCATCGGCAAAGTAATAGGTTGCAAATTTGTAGATACCCGTCTTTGCCCATTCCACAATCTGCTCGGCAGTCTTGCCTTCGTTGCGCATATCGCCAATCTCAAGGGCTATGTTCAATCCTCCAATGCTGATGCAACGGGTGTCGATGGCGTAGAACTTTCTATCGGGATACTTCTCCAACAAATCCTTTACGGCAGCATCCATGTTGCCAAAGGTCATGCTCATAGCTTTTGAAAAATGGACGTACAGAATGTCGTTGCCTGCGGCAAACTCCGGCTCAAAGTAGGCTTTGTACTTGTCGATGCCTATTGCGCTTGTGGTGGGGGTAACGCCGCCTCGGAGCATGTCGTAGAACTCTTTTGACTTAAATTCTTCAAAGTCCTCATAGGGATAGATGGTCTTGCCGTCAATGCTGTAAGGCATACTTATCAGCTTGAAGCCGTGTTCCTTTGCCAGCTTGGGCGTCATATCACAATCTGTGTCGGCAAATAATGTATACATTGTGTTCCTCCTTATAAAATCACTCAAAAATGATTATGTAATCATAGACCGCCTGCCCGCCATCGAGCAGAATGACCTCGGTGCGCTTGTACTGTGCGCCCAAATCGGCACAAAGCTGCTCCGCTTCCTCAACAGGTGCATCGGAACCTCGAACAAGAATCATCACATCACGAGAACCTGCATCCAGCAGCTGACAAAGGTCTGCCACGGCACTCGTTCTGTCGGGCTTTGCACAATGGATTTTTCCTCGGGCAATGCCTATATACTCACCTGCGCTGACGTGCAAGCCGTTTGAAGAACTGTCCCTAATGGCTCGTGAAATTTCGCCTGTGACAACGCCCTCCATCGAGCCAATGGCAAGAGCCTCAATCTGGTCTGCATCGCCCGAAGCATCGTCATACATGGAAAGTGCCGCATAGCCGTCTCCGATGGTGCGAGAGGGAATTACTCGAATGTCGGACTTGTCATAAAGCTCTGCTGCCTGTCTTGCGGTTAAAAGAATGTTGCCGTTGTTTGGCAAAACAAAGATTGTTTCGGCGTTCACCTCGTCAAAGGCACGAATGAAGTCCTCGGCAGAGGGGTTCATACATTGACCGCCCTCGACCACATAGCTTGCGCCAAGGTCGGTGAAGGTCTGCTTGATGCCTGCGCCGCAAGCAACCGCAACGATGCCAAAGGCACGCTTGCGCTCGATTTTTGGGGGCGAAAAACGATTTTGAATGGTGACATCGTTGTGCTGAAGGGTCATATTTTCTATCTTTACTGTCAGATACTCGCCGTAGGCTTGTCCAAAGCCCAGCACCACGCCCGGTGTCATCGTGTGGACGTGTACCTTTACGATGCTGCCGTCCAAAAAGACCACAACGGAATCGCCAATCGAGTTGAGATAGTTTGAAAAATCTGCAATGTCAAAGCTGTCAATGTCGACTTTTGATGATTGAAGCTGCAAGAGAAATTCTGTGCAGTAACCAAAGGTCATAACGCTGTTCTCGTTAAATGAGGAGGTATCCACGGTCTTGTGCGAAGTGCCGCTTGCCGTATGCTCCTCAAAGGGGGTGTCAACACCGTCAAGAACGTTTTTCATTCCCTCAATGATGTAGACAAAGCCTGCACCGCCGCTGTCGACCACGCCCGCTTCCTTGAGCACCGCCAATAGTTCGGGCGTGCGCTCCAAGGATCTGCGAAGCTCCAAGGTGAAGTTGTTGAAGTATTGATGAAGGGTGCTGTCCTCGGTGACAAGTGAATTGGCGTAGCGAACGGCGTCCTTGTACACAGTCAATATCGTGCCCTCAATGGGGACGGAGACAGCACCGTAGGCATGGCTTACGCCACGCTCAAAGGCAGCGCCAAGTGATTTTACATCGGCATTGGGACAGCCCTTGAAACCCTCGGCTATGCCTGCAAAGATTCGTGAAAGTATTACGCCTGAATTTCCTCTTGCTCCAAGGAGCATTCCGTGTGCCGCAGAAGCGGACACGCTCTCAAGAGAATCGCTGTGCTCCAAGCAGGCGGCGTTGCAGCCAGCCTCGACAGTCATATACATATTGTCGCCCGTGTCGCCATCCGGAATTGGGAATACATTGAGATCGTTCACAATGGAACGATTCTGCCGAATGTTCAGCGATCCGCCACGCATCATGTTGGCAAAAAGGTTTCCGTTCAGTCTTTCGGTTTCCATAAATCTTTAGAACCTCTAATTGTTGGTTTGTGCGAATTATGACCATTCTTGACATATTTCACACTTGTGTATTATAATCTAGTTGCGCTAAGAATTGAAGGACACTTTTGTCGGTATTTGGGACTTATTACCCATTTCGACACATTGCGTATAATAATTCACACTCTTGGCAATTAGTGTGTAAGAAAGGCGAAAAAGTGGAGGATACGAGCAAGCGACCCGACAGGAGGGTTATCAAGACCAAAAGGGCGATAAGGAATGCCTTTGCCGAATTGCTTTCCTTGAGGGATCTTGACCAGATAACCATAAAGGACGTTGCGGACATGGCGGACATCAGCCGCAAGACGTTCTATAATTACTATAATGGAATCTATGAGGTCGTGGACGAGATTGAAAATGAGATTGCAGCGGTGTTTGACGCCGAGCTTGGCAGCTTGGACATTCGCAAGGCGATAAACGACCCCTATGTGATTTTTGTCAATCTCACGGCGATAATCAACAGCGACATGGATTTTTACAGGCATCTTCTCAAGATGAACGGCAACGTGAATCTAATGACAAAGATTGTTGGGGTGCTCAAGCTCAAAATCAAGACCTCGTTTGCCAATCAGATAGACCTTGAGGAGGAGAAAATTGGAATCATGGTGGAGTACATCATCACCGGAATGTTGGCGGTGTATCAGAGCTGGTTCAATTCGGACAGAAAACAGTCCATTGAGGAGATTGCAAAGCTGATTGGGACGCTGTGCTTTACGGGAATTGCAGGAGTAATCGGAGAAAACTGAAAGAATGATTTTGCCGTGCGGTTGTAGCCGCCGCCTAATCTTAGGGAGATAGATTTGAAAACAAAGAGAACATTTTACACAGAGCTTGCCTATGTATTGGGCGTGGTTGCGCTGACATTTGGAACGGCGTTCATGGAACGTGCCGACTTTGGAATGTCCATGGTCGTTGCGCCCTCGTATTTGATATATCTCAAGGTGGCGGAGGTTCTGCCCTTCTTTACGTTTGGAATGGCGGAGTACACGCTGCAGGCGGTGCTGCTCGTTGCGCTGTGCCTGATTATGCGAAAGTTCAGACGCTCGTATCTGTTTGCGTTTGTGACCGCCGTGTTTTATGGGGTGACGCTGGACGGCGTAATGCTGCTGGTGGGGCTGCTTCCGGGCGGAACGATAGCATATAGAATAGCATTCTATGTGTTGGGGCTTATTACCTGTGCCGTGGGCGTGTCGCTGCTGTTCCACACCTATATTTCGCCTGAGGCATATGAGCTGTTTGTCATGGAGCTGGCGGACAAGACCGGCAAGAGCGTACATAAGGTCAAGACCATATACGACTGTGTAAGCTGCGCTGTGGGCGTAGCCCTGTCGTTTGCGTTTTTCGGACCGTGGCACTTTGAGGGCGTAAAATGGGGTACGATACTCTGCGCTCTTATCAACGGATTTTTAATAGGAAGATGTACAAAAATCTTCGAGCATTTTTTCGAGTTTAGGGACGGGCTCCGCTGGCGCACCTTCTTTGAAAAGTAAGGCATAGCACCACAGAGCTTTTCAAATATTCATATAATAATGAAACAATCAGATGCTGTCTGTCGCTAGTGGGCATACGCTGTTGCGGCGAAGAAGGGTCACTGGCATGACAAGCTCTCGGCGTTCGATGGCTTGCTTGGACTTCATTCGCTCGATAAGCATATTTGCGGCGCATACGCCCATCTCGGTTGTCGGACGGTCTATGACGGTTATGCTGGGCTGAAGCAGGGATGCGATGGGCTGATCGTCAAAGGACACCAGCGAGAAGTCGCGCCCAACGGTTAGCCCCAGCTCCTGTGCGGCTACAATCACACCCGAACAGATAAGGTTGTTGCCGGCAATGACTGCGGTGGGTCTGTCCGAAAGCTCAAACAGCTTGAGCATCAGGCGATAGCCGTCCTCCTCATACAAATCTCCGCGCGCAATGTATGCCTCGTTGACAGGCACATCATAGTCGAGCATCGCCTTACGAAAACCAGCCAAACGCTCACGACCGATGTTCAGACGCTCATCGCCCGTAATAATTGCAATTTTGCGATGCCCTGCCGTGAGCAATTCCTCCGTCAGCTTATACACGCCTCCAAAGTTGTCCACCAGCACCGTGTCGTATGCGCAGTGGGACATACAGCGGTCGACCAGAACGATTGGCTTTTGAAAGGACTCGTACTGCGTTGCATCATTTCCTGTGGGAATGATTATTGCGCCATCTACGGCATAGTCAAGCTGCTTTAGAATGGAGGCAATCTCGGTATGCTCCTTGTCGCCGGTGGACGTGACCATGGTGGAATAGCCTGCATCTCGCAAGGCTCGTTCTGCGCCCTGAATCACTGAGCCAAAGAACCCGTTGATAAAGTCGGGAACGACAATAAGAATCAGCTTTGTCTGACCCGTCACAAGGAAAACGGCAAAATTATTTTGCACGAACCCCAGCTCGTCAACAGCCTGAAGAACCTTTTCTCTTGTTTGGGGACTGACCTTGTCCAGATTGTTCATCACACGAGACACGGTGGAAACGGCGACACCCGCCCTCTTTGCTATATCTTTAATCGTTATCGGTTTGTTATCGGCCACAGTTAGCTTCTTTCATATTTCATTCTATGTAATAAGTATACGCTACGGATTAACGCCTGTCAATCGACTGAACACCGATTTCTTCCATATTCTCCAAATTATTTCTGAACAAATGATGGGCAAAAGGTGGGTCAAAAAAGTCGCATTTACTAAATTTTCGCTGAATTATAGGGAAAATTCAGAAAACTGCAAAAAAATGTAGAAAAATCGAAACGTTTTTATTGACAAACGAAATTCCACATGCTATATTCATAACATACAAAAGGAAAAACGTTTTTATGCAATAATTATGCAGCGGAGCAATCCGCTTGCAGACATCACAGGACGCCGTGCCAAGCGAAGGTGCGGCAAAAAAAATTATTAGTAAAGCGTTTTATCAGGAGGGGTATGATGCGAGCGACGATCAAGGACGTAGCCAAGCGGGCGAACTGCTCGATCACCGCAGTCTCCTTTGCCTTCAATGGGAAGGCGGACAAGATTTCCGAGGAGACGCTGCATCACATTCAAACGGCGGCAAAGGATTTGGACTATCGACCAAACAAGCTGGCGGCAGGGCTTGCAACGGGGCAATCACGCACGATTGGGTTAATTATTCCCGATAATCGGAATCCGTTCTTTGGGACGATTCTAAACTATGTGGAGGATTACGCCGACAAAGCAGGATTTCGGGTCATTTCGGGAAATACGGGAGACTGCATTGCAAAAGACTTGGAATACATTGACGCATTGCTCAGCTATTGCACGGCAGGATTGGTGATTGTTCGGTCAAATTCGGGGTCGTCGGAGGAGCAGGAACGATTACTAAACAGGATTAGGCACCTGTCAATCCCCACCGTTGCAATCGACCGCAGGATTGTGGGAAGCGACATACCCACCTTTGTGGTGGACAATCGCTTGGGAGGGTATCTGGCGACAGAACACCTTTTGAAACTGGGTCATCGGCGCATTGGATGCTATTCGGGGCCACTGTATGCGCTAAGCGCACAGATGCGGCTGGAGGGGTACAAAAACGCCTTGGAGGAATACGGAGTTCCTTTTTGTGAGGAGCTGGTGTTCGAGGGCAACTATCAGATTTCATCGGACGATGCACCGAGTCGCTTCTTTTTTGAACGTGGGGTAACGGCGGTATTTGCACACAACGATATGCAGGCATACGGTTTGTACAGATACGCACAGGCATATGGGCAGAGAATTCCCCAAAACCTTTCGATAGTGGGCTTTGACGATTTGGATTTCAGCACGATTCTTACACCCACGCTAACGAGCATTCGTTATCCGCTGGAGACACTCACAAAAGATGCGGTACAGCATTTAATTAACCTTATTGGCAACGGCGGTAAAGAGGGAAACGCCACGGAGCATTACACAAAGTACGCACCCGAGCTGGTTGTTCGTCAAAGCGTGCAGAGGCTGAACGGATAAAAAAGCCTCATTGATTTCGGTGTTACATGTGGGAGAGCATGTGCATAAATAACACAACACAAAGGAGAAGAAACAATGAAAAAAGTCTTAGCAACTATTATGGCACTCGCACTTATGGTTGCCTGTCTGGCAGGCTGCGCAGGCGGAAACACTGCAACAACGGCAACGGAAGCTGTCAACTCTTATGACAGAATCCAAAAGAACGGATACATGACCGTTGGTATCGATCCTACAATCGAGAACATCATCTTCACCGAGGCGGGAGAAACAGAGCCCACCGGCTTTATCCCTGACATCGTTCGCGGATTTGCAGAGCAGTTGGGCGTTGAAGTACGCTGGGAAATTCTGGAGTGGTCCGCCATGCTGACCGCTGTCAATACCGGCAAGGTTGACTTCATTGCAGCAAACATGAACATGCGTCTTGACCGTGAAGCCGCCATCGACTTCTCTGATCCGTGGCTGGTCGACTCGGCAATGTGGTGCGTTGCAAAGGATTCCAAGTATCAGACTGTTGAAGACCTCCAAGAGCCCGGCACAAAGTTTGGTATCGCTTCCGGTTCGGTCTACGAAGCATTGATTGCGGAGCAGTTCCCGAATGCACAGATCGTCGTTTTGCCGTTGGGCACATGGCAGGAGTCATTGGCATCAGGCGTCATTGATGTATCCATGGATGACAGCATCGTGTTTGCAGGCCCCATGACAGAGAACGAGAACCTGCGCCTCTTGGCGGATCGTGGCGAGTCCTACCTGTACGGCTTTGCATTTGCAAGTGGCGACAAGACCGTCGAAGTATTCAATCTGTATCTGACAAAGCTCAAGGCATTCGGAACCTATGCACAGCTGTTTAAGACATGGATGGGCTTTGACTGGGCACCCATCACCGCAGGCGTTGCTTATTAATTAAGCATTAAGGCATCAAGAGGGACGATTAGCGTCCACATGGATTGCAATCGTCCCTCGCAATTTGAAGTACTTGCACAGATACGGCGCGTGAGTCCATGCGTCTGAGAATCCTTTTAGAACAAGGAGCGTAAAAGAATGAATTTCGGAGTCATAATCAAGTATTGGCCAAGACTCTGGAGCGGCTTGCAGCTTACCTTGCTGTACTCTGCTATTGCGATTGTACTTGCAATAGTATGGGGCGTTCTGATCGGGGCGATCAGTTATCGCAAACCGCCGGTAATCGGTCAAATCACAAGAGCATATGTGTGCTTCTTTAGGGAAACACCCCTGCTCGTCCAGCTATACTTTCTATTTTATGGAGTCTCTCGCTATATATCCGTACCGGCAGGTTTTATCGGAGTATTGGCATTGGTTCTCAACGATGGCGCGTTCATTGCTGAGATTGTGCGCGGAGGTCTGCAGAGCCTAGACCCCGGGCAAAGAGAGGCGGCCCTTTCATTGGGCTTTAATGAGTTTCAAACCATGATCTACTTCCTTATACCGCAGGCATGGAAGAAGGTTTTGGACTCCTTGATAAACATGATGTCAATCATCATCAAGGACACTTCGATGCTGATGTGGATTACAATTTGTGAATTGAACTATCAGTGTAACCAAGTCAACATTTACAGCTTCGATCCAATCAGCGCATACATGTTTGGCGCAGCAGTTTACCTTGCGCTGTTCCTCATAGTGCAGGGAGTGCGCAGACTTATCAAGGTGCGCAGCAATCGGATCGACAAGCGCCTTAATATGAAAACTAATAAGGAGGAGGTGCTAAACGTATGACGTGGGAAGAACGTTTCTTAGTTCTAAAGACGATGTTTGTACAGGGAATGCCAATGACGCTTAAACTCATTGGAGCATCACTCCTATTTGCCTTATTGATAGGCATTGTCCTAGGCACTGTCCGCAGCATGAAAATCCCCGTGGTAGACCAGATATTGGGCGCATACGCCCTAATCTGTCGTGGCATACCCACCATCATTATCCTGCTGTTCTTCTACGCCTACTTCACCCGTGGAACACAGTTTTGGATATCCGTACTCGCCATCTCGATGGTGGAGGGTGCGTACATGATGGAGATTGTAAAGGGCGGATATTTGTCAGTTGACAAGGGACAATGGGAGGCGGCAGATTCGGTGGGGCTTCCACGCCTGTACACGATTACTCGCATTGTGCTTCCTCAGGTCATGCTGGTCATTGTGCCTGCTTTGATGGGACAGATTGTCATGCTGGTCAAGGGCACTTGCGTTGCGGCAACAATCGGCTGCATGGACGTATTGCGCAGGGCGCAGCTCCTGTTGCCTAAATATTCGTATCCGCTTGAGATATACGCATACATTCTGGTCATCTTCTTTGTAATGTGCCATTTCCTTACTTGGCTTGGAAAGAAGCTCGAGCGAACTGTAGTCAAAAGAATTATTGGAGATTGAGTTATGGAAAATAATGACAGAGAAATTGTCGTTTCCTTGCAAAATGTTGTAAAAAAGTTCGGACACCTTACGGTGCTTGACGACATGAGCTTGGATGTGTACGAGCATGAAACGGTGGTTCTGTGCGGCCCGTCAGGCGGCGGCAAGAGCACTCTTTTGAGAACCATCAACGGGTTGGAGCGCATTAACAGCGGAAAGATTATCTACCGTGGCACCGAGGTGACACACAGAAACATTCACTCCATTCGCAAGCACATTGGCATGGTGTTTCAGTCGTTCAACCTTTTCAGCAATCTGTCGGTAAAAGACAATCTGCTGATTGCGCCCTGCAAAACTTTGGGCAAGGACAAAAAAGAGATGCTCAAAAAGGCGAGCGATTACCTTGAGCTGTTTGGAGTGGCGGACAAGATGGACGCCTATCCTCATCAGCTTTCGGGCGGACAGAAGCAAAGAATTGCCATCGTGCGTTCTTTGATGATGGAGCCGGATTTAATGCTCTTTGACGAGCCAACCTCTGCGCTCGACCCCGAAATGATAAAGGAAGTACTGGATGCCATTCGCAGACTGTCCCAGCAGGGCATGACGATGATTATCGTCACCCACGAGATGGGGTTTGCCCGAGAGGTTGCTTCCCGAATCTGCTTCCTCGAAAGTGCCAAGATTCGTGTCGATACAGATACAAAGAGCTTCTTTGGCGACACGCAGGACGAGAGATTGCAACAGTTCTTATCGGTGATTTTGCACCACTGAGAAAGGCAAGAACGACATGCTTAACGAGCAATTAAGAACGGCATGGATCGAGATTGACAAGGAGCGTCTAAACGGCAATATTGCTGCGGTCAAACAGCGTGTGGGCAGCAGCAAGATTATCGGAGTAGTTAAGGCAAACGCCTATGGACACGGTGCCGTAGGCGTTGCCACAGCGTACTTGGACGCAGGAGTCGATATTCTGGCGGTGGCTACTCTGTCCGAAGCGGAGCAGCTGCGTCAAGCAGGAATACGCTGCCGCATAGTGATGATGGGACTGGTTCCCGACGAGCTTGCTCAGGCTGCTGCAAGGATTGATGTAATTCCTCTGATTTCGACCCTATCCTGTGCCGAAGCCTTTTCCAAAATCGGAGTGGAACAGAAGCGAGTAATTGAGCTGATGATTACGGTGGACACGGGCATGGGACGCATCGGATTTCTTCCCAATGAAGAAGCGGTGGACGAAGTGGCGAAGATTGCCAAACTGCCAAATGTGTGCTTGTATGGCTTGATGACACACTTTTCATCGGCAGATATGGAAGATTTGGCGTATACCTACTACCAGAAGGAACGGTTCGACACATTCTACGGAATGTTGAAGGCACGAGGAATAAACATTCCGCTTAGGACGGCCGCCAACAGTCCGACCGTATTTCGACTGCCGGACGCCTTTTACGAGGCGGTGCGCCCCGGAACAATTATTTGGGGCTGCTATCCTGCCTGCGTTAAAGACCATGACACGGTTAAGGTCAAGCCGATAATGTCGGTCAAATGCAAGGTGATTTACGTCAAGACCGTTCCGCAGGGGACTGCAATCAGCTACGGCCGCAAATTTGTGACCGAGCGTGAAAGCGTCATTGCAACATTGCCGTTGGGCTATGCGGACGGCTACACCAGAACGCTGCTCAATAAGAGCCGTGTACTTATCCACGGAGAGTATGCTCCTGTTCTTGGCACAATCTGCATGGATCAGATAATGGTGGACGTGACGGATATTCCAAATGTGGGTATCGGTGACGAAGCCGTAATTTTAGGCAGACAGGGCGCGCGAGAGATACCCGTTGAGGAGCTGGAAAGGGCGTCTGGGCTATGTTCGGGAGAGCTGTTTTTCGGCTTTTCCTGCCGACTGCCGATTAGATTTGTAACCAATAAAGAGAATGATTTGCTCTAAGAGCAATAAATATAAGGAGGATTTATGAAAAAGCGTATATCAAGGGCAGGGTCCTGTCTGGAACGTTCATCTATTCGACTGTTTTTTGAAAAGCAGTGCCGCATCGCCGCAACCTGTGACGATGTCATCTCTTTCACCATTGGAGAACCCGATTTCATCACACCGCCAAACATTCGTCAGGCGTGCATTGATGCAATCAACGCCGGCAAGACCAAGTATGCACCCAATGCAGGATTGACCGAGCTGAAGCAAGCCGTCTCCCGTTCGGTGAAAAAGATATACGGACGTGATTACGATGCCGAGACCGAGATTGTAATTACCAACAGCGGCATGGACTCCTTGCGCTTGACCTTTGCAGCCATTTTGGACGAGGGCGATGAGGTTTTGATGGGCGACCCTGCTTGGGCAAACCACCCCAACCACCCCGTTTTGGCAGGTGGTGTGTCGGTGCGTGTACCTCTGTATGAGGAGAACAACTTCACCTATCGCATTGAGGATTTGGAAAAGGCACTCACACCTCGCACAAAGGCAATTCTGCTCAACTACCCCAACAATCCCACCGGTGCAGTATTGCGCTATGAGGATTTGGTGAAAATCTGCGATTTTGCAAAGGAGCATGACCTGTACGTTATTTCCGATGACGCATATTACCGCATCATCTTTGACAATGAGAAGTATTGGAGCCCCGTCATGCTGGAGGGCATGAAGGAGCGCACCCTGATTTTACAGACATTCTCAAAGACCTATGCCATGACCGGTTGGCGTTTGGGCTATATTGCCGGCCCGGCAGACCTGATTGAAGCCATTGGCAAGATTAACGAGAACTCCTGCTCCTGCGTAAATACCATGGTGCAGTGGGCAGGCATTGAAGCTCTTGAGGGCAAGGACACCCCTGCCGAGGTGGAGGCAATGGTAAGGGAGTTTCAGCACCGCAGGGATATAGTGTTCGATATGATTAACAAGATTCCGGGGCTGTCCTGTGCAAAGCCGCGCGGAGCGTTCTATGCGTTTATCAATATCAAAGAGACTGGCATTAAGTCCGCTGATTTCTCCAATCATCTGCTTGAAAAATACCATGTGGGAATGACCCCCGGGACAGGCTTTGGCGCAAGCGGCGAGGGCTATGTGCGCATGTCGTACGCTACCTCCACCGACAAGATAATCGAGGGAATAAACCGCATTGCCGCCTTCGTAAAAGAAGAAACAAAGAACAACGACTGACAAAAGGAGAAAGCCATGAAACATCTTAATGATATAGTGATTCCGATTATTACTCCCCTTACCGAGAACGACACCATTGATGTACCTTCTTTGGAGCGTCTTACCGAGTACATGATAAGCAAGGGCGTTGACTGCCTGTACCCCTGCGGCACGACAGGCGAAATGGTCTATCTGACGGACGAGGAGAGAATGTTGGTTACGGAAACTGTCGTTCGCACGGCAAAGGGCAGGGTAACTGTCTTTGCACAGGTGGGTGCTGCCAATACTGCTTCTACCATCAAACTGGCGCAGCACGCAGTAGCCTGCGGAGCAGACGGCATAGGCGTTGTGACACCTTGGTATTTCCAGCTTTCCGACAAGGCGTTGGTTGATTATTACTGTGAAGTGAGCCAAAGCGTTCCCGATGACTTCCCCATATACCTTTATTCCATACCGCAGAACGCAGTCAACGATATCAATGCCGATACAGCAGAAAAGATTGCACAAAAGTGCAAAAACGTGCTGGGCATAAAGTACAGCTATCCCAACATGACCCGCTTGCAGGAAATGATGACCGTGCGTGGCGGAGATTTTGACGTGCTTGTCGGGCCGGACCATCTCTATGAGGCTCTGGTTGCAGTTGGCGGCAAGGGTGTTGTATCGGGCAATGCCATGATTATCCCCGAGCATTACATTGCGGTGCGTGATGCCATGGCAAAGGGCGATTGGCAGACAGCAACCAAAGCGCAACGCCGCACCAACATACTCAATTCAATTCTCTGCGCAAAGAACAACATCGGCTGCTATAAGGTTGTGCTCAAGGATTTGGGTGTAATATCCACCACGAAGATGAGAAAGCCGATGGAGGAGGTCTCTGCGGACGATGCAAAGAAGCTGCTTGCAGATTTGTGTCTGGCAGACTATAAAAACGTGCGCCTGTGAGCTATACGCCGGTAGATTTTAGCACAGAAGCAACGGAGGTGGACATATGAACCGCAAACCAAAGATTTTAGTCGTGGGCAGCTTTGTCATGGATCATTTTGCTTTGACACGGGTGTTTCCCAAACAGGGAGAAACCGTGCTGGGTGAAACCATGCGAAAGGCACCCGGCGGCAAGGGCGCAAATCAGGCAGTGCAGGCAGCACGCCTTGGCGCACAAGTAACCATGATAGGCAAGCTGGGACGTAATGCGGACGGAGACAATATGCGCATCGCCTGTCAGAATGCAGGCATCGACACAAGCCATATCGTGTATGACGACAAGGCAGCTACCGCATGTTCGTTTATCATTTTAGAGCCGCTTGCCGATGGTTCAATAGCCAACCGAATCATTGTTATACCTGGTGCGAATATGACAATAAAGGCATCGGAGATTGAGCATCTCAAAGATAGCATCGGTCAGTATGACATGGTAATTTTGCAGCTTGAGATACCCATGGAGATAAACTGCCTTGTTGCCGAATATGCGGCCGCTGCAGGAGTACCCGTGATGCTCAACCCTGCACCCAGCGATGAGCTGCCACCAAAGCTGATCCAAAAGCTGACATACATTTCGCCCAACGAGCACGAAGCGTGCAGCATGACGGGGGTAGAGATACCAAATGAGACGGACAACTTCTCCCTTGACAGCGCACAGGCGGCGGCGCAGGTGCTGCGTGACAGAGGCGCAAGCGATGTAATAATCACGCTTGGCGGAAGTGGTGCTGTGGACCTAAACGACAAGGGCTTGCACTATTCCCCCTGCGTGCCAAATACTCGCTCTGTCGATCCCACTGCAGCAGGAGATTCCTTTGTGGCGGCATTCTGCTGTGCAACCTGCATCGGCATGGAAGCGGAAGATGCGCTGTGCTTTGCAAACCACACGGCGTCCATCACGGTATCAAGACCGGGAGCAATGCCCTCTCTGCCAACGCTTGACGAGGTGGAACAGCATTTGCAAGCAAAGGGGAAGCATCTGCCTTATTTGGACAGACTTCGCTGAAGGAGACGGACATGGATAAGGAACGCAAAGTGCTGCTGGAAAACTATCTAAAGACAGCACAGGAAGAATTTAACAGCATCATTGCGTCTGTTGATGAGAATGCGCTAAATGAGGCGGCGGAGCTGATTCGCCTTGCCCAACGTGACGGCAAGCGACTGCACGTTTCGGGCATTGGCAAGCCGGCGCACATAGCAGGCTATGCTGCATCGCTGCTTTCATCGACAGGGACGCCGACCTATTTTTTGCACGGAACGGAAGCGGTACATGGCTCCTGCGGACAACTGGTTGAGGGAGATGTGGTGATTTTCATTTCCAACAGCGGAGAAACGGCAGAGATGCGAGCAACGGTCGATGCAATCAAGAATAACGGCTGCAAAGTGATTGGAATAACTCGTGATGCGTCCTCGTGGCTGGCAAAAAAGAGTGACGTGCATCTGACGGCACACGCAAGTCAAGAGGGCGGGCCGCTTAATCGGGCACCAAGAATGTCTATAATTGCCGAAACGCTTGTGCTTCAGGCGCTGAGCATTGTTTTGCAGGCAGATATAGATTTGACCCCAAAGCAATACATCAAGTGGCATCCCGGCGGAAAGCTGGGAGAGCTTCGGAAGGAGGAAACATAATGCTGACAACTCAATGTATACACCCTCAGATAATGGCGACTCTTGCACATTGCGGACACGGAAGCAAGATTCTCATTGCGGACGGTAATTATCCGGTCAAGGAGAAAAGCGGCGATGCCGAAAAGGTATATTTGGGTCTTAGCCGTGGAATACCTACTGCTACCGATGTACTATCCGCACTTCATACGGTTGTAGAGTTTGAGAGCGCAACAGTAATGACTCCCAATGAAGGACCTGAACCCGAAGTCTTTGAGGAGTTTAGAAAAGAATTGAACGGAATGAGCTTGAGCACATTGGATCGTTACGCATTCTATGAGGCATGCATGGAGCAGGGCGCAGTAGCATTGGCTATCAGCACGGGCGAACAGCGCACCTTTTCCTGCATTCTGCTGACGATTGCCTGCGCTTAAAACGTTCATCAACCTTGCCAAGTGCGATTTTTTAGATTCCTTCCCTTAAACATCTAATTGAACATCGCATTTGGCAGATCCCCCCCAATTTCGACCTCCACGGCGTATACAAAGCGGCGTGGAGGTCGAACAACAAAGAAAGGCGGACTGAATGGGCTTCTTTGACGGAAGAAGAAAAGATGATGACAGCGGAGAGCAGCTTGCGGTGGGCATGGAACTCCCTCGTGTCTATTACCTGCTAGGGCCACCCGAAGAGCGAATAGACAATGCAGACGGATTCACAATGGTTTGGGTAAAGACAAATTTGGCAGGAGTGTTCCGTGGCAGCATTAAAAAGAAGGTAACACGAGTAGTATTTAAGGAAAAACGCGTTGTCTCGTGGACTGTTGAGGGCGACGACTAGCGCATCGCCTCAAGGAGACTTGCTACTTCATCGGCACTCAATACTTTTCCGTAGGATATAACCTTGTCGTCCACTACGAGAGCAGGGGTGGTCATAACCCCGTATGCCGCTATTTTGGCAAAATCCGTTACATGGTCAATCGCCGTGTCCATACCAAGACGCCCCAAGGCGTCCCTTGTCGCCGCTTCCAAAGCGTTGCATTTTTTACAGCCTGAGCCAAGAATTTTCACCCTTGCGCCCTCTCCTTTAGATTCTGACGCCTCCGCCATGCTTTTTGCATCGAAGTTGCTGCAGCACGCAGGGCGTTCCTCTTTCTTTCTTTTTCCAAACAGAGCCATTTTTCTTTCTCCTTAATATTAGTTATACTTATTACATCGTCACAGCAACGGCTGCAAAAGGTTGAACAGATAACCCACAAGTATTATGCCCACCGTGCATATGCCTATAAACAACGCCAACAGTCGTGGCTTGACCGCTTTTTTGAGCATGACCATGGACGGAAGCGACAGAGTTGTCACCGCCATCATAAATGACAGCACCACACCAAGCAAGGCTCCTTTTCCCAAAAGTGCCTCCGCTATTGGGATGGTGCCGAATATATCGGCGTACATGGGAACACCCAGAATGGTCGCAAGTACCACGCCAAAGGGATTGCTGCTTCCAAGCACAGACACCACCCATTCCTGCGGAATCCAGTTGTGAATGACTGCACCGATACCGACCCCGATAAGAATGTAAGGCAGAACCTTCAAAAAGGTTGAGCGCATCTGATCCTTAGCATATATGAGCCGTTCCCGTTGCGTAAGCGTGGTCGATTGAATATCCACTCGGCTTGCCGACAGGATAAAGCTCTCCACATAACGTTCCATGCGGAGCTTTTCGATGAGTGTACCGCCAATAACGGCAACCACCAGCCCCACAAAGATATATAACAGAGCAACCTTCCACCCGAAAATGCTCATCAGCAGCATGAGTGAACCCAAATCGACCATGGGTGAGGAGATGAGAAATGAGAACGTTACGCCAACGGGCAGACCGGCACTTGAAAAGCCAATAAAAAGAGGAATGGACGAGCAGGAACAAAAGGGCGTCACCGTGCCCAGCAAGGCAGCGATGCAGTTTGCGCCTATGCCCCTAAAGCGACCCAAAATTTTTCTGCTCCGTTCAGGCGGAAAATAGCTCTGAATGTAGCTGATTACATATATCAGCAGGCATAGCAGCACGGTGATTTTTATGGTGTCGTACAGGAAAAAACGTGCGCTGCCCACCCACCTGTTGGAAAGGTCAAAACCTAGGGCGGACAGTCCCATGCCGATTAAATCGTTGAGCCATTGCATTCCCAGCACCTGATTTTGAAAGAAATCCCAAATCATCTGCAACCGCAACCCTTCTTTGAAGAACCACACGACAGGCCTGCAACAAACTGTGCAAATTCATTCAGCGTGTGACAGTTGAGCGAGTAATGGTTCCACTTGCCGTCCTTGCGTGCAAGAACAAGACCGCAGGCGCAGAGGGTCTTCATGTGGTGCGACAGCGTTGGCTGCGAAATATCAAACGCCTCCAGCAGCTTGCAGGCGCATTTCTCCCCATCGGCAAGAAGCAGCACAATTTTCAGTCTGTTGTCATCGCTCAATGCCTTTGAAATCGCGGCGACATCAAATAAATCCATATTCACACCTCACATTGATAATTGTCTATGTAACATTATAGCGCATAGATAGATGATTGTCAATGTGTTTTTACATTGAGCATAATGCAACTTCGATAAGGTTTCTATCTGTCCAACAGCTTAATCCAGTAGCCTCCCTGTCGGGTTCTGATGAAGCGTGTAAAGCCAAAGAGGTGCTTTGGCGGACGAGGAGCGTATGCGCCCGGGACGGCGATAATTTTGAAAAGCTCGCTGCCACGCTTCCATTCGCCCTCAAGATGCGGCATTACACCCTCACCGCTGACCGCTGTCCATGTGGAGTTTGGAAAGGTGTTCGGAAAGGGATTGCCAACGACAGACGGTGGGACGGTGGTTGCTTTAGCACCCTTTAGAAGCGTGTCTATCTCGTTGAGCCAGTCGTTAGCAGAGCTTACATTTGGCGGCTTGGGCGCAGGCGCAGGCGCAGGCACAGCAAGCGGCTCAGTGAGTGCAGGGTGGTGCATGGGCTGATGCTGTGTGTCGATGCGCTCATAGACGGCATTTGCACGATGAAGCAGCGCAGAGAATGATGCCGTGGCTGCCTCCGTATCGTGTACATCGGGGTGGGCGTAAGGCTCGCTTTGTTGAGACATAATTGCACCATCATCTGGCTCAGGCTCGTCAACCTGCTCAAGTTCAGGCTCGGGAATTACTACGCTCTTGGTGCGATTTTGGGACAAGAGCGACCAAAGCTGTTGCCGTGTCAAATTGCAATTTGGCGCAACGCCGTGGCAAGTGAGCCTGTCGTCATCTACCACGGCAACGGCACGAAAAGTGCCGACCAGTTTCAGCGGAGTGTTCGCAAAAATCGGCAAGGTTTGTTCATCGGTTACGACAAAGCATTTGCCCGACATGGGACGCTTTGTTTTGAGCATAGCCACGTCATCTGTGATGTTCAGGCTGCCCACGGGTTCTCCTACAGAAGTTTTTAGGGGTACATAAAGCATAAAATCACCTCTTTCCTATTGTATAAAGCACGAAAAGAGAGTATGATATGATAAGTGAATTATCGGAGGTTGAATTATGACTATTTGGCTGGCGTTACTGCTGGGTATTGTTCAGGGCGTGTGCGAGTTTTTGCCAATTTCCAGTTCGGGGCATCTGCTGATGCTGCAAACGATGTTCGGTCTTAGCGAACCTACGGCATCGCTTTTCACGGTGATGCTGCACGTTGCCACGCTTGTTGCAGTCTGCGTTGTGTATAGAAAGCTGCTGTGGAAGCTCATCAAGCACCCCATACAAAAGACGGTGGGACTGTTGATACTTGCCACCATTCCAACGGTGCTGTTTGCGCTGATAATGAAGAAGGTTTCGCCGCTTGACGGTTTTTATGCGGACGCAGAGCTTGGAAAATATCTCGGCGTGGGTTTCATTTTAACGTCCGTTCTGCTGGTTGTGAGCGATATGCTGCTCAACAAGCTCCAAAAGCGTGACATGAAGAGCATGAAGGTTAAAGATGCGCTTGTCGTTGGAGGAATGCAGTGCTTGGGCGTATTTCCGGGCGTTTCACGTTCCGGCTCGACCATTACAGGCGCACTTTTGACAGGCTTGGATCGCAAGTCGGCAGCGGATTTCTCATTTTTGATGTCCATTCCCGCTATCTTGGGCGCAACGGTACTCGAAGCGGCGGACACGATAAAGGAGGGCATCACGCTTGCAGGCAGCGACATAGTTTACATTGTCGTGGGAATGATTGCAGCTGGAGTAACGGGCTACTTTGCCATTAGGTTCATGATAAAACTCATCACAAAACGCCGTCTGTGGGGATTTGCAGTCTACACGGGAGTGCTTGGCGTATTTGTGATTTTGAGTCAAATATTTGGATGGGCAGGTTTTTGAGATGAGATTGGATAAGTTTTTGAAGGTGTCCCGAATGATTAAGCGGCGCAGCGTTGCAAACGAGGCGGCAGGCGCAGGGCGCATTGCAATCAACGGAAAAGTTGCAAAGCCGGCTTCCGATGTAAAGGTGGGCGACGAGCTGGATATTCTTCTGGGTGGCAAGCACATGATTGTCAGGGTCAACGCCACACCCGAATTTACAAAAAAAGAGGACGCAGACAGTATGTATTCTATTTTGGAGGCACAATAATGAGAGTAGTTGGTATTCTTTTGTGCGCAGGCAGCGCAGAACGAATGGGCTTTGACAAGCTCACAAAGTCTATTGGCGGCAAGACAGCGATTCAAAGAAGTGCGCAGGCATTGATTCGAGGTGGAGTGGACGAGCTGATTTGCGTTGTTTCGGAGTCGACCAAGCAGGAGGCAAAGAAGCTGCAGGGCAATGTCAGCATTGTTGACGGAGGAAAAACCAGACAGGAATCGGTCAAAAATGGACTTGCGGCTGCAAGTGGCGATATTGCGGTAATCCACGATGCGGCACGGTGCTTTGTCAAGCCTGCGCTCGTCAAGGCGACCATCGACAGCGCAATTCGATACGGCAGCGGAGTTGCCGCACTTCCGGTTACGGATACGATATTGCGTGAGGGCGACAAGCCGGAGCCTGTCAAGCGTGACGGACTTTGGAGAATGCAGACACCGCAGAGCTTCAACCTTGAGAAGATTCGAGCCGCATACAAAAACTCAATTCGTGCCACCGATGATGCGACTTTGTATCTTGCCGCAGGGCAGAAGGTTTATTTCGTTGTTGGCAGCGAGGACAACCGCAAGCTGACCACACTTGCCGACTGGGACTGGGCAAAGGCGAAGTATTCACGCTACGGCACGGGGTTCGACACCCATGCGCTGGTTGAAAACAGACCCTTGATTATCGGCGGAGTAAACATTCCCTTTGCAAAGGGGCTTATGGGACATTCGGACGCAGATGTTTTGCTTCACGCCATCATGGATGCGATGCTAGGAGCTTGTGCGCTTGGCGATATTGGCTCGAATTTCCCCGATAATGATGCTGCATATGAGAATGCGGACAGTCGGGAACTGCTTGTCAGGTGCGTCAGGATGGTTCAGCAGCACGATAAGTCGATTCAAAACGTGGACGCAACCGTGATTTGCCAAGAGCCAAAGCTCGCACCGTACATCATGGATATGCGACAGAATATCGCCAAGGACTGCGGACTGCCGTTGGATAGAGTCTCGGTCAAGGCGACCACGACAGAGAAAATGAATGATGAAGGAAAGGGCTTGTGCATTTCGGCACAGGCGGTAGTATCGGTAACAGACAGAGCATGAAGGACATAGTAATTAAAGGAGCAAGGGAGCATAATCTCAAAAATATAGATTTAGTCGTACCAAGAAATAAGCTGGTGGTGTTCACGGGCTTGTCAGGCAGCGGAAAGTCAAGCCTTGCGTTTGACACAATATACGCTGAGGGGCAGCGCAGGTACATGGAGAGCCTGTCCTCATATGCACGGCAATTTCTGGGACAGATGGAAAAGCCTGATGTGGACAGCATTGAGGGGCTGTCGCCTGCAATCTCCATCGATCAAAAGGGTGCGGGGCATAATCCTCGGTCGACTGTCGGCACGGTAACGGAAATACATGATTACCTGCGCCTGCTTTATGCACGCTGTGGCATACCACACTGCCCAAATTGCGGACGTGTTATCGAAAAGCAGAGCATAGACGTGGTGGTTGACAGAGTGATGCAGTTGAGCGAGGGAACGAAAATTCTCGTTGTCGCACCATGCGTTCGCGCACGAAAGGGAGAGCATCAAAAGGTGCTGGACAGGCTCAAATCAGAGGGCTTTGTTCGTGTTCGTGTTGACGGCGAGATACTCGATATTGAGAATGTTCCTGCGCTTGATAAGAAGCTTAGACATACCATTGATGCGGTCATTGACCGCCTAATTGTCAAAAAAGGAATTGAGGGCAGACTTGCCGATTCGCTTGAAACTGCATTTCGTTTGGGCGAAAAGCTTGCAAAGGTAGTTGTGGTGGACGGCGAAGAAACGCTGTACTCGCAAGATTTTGCCTGTCCCGATTGCGGAATTAGTATCGAGGAGCTGACGCCTCGTGCGTTTTCCTTCAACAATCCCTTCGGAGCCTGCCCGACCTGTTCGGGTCTTGGAATCCAAATGAAGATTGATCCCCAGCTTGTCGTTCCCAATCCGGCCCTTTCGCTGTCGGAGGGTGCTATAAGCGTCAACGGCTGGTCGAGCGCATCAAGCGGCACTATGGCAGAGATGTATTTTGACGGCATCTGCGCTCACTATGGCGTATCGCAAAGGACTCCCTTTGAGGAGCTGCCAAAGAAGGTTCAGGACGCTATCCTGTATGGAACCGGAAGTACGAAGATAACTTTGTCCTATCAAAAGGAATATGGCGGCGGCATCTACAAGGCTCCTTTTGAGGGAGTAATCACCAACATGGAACGGCGATATCGTGAGTCGCAGAGCGAATGGAGCAAGGCGGATTTGGAGGCGTATATGTCGCACAACCCCTGCCCCGATTGCCACGGAGACAGGCTCAAGCCCACCAGCCTTGCCGTAACGGTTGGCGGAATGAACATCGCTGAGCTATCAAGGCTTCCTGTCTATAAGGCTCGTGATTTTTTGCGAGCAATGGAGCTTAATGCAACCCACAAAAAGATTGCCGAGCAGATTTTGCGTGAGCTGGACGCAAGACTGAGCTTTTTGTGCAATGTAGGGCTTGGATACCTCACGCTGGCCCGTGGTGCGGTCACGCTATCCGGAGGCGAATCGCAGCGCATAAGGCTTGCAACGCAGATTGGCAGCGGACTGGTGGGCGTGCTGTATATTTTGGACGAGCCCAGCATTGGCTTGCACCAAAGGGATAACGCAAAGCTGCTAAAGACGCTCAAGGAGCTTAGGGACTTGGGCAATACGCTCATCGTGGTCGAGCATGACGAGGAAACGATGCTAAATGCAGACTATATTGTGGACATTGGACCGGGTCCCGGAGTACATGGGGGACAGGTTATTGCGGCAGGTACTCCACAGGAGGTCATGGCAAATGAGAACTCCCTGACAGGCAAATATCTTTCAAAGAAGCTAACCATACCCGTTCCCGAAAAACGGAGAGAGGGCAACGGCAAGTTTTTGACGGTGCGTGGCGCAAGAGCGAACAATCTAAAGAATGTGACCGTGAAGGTTCCTCTGGGCGAGCTGGTGTGCGTTACGGGCGTGAGTGGTTCGGGCAAATCGAGCCTTGTCAATGAGGTGATTAAAAAGTCGCTTTTAAGAACGCTCAACCGTGCAAGAACCAAGCCTGCCGATCACGATGGAATAGACGGCGTTTGGGAGCTTGACAAAGTTATCGACATCGACCAAAGCCCCATCGGACGCACGCCACGAAGCAATCCTGCAACGTACACGGGACTGTTCGATATAATCCGAACGCTGTATGCACAGACGCCTGACGCAAAAATTCGTGGATATAACGGCGGAAGATTCAGCTTTAATGTTGCAGGCGGACGCTGCGAGCATTGCAAGGGCGATGGCATAATCAAAATAGAAATGCACTTCATGTCGGACGTTTACGTTCCCTGCGAGGTCTGCCACGGCAAGCGATATAATCGGGAAACGCTGGAGGTTCACTATCGTGGAAAGAGCATTTTTGACGTTCTGGATATGACCGTGGAGGACGCTTTGGAGTTTTTCAAGGCGCAGCCGAAGATAAAAAACAAGCTGCAAACCCTCATGGACGTTGGACTTGGCTACATCAAGCTGGGACAACCGTCCACAACGCTGTCGGGCGGCGAAGCACAGAGAATAAAGCTGGCGACCGAGCTGTCAAGACGAGACACGGGGCGCACACTGTACATTTTGGACGAGCCAACCACGGGCCTGCACTCTGACGATGTGAAGCGACTTTTGTCGATACTCGAACGACTTTGCGAGGGCGGCAACTCAGTCTTGGTGATTGAACATAACCTAGATGTAATCAAAACTGCGGACTATATAATCGATCTTGGGCCGGAGGGCGGAGACGGCGGCGGTCAAATCATTGCCGTGGGGACGCCCGAACAGGTCGCAAAGGTGGACGATAGCGCAACGGGACAGTTTTTAAGGAGGCTGCTGTGAAAACCATGAGAATTGTGTTGATAGTAGTTGGTGCGTTTTTGGTACTGGATTCTGCGTTTGCAGCAACTCGCTGCAACATGAATTTGGGCGTCATTCTTCCTGCGATACTTGGACTGCCGTTGCTGTTGCTTGGTGTGTTTTTGCCGCAGGCACAACACGGAATACTGATGGTCATAAAGTGGATTCTGGTTGCAGGCTATGGAATTGGGCTGGTTATCTTCATCGTTTGCGGCGTTTTGATGGTTACAGCTATTTCGGACAAGGAGAACACCGAGGCTGACGCAGTAATTGTGCTGGGAGCAGCTCTTCATGGGGACAGGGTGACATGGGTGCTGTCCAACAGACTGGATACTGCAATAGAGTATTCCCTGCTGCACCCCGATGCCGTGATAGTGGTATCGGGCGGACAGGGCAGCGGCGAAACACGCCCCGAGGCGGACGCCATGGCGGATTATCTGGTGGCGCACGGCGTTGACAGCCAGAGGATTCTCATTGAAAACAGGTCAACCAACACCACCGAGAATTTCTTGTACTCGCTGGAGCTTATTGGAAGTAAGTTGGGTGAGGACGCCACCATTGCCTATATCACAACCGATTTTCATGTCTATCGTGCCGGAAGGGTCGCAAAGTCGCTGGGACTTGAAGCCAAAGGCATTGCCGCTGACGACGTTTGGTACATACGCATAAACAATTTCATGCGTGAGAGCGTGGGCATAACCATGTATTGGCTGCAGGGAAAAATATAGATTAGGGGGAGAGAAAATGCGGCTGTTTATAGCTGTTCCGCTTCAAAAGGACGTTCAAAGGAGCGTGTACGCATACCAGAGCAAAATTGAACAGGTCAGCTCGCAGGGACGGTTCGTGCCCTTGGGAAATCATCACATTACGTTGCGTTTTCTGGGCCAGAGCGATGCGCTCTATGATATTACCTCCGCCATGCACGAGGCAGTCAAGGACGCAAGACCGTTTTTGCTGCATCTTGGCGAATATGGATATTTTACTCACGGCGGTGCAAGGACAAGCTATCTCACGGTGACGGGAGAATTGGAGGAGATGTACCGAATACACACCATCCTCGAAACCGAGCTGTGGGAGCGTGGCTTTGACAAGGGCAAGGGCAGACTCAAACCGCACATTACACTTGCAAGAGGGGTCGAGCATGGCGACATTGGCGACATACAAATACCCAACGATGGGTTTAGGATTGGCAGCATAGTTTTATGCGAAAGTCAGAACCAAAGAGGGCGGCAGATTTACACACCAATACACACCGAGAGCTTCTAGGAGGTCAAGATGGGACGGCTATGTATCGTAATGGGGCGTGCAAACACAGGCAAGAGTGAAATTTTGATTGAACGGCTGCATCAATGTATGCACCAAGGCGAACACGGTCTGTATATTGTGCCCGAGCAATACACCTTTGAGGCGGAGCGTGCCATTGCATACGCTTTTTCGGGAATGTTGGGCGTTCAGGTGTTGAGCTTCTCACGCCTTGCCGAACGCATACTATCGCAATCTGGGCGCACGCTGCCGTTTCTGTCCAAGCAGGGGCGAGCCATGGTCGTGCGCAGAGCCGTGTATCAGAAGCAAAAGGAGCTGATAATGTATTCGGGTGCGGCGCAAAGACCAGATTTTGCAAATAGAATGGATATGCTCATCTCGCAGTTTAAGCAGAGTGGCATAGAGCCGCATCAGCTAAAGACTGCGCTTGACAAATTGGATTCCGATTCACTTCTATATCAGAAGCTGCACGATATTTACATAATCTATCAAACGAGCGAGAGCTATCTTGCAAGCAGATATTTAACCACAAACGACATTCAAAGGACGGCAAGAGAGAGAATAAAGTATTCGTTCGTCAAGGACAGCCATGTGTTTATTGACGGGTTCGACAATCCCTCAAATGAGCTGTATTCGTTCTTTGAGGAGATGTTGGTACACGCAAAGAGCGTGACAATCACAATGAGACAGGATAAAGAAAGCCATAGGGGACTGTTCGAGCCGGATAGCAGGGCGATGCAGCGGATATGCGAGATTGCGGCGCGAAACGGAATACCCGTCATGCAACGCATATGTTCAAAGGCAAAGGGCAACACCGCACTTGCTCATCTTGATGACCTGCTGTTTAGCCAATCGTTGGAGGTCTTTGACAAGCAGACCGATGAAATACGCATTTTTACCTTGCCGGACAGAAGAGCAGAGGCGGAGCATCTTGCCGACATGGTGCTTGAACGTGCTGCCCAGGGAATAAGGTTTCGTGACATGGCGGTAATCTGTCCCGACTTGAAGCTGTACGGCTCGTTGGTAAAAAGGGCATTCGCACGGCGCAACATTCCACTTTTCTTTGATGCAAAAAGACCCATATCAGGACAGGCGGCAACATCATATCTGCTTAACTCAATTCGTGCGGCAACGGGGGGATACTCGGTCAACAACGTGCTGGCGGTGCTCAAAAGCGGTTATTCCGATGCAGACGAGGGAGATATAGAGATATTTGAGAATTATCTATTGAGATACGGTGTGTATGGAAGCTCCCTTACCGCACCGCTGACCTTCGGAGAGGTTCCTGATGAAGCAGAGAGGGTGCGTTTATGCACCATGCAACCGTTGATGCAGTTGCATGAAAATCTCAAGGGGACAGATGCGACAAAAAAGTCGCAAGCAATTATCGACTACTTGACTCAAACCAAGTTGAATGAGAGACTGACCGCAGAGGCGAATACTCTAATGAGTGAGGGACGGGACGCAGAGGCACAGGTAATTTTGCAGTTATATCCCACCTTTGAGGAGCTTCTAAATCAGATAGGGCTAATCATGGGCGACAGCCCACTGTCCATGGCGGAGTTCACTGCGCTCATAGAGGAGGGAGTTGCTGCCTACCAAATCGGCTCTATTCCGTCCAACGCCGACCAGGTGATGCTGGGCGACCTTGAGAGAAGCAAGATAAAGAAAGTCGATTCGCTGTTTTTAATCGGCTGCAACGAGGGCTTGATACCACGCATACCTGAGACTGGCACGGTTCTAAACGACAGCGAGCTTAAAAAGATGGACGCCTGCGGACTTACGGTTTGGTCTGACAGCAAGATGCAGATGCAGAGCGATCGATTGGAGCTATATTCAATTTTGACAAAGGCACGCAACAGGCTGTATCTGTCCTTTGCGTGTTCTGCGGAGGGCGCACAGCTTTCGCCATCGCCCCTTGTGGAGCGAATAAGAAAATTATTCCCCATGCTTAGGGTGGAAAGCAATCTTGATGAGCCATCTTCCTTGCCTTCATGCGAACAGACGGGCTTTTCACGGCTGGTATACGAGTTTAGAATGTTTGGACAGGAGGGGACGCACACCCAGCTGCTGCCGGCACTTGTGGCGGTATACAATAATAGACCCGCATACGCCCAAAAGCTAAGGCAGATATTGGACGGTGAGGCAAGGAAAAACTCACCCTCGCCGCTGGATTATCAGATTGCCAAGCAGCTATACGGTCAGAACGTGAGAATGAGTGCGAGCAGACTGGAAACATTCAACAAGTGTCCGTTTGAGCATATGGAGAGCTACGGACTCAAAGCGAAGCCACGCAAGGAGGCGAAGGAGGAAGCTAGCGACATAGGCACCTTGATTCATGACGTGCTGGACTCTTTTGTGCGATATGTGCAGCAGGAGGGGACGGACTGGCTTGAGATGGATTCCAAACGGTCAGATGACATAGTCGATAAGATTCTTCCTGAATGTATCGCACGGCACAATGACGGTATATTCCTTAGCAACGTGCGATTGCGTGAGTCTTTGTTCCTGCTGGAGATACGGATAAAGCTGGCGTGCAGGTCAATTACAAAGCAGGTTCAGCTGGGAGAATTTCGACCCGAATGTACGGAAATGAACTTTGGATTGGACTATCCGCCCGTGAAGCTCATCACAGATAATGGGACAGAGGTGGAGCTTAGGGGACTGATTGACCGAGTTGACAGCGCAAATGTGGAGGGCGACAAGCTGCTAAGGGTGGTAGATTATAAGCTGGGCGCACGGAAGCTGGAGCCGGAGCGCATTCAAAGCGGAGAAACGTTGCAGCTGCCACTGTATTTGGAGGCTGCAAAGGCGTTGTGCGGTCAAGGCGTTGCGATGTATTATATGCCGTTGGGGCAGCCAATTCCCGATGAGGAGCAGGTCGAGGACGATATTCACAAGCTGTACGGCGTCACAGCAGACGATTCTGCGGTAGCCACTGCCACGGAGAAGGAATCTTCGGACAGGTCGGCATACATAAAGGGAGTAAAATACAAGGACGGCAAGGCGGTGGGAGCGACCTGTTCGCGCGCGGAGCTTGAAGCGATTGTCACGCTTGCAAAGCGTGTTGCATGCAAGACGATTGAGCGAATGTATGCAGGTGAAGCGGAGGTATTCCCAACGGCGAACTCGTGTGATTATTGCGATTTTCGGAGTGTGTGCCGCTTTGACAAGCAGCTTGGAAATAAAGTGAGAAGCATACCCAAAAGGAGCATCAAGGAGCTTGGAGAGGGGGTGCTGCTATGAATTGGACAGAGGCGCAGAGCCAAGCAATCGAACTAAACGGAGAGGGGATAGTGTCGGCGGCAGCAGGAGCAGGAAAGACTGCGGTGCTGACGGCTCGTGTTGTGCGGCTATGCAAAGAGGGAATGTCGCTTGACAATATGCTTGTGCTGACCTTCACGCGCGCAGCCGCGTCCGAGATGAAAGGGCGCATTGCATCTGCGCTTCAAAAGGCGGCCCAGACGGAGCCTGACAAGGAAATAAAAGATTTTCTCTATGAACAGGCGGACAGCATTTCCGGCGCAAACATATCCACAATACACTCGTTTTGCAAGCGCATAATCACACGGCACTTTCACAGCGAGGATATTTCTCCATCGGACAGGACGATGGACGAGACTGAAAGTGCAGTTTTGAAGCGTGAGGCAATGGACAGGTCGCTGCTGGTGTTTGCCATGGAGAAAGCAGACCAGTACAAGCTCATTGTGGGCGCATTCGACAGCGAGGCGGCGGCTTCTGCTGCAACCATGAAGCTCCGTGAGTTTTTGACGGCGCAGGCAGATGCGGAAGGGTGGCTAGACAGAGCGATTGAACGCCTTGACACTATTTCGGGCACAGAGCAGGATATGGAGCATCTGCGGCGTTTGCTGCAGGAGGAGCTTAGATATGCGGTCGATGATATGCAGCTTGAATTTTTTAAGCATCGCTACGGCGGCAACAATCCGCTGCCATATTATCAGCTCAAAACAACCCTCAAGGAGACTCTAAACGAGAATGAACCGCACATTATACAGCTTGACAATGAGATGTCAAGACTTCGTGCAACGCTCATTCAGCCAACGTGGAATGCCTATTCAGAGGCGTTGAGCAGCATATCCTTTAGCACCCTGCGTTTTCCAAAGGGCACGGCGGACGAGGATAAAAAACCACTTCAGGACGCAAGAAAAAATGTCAAAGACCACATTGCCAATCAGCAGGATCTGCTGGCGCAGTCCTATTCGGATATAGCAAGACTGCAAAAACAGTCGGCAGAGATACTAAAGGCGATGAGGTTGCTGCTTGTGCTGTTTGAGACGGTATATTCGGATCTCAAAAAGCAAAAATCGGCCATGGACTATTCCGACTTGGAGCATCTTGCGCTAAAGGCGTTGAAGGACGAGCGTGTAAAAAGCGAGTATCGCCAACAGATTAAAGCGATAATCGTTGACGAGTATCAGGACAGCAACCGTGTTCAGGAGGCAATTTTGCAGGCGGTCAGTTCGGGTAACAACATCTTTTTGGTAGGAGATGTAAAGCAGTCCATTTACGGATTCCGACTTGCCGAGCCGACCCTATTTTTGGAAAAATGCGGGACTTATCCTAGAATTAACCTGTCGCATAACTTTAGAAGCAGCAACGAGGTGCTGGATTTGGTCAATCACATTTTTGCAAAGCTGATGAGAAAGCCGCTATCGTCCGTTGACTATGATGACGATGCCATGCTCAAAGCCGGCTGCGAGCAACAGACGGGCAATGTTGAGCTTCATGTGATAGAGAGAAACAGTTCGGACGATGAAGAGGATATTGAGGACAGCGAGTGCCAAGCACGTTTGGTTGCCCAGCAGATAAAGCTGAAAATGATTGACGGTCGGTATAAGTATTCCGACTTTGTGATTCTGATGCGCACCATTGGCGATGCAAGGCTGTGGGCGCAGACGCTTGCGCTCAACGGCATACCCTGCTATGCACAGACCTCAGGCGGATATTTCGATTCAATCGAGGTCATGGTGGTGCTCAACGTGCTGCGCCTGATAGACAACAGACGGCAGGACATACCCCTTCTGTCGGTTATGCGTTCGTCATTTATCGGCTACACGGACGAGCAGATTGCTATGCTGAGGATTGCCTGTCCCAAGGGCGATATTCTGGATTGCGTGCTTTCCGCCGTTGAGAGGGGAGACGAGCAGGCAAAGGGGTTTTTGGACTTTATTGCTCATTGGCAAAAGGAGAGCCGAGTGAACTCTTTGGAGGATCTCATTGCGATGTTGCTCGAACAAACGGCGTTTTACGACCAGATGGGGGCTGTGCAAGGGGGCGGACAGCGGCAGGCGAACCTCGATGCGCTTATCGACAAGGCGTCGGCGTTCGAGGCACTGGGCGACAGCAACATTCATAGCTTTTTAACCTATATGGACGATGTGAAGGCAAATGCCAAGATGGGGGCAACCCAAATGGCACAGGCGAACGTGGTGAGCCTGCTCACCATACACAAGTCAAAGGGACTGGAGTACCCCGTTGTATTCATTGGAAACACGGAAAGACGCTTTACGACACGAGATCTTAGCGAACCGCTGCAGTTGCACGGACGCTACGGTGCGGCATTGCGGTTTGTTGACACGTCATGCCGAGTAAGGCGTGACACGCTAAAACACAACATACTGCGCAGGGAACTTAGGCGAGAATCGATGCAAGAGGAGATGCGTGTGCTGTATGTTGCACTGACCAGGGCAAAGCGAGAGCTAATAATGGTCGGCAGTCTCAAAAATGCCGAGGACAAAATAATTAAACATTCTGTTGCATCGCTGGGGCGGTTGAGCAATGCCAAGAGCTTTCTTGAATGGCTGCTTATGACAACGGCGGACTACATACCTGCACAACTGCATAGCAAAACGGAGTTCGCCTCCAATTCCGATACGCCTTTGACAGCGGAATTGACCGCAGATAAATCGCTTGTCGAACGGATTAACGCCAAGTTTGAGTGGAGATACCCCTATATCGAAGCGTTGGGCATACCGCAAAAGACCTCCATCACCGCACTGACTAGGGATAGCAAACCGCAGGTTGTTCCCCAATCGCTGATTGCGGCGGAGGGCGATGCACTTCAAAGAGGTACGGCTACGCACACACTTTTGCAGCGAGCGGGAGTACAGAGCCTCGATTTGGCAAAGCTGCGGGACATTGCCAATAACGATGAGACGATGAAGGGCGCATTGGTGGAGGACGTGGCATGGTTTTTGCAGTCCCAGCTTGCCGAGCGCATGAGAAAATCCAAACGTTGCGAGATAGAATTGCCCTTCTGCTATGCTGCCGACACCGAGCGACTCTTGGGGATAAAGAGCAACGAGCGAGTGCTTTTGCAGGGCGTGATTGATGCGTGCTTTGTGGAGGACGGCGGTTGGGTGCTGCTGGATTACAAGACGGATTATGTTGGAAACGGCGATGCAAACGAGGCGGCACAGAAGCATCGCAAGCAGATTGATGCCTATTGCGACGCTCTTTTGATGCTGTCAAAAATGCCTGTAAAGGAACGCTATGCGGTGATGCTGCGAGCGCATGAGGCGGTGAGGCTATGATGATGCTCCCAAAGGAATACATCCAAAGAATGCAAGAGCAGTTGGGGAGCGAGTTTTCCGCCTATCTTGCAGCTATGAAGGAGCCGTCAGGACGAAGCATCAGAATAAATACACTTAGGGCGAGTGTGGAGCGTGCAAAGGAGCTGTTGGGTGTAACTAAGAGCAATGGCGTTGTTGCCCAGGGCTTCATGGCGACAGATGAACTGGACGGCAAAAACGTCTACCATGCGTGTGGGCTGTACTATATTCAAGAAGCATCGGCACAGCTTCCTGCAAGCCTGCTTGACGTTAAAAAGGGCATGGCGGTGCTGGATTTGTGCGCCGCACCCGGAGGGAAATCGACTCAACTGGCGGCATATCTAGGCGGCACGGGCGTGCTGGTGGCAAACGAGATAGTACCTAAGCGTGCGCAGATATTGACTTCAAATATTGAGCGCATGGGAATTACCAACGCTATTGTTACAAACATGACGCCACGGGAGCTGTGTTCTAAATTGCACGGCTGCTTTGATGCGGTATTGGTTGATGCACCATGCGCAGGCGAGGGAATGTTCAGAAAGGACGAACGTGCAATATTGGAGTGGTCAAGGGAGCACGTTTTATCGTGTGCGGACAGGCAAAGGGAAATTCTTTCGAGCGCACAGACCGCCCTAAAGGACGGCGGAAGGCTGGTGTACTCGACCTGCTCGTTCTCAAAAGAGGAAAATGAGGACGTGGCTAGTTGGTTTGTTGATAAGTACCCCGAATTTGAGCTTGTTGAGACACGCAGACTGTATCCGCACAACTCCAAGGGCGAGGGACAGTTCGCGGCTGTGTTTATAAAGCGTGGAATATTGAGCCAAAGCACTTTGCTTGACGAGCAAAAACGAACGTTGCCCGATGGACGGGAGCTGATAATTCCAAAGACGCCGTTTAGGCTGGACGGGCTGCACATAATCAGGGCAGGATTGCTTGTTGGAGAACAAAGAAACAAGGTGTTCGTTCCCTCACACGCAATGGCGATGGCGGACAGGCTTGACAATCGTGTCGAACTGTGCCAAAGCGAGATGACAAGCTATCTGCACGGCGAGGTAATTTTTAAGCAGGCAGACCGAGGCTGGTGTACCATGAGGTATAACGGCTTTCCGTTGGGGCTTGGAAAATCGACCTTCGAAGGCATAAAGAATCATTTGCCCAAAGGTCTATTGCTCATGTAACAATCTCAGTTTGAGCAATATTTGAATTTTTGATACATTTTGTGTGCAACCTATTTGAGTACCGCAAGGTATTAGAAGTATTGCATGAAAGGAAATAATGAAATGAAAAAAATACTAATCGTTATGTTGGCAGTAGTTATGCTGCTGAGCATCGTGGCTTGTAAAAAGAAGACACCGGCAAATCCCAATGATGGTGCCAGTGCTTCACCTACACAGTCTGCGACAAACAAACCATCGGACGAGCCCAGCACGAAGCCCAGTGCGAGTCCCGATGTTGATGCGAGTGCTAATCCCAGCACAAGCCCTGATGTTGACACGAGCGCAGATCCGAGCATGAGCCCCGATGTTGACACAAGCGCAGAGCCGCAGAGTGAGCTTGCAAAGGAGCTTGAGACCATACTTGCTGACGCTACCGCAGTTGAGGTAATGCTCGTGCCTGTTACCGCCATCGACCTAAAGGACGCCGATGCTGTGAACTATTTCTTGGGACTTGACAGCGTTGCGGGCATCCGTGAGGCAGTATATGCCGAGCCAATGATGAGCAGCATCGCATTTTCGGCGATACTCATTCAGCTTGAGGACGGCGCAGATGTCGAGAAGTTCAAAGCAGATGTTGTTGAGAAGGTTAATGAAAGAAAATGGATTTGTGTTGGCGCAGATAAAATAATGGCTAACAACTCAGGTTCATTGGTTATGTTCGTTATGTCCGATGCCATGCTTGCAGATTCCGTAATGGCGGCGTTTGTAGGTCAGCACGAGGGCGACGTTGGCGTTCAAATCGAGCGTATCATCACCGAATAACACTTTGTAGGGGGCGCACATGCTGTTTTCGTCTATCAGCTTTTTGTACTACTTTTTGCCAATAGTGCTTGTGGTGTATTTTGCTGTACCATTTAAGGCAAAAAATCTTGTGCTTCTCCTCTTCTCGCTAATTTTCTATTTTTACGGCGGGCCGAACTATCTTATACTGCTGGTAGCAAGTGCGCTTGTAGGGTGGGGCTTCGGTCTGCTGATAGACAGATTTCGCGGCAGGACAGGCGGCAAGGTATTCCTGTGCCTGTCGCTTATCTCAAGTTTGGGAGTGCTGGGCGTGTTCAAGTATGCGGATTTTGCCATCGGCAACTTCAACGCTGTCTTTGGAGCAAGTCTGCCACTTTCGGGGCTGGTGCTGCCAATTGGAATCAGCTTTTACACCTTCCAGATTATGAGCTACACCATTGATGTGTATCGTGGCGATGCGAGGGTGCAAAAAAATCCGCTTACGCTGCTCACCTATGTTGCGCTGTTTCCCCAACTGATTGCAGGCCCAATCGTTCGATATTCAACAATAGAGGGCGAGCTTGAAAAGCGCACGCACAGCTTTGGCAATGCTGCATACGGTGCGCAACGCTTTGTGCTGGGACTTGCAAAGAAGGTGCTCATTGCCAATGCACTGGGCGAGTTTTGCGCGCTGTTTAGGCAGACCAACGAGCCGTCCGTGCTGTTTTACTGGCTGTATGCAATCGCATTCTCTCTTCAGATTTATTTTGATTTTTCGGGTTACTCGGATATGGCAATCGGGCTTGGGCGCATCTTCGGATTTCACTTTTTGGAGAACTTCAACTATCCGTTCATCTCAAAGAGCATAACGGAGTTTTGGCGCAGATGGCATATCTCGCTTGGAACTTGGTTTAGAGACTACCTCTATATTCCCATGGGCGGCAATCGAGTGAAAAAGTGGCGGTGGCTTGTAAACATAGCGGTGGTGTGGATGCTCACAGGCTTGTGGCACGGTGCAAGCTGGAACTTTGTGCTTTGGGGCGCATACTTTGCGGTGTTTCTCATAATTGAGAAGCTGTTTTTGGGCAAGCTGCTCGAACGAATGCCAAAGGTCGTATCCCACCTGTACCTGATAGTCACGGTGCTTTTGAGCTTCGTGCTGTTCAATGCGGAAACACTCCAGCAATGTATATCCGATATAGGGGCAATGTTTGGGGCAGGCGGTATTCCGTTTGTGACGGCGCAAACGCTGTACTACCTAAGAAGCTATGCCGTGCTGCTTGTTGTTGCCATAGTAGGGGCAACACCTCTTGCTAAATGGCTGGTGCAAAAGGTCAAGCTCGACAAAACGTTTGTCATTGCTCCGCTTGCGCTTGCGGCGTTGCTCATCGTAGTTACCGCCTATCTTGTCGATGGCGGCTTCAATCCCTTCCTGTATTTTAGGTTTTAGCTATGAAAGAGAAGATAAAAAACATCATAGCGGTCGCATTGCTTGGCGGACTTCTGCTTTTAGGAGCCGCATGGTGCATTCTTAAACCTGCGGACGCCCTATCGGTTGCCGAAAGACGCACGCTCAAGCAGTTCCCCACGCTCAAATGGAACGACTTAATTTTAGGCGAGTGGATGGAGGACTTTGACAGCTATACCTTGGATCAGTTTCCGATAAGACAACAGTTGCGCACCGTCAAGGCTTGGGTGAGCTACAACTTGCTTGGACAGATGGACAACAACGGAATATACTTGGCGGACGGGAGCGTTGGCAAGCTGGAGTATCCCCTAAAGGAAAACTCCATTATAAAGGCTGCCGACAAGCTCAACGCAATAAGAGATAAGTATTTGGACGGCTGCAAGGTCTACTATGCGATTATTCCCGACAAGAACTACTATATTGCAGCGCAGAACGGCTATCCTTCCATGGACTATGTGCGTTTGGAAGAATTGTTTGACGGGCGCATCACAGGTATGCAAAAGATTGCTCTGTGGGACTGCTTAGACATTTGGGATTACTATACTACGGACACGCATTGGAGGCAGGAGAGGCTTGAGCGTGTTGTAAACAGACTGGCGCAGGCGATGGACTTTGAGCTTGGTTCGGGGTACGAGCAGGAAACACTGACGCCTTTTTATGGCGTGTACTATGGGCAGGCGGCACTTCCGCTGGAGCCTGATGCAATAAATTACCTGCATAATTCCACCATAGATGAAGCCACGGTCTACAATTTTGAAACAGGCAAATCGGGCGGCGTTTACGATATTGAAAAGTTTGAGGGAATGGACGGCTACGATGTGTTTCTGTCGGGCGCATGTCCTCTGCTTACAATAGAGAACCCCAACGCAAAAACGGACAAGGAGCTGATAATCTTCCGTGATTCATTCGGCTCGTCCCTAGCTCCGCTGATGATTGACGGATATAAAAAGATTACACTTGTAGATATCCGCTACATAGTGAGCGATTATGTTGGTCAATTCATTCAATTTGGCAATCAGGACGTGCTGTTTCTCTATTCCACGTTAATTCTAAACAGCAGCGATACATTGAGATAGACCCACAGCAACAGGCATAGTAGGGGCGAACTGAGTTCGCCCTTTCATCTTTGGTACCACTCGTTCTTTTTATGCTGTCAATCATATAAATTCGGCAAAAAGGTTGCATTTTTGGCAAAAAAGATGCACAATAAGATGAGGGTATGTGGGAGGATGAATAGTTGATTTCCGTATCGCAGATATTAAGATTGATCATGGGGCTTGTGTTCACCCTTTTTGGGATGAATCAGATGAGTCACGGGCTGGAACGTCTGTCGGGCGGAACGCTCGAACGTGTTTTAGAAACGGCAACCTCGACCAAATCAAAGTATCCCATAATCGGACGCATCAAGGGAATGTTCGTGGGCTGCGGCATCACCGCACTCGTTCAGTCCAGCGCATCCACTACCGTAATGACGGTCGGCTTTGTCAATTCGGGCATGATGAAGCTCGAACAGGCAATTGGCATAATCATGGGTGCCAACATCGGCACGACCATCACTCTTTGGATACTAGCTCTTTCCGGAATTGGAGACGGCGCATGGTATCTGCAAATATTCAAGCCTGCAAACTTTGCTCCCGTAATAGCCTTACTTGGGCTTGTTCTGCTTCTCTTTTCGAAGAAAACTCGCCGCCGTGACATCGGCGCAACGCTTGTTACCTTCTCCATCATGCTCTTTGGTGTTCTGTTGATGCGCGAGACCTGCGAGAGTATGCACCTTGAAACCAATCAGGCTGTAATTGACGTGTTCGCCGCTTTGCAAAATCCGTTCTTGGGCGTCATTGTAGGAGCAGCATTCACCGCACTCATTCAGTCGTCCACGGCTGCTGTCAGTATCGTTCAGGCGCTGTCAGCGGGCGGCCTTATCACCTATGGTTCTGCAATTCCAATCATCATAGGAACCAACATCGGCACCTGCGTGACCGCATTGATTTCCTGCATCGGCGCATCGAAAAATGCAAAACGTACCGCCGTGGTTCACCTTTACTTCAACTGCATCGGCTGCATTGTGTTCCTATCGCTGTTCTACGGGCTCAAGGCAATATTCGGCTTTGAGAGCATGATGTCAATGGAGCTCAATGCGTTCAATATTGCCATTATACATACTGTATTCAACGTTGCAGGTACGATGCTGCTGCTGCCTATGGGCGGCTGGCTTGCAAAGCTTGCTCGTCTCACAATCCCCGACAAGCCCGAAACTCGGGACGTTCCCACCACCCTTTTGGACGATAGATTCCTAAACACGCCGGGATTTGCGGTCGAGCAATGCTCCACCGTTACCGACAAGATGGCGCACGTTGCAAAGGAGACAATTTTTGCTGCGCTCACCATTCTTGATAAATGGGACGAGGGGCTGGCGCAAACAATCGTTGACAATGAGGAACATCTCGACCGATATGAGGACAAGCTGGGAACCTACCTTGTCAAGCTGTCCGAGCAATCGCTCAATGCTGCGGAGTCGAAGCGCATTAACCAACTGCTGCATGTAATCGGAGATTTTGAGCGCATCGGCGATCACGCATTGAACATACTCGATTCGGCTCGTGAAATGAAGGAAAAGAACCTGTCCTTCTCCAACGATGCAAGACGTGAGCTAAATGTAATGACTTCCGCATTAAAAGAGATTTTGGAGCTGTCGTTCGCTTCATATTTTGATAACGATATTGAAACCGCAGGGCGTGTTGAGCCGCTTGAGGATGTTATTGATGCCTTGCAGCTTGAGCTAAAGAGCCGCCATGTCAACCGATTGCAGAAGGGCGAATGTACAATTCAGCTAGGCTTTGTGTTCAACGATTTAATCTCGAACTTCGAGCGTGTTTCCGACCATTGCTCCAACATTGCAGTAGACTTAATCGAAGTGACGCAATCCAAGTTCGACACGCATAAGTATCTAAATGCGCTAAAGCAAGCACCCACCGAGAGATACAGCGCATATGTGGCTGAATATACGGAACGTTTTGGCTTGCAAAAGGACGAACCGACCCTGTTTTAATTGACACATAATTAAGTTGCGCCTAAACCGTCTCCCTTATCACTTGTGGCTCACTCTGACGAGGGAGCTGTCGCCGTGCAGCATATATCACTTCTGGGCTGAGGGAGCTGTCGCCGTGCAGCATATATCACTTCTGGGCTCCCTCTGATGAGGGAGCTGTCACCGTGCAGCATATATCACTTCTGGGCTCCCTCTGACGAGGGAGCTGTCGCCGCAGGTGACTGAGGGAGAGAACATTTAACATCACAGCGATTCAAGACCGTTGACACACCCCTTATCTCTCCCTCCGAGCGCTTCGCGCCCACCTCCCTCATCAGAGGGAGGCAAGAGTGCTACCCTCCCTCATTATCTACCAAGTTGGGCTCCCTCTGATGAGGGAGCTGTCGCCGCAGGTGACTGAGGGAGAGAACATTTAACCGCAAAATCTATTGCTTCACACGCTTGATAGAAATTTCTGTCAATGTCAAGATTGCAAAGCCTAATCAGTTTGAGATTCATTTTTTCGAGTTCGGCGGTTCTTATGGCGTCCTTTGCAAGCTGCTTTTCCTCGTAATGCCCTCCGCCATCAAGCTCGACTACAAGTCGGGCTTTTGCACAGTAAAAATCAACAATGTAGTTGCCGATTGCCTTTTGGCGTTGAAACCGAACGGGATAGCTTCGCAAAAATTCATACCACAGTTTTCGCTCCCATGGCGTCATGTTTTTGCGCAAGGCTTTTGCAAGAGGGATATTGTTTTTGTTGTAGTCTTTCACTTATCTCTCCCTCCGAGCGCTTCGCGCCCACCTCCCTCATCAGAGGGAGGCAAGAGTGCTACCCTCCCTCATCATTTGCCAAACTTGGCTCCCTCTGATGAGGGAGCTGTCGCCGAAGGTGACTGAGGGAGAGAACATTTTACCGCTAACTCAGCTTGCTTTGGTATCGACGATGTACTCGCCTGTGCTGAGCGTGAGCGTGTTTCCGCTTACGTCAACGAGCGTACCCACACCCTCAAACAGGGTGACAATTTGACCGTCAAGACGGAACACATAGGTATAGTCAATGTCATCTGTTTGAGCAACGCAAAGCACTAGCTCGATGAAGCTGTCGCTCGTGTCCATGTCGAGCTGAACCAAGGAGCGTGGCGCAACAAACGGCGCAATGAGAGCGTAGTTCATGTCAATGTGGAAATAGGCAAAGCCGTCACCCTCATCATAGTAAAGCCCAAAGGCGTTTTGTTGTGTTGGTGATTCAAGGTTGGCTCGGTACAGAAGCGCACTTTCAACTTCGAGCCAAACAGGTTCATCGCTGTCGACCATATCAATCGATTCAATATCGACAAAGGAAGGGGTAATCTTTGGTTCTTGGGTGACAGAAGGGGCAACGTCGGGCTTTGCCTTGCAGCCTGATGCCAAGAGCAGCACCATCGAAATAAAAGTAATGCAGAATATTCTCATCTAGGGGGTCTCCGTTTCAGGCGTATACGCTATTTGACTCGCTTTATAAGCTCCTTTGCAACAGCAAAGGCAGTCTCCTTGTTGTCATCGGCGACTTGGTCGATGCTCTGGTCGGTAAAGTCAATGCTGATTCCCGTAGCATAGTTGCATATTACGCCGATGGACGCATATCGCATACCCAGCTCACGAGCAAGACTGACCTCCGGCACAAGTGCCATGCCCAAAACCTGCGCTCCCAGCATTCGCATCATGCGCACCTCGCTTGCAGTTTCAAAGCGTGGCCCGTTGGCGCAGGCGTAGATTACCCTGCCTGCGTACGGAATACAGAACTTTTGAATCAGATGTTCGAGCGCATCATTGAGGCGGGGATCGAAAGCGTCCTCCATGCCTGCGTGCGCTTCGACACGGTCCTCCCTTCGGAAGCTGTCCTCACGATCGTGCGTAAAGTCGATAAAATCGTTTATCAGGCAAAATGTTCCGAGCTTGTGAGCATAGTCGCAGGTTCCAACCGATGAGATGGAAACGATGTCCGTAACTCCGAGCATTTTGAGTGCGTATATGTTGGCTCGATAGTTCGTATCACGAGCATCGTGACTGTCGCTGAAGCCGTGGCGAGAGAGGAACACAAAGTCCCTTCCGTCCTCAGTCAGCATATCGACCGCTGCCGAACCGTATGGAGTATCAATAATTTCGCTTTTTGAGTCGAACAGAGTGCGATAGGTGCTTCGTCCGCCGATAATTGCAAATTTCATATATCCAACCTCCAATATTCTTCAAATATAGGATAGCATAAAATGACTTTTTTGTGTATACTTAATTGAGAATTGGAGGAAACAATTTTGACCAACGATCACGATTTGGCATTTTTGCTTAAATATCGCAATGTGGCATGGTATGAGGACGGCGCAGTTCGCATTCTTGACCGCCGAGTATATCCACGCAAGAAGGTATTTGTCACCTGCCGCACCCATCAGGAGGTAGCCGAGGCTATCAGGGATATGGTGACACAGAGCTACGGGCCGTTTCAGGCGGCTTCCGTTGGCATGGCTCTTGCAGCGCATCAGTGTGCGGACAAGCCCAAGGACGAGCAGATTGCCTACCTTCAACAAGCAGCGACCCGCCTTGCAACCGCCCGTCCGACCACCGAGAAGAAGATGCGGCTCATCACCGATGGTGCGGAGCTGGCAGCAAAGAATGCGCTTGACGCAAACCAAGACGCCGCCGATGCCATCATGGACTATACTCTGGGTTTTCTTGAGGACAAGTATTATCGCATCGCCAAGATTGGTCATTATCTTGCAGAGCGAATACCTAAAAATGGCACGGTGATGACACAGTGCTATGCCGATTGCGATTTGGGCATGATGCTCCGTGCCTGCAAAGAGCGACAAAACGAGATAAAGCTGATTGTGCCCGAAACACGCCCCTATCTTCAGGGCGCACGCCTGACCGCCTCCGTCATTTATGATATGGGGTTCGATGTGACGCTCATCACCGATAATATGCCTGCATTCACCATGCTGACAAAGCATGTGGATGTATTTACAACCGCAGCGGACGTTATCTGTGTGGACGGTCACATAGTCAACAAGGTGGGAACCTATCAGATTGCCATTGCAGCAAAGCGTCACGGCATACCCTACTATTGCACGGGCAATCCCAATTCCGTTCACCCCTCAATCCATTCGGTGCATATTGAGGAGCGCAACCCCGATGAGGTTCTGTGTGCCATGGGCAGAAGAACCGCAAAAAAAGGGGTCAAGGGCTACTATCCTGCGTTTGACATCACGCCGCCCGATTTGGTCACGGGTGTAGTGACCGACAAGGGAATTTTGGGGCCGTATGAGCTTCAAAACTATTATGTGATGTAGCGCAAGCGCATACAAACTATATCAATCACAAACAAATTCGTCTATTCAGGGTCAGACCCCAAATAGACGAATTTTGTATGTGCGGTGCGATTATGCTAAGGTCATTGTCCAGTTATGCTCGTCAAAAATGCGCCCCGTCTGTATTCCGGTCAGCGTATCATACATGAACTGGGAGATGGGCCCAATGTCATTGCCCAGTGTCATCACCTGATCTTTGAACACCATTTCTCCGATGGGTGATATGACCGCAGCAGTGCCTGTACCAAACGCCTCGGTGAGCTTGCCGACCTTGTAGGCATCGAGCAGCTCATACACCGAAATCTGCCTCTCCTCCACAGGAATACCCTTGTCACGAGCAAGCTGAAGCACCGAATCACGGGTGATTCCCGCAAGAATACTGCCCGAAAGCGAAGGCGTGATGAGCTTGCCATCAATGATGAATGCCACATTCATTGCGCCAACCTCCTCAACGTAGCGGTTCTTCTTGCCGTCCAGCCAAAGCACCTGGTCGAAGCCGTGCTTTTTGGCGTCCTCTGCGGCACGAAGCGAGCAGGCATAGTTGCCGCCCGTTTTGGCTCCACCGGTTCCGCCCTTGACGGAGCGAACATAGTTTGGCTCAATGTGAATCTTTATCGGCGCAAGTCCATGCTCATAGTACGCACCCGATGGTGAGCAAATGATGAAATATATGTAGCGAGGTGCGGCGTGTACGCCAAGCGTGTTTCCCTCGGCAATTATGGTGGGTCTTAGATACAACGAGGTGCCCTTGCTCTTTGGAACCCAGTCCTTTTCGACCTCTACGATTTTCTTGATTGCTTCAAGCTGTATATCTGGGTCAAGCGGAGGAATGCACATACGCTCTGCGCTTCTGTTCATGCGCTTTGCGTTTTCCATCGGACGGAACAGACCGATGCGCCCGTCCTCATAGCGATATGCCTTCATGCCCTCAAATATCTCCTGAGCATAGTGCAGCACAGGCGAGGCAGGGTCAATCTGCAGTGGGCCGTACGGCTGAATACGAGCATTCTGCCAACCGTCATTTTCGTTATACTCCATAATGAACATGTGGTCGGTGAAACGCTTGCAAAAGCCCAACCCTGCTTCGGATTGTGGCTTTGCCTTGGGATTTTGTGTGCGAAGTACAGGAATATCCATCATATCCTCCTTATTTGATACATGCGGCGCCACGGCGCAGCGCTTCAATGTTCAATTCGACAAGAGCCGCCTTGGGGCCTGTGAACATATGCACGAGCATCTCTCGAATTGTCTCTACGCTCACTACCTTTGTAGCCTCAATGTACGCTCCAAGCATAACCATGTTTGCTACCTTCAGATTGCCTAGCTCTGTGGCTATCTCAAGGCAGGGAATATATGCGCTTGTCACATCTGTTCTTGTTGTCTTAATCTCAATAATCGAGCTGTTGACAAGGATAAGTCCCCCTGCCGTTACAGCAGGTTCGAACTTTATAAGCGATGGCTTGTTCATGGCAATAAGCTCTGTGGGATTCTGCACCAGCGGAGAAATAATGGGATTATGGGAGAGAACCACGGAGCAATTAGCCGTGCCGCCACGCATCTCAGGTCCATAGCTTGGAAGCCACGAAACGTCCATGCCCTCCTTCATTCCTGCCTCGGCTATGGACTTGCCAATAGCCATGACGCCCTGACCTCCAAAGCCCGAAATAATTATTTCATGTGTCATTTTGCTTCCTCCGTTCTGTTGGCATATACGCCAAGAGGATAGTAAGGTATCATGTTGTCCTTGAGCCAATCAATCGCTTTTAGCGGTGACAGTCCCCAGTTGGTGGGACAGGTTGACAGCACCTCCACAAAGGTGAAGCCTGCGCCCTGCTGCTGAAGTGTAAACGCCTTTTTAATCGCCTTCTTTGCCTTGACAACGTTTGCAACGTCCGTAACCGTGACACGCTCGGCATAGGTGCAGCCGTCAATGGTGGACAGCATTTCACACATGCGTATGGGCGAGCCGTAATGCTCCTTCTGCCTGCCATATGGTGCGGTGGTCGCCTTCTGACCTACAAGCGTAGTGGGGGCCATCTGTCCGCCTGTCATTCCGTAGATTGCATTGTTGACAAAGATTGTTGTAATCTTTTCTCCACGCATTGCGGCGTGAACAATCTCTGCCGTTCCGATAGCGGCAAGGTCGCCATCGCCCTGATAGGTGAACACGCTAAGATCGGGATGAGTGCGCTTCACGCCTGTTGCAACTGCGGGAGCTCTGCCGTGAGCCGCTTCCATCATGTCGCAGGTGAAGTAGTTGTAAGCAAACACCGAACAGCCCACAGGAGCGATGCCCACGGTCGTACCGATGATGCCAAGCTCCTCCAGCGTTTCGGCTACCAGCTTGTGAATGATGCCGTGCGTACAGCCGGGGCAATAGTGCAGCTCGGCGTCCGTCAATGCCTTGGATTTTTGATAAACAATAGCCATACTATTTACCTCCCACCACTGTAACAATCTTTTGAACTATCTGCTGCGGTGTGGGTATCGTGCCGCCGCCCGTTCCGAAGAACTCAACAGGCTTAATGCCGTTGACCGCAATTTTTACGTCATCTACCATCTGACCCATGCTCATCTCTACTGTGACGACAGCCTTTACAGAGGGCTTTTGCGCCTCGTCATGCAGGGCCTTTTCGGGGAAGGGCCACAGAGTAATGGGGCGGAACAGCGATGCCTTGATGCCCTTTTCCTTTAGCTGAATGCAGGCGGCTCTTGCAATGCGGCTTGTCGTGCCGTATGCAACCAGTACCACCTCGGGCTCCTCATCTCCGCTTAAATCGTAGCGAATCTCGTTTTGAGTAATCGCGCGGTATTTCTCCTCCAGCTTCTTGTTCTGAACCGTGCAGTCGCCGGCATCAATGAACAGAGAATTGATGATATTATGCTCACGCTTGTCAAATGTGCCGTTTGCAGCCCATGTCTTTTGGGGCAGCTCACGCTTTTTGGGATCACGCCATTCGATTGCTTCCATCATCTGACCTATCATACCGTCTGCAAGTACAACGACAGGGTTGCGATAGTAATCGGCTATATCAAACGCCTCTTGAACAAGGTCGGCAGCCTCCTGAATGGTCGCAGGAGCAAGCACAACGGTGCGGTAGTCGCCGTTTCCTCCGCCTCTGGTGGCCTGAAAATAATCCGCCTGCGAGGGTGCGATATTGCCAAGACCGGGGCCGCCACGCATCATGTTGACTATGACGGCAGGCAACTCTGCACAAGCGATATAGGTGATGCCCTCCTGCTTGAGACTTATGCCGGGGGACGAGGACGAGGTCATCACTCGTGCGCCGCTTCCTGCTGCGCCATAGACCATGTTGATGGCCGCAATCTCGCTCTCCGCCTGAATGAAGCAACCGCCTACCAATGGCAGATGCTTAGAAAAATACTCTGGGATTTCATTTTGCGGCGTGATAGGATAGCCGAAAAAGTACTTGCAGCCTGCTCGAATTGCCGCCTGTGCGACCGCCTCATTGCCTTTCCACAGTTCCTTTGCCATAGCTATATCCCCCTTTCTACGGTGATGATTGAGTCGGGACACATCCTTGCGCAGCTTGCACAACCCGTGCATTGGCTCATGTCAAGAACCGTTGCAGGATGATACCCCTTTCGGTTTGTGGACACACCATCGATGGACACGATGTGCTTGGGACACGCCGAGACGCAGAGCTCACAGCCCTTGCATCTGTCCCTGTCAAATGTCACTTTTGCTGCCATTAAATTCTTCCTCCCATGGTTTATTCATGAAAATATCCATCAAAAACAGGTCGCCGATGTTTTGCGCCTGCTTCAACAGCCTTCGTGGAGCTGTATTGTATCTCAACGGAATGCCCGTGATGCTTGCAACCTTTTTTGAAAGGTCTGCGCCACGCATTATATCCTCTATGCTCGTGTCGCCCAGCAGATGAGTATTGTTGACAAGTCCCGTGACAATTAGATGCGAGCTTTGCTCGATTGCACCAATGTAGTCAATCGCTCGTTCAACCGTGCCAACCTCAGGACGATTGAAGTTCAAAACACACAATAACTCATGCGGCGTTCGGGCAAAATCCTTTTCGTATCTTGCAAGAACCCTTGCGCCCACGGAATCGCCGCCAACGTCCATAATTCCGCACACATTATCTTCAAACATCGTCAGTATCTCCGCAGGCAGCGCAGGAATATCAATCTGCATTCCGCCCAAAGATACAATTACGCGCAAGCCAAGCTCCTCCAAGGTCTGCTTGCGCTCACGCGTACAAAAATATGGATTGACAATATCAAGGTCGGCAATGGTGACGGGTAACCCCTCTGCCCGTTTTGACAGGGCGTAGTTGATGGCAAATTCGGTTTTTCCGCAGCCATAGTGTCCCGTTATCGCCGTAAGCATCAGTAGACTAACGCCTCCTCTTCATGGTTAAGCACTCTTAGTGTCGCTTCCACAAGGGCTATCATCTCGTCCTCGCCCGGAATGACTACCGCAGGTGCAATGTAGCTGGTGCGCTCGGATATCCAGTCGGTGATGAGCTTATCATAGGCAAGTCCGCCCGTTAGGATTATTGCGTCCACCTCGCCTTTTAGCACGGTTGCTGCCGCCCCAATCTCCTTTGCGGTCTGATAGGCAAGCCCCTCATATATTAAACGTGCCTTTTGGTCGCCTCTTTCAACCATCTGGCTCACGGTTTTTCCATCGTTGGTACCAAGATACCCTGCCAATCCGCCCTTTGTAATAAAGTAGCGCATGACCTTCTGTGGTGTGTCGAACCTGCCGTCAAAGCAGATATTGATTATATCCCTTGCAGGAAGCGAACCGCAGCGTTCGGCAGAGTATGGGCCATCGCCGTGCAGCCCGTTGTTGCAGTCCACAACCTTGCCCTTTTTATGTGCGCCCACGGTAACGCCTCCGCCCATGTGCGCCACGATTAAATTCAGCTCGTTATAGCTGCGTCCGATTGATTTTGCATAACGCTTTGATACCGCCTTCTGGTTTAGAACATGAAATACCGCTACACGTTCAACCTCAGGCAGTCCCGACAGCCGTGCCAGCGGCTCGAACTCATCGGATACAGGCGGATCGGCGATATAGGCAGGAATGCCGAACTGATTGCCGATGGTTTTTGCTATGTCTGCGGCAAGATTGCAGGCGTGGTCGCCATACTTGCAGGAGCGCAAATCCTTTATCATCGCATCGTTTACGATGTAAGTTCCGCTGATTAGCGGACGTGTCAGTCCGCCCCTGCCCACAACGGCATCCAAATCAGCAGGCGATACACCATGCTCGCTAAGTGCTTGTTCAATCACCCGTGTTCTGAATTTGAAAGCGATTATGTTGTCCGTACAATCTGCAAGCTCCTCTGCACTGTGATGCAGACTCAGCTTGAAAATGGGAGTGGTATCGTCATAAACGGCAATCTTTGTGGAGGTGGAGCCGGGGTTTATTGCAAGTATTTTCATTGTTGTGTCCTCTCCATAAGAGCTATTTTAATGGCAAGTGCGATGGAGTTTATTTTTGTGTCCTCGAGGTCGGAACGTGAGGTAAGTATGACCGGCACCTTTGCGCCCACCACTACGCCTGCATTGCGAGCCTTTGCAAGATGAACAAGGCTCTTGTAGAGCACGTTGCCCGTTTCGATGTTGGGCATCAAAAGAATGTTCGCCCTGCCTGCCAAAGGATCGGTTATGCCCTTGTGCTGGGCTGCTTCCCAAAAAAGCGCATTGTCCAGAGCCAACGGCCCCGTAACTTGGCACCCACTAATGATGCCCTCGGCGTTTCGCCTTTGCAGCTCCGTTGCGTCCACGGTGGGCGGCATTTTGGGGTTGAGCTTTTCAATAGCGCACACGCAAGCAACGATGGGATTTTCAATCTCCAACGCCCTTGCTACGACCAATGAATTTTCGATTATGGTTTGCTTCTGATCAACGTCGGGATACATGTTCAACGCAACGTCGCTCACGGTGATCAGATTTTCATATGTGGGAGCTTCAAAAACGCTGACGTGCGACAGCATCGGGGCTTCTCGAATACCCGCTTCCTTGTCCAATACTGCTCTTAGATATACCGAGGTGTCCACCAAGCCCTTCATTACGACCTGTGTCTTGCCCTCTTTTGCAAGCAGGACTGCATGCTTGCACGCTTCGGCTTTGTCTGGTACGTCAATGATTGTAAATCCATCAAGGGATATGCCCTTCTCGAATGAGATGCGCTCTATCTCGGATCTGCTTCCGACTATAATTGCTGAACAAACGCCAATGTCAACGGCTTTTCTCAATGCCCCAAGAACGTACTCATCCTCGGCTGCTGCTACGGATATCGTTGGACTCCAAGTGGACAGAACTGCATCAAGCAGGGAATCAAAGCTGTTTATCACGGCAAACTCCTTATTTCTACGTTGTCTGAGAAATCACTACTTGTCTGATGTCAGTATATCTGATATAATACAATATGTCAATAAGATAGCACAATATATCATAATGAGGAGCCGCCATGAAAAGTCTATCCGAGCGCACCGCAGACGAGCTATATCGCAGGATCGTAATTCTGCACGAATATGCACAGGGGGGGCAGCTGCCCAACGAGAACGAGCTGTCGCAGAGCTTGGGTGTAAGCAGGGCAACCCTGCGTGAGGCAGTCAGATATCTTATTGTGCAGGGCGTTTTGAATGTTGTGCGCGGCAAAGGAACGTTTGTATCCGCCGAGCTTCCGACCCATCAGGGCTTCGACCTTGCCGCACTTGAAAACAAGCGTGTGCGTCTATCCGAGCTATATGAGATACGCTTGATATTTGAGCCTCAGTGTACAGCCTTGGCGTGCGCTCGTGCCACCGATGCCGAGCTTGCCGCTATCACCGAGCAATCGAGAAAGATTGAACGCCTGCTAAGAAGTAATGGGAACTGGCCCGATGCAGATCAGCAGTTCCATGAAATGATTGCAACTGCGTCCCATAACGAGTTCATCATGCGCTTGTTCCCAATAATCAATAGTGCGGTGCATGAAGCAATGCTCATATCCGACAACAAGCAGCAGCTTAAAAATATGGTCGCCCCCGACAACCGCGCAATCATGGGATTTCTCTCCATTCGCGATGCCGAGGGCGCAAAAAACGCCATGACCATACACATCAGGCACATAATCAATGCCTTGAATCTTTAGAACATTCTAAGGGGGCTTTGATGACGCACGCCCTTATTGCTTCATTTTCTTTTTGAATACGACCGTGGCAAGCACGAATATCACCGATGCCCATGCCAGCGTGATTAAAAGATTAGCCAGCACATCGCCCGATCCCGAAAAGGCTTTTCTTACCAGATCAACGGCGTTGGCAAACGGCAAAATGTTGCAGACCGCCTTGAATCCGCCGCCGATGAGTTCAAGCTGGAACCAAGTGCCACTCATCCAAGCCGCAAGGTTGATGAGTATTGACGAAACGCCGCCCACCTGTCTGTAACTGAACACGGAGCCTAGCAGCAGCCCGAACCCGACATACAGAAAAGCGGCAGGAAGAACCGCCACCAAAGCGAGCAGCAGCCGCCATGACAGCGTTGCACCAAGAGCAACTCCAACGCCAATGCAGATTATCGACTGTGCCAGAGCGACTAGGAATATAGGAAGCGCATATCCTGCAATGTAATCCCACGCACTCAGCGGCGATGAAAATAGACGCATTAAAAATGAGTTGTCACGGTCTCCTGCGATGAGCATTCCTCCAAACAACGAGAGAAACGACAGTCCGAATACCATCATGCCCGGCATCAAATTATCCATCTGAAACTGTGGCGTAGTGTCCGCCACCCCTGTGGCTGCGCTGACGGAATTGTTAATAATGGTCATCAAAATGAGCAGGACGACTGGGAAGCCCACGCCGAACAGCAAAGTTAAAGGATCACGGGTAAGCTCCTTGCGGTTGCGAGAAGCAAATGCTAACATTCTCATAGTTCCACCTCCGCATCGGTCAAATTAAGGAAAATATCTTCAAGCGAGTTCAAACCTGTCTGCTCCTTTAGCTCATCGAGCGTGCCAACAGCCCGCAGCTTGCCCTCGTGCATAATTGCGATGCGGTCGCAAAGAGCCTCAGCCTCCTCCATGTAATGCGTGGTAAGAACAACGGTCACCCTGCCCTTGAGCGCACGGATACAGTTCCAAAGCTCACGGCGAGCACGAACGTCAAGTCCCACGGTCGGCTCATCAAGAAATAGTATCTTGGGGTCGGAGATAAGCGCAAGGGCTATGCTAAGTCTGCGCTGCATACCGCCGGAAAGCGATTTGGCTTTGTCCTTTTGCCTATCCAGCAGCGATAAGTCGGTCATCAGCTCGGTAGCCCTTCTTTTGGCATCATGCTTGGACAAGCCGTAAATCTGACCCATCAGCTCAAGATTCTCACGAACATTGAGCTTGGCGGCAACGGCGGTCTCCTGCGGCGAAACGTTGCATTTCTGCTTGACGGCGTTCTCGTTATCTCTTATGCTGTCGCCGTACAGGAGCGCATCGCCCGAAGTTGGGACGGCAAGACAGCAGAGCATCTTTATAGTGGTGGTCTTGCCTGCTCCGTTTTGACCCAGCAGCGCAAAAAACTCTCCGTCATGCACGGTAAGGTTCAAATCGTCCACCGCAAGACGCGTTTTATAGGACTTTGTAAGCCCCCTAATTTCAATCGCTTCCATTTTACTTTACTCCCTCTGCCTGCAAAATTGCTTGAGCAAAATCTGTTAGTCGCTCCGCCTTGACAAGCGCAATGTTCTGGTTTTCATCGCCAAAGGCAACCAGCGAGTCGCCCGGCTTGATATTACAAACATCACGAGCCTCCTTGGGAATAACAATCTGCCCCTTTTCTCCAACCTTTACTACGCCGAAAATGTATCTTCCATCGGGTGATTTCATGAGTAATAACCTACCATTCCTAAAAGTATGAATTATCCTACCATTCCTACCTGCTCTTGTCAATAGTTAATTTTATGATATAATGGCAAAAAGATGAGGTGCGGCAGAACGTGAGCGACAAAAGATTAAAAGCGATAATATTGGCGTTGTTGGCGGCTGCCCTCTATGCGCTCAACGTGCCTGCCTCGAAGATGCTTCTTGCAAGCGTAGGCTCGACATACATGGCCGCATTTTTGTATCTTGGCGCAGGCGCAGGCATCAGCGTTGTGTTTTTATTCTCCAAAGCGAAGCAAAAAGAGCAGTCGGACGCCCTTGACAGGAGCGACCTTCCCTATGTTTTGGGCATGATTCTGTTGGACATAGCCGCACCAATCTGCCTGATGCTGGGGCTTAGCAGCACCAGTGCGTCCGGCGCATCGCTTTTGGGCAATTTTGAGATTGTCGCTACCTCGCTCATCGCTCTGTTTGTTTTTAGGGAGTCAATCTCGAAGCGTCTGTGGACAGCGATTGTTCATATTACCATTGCAAGCGCAATGCTCTCATACAACGGCGGCGATGAGCTGAAATTTTCGGCAGGCTCGCTGCTAATCCTTGTGGCTTGTGTGTGCTGGGGCTTTGAGAACAACTGTACAAGAAGGCTGTCGAGCAAAAACACCTATCAAATTGTGATGCTCAAGGGCTTTTTTTCAGGCGCAGGCTCGCTGATTATCGCATTGATTGTCGGAGAAAAATTCCCCCAACTCATATACATTCTCTACATCATGGCTTTAGGCTTTGTCGCCTATGGACTGAGCATCTTTTGCTATGTTCGTGCGCAAAAGGAACTGGGTGCAGCAAAGACCGGCGCATACTATGCCATTGCTCCGTTCATTGGTGCATTTCTTTCGCTCATATTCCTGCATGAACAGCTAAGTTTGCTCTACGGCTTATCACTTTTGGTCATGCTGGTGGGCGCAATGCTGGTCGTGATGGACACGCTCAATCTGCGTCCCTTGGCTAAAAAGCATAAAAAGGTCACAAAATAAGCCTCATTTTTGAAGAATTAAACAAAATATTTCATCTTTCATTCACACTTTGTTCCAACATGGGTGGTACAATTATGGTACAAGTAGAAAGGATGCAATAATATGCCTGTGTTTCGTTCGTCCGATATAGGACTTGATCTTGGCACTTCGATGGTGCTTTGCTATATTCGCAAAAAAGGAATTGTGCTTCGCGAGCCATCGGTGGTTGCCATAGAGCGTGGAACGGGCAAGCTCGTTGCCGTGGGCAGCGAGGCAAAGGAGATGCTCGGTCGTGCCTCTGATGATCTTATAGTAATGCGCCCCTTGCAGGACGGCGTGATTTCCAGCTTTGATGCCACAGAGCGTATGCTGGGGCAGTATTTTGGCCGAATTGTCGGCAACCGCATATTTTTCAAGCCACGCTGCGTCATTGCAGTTCCCTCGGGTGCCACCGAGGTCGAGAAGCGAGCCGTCATCGAGACAAGCGAGGGCGCAGGCGCACGATATACCTATCTGATTGAGGAGCCGCTTGCCGCCGCCATCGGTGCAGGCGTAGACATTTTCTCTGCAAAGGGCAGCATGGTTCTGGACATAGGCGCAGGCACGGCGGACATGGTCGTAACCTCCTTGGGAAAAGCTGTCGTCTCCGACTCCATTCGAGTGGGCGGCGATAAGTTCGACGCTGCAATCGTGCGCTATTTCAAGCGTCAGCACGGCATTGTGATAGGCACTCGTGCCGCCGAGGAATTAAAAATTGCCTTTGGTTCGGCTTATCCACGCAAGGACGCACCCATGATGGACGTCAAGGGTCGCTCACTGGGCGGAGGACTTCCGCTTGCGCTGCAGCTAGACAGCAATGAGTTGACCTACGCTTTGAGCGAACCGCTTCACGATATAGTGGAGCATCTAAAGGATACGCTGGAGCAGACGCCCCCTGAGCTTTGCGGCGATATTACCGAGAACGGCATCTGCATCACAGGCGGCAGCGCACAGTTGTACGGCTTGGACAAGTTCATTTCCGAGCAGACGGGCGTACCCTGCTACATCGCCGAGGACCCCGTTGCCTGTGTCGCCATTGGAGCAGGCAAGGTGCTTGAGGACATCAAACTTTACGACGGAGTTCTTTACGACTACCGCCGCGGAGACTATTACGAGGGATAGGAAATAGACTATGGACGGATCGAAGGGGAAAAAGGCTTTATCTCTGTGCATCCTCAGGGTGCTTGAAAAGCACGCCACAAAGGAGCAGCCACTCACCACCAGACAGATAATCTCTTTGTTGGATGCGGACTTTTCAATGGTGGCAGAACGCAAGGCCGTGGGCAGAAATTTGATTTTGCTGCAGGAGATGGGCTTTGAGCTGTCCACATATCAGGACAACGGCAAGGGATACTACCTGCTGTCCAGTCAAAAAAGTGCCACCGACAGGAGCGAGTACAGGGCATTGCTGCTGGACGCTCTTTTGCGTGCTCCTGCCTCAGAGGGCGCACTTGCGTTAATAAAGGGCTTGCAGGATCCTACCGCACCCATTGTCGCCGTTCCCTCAGTTCGCCGCAGATTGTCGGCGGAGCTGCCTTCAATTCTGGATTCGATTAAAAACGCCATCAGTAACGGAGTTCAGATAACCTTTTTATACAACAATCTGCGTACCGACGGCTCGTTGCAGCCACAGCGCAGCACCCCCTACCTTGCCTCCCCCTACGCCATTGCACTTGCCGATGAGACTTACTATGTAATCATGTCCATTTCCGGCTATGGAAAGCCTCTTTGCTATCGGTGCGATCTGATGAGCGATATTTCTCTTACCGATACGCCCGTTCGTTCCGTGACAGAGCTGCAGGATTGTCAGGATGGGCTTGATGTGAAGTCCTTCATCAGAAGGAGTCTCTATCAGTCCAACGAGGCAGATACCCATGTTTTACTGTGTGCAAGACACCTTATCGGTGCTCTTTGGGATGCGTTTGCTTCCACCGTCACCATGGACGAGGAGGGCGATATGGTTCGTGCCTGTGTTGTTGCGCCTTGGTCGCAGGTTCGAGAGTTCTTGCTTAAAAACCTCAAACACGCAGTTCTGCTCGCCCCCGAATATCGCTGCACGCAGCTAAAGGACGATTTGCTTGCCACCGTGTCGTGCTACCCCAACCGTCAATAAACGACAGGAATACTTAGTAAAAATTATCAAATCGTACATATCTATGTTACATTCGGATGTTATACTCATTGCGAGGTGTAACTATGGAAAAATTCAAAAAATTCTTATGCCGCATATGGATTGCTCTAAAGAACGGGTTCAAAAAAGTCGTGAGGTTCTTTGCCGTAATCTTCGGTAATTGCAAAAAAGCACTCATACAGATGCCGCTTGCGTTTCGTGCAGGCATTCTTGGCGGAGTCGGACTGGCACTGGTTGCTATGGTGATAGTGCTCATCGCCGTTTCGGTCAATAAGTCGCCATCGGCACGATCGGCTCAAGCGGACGACCCTGCAAATCTTACCACGAACAATCCGATAAGCGACAATCAGCAGGTTTTAATCGATGGGCAGACGCCCGATGCCACGCTGATTGAGCCCATCGAGCAGCCCACGGCAACGCCGCACCCCCTTGACGGCAAGGTACTTGAAAAGGGCGACTCCGGCGAGCTTGTAATGCTCGTTCAGGAACGTCTGATGGATCTTGGCTATCTCGATTCGGACGAGCCTACGGATTATTTTGGCAGCATGACGCATGATGCGCTTGCTACCTTCCAACGCCACCATGAGCTGGGCAGCGATGGCATTTTGGGCATGGCGACCTATGATGCGCTTTTCTCCTTGGACGCAAAGGTCTATGTCATGCAGCAGGGCGATTCGGGCGATGATGTAACGGACGTTCAGGAACGTTTGTATCAGCTTGGGTATCTGGGAAAAGGGCTTATCACGGGTAATTTCGGCGAGAAAACGCTTGCCGCCGTGCAGGAGTTTCAAAAAGCAAATAAACTGACTGCCGATGGCAAGGTCGGCGAAAAAACTGTTTCGAAGCTGTACAGCGACGATGTCGCCTCCAACAGCTTTAAGCACGGAGATGTCGATGAATCCATCAAACGCTATCAGCGTCGCTTGGTGGAGCTTGGATACCTAGACAGCGATTTTGATGCCAACGGTGTGCTCAATTCTGCGACTGTTTCAGCAATTAAGAATTTTCAGGATGCTAACGGTCTGACCAGAGACGGCTGCTTAGGGCCTGCAACTATGGAGGCTCTCGATTCGAGCAGTGCGCTTAGCTATGCGCTCAGGCTTGGCATGAGTGGCTCGGAGGTGAAGAAGGCGCAGCAACGATTGTACAAGCTGGGCTATCTGAAATCCTCGCAGGTAACAAGTTACTTTGGCGAGCAGACACAGGCGGCGGTCGAGTCGTTCCAAAAGCGCAACAGTCTTACGCAGGACGGCGCAATCGGAACAAAGACCAGCACAAAGCTCTATTCCGACAACGCAAAGAAGGCCGCAAGCACCTCTACCACCACACCTACGCCCAAACCTTCGGGCGGTGGCGGCTCAACAACAACTACCACACCGAGCAACTCCAAGGGAGTTGAAAAGTTTATAGAGATTGCTCTTAGCAAGGTGGGCTGCAAGTATGTCCGAGGCGCAAAGGGCCCCAACTCCTTCGATTGCAGCGGTTTTGTTTATTGGTGTCTCAATCAGGCAGGCGTCAAGCAGGGCTATCTCACCTCCATTGGCTGGCGCACGGTGACAAAGTACAAGCGCATAACCAGCATGAGCGACCTAAAGCGTGGCGATGTGCTCGTGTTCTCCGGCAGCAGCTCGACAGGTAAGGGTCACGTTGGCATCTACCTTGGCGACAACAAAATGGTCGATGCAGGCAGCTCAAAGGGCGAGGTCGTCATTCGCCCAAGCATCAAGACAAGCTACTGGACAAGCCACTTTTTAATGGCATACAGAATCTGGGATTAACCAAAATTCGTCTATTTGGGGGCTGACCTCAAATAGACGAATTATACTTTATTTTGGGGGATTAGGACGTTTTGACGTACATTCGGGATGCAACGTCTTCCCCATCGCCCATTACGGAGCAAAGATACTCCCATCCGTAGCGTTCGTAGAACGAATCGTGATCGGTCAGCAGATATAGCGTGGATACGCCGTGCTTTGACATATCCATGCAGGCATAGTCCAAAAATGCTTTTGCAACGCCCCTGCTCCTAAAGTCTGGCTCAGTGTACACCGCGCAGAGGTTGGGCGTGAGGTCAGGTCTGTTGTGAAAATCATTTTCAATGATACCGCAGCCGCCAATGATGCGTTCGCCATCCAAGACGATGTACCATTGTGGCACAGAATCCGTGCCACCGATTGCAGCCTTCATGCTCTGAAGGTAGGCTTCTTCGGGCACACCCCATTTCTGGTGAAACCATGCTGCAGCTCGGTCAGCCAGTTCTGGTCTATCATGTATGCTTATTACGTTGAATTGTTCCATATTTCTCCAATCATTTGTCGCCCATATTTTGGCGGCTTAATCATTTACAAGCGAGCGAGAATGCGTAGACGGTGGTGTGCGCATATGTTTCACCTGCTTTTAGAACAGGGGACGACCAATCGGGGTGCGCCATGGCATCGGGATATAGCTGCGTCTCAAGGCAGACAGCGTCACGGCAGCCAAAATGGGAACCGTTCTTGCCTGCACGGTCTTTTAGAAAGTTTGCCGTATAGACCTGCAACCCCGTCTGGGTGGTAGATACCTTCATCAATATGCCTGTTCTGTCGGAGTAGAGCGTTGCAACCGGCTTCATCTTTCCGCTTTGCCCCACAAGATAGTTGGTATCGTAGCCATGCGCATTATCAAGCTGCTCATTGGCGGTGCCGATGTCCCTGCCAATGAGTTTGGGAAGGGAAAAGTCGAAGGGCGTTCCCTTAGCCGATAGGATTGTGCCGGTTGGCAAACAATGTGCGTCATTCTCCAAAAATGAGTTTGCATACACGCAAAGCTCGTCCAGCAGGACGTTCCCCCTGCCTGAGAGAGCAAAATATGCGTGGTTTGTTAGATTTACGATGGTGTCGCCATCGCCCGTGGCTCGGTAATCAATGGTCAGACAGTTATCATCAGTAAAGGTATAGACAACCTGAATGTTCAGCTGCGATGGGTAGCCCTCCTCACCGTCCGAAGATGTGCGGCTGAAAACGACGCCGTTTTCGTTTATCTTTGCACTCCACACACGCTTGTCAAAGCCCACAAGTCCGCCATGCAGATGGTTGTCGCCGTCATTTTTTGCAAGGTGATACTCTTTGCCGCCAAGCGAAAACCGTGCGCCGCCGATTCGGTTGGCACATCTGCCCACGACCGCACCAAGGTATCCGTCGTTCTTCTCGTATTCCCTCAGAGTATCATAGCCCAGCACAACATCGGTGAGGCGACCCTCTCGGTTGGCAACCAGCAGGGAACGAATTGTGCAGCCGTAATCGAGCAGCTCAATTATGCTGCCCGTAGAATTTTCAAGCCTGTACAGGGTGACACGCTCGCCATCAGCGGTGACACCAAAGGGACGTGAGGAGATATTCATAGCGACTTCCTTTCTTGTATTATGGTAGTCACGAGGGGGCAACTTGTCAATAATAATTAGTAAATTTCACCAAAATGACACCGTAGCTTCCTTGACGTTTGAGATATTTCTGATATTATAAAATAAAATAGGAAAATTATAAGGAGGGCGCAATGATTTACAAGAGGTTCAAGGATATAAGGTTGTCAAGACTTGGCATGGGCAACATGCGCCCGCCGATTATGGAGGGTGGCAAAGCAGGCGATATTGACAGAGAAAAAGCTCGTCAAATTATCGACTATGCTATGGCAAGCGGCATCAACTACTATGATACCGCCTATGTTTATCACGAGGGCAAGTCCGAAGCATTTTTGGGCGATGAACTCGTTTCTCGCTATCCGCGAGACAGCTTCTACCTTGCCACCAAATATATTAGAATCAACGGCTACGACTACAAAACAGTTTTCCAAGAGCAGTTGGCTCGGCTCAAGACGGATCATATCGACTTCTATCTGATACATGCCGTGATGGACAATACCTGCGACGAATATCTCAACTGTGGCTGCATCGAGTATTTTTTAGAGCAGCAGAGGTTGGGCAGAATCAAATACTTGGGCTTTTCCTCCCATGCAAGCCCCAAGGTGCTCGAACGGTTTGCAGCCCACCACAAGTGGGACTTTGCTCAAATTCAGCTCAATTATTACGACTGGCTCTACGGCACGGCAAAGGAGGAGTACATCGTTCTTGAAAAGCTCAATATACCCATCATGGTGATGGAAACCGTCCGTGGCGGTCGCCTGTCCAAGCTGACAGAGGACGCAGAGAAAATTTTGCAGGCGGTTCAACCAAAGTGGACGACTACCGAGTGGGCATTCCGCTTTGTCAAGAGTCTAAATCAAGTTCAGCTCGCACTGTCGGGAATGTCCACGCTGGAGCAGATTAAAGAAAATGTTGCCACCTACAAGGACTACCGAGGCTTGCAGGGCGATGAGATAGGCAAGCTGTTTAGCGCATGCAACTCGTTTAGAAAGCAGGTGCATACGCCCTGCACCGCCTGTCGCTACTGCTGCGATGACTGCCCTGCAAAGATAAACATACCTGCCGTGCTCGCCGTTTATAACGACTACAAGCTTGAAGGACGCTGGGCGCTGGGCAAACTTAAAAGCATTGACTCACAGGGCAAGCCGCAGGACTGCATCGAATGTGGTGCGTGCAAGTCGCATTGTCCGCAAAGCATCGACATCACAGGCATCATGGCGGAGCTAAAGGACATTCTGCCTGTCAAATAAGAATCTAAACCCAAACCACATGTAGGGGCGATCTGTGTTCGCCCGTCAGACCTAAGCCATCGGCAAATAGCTGATGGCTTTTTGTTGACCATTAGCATATATTGGCAATTTCGCAAATCAAAAAGCAAATTTATAGAAAATTATCATATTTACATGAAAATTATGAGATTTACACATTGAAGTACGGAGGGGCAAGCGATTATACTTGTACTTAATTAGAAGTGTACAGTTTTCGAGGAGGAATTCATGACGGAAGCAACAGTATCCGTTTGCAGCAATCATGGTGAAAGCATTGGCGAGCGTGTCAAAAGGGCTGTGGACTTGCTTGGCGGCATTTCAAAGTTTGTCCATCGCGGAGACAGGGTTCTGCTCAAGCCCAATGCGACAGGGCCGGCACCGTTTGACAAGGGTGTTACCACACACCCCCAGGTGCTTGAGGCGGTTTTACAGATGGTCATTGAAGCAGGAGCAGGCGAGATTATCATTGGTGACGGAACCGGTTCTGCTACTCTTGGCACGTTGAAGGTGTTTGACGCTTGCGGATACACATATCTTAGGGATAAATACCCCGACAAGTTCAGCTTTATGGATCTCAACCGCCGTCCCAAGGTTACGCTCAAGGTTGACAAGCCATACCTGCTTGACCAAATTGATGTAATTGAGGATGTGCTCACCTGCGATGTGCTGATTAACCTTCCGATTTTGAAAACACATTTTATCACGGGTGTGAGCATATGTATGAAAAACCTCAAGGGCTGCATACCGCCTATGCAAAAGCGGTATATGCACGAGGTGGGAGTGAACAAATCGGTTGCCGACCTTAACTCGCTGCTGACACCCACGTTGAATATCGTTGACGGAATAATCGGTTCGGAGGGATTGGGCCCAAAGGAGGGGCATCCGGCAAATCTGGGGGTTATCGCTGCAGGGACGGATACGGTTGCGGTGGACTCGGTGTGCTGCCAGTTGATGGGCTTTGATGCAAGGGAAATCGAGCACATTGCCTTAACACACGCCCGTGGCAAGGGAGTAATCGACCTTGACAGGATTGATGTATTAGGAGATGACCCAAAGGAAGTTGGCAGACCGTTTGCACCTGCAATACCCAAGATTCCCGATGACAGCGCAGCACGCATATTAAATGGCGGCGCATGCAGCGGCTGTATCAGTTGTGCGGTCATTTCGCAGAGCAGAATCATTGACAGCGGACTGCTCGACCTGCTCAAAAAGCAGGGACACAGTCTCACCTTTGCCATAGGCCCCAACCTTGACGACAGTATGGAGTGGGGCGACCCCAAGGACACCTTCGTCATTGGCAACTGCGCTCGAAAGATGCAGGGCAAGGGAATGTTTTTAAGCGGGTGTGCGCCTGCATGTTTGGATATAAATCGTCAAATTAGCGCACGATATGGGCTGGACGATTCCATATTGGAGACGCTCATAGGCGACGTGGATAAGTAGTAGAGTTTGGAGGATAGCTTTGCCCGCAGAATCGCTGCAACAGCTCACACCATTGGCATTGGTAACAAGAATTGCTCTTGCTATGCTGTGCGGTGGTGCAATAGGACTTGAAAGAGAGTACCGCAGACGTCCGGCAGGGTTTAGAACCCACATGCTGGTGTGCTTGGGGGCTACTCTTGCGATGCTTCTTGGACAGTATGCGGTCAGCGTTGCGGCTCAGTACGGAGGAACAGTTCGCACGGACGTGGCAAGAATAGCCGCACAGGTCATAAATGGCGTTGGCTTTTTGGGTGCAGGAACGGTGCTTGTTACGGATATGCAGCAGGTCAAGGGAGTAACGACTGCGGCAGGACTGTGGGCATCTGCCTGCATGGGGCTAGCCATAGGAGCCGGCTACTATGAGTGCGTGCTGTTCGGATTTATTTCGATACTGCTGTGCATCAAGGTGTTCTCCCTTGCCGAACGGCATCTGCTAAAGCACATACGCAACATGAATTTATACATCGAGTTTGACCAGATTGGGCATATTGGCGAGGTTACAAGGAAGCTGCGCCTATACGGGGTGACGGTGTTTAGCATAGAGCTTCAGGGAAAAAGCGAGTCGCCCACGTCAAATCCGGCTGCACGCCTATATCTGCAGCTTCCAAAGGGGCTTTGCAGAGACACACTCAGGGCGAGGCTCAATGAACTGGATTGCGTGAAGCTGATGGAGGATGTGTAATGCTTGATTTTCTGGATGTGATACGCGGAATGGATACTCTATCGCTGGCACTAAGGTTTGTGTGCGCCCTCATTTGCGGCGGAGTTATCGGACTGGAGAGGGAGTACAAACGCAGACCGGTCGGGTTTAGAACCCACATACTAATCTGCTTGGGTGCCGCCATGACTACCATGACGGGACAGTATCTTGCAGTCACGCTTGGCTATGACACGGACATTTCAAGGCTGGGAGCGCAGGTCATTGCAGGTGTGGGCTTCATCGGTGCAGGAGCGATTATTGTCACCAAACACAGCCGTGTAAAGGGACTTACGACCGCTGCGGGACTGTGGACTGCGGCAATTATCGGACTTGCCTGTGGCGCAGGCTTCTATGAGGGAGCAATAATTGCAACATTGATGATCCTCATATCAGAAATTCTTTTTGTGCGTTTGGAGTATAGATTCATGAGACAGACAAGGGAACTGAATGTATATCTTGAATATGACAGCGCGGAGGATTTCGAGCGTGTGACTGCTTATCTTCATACACGCAGGATTCGCATTAACGACATAGAATTTGGCAAGGGCAAGAAAAATGACGAACCCAAGACCTATGCGGTGTTCTCGGTTCGTCTTAGTCAAAAGGAAAAGCATGACGGCATTATATCGGATTTGTCCGCCATAGAGGGCATAGGCAGCGTAGAGGAGCTGTAACTAGGGATATATCTTCAATTCGGACAACTCAACCCACGGTACATCTAGAGGTGTGCCGTGATTTTTTACCAATGTCAGGCGTACAAACTTCGCTTTTACGGGAGCTTCCAACACGACATTTGTCCATTGCTCGTGCATGGGCAGCTCAACGGACGCAAGCAGATTCCACTCAATACAATCTATATCCTGCTCAAAATTTCCGAATCTGGAGCAGATGGGATCGTTGCTGGTGTATATTTCAACGAGCGAAGACATTTCCTGATCTATGCTGTGGGGTGCGCCGCAGTTGTTAAAAAGGCGAATCGCAGAGATTGTCTGGCTTTCACCGAAAAAGTCGATGATGGCGTGCGCCGGGCCCATCGTGTTTGCGCCCCATGTTCCACCAAAGCGTTCAAGGTCGTCATCAATTAGGTTACAAACCCAGTAATAGGGGTTTTTAACCGTGCCGTTTGCCCATTGAATTCGGGTGTAAAGGCTGCCGTCACGCCTTACGCCAAGCGGAAGTCTGGGAACGTCCTCCAATATAAGCCGCCTGTCAAGCACGGTGCAACGATACAGTCCCTGCATTAGCTCGCAAAGCGGACAATGCTCAACAAGCGAGAGCCTCGAAACACTCGGACAGGCACAATCGACAAGCACCGTGTCCACACCGATGGACAACAGAAGGCTCACGGCAGCTTCGCTCAATGAAAACACAGGAAGCTCCCGATTGGGACACAGCTCGGTTGTCCTTGATGCACCCGTTTTAATCGCAAGAACGTTAAAGGGCGGCAGAACGCTCAAGAACTTCAACTCGCTGTCGCTAATGGGTGTATCAGCACGGTATAAATCCAAAACGTAGACCGTTTCGGGGTTGGCAGAATGGCAAAAATCGGGGCAAATGGTTCTCATCAGTCCTCCTTGGGAAAGCTGATCTTTCCACGGGTTCGGGTCGGATATTGCTCCGAGCCACGGCACACGAGCTTACTCTCGAAGGTTATTCGTCTTCCACCTGCCTGACCACGTTTAATTCCGTGCTCAATCTTGTCGATAAGGATTCTTGAACATTCCTCGCCCAAGGGAGCGATGGGTTGGGTGACGGAGGTGAGAATAGAGCTGTACATCTGCGAACTATCCAAGTCGCCATAGGAAATCAAAGCAATATCATCGGGAATACGCAGCCCTGCGTCCTGTATGGCACGAATGCAACCTGCGGTCATTTCCTTGTTGCAGCTAAAAATTGCCGTGACTTCGGGGTGAGTGGCAAGCAGCACCTTTGTTTGCTGATAGGCAGGCTCGGAACGGAATGAGCAATAGTACACAAGCTCATTGGTGCCAAGACCGTTTTGCTGCATCGCCGACAGGTAACCGTTGAGCCGTTCCAGACCGGGCTTTGAGTTGAGCGTACCGGCAAGAGATGCAATGTACTTGTGACCGACCTTTATCAAGCATTGCGTGGCGACCACGGAGGCATTGAAATCATCACGGAACACGCCGTCAAGTCCGATGCCCTTCAAGCTCCTGTCCAGCAGAACTATCGGGATTCGGGTTTTTTTCAGCTCCTCCATATAGGCGGTAGTAGTTTCGCTGTCGTCGGCTACGGGCGAGAAAATGATACCATTGACATGCTGGGTGCGCATAAGCTCAAGGTTCCTAATCTCTATGCCCGGGTCGTCGTTGCTGTCGCATACAATCACATCAATTCCGTGCGCCCTTGCCACCGTAGAAATGCCTTTTATCACCTTTGGATAAAAGGAAACCATCAGGTCGCTTGCAATAACGCCAATGGTGGAATTATATACGCAGTTTTGGGAATGTCCACGGTACTTTTTGGGGCGATAATTCAGCTCTTTTGCGACCTGCATAATCTTTGAGTAGGTCGATGGGCTGACAGATTCGCTGTTTCGAAACGCTCTTGAAACAGTAGCACAGGATACCCCTGCCTTATCTGCAATGATTTGAATTGAAACCATGTGCGTCACCTTTCGAATGAGTAATGACTTTTAACAATAAAACTTTAACATAATTATACAAAAGATGCAAGACAAACTTAAAGAAATTTTACTGAAAATTAAAATCATTTCATGAAAATTCCACAATTTTCACATTGACACACTCTTGTGCTTGTCGTTATCATATAGGGGAAGATGACGCAAAGCGTCTAATGAGACATTATTTGGTGAGGAGAGTGTCATGGGAGAGATTAAGCTGATCGGTATTCAGAAGGCATTCGGCAAGGATGTTGTCATACCCGATTTGAACCTTACTATCGAGGACGGGTCATTTACCGTCCTTGTTGGGCCGTCAGGATGTGGCAAGTCCACCACGCTGCGCATGGTAGCAGGGCTGGAAGTACCCACCGCAGGACAGATACTGATTGACAACGAAGATGTCACAAGTATGCCATCGGGCAAGCGTGGCATTGCAATGGTTTTCCAGAACTATGCCATCTATCCCACCATGACAGTAAGTGGCAACATTGAGTTCGGTCTTATCAACAACAAGGTGCCAAAGGCAGAGCGCAAGCGTTTGATTTCGGAGATTGCCGACATAGTCGGACTCACCCCATACCTTGACAGAAAGCCATCGGCTCTTTCGGGCGGTCAGCGTCAGCGTGTCGCACTTGCAAGGGCAATGGTCAAAAAGCCCAAGGTATTTTTGCTTGACGAACCCCTTTCCAACCTTGACGCAAAGCTCAGAGCCGCCATGCGTGTTGAGCTAAAGCAGCTTCACCAGCGTCTTGGCACAACTTTTGTATATGTAACTCACGACCAGGTCGAGGCAATGTCAATGGCGGACAACATTGTTTTGATGGATAAGGGCATCATTCAGCAGAGCTCCAACCCTGCTACGATATATCATCGTCCGCAAAACATCTTTACCGCTTGTTTTATAGGCACACCGCCCATGAACATCTTTGAAAACGGACTTGAGAATGTCAAGTTCGGCGCACGCCCGGAGAAGATTTCGCTTGAACCGATTGAAGGACAAGCATTCAGGCTCAAGGTTGACGTGTCCACCAAGGAGATGCTGGGAGCAGAGTGCATTTATTACTGCAACTCGAAGTTGGGACAGATAATTATCAAGTCTCCCGACGATTATCCGCAAAAAGAGCTGATGGGCTACATTGCATACAAGGACTTGCACTTCTTTGATGCAGACAGCAATCGCATAGATATCAACGATCAGTTGAAGGCTGATTTAGACAGAATCTGCGATTGAGTCTACTGAGGAGAGAAGAATGAAAAAAGGGCTTCGATTTAATCTAAGAGGAATGGAACTGATAGCACCTGCTGTACTTGTTATGCTGGTGTTCACGGTGTATCCGATTATCTATTTGATTATCGGAAGTTTCAGATCCGGCTCGCTCATTGCATGGTCAAAGGCAGGCGGTGCTCTTTCACAAATCCAGTGGGCAGATTTCAAGAACTATGAGTATTTGCTCGCAAATGCGGACTTTGGCAAAATCGTTGGCAACACCGTTTTGTATGTGGTTATGCTGGTTGCCGGCAGAATCGGCTGCTCTCTTCTTCTTGCATGGTGGCTTAACAGTAAGATAAACAAACGCCTCTCAAAGACTACTCAGGCGATTGCCTTCATGCCGCACGTTATATCTTTGGTGTCGGTATCAATGGTGTTCATGTGGTTGTACAACAAGGATACAGGCTTCTTCAATTCGATTTTAACCTCCCTAAAACTGCCTGCTTGCGAGTTTCTCGACAGCGAGGGTACGGCGCTTATAAGCATCGTATTTGTAATGCTGTGGAAATCGCTTGGCTATTACACGCTGTTGATGCTCGCGGCAATGCAGTCAGTTCCAAAGGAAGTATACGAAGCCGCCGAGCTTGACAACGCACCTGCATGGCGCACCTTCCTTAGAATAACCATTCCTTGCATTTCTCCCACTATATTCTTTACGACCATAACTGCAACCATCAACTCATTCAACGTGTTCGATGTAATCAACCTTTTGACTCAGGGCGGGCCTATTAACTCTACCAATACGCTGGTTTACTACATCTATTCGATGATGTTCAAGTTCTCCAAACCCGGCGTAGGCTGTGCTGCAGGCGTGATTTTGCTTGCAATCGTTGGAACGCTGACGATAGTGTACTTCAGAGTTATGGAACGCCGTGTCCATTATCAATAGAGAGGAGGCACTATGATGAAAAAGCACATTGGAGTAAAAGGAACAATCCTGCGCATTATCGACATTATATTCAAGCTGTTTTTGATTGTCTGCGTCGCCTTCCCGTTCTACTGGATGATAATTACTGCTTTTAAGACCAATCAGGAAGCATTGATTTTTCCGCCAACGATGTGGCCCGAAAATTGGAATTTCTCCAACTTTGCAGAGGCACTCAAGAGTATGCCGTTCTTCAACATGTACAAGAACACCATCATTGTGGCGGTTACTGTAACGGCGGCTCAATTCCTGTTCGTGGTTCCTGCGGCATACGGCTTTGCAAAGTACCGTTTCAAGGGCAGCGGCTTCTTCTTTGGAATAGTGCTGCTGAGCTTCATGCTTCCCCAACAGCTAACTTTCCTGCCCATCTATCTGATGTTTAGCAAGGCAAAGCTGCTTGAAGTGACGCTGATAAACACGCTGCTCCCACAGATTCTTCCCTTCATCGCAAATGGGTTCGGCATCTTCCTTTTGAGACAGTATTTTCTGCAGGTGCCGGAGGAAATCATTGAGGCTGCAAGGCTTGATAATGCTAGCGAGACAAGAATTGTTCTTAAAATCATGGTTCCCATGGCAAAGTCGGCAATCTCGGCGGTTGCAATGCTCCAGTTCATAAGCGTGTGGAATTCCTACTTCTGGCCGCTTGCCATGACAAACAGCGATGCGGTTCGACCAATATCAATCGGCGTTGCCATGCTGAACACAACCGAGGGCGGCACCAACTGGCCGGTGTTGATGGCGGCGTGTCTGATGATGATTCTGCCCATTGTCGTTGCGTACATCTTCTTTAACAAGAAGATACAGAGTGCCTTTGTCTACAAGGGCATCAAATAAGGATGTAAGCCGAAAGGCCACACATAACAAAAAAATGGAGGTACTCATGAAAAAGTTTGTTTCGATTTTGTTGATCATGACGTTGGTTCTCAGCATCGTTGCCTGCACAGCCAAGGATGACAACAAAGGCACAGATCCCGTTGCGGATGCAACAGACGCACCTGCAAACCCCGTAGCAGATACTACGGATGCACCTGCCAAAGACCCCACAGCAGAGCCTGTTGTAAATGCAGAGCCGGTGGAAATTGAGTTCTGGATTGGTCTGTCTGGCGCATACGGCGAAGCTATTCAGGCACAGGTCGATGCTTACAACGCATCCCAGAGCAACGTTCATGTAACTGTTGTATATCAGGGATCGTACAATGACTGTGCAGCAGCCACGCAGCAGCAGTCCTTGCTCAGAACCAGCCGAATCTGGTTCAGTTGGAGGTCTCTAAGGTCGCTCCCTTTGCAGGAGACGGCGCACTTTTGAACCTTGCTCCCTATATTGAAGCAGAGAACTATGATTTGAGCGATTTCTATGAAGGTCTGATGAGCTTCTCTTATGGCGAAGACGGTGGTGTCTACTCCATGCCCTTCAACCGTTCAACCTTCATTCTCTACTACAATGCCGACCTGTTTGCAGAAAAGGGACTTGCAGTTCCGACCACATGGTCTGAGCTCAAGGACGTTGCAATGGCGGTAACGGATCCTGCAAACAAGATGTGGGGACTTACGGCACCTGAGCAGGGCATTTACCTTGAATTGTGGGTAATGCAGCTTGGCGGCGAAGTGCTCAATGCAGATCAGAGTGACATTGGCTACAACAACGAAATCGGTTTGGCGGCAGCACAGTATCTGCGTGATGCAGTCGACGATGGTTGGTATCAGGCAGCTTCCGGTCAGGAGTTTGTATCCAACGAGAACGTCCGTACCGCATTTATCAACAAGAATGTTGCGATGCTCTACTCGTCCTCTGGCGACATCAAGACGCTCCAGAATAGCTGCGAGTTCACCGTAGGCACGGCAATTCTTCCTGCAGCAGACGGCAGAACCCCTGCTTCCACGACAGGCGGTGCAAACATTGCCGCATTGGACGGACATCCCGAAGAGGAGAATGCAGCAACTTGGGACTTCATCAAGTATCTGCTCAGCACGGAATCCACCAGCTCCTTTGCACAGTCCACCGGCTATCTGCCCGTGAGAAAGAGCGTGCTGACTTCCGATAGCTGGACGGCATTCGTTGCAGAGAATCCTGCATTCGCAACGCCTGCACAGATGCTCCAGTATTGCGTTGGTCGTCCCTATAACTACAACTACACCACTTTCTATTACACCTACGAGAACAATGCGTTAGCAAAGGTCGTCTCCTCCGCCGCAGATCGCGCAGAGCTGCAGACCATTCTAAACGAACTGTCCGAAGCAGCAAAAGCAACGTTCGCAGGCTAACTCTGCAGATTCCCCCTAAATCTGTTGTCGACCCCACACAAAAGTGGGGTTGACAACGGAGGATGACTACGAACCGCTTACGCTTCAGTTAGATGAGTGGCATGTCGATTGCGGTCGGCATGCCACATTTTGAGCAAAGAAGAAACAAGATGAAAGTAATGTCAAATCCCCAGCGCAGAAAAGCAGCGATAAAATTTCTGTTTTCCCTCGTTCTGCCGATAATCCTAATTTGCATACCCTGCGGTGGTTACTACACGCCCGAAGTAAAAAAGTTTCTGGCGGTTACCTCATGGGCAATAGTGATGTTTGCAACCGAGGCGATGCATAACACCGTTGTCGCACTTGTCTTGATGATAATGTACGTCATAACCGGCGTTATGTCATTCACCCAAGCCTTCTCTCCTTGGACTCAGGAATTGCCTTGGATGATGATTGGCAGCTTCATCATCGTATCGGTTATACAGCGCACATCAATACTTAAGCGCATAGCCTACTGGTGCGTAATTCGCACAGGAGGAACCTATCGAGGGTTGCTGATGGGAATGGTTGCCCTTGGTATGATTGCCTGCATACTCATTCCCAGCACCAGCGCAGCGGTTATCGTTGCTGCAATCACCTTTAGCATCTGCGAATCTTTGAACATGGGTAAATCCACCGATTCGGCAGGACTGATGCTTGCAGGGCAGTTGGGATTTATGGAGTCCTATCTGTTTGTGTACTCGCCCACCTTTATTTCGGTCATATTTAACACGATAAAAGATGTGGCACCGTACAATATGGATTATTGGACTTTTCTAAAGCACAACGCAATTTTCATTCCCTATGTCTTTTTGGTGGGCTTTGTGATGACACTTATCATCAAGCCCAAGGTCAAGAAGTTTGACAAGGAGCTCTTCAAGATTAAGCTAATCGAGCTGGGCAAGATGAATGTGGAAGAAAAAAAGACTCTTGGAGTGCTTATTGCTCTGATTGTCTACCTGTTCACCTATCAGTGGCACCAAATACCAATGGTCTACGGCTTCATGGTCGCCCCTGCTCTTTTATATCTGCCCATAATCAATGTGGGAAAGGCGGAGGATCTAAAGAACGTCAACTACGATGCCGTTATCTTCATTGCCGCCTGCCTTAGCATTGGCGCAGGCGCAACCGCTGTGGGGCTGGGCGATATAATTGTAAACCTTATGACCCCCATACTAAGCAACTTAAACCCGGTGCTGTTCCTTGCGCTCGTCTGGGTTCTGGTTGTGGCACTGAACTTTTTAATGACGCCTGTTGCAGAGATGACTGCTCTTGGCGTGCCGCTTGCAAGGATATGCCAAAGGCTGGGTATTCAGCCGCTTGTGATGTGCTACACGGTGTTTCAGGGCGGCAGTCAGCTCATACTTCCGTATGAGGTAACAATGTGGCTTGTCGCCTATGGCTTTGGGAATATTCCCATTAAAGATTTTATGCGAATATGCGGTGTAAAGATGCTCATTTGCGGCGCATACCTAATGACAATCGGCATGGTCTACTGGAAGATGATAGGATTGCTGTGACATGGGCGATACATCGGAAGATTTATATGTTATAATGAATGATAAAGGAGATTAGTTTATGCCCTATGCATTGATTGATTGGGACAATACGGTAAGAAAGGGTGCTACGCTGTTTGCGTGGATGGCTTTCTTGCACGATGAAAAGAATGCGATTGAGGACAAGTTTATCACTAACCGCCTCAAAATATGCGAATGCTGCCGTCAGGGGTGGATTACACACGATACACTTTGCGGATTATGCACGCAAAACTATGTAGCATCTGTCAAGGGAATGAAGGAGAGCGACTACTGGGAGTATGTCAAGGGCTATCTTGCTTGGGATAAGGCACTGGACGTGCAGTTCAATCGGGTGTTGTTCGCATTTATCAAAAAATACGATATGCCAATGATTATCGCAACCGGCTCGCCTGCCAACCTCTTGCACGATTTTTGTGGGCAGATGAATGTTGACAAGCTGTTTGCCTTTGAAGAGGTCATTGAAAACGGAGTTCTGACGGGCGAGGCAATTAACGATGCAGGAGGAGCAAAGCCGCTGGCGGCCGCCTATGCGCTGGAACGCTTCAATGGCGAAAAGCCACTGCTTGCCGCCGGTGATTCGGACTCGGATATCCCCATGCTCGACCTTGCCACGATAAAAATAGTTGTTGGAGACAACAAGGAGCTGCTGGAACGCTATCCCGATTGTATTCATGTGCATCTGGACGATGAGGGCGCAATTGAACTGAGCAGACGGCTTGAACTAAAGGAAAAAGAACTGGGGCTGGTACCGCCCACAAAGGAGTAAGCAATGAAACGCAGACTGTTGGTTATATCCATTGATTCCATGGTCGAGGAGGACATACCCGTAATGATGGCGTTGCCAAACTTCAAAAGAGTTTTGGAAAAGTCGTCAATCGTAAAGAAGATGGAGTCCACCTATCCCACTTTGACGCATTCCATTCACACCTCAATTATGACGGGCTGCTATCCTGAGCATCACCACATCATAAATAATGAGATTTTCATTGATGGCGAAGGCCCGGGCGAATGGTTCGAGCATGCTTCAAGCGTTGGTGTTCCCACTTTGGCAGACGAAGCGAAGCGGCTTGGACTTAAAACTGCCTATGTTTACTGGCCGCTGACACTTGGCGCAAAGCACCCGTGGGTGCTGCATCGTTCGGGCGTACACGGAGGCTTGCCCGGTGAGACAATGCAGGATACTGTGAGAAGAAAATCTACCGTGGGACTGCTGGACGAGGTCATGCCTGCTGTATCGGACTGCTGGGAGCAACCCGACCGCTACCACATCAATGATTTGTTCTGCGCTCGTGCGGTGTCCTATCTGACAAAAACCTATCAGCCCGACATCATCTACACCCATTTGACGCTCATCGACCGCACACGTCATTCTAGGGGAGTGTTCTCCGATGCCTTGCAGCCTGCGTATCAGTTTTTGGATGAATGTATCGGAATTATGCTCGATGCCATTGAGCAGACAGGACTTGGCGACCAAACCATCATCAACATCACCTCCGACCACGGTCATTGCGACATAGACCACGTTACCAGCATCAATCGTTTCCTTTCGCTTCATGGTTTTGTTGACTACGATGAGCAGGGCGTCAAAATAACGGATTACCGTGCTTACTGCCATACCGCATCGCTGTCGGCACAGATTTATGTCAAGGACCACGACCCCGTTGTGCGCGATAAGGTTTATAAGCTGCTGCACGATAATATGGAGTATCTGGGAATATCGGAGATACTTACCGTGCGTCAGTGCGAGGAGCGTTTCCACACCAACGGCAACTATGATTTCATGATTGAATCGGACGGCAAGGCATCGTTCTCGGCTCGTGCCAATTACACCGATATATTTACCAAGTGCGACATTTCCGACTATCGCACAAGCGTGGCAACCCACGGCCACATGCCGCATAAGGGCGTTCAGCCGTCATTCTTCCTGTATAATCCCTTTGCCAAGGATAAGGTCGTCCTTGAACACGGAAGAATCATTGACCAGGCACCAACGCTTGCAAAACTGCTGGGCTTTGATATGCCCTGTGCAGACGGAAAACCAATAGAAGAATTGGTGGATTTGTCCAAATGAACAAAGTCCCCTTCAACCACATCATATTTCGCTTCTGCGAATGGGTTGCCGATTTAGTAATTCTAAACCTGCTGTGGTTGATTTGCAGTCTGCCCATTATTACCATAGGCGCATCAACAAGTGCCGTTCATTATGTCATAATAAAAAAGCTGCGCAAGGAGCCCATCGCTACTGTGCGTGGTTTTTTTGCGGGGTTTAGGCTCAACTTTGGGCAGGCGACTATTCTGTGGCTCATATATGCGGCGTTGCTGGCTGACGCATGGATTCTGCTCAGGCTCTACTGCCAAGGTGCGCTCTCAATAGCCAAGCTTACAAGCAACATCTTTATCTCGTTTGCGGTGGTCGTGTTTTTGGCGACTTGGCTTTTCACGTTTATCTACGCTTTTCCCATGCTGGCAATTTTGAAGCTGAGACTGGTGGACTGCTTCAAAAACTCGGTCATACTGTCTACAAGGCACATTCTCAACACGCTTATCATCATTATCACCTCGGTTGCACTTGTGCTGCTTGTCAATCAAGTTTATGTGCTTGCTATCGGCATAATTGGGGTCATCTTCTATGTGTGGGCAGCTCTTGTATACAAGACCATTCTGCCGCATCTTGACAAGGAAAGTCAAGGGCAAGGCGGAAAGAAGTGAACAGCCTCGTAATTTGGCTAGCGGTGATATTAAGCTCAATGGCTGCAGGAGTGATACAGTCGGTGACAGGCTTTGGCGCAGCGGTAGTGATGATGGTAGTGCTGGGCTATGTGATGGAGATAAGCCAAGCTGCAAGTTTGGTTACGTTTATATCCCTGTTTTTGGCAGGTGCAATACTCTTTCAAGTGCGAAAAAGTCTTGAGCTTAGGCGAATGTTGCTGCCCATCGCTGTCTTTTTATTATTCTCAACGACGTCAATTTTGCTCACGGATTACATCGACCTTAGGGCACTCAACCTTGCGTTTGCTATCCTGCTGATTCTCCTTTCCGTGTTTTACCTTTTTTTCAAGCGCAAGAGGAAACACAGACCATCAAAGCTCACAGGGCTTGCTTGCAGCGCACTTTCGGGTGTGTGCGCAGGCTTATTTTCGATGGGCGGGCCAACCATGGCACTCTATTTTTTGGAAGACACGGACAATAGGGCAAGCTACGTTGCCAATTTGCAGTTCTTGTTCGTTGTCACAGGAGCAGTGAATTTTATGACCCGAACATTTACCGGGCTGTTCACGGCAGATATGATACCGCTGTGCGCCGTGGGAACCGCTGCGATACTGGTTGGAAGAGTGTTCGGAAGAATGGCAGAAAAGCGCATCAGCAAGGGCGTTGCCGAAAAAATCATCTACATTTCCGTGGGCGTATCCGGCATAATCTGCATCGTAACCGAGCTGCTGTCCCACCGCTAAACGCAACCTCAACCACACTTATCATATTTTTTTGTCAAAAGTAGGGGCGAACTGCGTTCGCCAGCTTCGTCGGGAGCCTTCGGCTTCGCTCGGCTCAAAACGCATCACAGGTGCGTTTTGCGTTTTTGCTTTCGCATCGCCATGCGGCAAAAACACCGCCTCGCGCGGATAACAGCCTGCGTCTGTTAACCTGGGGTTGTAAGTTGAAGCGTGCATAAAGAAAACCCCCGTCCGATGGACGGGGGTTCAGACTGTCAAAAAACCTATGGGTGCGGGGCGTGAGCCCTGCTGCATAAGTTCCGGCTTCGGCGGCATGTACGCCGAAACGGATGAAAAACAAGGTTTTTCGTTCTTTTCGGGCTTTTCGCCCGGGAGCAAACGCAGTTTGCGAGAGAAAAGCCTGTATTCTGGCGAAAAAGGTTCGAAACCTTACAACTTGTTATTAAGGGTTCGAACCTTTTTTGACAAACTGAAACCCCCGTCCGATGGACGGGGGTTTGGCTCCTCAGGTAAGACTCGAACTTACAACCCTCGCCCTCGGCGCACAACATAGGATTGTACTATTTTGTGTGCGCCTCGGTTGGTCGGGAGCCTTCGGCTTCGCTCGGCTCAAAACGCATCACAGGTGCGTTTTGCGTTTTTGCTTTCGCATCGCCATGCGGCAAAACACCGCCTCGCGCGGATAACAGCCTGCGTCTGTTAACCTGGGGTTGTAAGTTGAAGCGTGCATAAAGAAAACCCCCGTCCGATGGACGGGGGTTTGGCTCCTCAGGTAAGACTCGAACTTACAACCCTTCGGTTAACAGCCGAATGCTCTGCCATTGAGCTACTGAGGAATGCGCATCTTCAATGCAAGAGCCATTATAACATTTGACTTTCGCTCTGTCAATATTGTTTTTCAATTTGACGCAGAACTTTTTTTAGAGTAAAATGATAGCATGGATGATAATGTGATGGATCTTGTTCATACGGAGGTTTCTTCGCCAACACCTCGCTTTGTGCGGTCGAACGGTGCGCTGTATGCCCTGCTTTTGTTCTCCGTGTTCGGAGTTATCTTTCTTGGCAACTGGCTTTCACGCACGCTCAATATCAACGAGGGCTACATTCAGATAGGAATGTATTCCGTCCTGCTGGTGGTAGCCATTTTGGTTTATCGCTTTCGCCTAACTGCCTTTCGCTACACCATAACCGACAAGGCGTTGTATATAGATAAGGTAACTGGCAAGCGAGAACAGAATCTGTATAAATTGCCGCTTAGGGACATCAGCGCAGTAGAACAGGCGACCGCAAAGGTGCGTGCGCCAAGAACCTATTGCGGAAAGCGAGCGTCCGCGACCAAAGTAACCTGCTTGGGGAAGGTTTACCTCATTTCCGCCACCGATTCGTTAAAGGAGAAACTTGTTGAACATACTTTTACAGCTGCACAATAGCATAAAAGAGGGAACTGCACCACATGCGGTGTTGCTTTGCGGCGTGCCCAATGGGGGACAGGAGCTTGCCGCAAGGCAGACAGCAGCCCTCTTTTGCAACGACACTACCGATGTGTCTGTGCTTGACAACAATCCTCGATACCTTGAGCTGCAGCCAATGAAGGTGGGCGAGCTGCGCCAAAGGCTCAATGCCTTCTGTATGCTGGGCAACTCGGACGGCAAGCGTTGCATGGTGCTGCTGGACGCACATCTTTGTAACGAACAGAGCCAAAATGCTCTTCTAAAGACCATTGAAGAACCGCCGGTGGATACTATGTTCATTATCGTTGGCAATGAGGCAGGAATGTTGCCAACAATTCGCTCACGCTGCACATCGGTGAGGTTGGAAGCAGAGCCGCCCGAAACGGTCGAAAAGAGACTTATCGACAGCGGTGTTGATCCCCTCATGGCGCAGGTATGCAGCCTGCTGTCGGACGGTGTACAGAACAGAGCAGCGGAAATGGCGACCGAGGAGTATCGCTCTTTTCGGGCGGAAGCCATTCGGTTGATAAATGAAACGCTGTTTGCAGCCACACCGTTTGCCGAATATAACTCGCTGCTGTCAAGGTCGGCGGAAAAGGGCAAAAAAGGCATTTCAAGTGCTGCGCTGGGTGAGCTGTTCGACATTTGGCTTTCGCTGATGCGAGACGGACTGCTTACAGCCGTGCAAGGCGGAAGGATATGCAACGGGGACAGCAGAGATATTGTGAATAAAATTGCATCTCGCTTTACAATATCCAAAATTCAATGTATTATAGGTGTAATCTTGGATGCACAACGTATGCAAACATATCAAACGAGTGCGCCATTAACCCTTGATTGGGTGTTGGCGCAGTGTAAAGGATAGAATATGACAAAAGTAATTGGCGTAAAATTCAAAACAGGCAGCAGGGTTTATTTTTTCGATCCTATGGATTTAGATATTCAGGCAGGTGACGGCGTGATTGTCGAGACAGCAAGGGGCACGGAGTTTGGCGATGTCGTGCAGGGCACAAAGGAAGTGAGCCAAGCGGAAATTATTGCGCCACTCAAGCCCGTTTTGCGTGTGGCAAACGCAGAGGATAGGCGTATGCGTGCCGAATACTCCGCAAAGGAGAGCGATGCATTTGCTATCTGCCAAGACAAAATTTTAGAGCACAAGCTCGATATGAAGCTGGTTGATGTGGAATACACGTTCAACGGCAGCAAGGTCGTGTTTTACTTCACCGCAGACGAGCGTGTGGACTTCCGTGATCTGGTCAAGGATTTGGCATTTCTATTTAAGACACGCATCGAACTCCGTCAAATCGGAGTTAGAGACGAAGCAAAGATGCTTGGCGGACTGGGCTCATGCGGAAGACCCGTGTGCTGCAAGACCTTTTTAGATGATTTTCGTCCCGTGAGCATCAAGATGGCAAAGGAGCAGAATCTTTCGCTAAGCCCCACGAAAATCTCAGGTCTGTGCGGAAGGCTCATGTGCTGCTTGCAGTACGAGCAGGACGCCTACGAGTCCATGAGAAAGAATATGCCCAAACTCGGCAAGGTTGTGGTGACGGTTGACGGAACAGGCACGGTTATAAGCAATGATGTCATCACCGAGAAAACCAAGGTGCGCTTGACGCTGCCCGATGGCACGATTGACGTCAAGGACTATCACTACACGCATATTGCGCTTGAAGGACAACCCCTGCCGGAGATTGCCAAGCCGATTGAGCAGGAGGAGAACAAGTCCTCAGACGAGCCGCTTACCGTTGCCCATCGCCAGCAGCCACGGCAAACCAGACAGCAGCGTCCGCAAAATCAGCAGACGCAGCAGCCTGCACGCGCACCACGCCCCCCAAGACCCAAACCCCAGAAGGAGGCAACGCTTCAGGCAGCCGAGGATAAGGAGAAGGAGCTTCAGGGAGGAAATGCCGATAAGCCCAAGACCAACAACCGTCGTCGCAACTTCCGCAGAAAGAAGCCTGCAAACGGCGGCAACACGCCCCAAAAGGGGAATTAGTTTACGGATTCTATGCCAACAGATAGGGCAGCACCCTCCGATGGTTGGGTTGATGCTTGCTCCTTTGGCTTGCTTGCCCTCTTGTTAGGCAATTTTGATGTGATATACTAGGTTGAATCAACTGTTAAGGAGGAAATATGAAACGTTTTTTGTCAATAATTGTTGCCGTTGTCCTCACGTTAGCGGCCTTGGTTCTTCCGCCCAATATCATATCGAATGCACTTGAGAATGCCTGTGGCGATGACGTCACTTGGAGCTTTGACGCAGCTTCCGGCGTGCTGACGTTAAGCGGCAGTGGCTCCACCTACAGTTATGGTTCATCAGGCACAGTCCTCCCTTGGGCTGAGCTATCCACCAGCATAACCGACCTTGTGGTGTCTGAAGGAATAACCGAATTGGGAGACGGAGTTTTTGGCAACTGCGCTGCTCTTGAGAGGGTTCAGCTTCCCCAAGGACTGAAAAAGATTGGCGATAACGCTTTTAAGGGATGCAGCTCGCTTAGCAGCATCAATTTTCCCACCACGTTGACTTCTGTGGGGAAAATGTGCTTTGCAAACTGCAGTACACTTACCGATGCAATTTTTACTGCTCCGCTGCAAAGATTGGGCGACTGCGCATTTCTTGGCTGTACCAGTCTTGCCAATATATCACTCTCCTTTGTCTACAATGCCGATACATGGATAGGAGTTTCCGCTTTTAGTCAGACAGCCTATGCCACCAACGAAGCAAACTGGGCGGACAACTGCCTGTATGTGGACAATATTCTGATTCAAAGCAGAAAAACCGGCTCACTTGTTTCACAGCTAACCTTAAAAGAGGGTACGGTTGCCACAGCAAGGTCGGTATTTTCAAGCGATGACGAGATTCAGAGCATTGTGTTTCCAAGCTCAATGAGATACATCAGCGGCAACCTGTTCCAGTATGCCACACAGCTAACCAGCGTGTACGCTAACGATGGACTTGAAATGATTGGGCAATGGGCGTTTAAAAAGTGCAGCAAACTGGCGTCAGTCTCTCTGCCTTCCACGATAAAATACATCGGCATGGACGCTTTTTCCGATACTGCTCTATACTCAAATGCTTCAAGCTGGTTTGGAAACGCCTTGTACCTCAATACAAACCTTATTTGCCTCAAGAACTACAACGGCGCATTCGATGTGCGTGACGGAACGACCTGCATTGCAACATATGCCTTTAACACCGTGAATGTTACGACTATATCGCTGCCCCCCTCACTGCTTTATGCAAGCTTGCCCGAAATAATGGTCTACAACTGTCCCCAGCTTACCGCCGTCAACGTGGATGCTTCAAACCCTAACTTTACAAGTCAAGACGGTGTTCTGTTTAACAAAGATTGTACGAAGCTGCTGTGCTTCCCGTCCGCAAAGCCGGTGTCCGCCTATTCCGTGCCCACAACGGTTACGCATATTGGTTCTACCTCCTTTTCACACAATACAACGCTCTGCTCGGTAACCTTGCCTGAAGGATTACAGCAGATTGGCAGCTTTGCGTTTTCAGCGTGTTCACTGCTGACCGCCGTCTATTTTACAAATGTTCCGCCCATTATCGATGTCTATGCCTTCCATAAGAGTACCAACGGGGGATACGGAAGCATCGGAGTTAACGAATCCCTTTGTTTGTACTATCCCTTGGTCTATAAGGAGGCATGGGATTCGGACAACGATGGATACTACTACACACTAAGGGCTGAATCCTACAACTATACGCCTTCCTCCACGGCTACGCCAACCCCCACGGCTACCCCCACGCCTACCCCCACGGCTACGCCAACACCCACGCCTACGTCTACGCCAACACCCACGCCTACGTCTACGCCAACACCAACGGCTACGGCTACACCAACGCCTACGTCTACGCCAACACCAACGGCTACGGCTACGCCAACACCCACGCCTACGGCTACACAAACGCCCACGCCTACGGCTACGGCTACACCAACGCCCACGCCTACGGCTACACCAACGGCGACCCCCACAGCTACACCAACGCCTGCGGCAACGCCTACGCCTACGCCTGCATCAGGCTATATCCGTGGTGACGCAAATGGAGACAGATTGGTCGATGCTTCCGATGCTTCGCACATTCTCCGTTGGATTGTCAAGCTCGTCAACGACAATAATATTGACTTGACGGCAGCCAATGTAACCGGCAGTATAACCGTTACTGCAGCAGACGCATCAAAGATACTTAGGTGGATTGTCAGGCTCGAGCCGAATCTTTAGCGCAAGCATCACCACCCCAAAATAATATATAATTCGTCTATTTGGGGTCAGATCCCAAATAGACGAAAATAACGGGCGAACTGTGTTCGCCCGTTTGCAGATAAAACCTTCTTATTTTGTCTTTGACCGGTGAGCAATCATCTCGGCGGCTATGGCAATGGATATTTCCTCGGGAGTTTCGCCGCCGATTGGCAGCCCGATTGGACTGTGTACACGGGCAAAATCGGTTGCCGTGAAGCCCAGCTCGCCTAGACGCTCCTGCGTGTGGGCGACCTTTGAGCGACTTCCTATGCAGCCGATATAGGTTGCAGGGGTGGCAAGCACCTGGCGAAGAACATCGAAATCCGACTGATGCCCACGAGTCATGATGACGGCCCAATCACGCTTTGTGAGGGTGATTGAGTCAAGGCTGGCAAAGTCCACAAGCAGAACATCATCGGCGGTGGGAAACAGGGCTTTGGTTGCAAACTGCTCCCTGTCCTCAAGCACGACCACAGAAAAGTGTGCGGTGGTGAGAATCGGCACAAGCGCACGGCTGACGTGACCGCCGCCAAACACATACACACGACCTGCGACCTTTAGCGATTCTACATAGACCTTGCCGGCAATGGGCGCAGGAGGATTCGTGCTGACACAAAAATCCACAACCTGCTCGTTTTCAACGGTGGTCACAAGGAAGGAATCACTATTGCCATCGAGGGCGGAAAGAATATCGTTTACAATGCCCACCTCATCCCACACCTGCAGGCAGATAAGCACATCGCCGCCGCAAACCATGCCAATATCGGCAATCTCATCCTTGTGAAGCGCAAAGCTCTTTACGGCAGAACGCCCCGTTTGGAGCACTTCTTTTGCAAGGAGCGTTGCACGGTGTTCGATTGCGCCGCCGCCGACAGTTCCCATTGTAGAGCCGTCCTCAAAGACGGCCATGCGTGCGCCCTGACCTCGTGGGGTTGAGCCATGTGAAGCCAGCACCGAGCAGAGAACGGCACGCTCTCCACGCTCGATTGCGTCCTTGATGCTTGTAAACAGCGTCCTCATTTTATTTTCTCCCCAAGGAATTGAGCATCAAATCGCCTATCTGCTGCTCCGACAATTCAACGTGATAGAAGAGCGCAAAGTAGTTTGCAACCTCTGCAAAGGCGTTGTACTGCGCCGTTTCGGGATAGAGAAGCTGGCTGAGCCAAATCATTCCCAAATAGCGTTGAACTGAGGGAGGGAAGCCCATCCAGTTGTACGGGCCAAACGGAACCTCATAGAAATTATTGCTCGATATGGCGGTTAGCGACTGCCAAGTGGGGTCTGAACCGACCATGCCGTACACGCTGTCGGGTGCAAACAGAATCACCTCGGGGTCCCAAAGCATGAGCTGCTCCATCGTAATCTCGTTTCCTGTGCCCTTGCTCGAAACATCGTCAACAACGGCAACATTGTCGCACAGCAGGTCGATAATCTCGCCGTGGAAGGAGCCTTTTGCGATAACGTTCAGTCCCGACTCACCAAGACAGTAAACAACACGAGTTTTTTCAACGGTTGATGCAATCTCCTTTGTACGGGTCAAAACCTCGTCACAGTAGGTTGCAAGCGTCTGGGCATACTCCTCACGACCCAACAGCTCGCCAAGCTGTATGTATGCGTCAGCTGCAGTTTCGGTGGTCATGGTTATGTGGACAAAGGGAATCCCTGTCTGTGCCTGAAGGGCGTCCAAGTCCTCAACAATGGTGCTCTTTGGTTCGCCAACGTCGATTATAACCTGTGCGCCTGAGGCAAGCAGCGCCTCCAAGTTCAGCTCGCCCTTGCCGCCGTAAAGCTGACCCAGATTAGGCAAATTGTAGTATTCTTCGGGGATAAAGGCTTGCGCAGCAGCGTCCCATTCGGAGGAGACGCCAACCAGCATATCGGGGGCAAGTGCAAACACAGCAATCTGCGCAAGAGGGCCGGACACGGCAATGCTTTCAACGGTGTACGGAATCTCGACCTGACGACCAACGGAATCGGTAAAGATTCGGGTCGCAGGTGTTTCGGTCGGTGCGGCGGTTGGCTCATCAGTAATCTGCGGTGCATCGGTGGCTTGTGTTGCACTGGATACTGCGGGCTCATCTGTTTGAGTGACGACATTCTTTGTAGATGCGCAGCCCAAAATTGCGCCGAATGTGAGCAACAGGGCTAGAGCAAGTGTGATAATTTTTTGCATAATTTTCCTCCATCAATATCTTTTGTATTTACTATTAGTATGCCCATTTTTCGTTCCATGGGCAAATAGTACGGATAGGGTTCTCTGCCCTTGCTGAGCCGAGTGTATACCTCCTGCTCGGTGATTTGGGCAGCGCGAAATTCTTGACTGTACAGGGTGAAAAAATCCACTCCGTCACTAAGGTTCCTAAATGGTTGTCCTGCTTCAAGCGTCAAGTCATATTTTTCAAAGGGAATGCCCCACTCCTCAAGCGCATAGGTCGCCTCTATCAACGGTTGCTTCCAAAGTTTGACGTACTTTGTTGAAAAGCGGTGGTGATCCATGTCACGCTTGACCATGATGAGCCTGCCCTTGCATTGCCGCTTGGCTATCATAAGGCTTTCAAGAACGCTGCCAAAGAAGCAGCACACCATATCGTCATACGGTTCGCTGGGAGGCAGCAGATAAATGTCGCCCGACTTTACCGTATAGTTGGCTATGTCCGCATGATATTGCTGCGCTGCTTTTGCGGCAAGGGGGTTCATCTCAACACCTGTGACAAGTCTGCATGAGCTTGCAATTTCACGACCCAAATAGCCAATGCCACAGCCTGCATCGCAAATATGACCGTTTCTGTCAAGGTGCGGAGCAAGAAAAGCTGCGAGCTTTTTGTAGAAATCCGTGTATTCGGCAAAATCGTGCATAAGACGCACGGAAACGTCAGTCCATTGCATCAAAGCGGAACCACCGACCCTTCTGTAATTTTTACGTCAAGCCCGTAGAGCGATTTAATTAGCTGGGCGGAAAGAACATCGTGCGGAATGCCATCAGCGCAGATATGACCGTCCTTGATGGCAATAAGCCTGTCCGCATACAGTAACGCCTGTTGCGGATTATGCGTGGACAGCAGTACCGCATAGCCCTCGTTTTTGAGCTTTTGTGCGGTGGAAAGCACAAGATGCTGATTGCCAAAGTCCAGATTTGCGGTGGGCTCGTCCATCAATAGTATTCTCGCCTGCTGAACAAGAGCGCGGGCAATCAAAACAAGCTGCTGCTCACCGCCGCTTAGACGCAAAAAGCTGCGCTGTGCAAGCGCACCGATGTTGAGCATATCCAATGCCTGCATCGCCTGATTACGCTGCTTGCTTCCGGGTGAGCCCAATGCGCTTATCTGCGGAGCCATGCCCATAAGAACCATGTCCAAAACGGTGTATTGGAAGGCAGGATAATGAGATTGAGGAATATAGGCAATCAAACGACTGAGCCTCTTTGGGCTTAGCGATTTAATCTCCTTGCCATCAATGGTTATCGAGCCGCCATACTTATTGAGCAAGCCCAAAACGCAACGGAACAGAGTGCTTTTTCCTGCGCCGTTTGCCCCCAAAACTGCCGCCACCTCACCGCTTTGAAGCGTGAAGGATACGCCTTGCAGGACGGGAACATCGGTGTATGAAAATGACAAATCTTTCACGGCAAGTCCCATGTCACACCTTCTCCTTCTTCAATATCAGCCACAGGAAGAAGGGCACGCCAATGAAGGCGGTCAGTATGCCAATGGGTATCTGCGTGACCAAAAGATTGCGTGAGAAATCGTCCACTATTAAAAGGAACGTTCCGCCCACGAGCATTGACGCAGGCAACAGAACCTTAAAGTCGTTGCCCACAATACGGCGGCACATGTGCGGAATAACCAGCCCGACCCAGCCAATCATGCCCGAAACGGACACGGCGGCAGCGGTGACAAGCGTTGCACACACGATTATGATGAACCTAAGAAGAGAGGTGTTGACGCCCATCGTTCGTGCCTGCTCATCGCCCAGCGTCAACAGGTTGATGCGCCAGCGAAGCAAAAACAGGGGGATTAGCCCAATGGCCATCGGCACGACTGCAAACAGAACATCGTCCCCCGTTGCGCCCGACAGACTGCCCATCAACCAGTAGGTTATGGCAGGAAGCTGATTGCTTGTGTCGGCAACCAGCTTGATAAACGACGTTCCCGATGAAAACAGCGAGCCTACCATGATGCCAGCTAAAATCAGATTGGTTATCTGCTTTCCCGGCGCAAGACGACCGATGAGGAACACCAGCCCCACACAGCCAAGCCCGAACACAAACGCAAACGCAGTCACGCCCGTTGAGGATAAGCCGATAAAGATTGCAAGAGCCGCACCAAATGCCGCACCCTTTGTTGCTCCTAAAATGTCGGGAGACGCCATGGGGTTTTGAAATACGCCCTGATAGGTCGCACCTGCCGCGGATAGGCTGCAGCCAACCAGCACGGCAAGTATCACACGGGGCAGGCGAATGTTGAACACAGCAATGGCCATGTTGTTCGTCCACGTTTGCTCAATGGGAAAGATTTTTGACAAAAGCAGCTTGCAAAGCTCGCCAAGCGGTACGGGGTATTGTCCCAAGCAGATGGAAATGAGCATGGTGACAATGAGCACCAATCCAAACAGAAGAAGGTACCAAGCTGGATGCTTTTTCAAATGCAAAAAGAATCGTCTCAACTCATTCCTCATAACCGCAAAAGGGTTATTCTTTCAAAAATATCACGGTAATTATAACATAGAGCATGTCGAATTGCAAGTGGATTTTGCTTGCGGTTTTTCTTGCACAGATTGGGCATTGGTGATATAATATCAGTTCAGAAAAAATGCGAGGTGTACTATGGATTGCCAAAGATCTATCGCAGAGGCGATTGCGCCGTTGTGCGGACAAACTGTCGAGGAGATACTCGGCTGGTTCGAGTGTCCAAAAAATTCCGAGATGGGGGATGTGGCTTTCCCGTGCTTCAGGCTATCAAAGAGCCTGCATCTTGCGCCTGCCACGATAGCCGAGCAGCTTAAATGCAAACTCACTTTGCCCTGCGGCGTTGCAAGGGTCGAGGCAGTATCGGGCTATCTCAACTTCTTTGTAGATACCTCCGCCATGAGCATGGGTGTATTAAACACGATTGCATGTATGGGCGATGCTTACGGCGGTTCGAGCGTTGGCGAGGGCAGGACGGTCGTGGTTGAGTTCTCCTCAATCAACATTGCAAAGCCTTTCCACATCGGGCATTTGCCCACAACAGCGATAGGCAATTCGCTTTCACGCATCTACAAGATGCTGGGCTATAACGTGGTTAGAATCAACCATCTTGGCGACTGGGGAACGCAATTTGGCAAGATGCTCTGCGCCTATGAAAAGTGGGGCGACAGACCGATAAGTGAGTACAACGTGCGTGAGCTGGTGGCACTGTATGTCAAGTTCCATGATGAGGCGGACAAGGACGAGAGCCTCAACGATGAGGCGCGTGCTTGGTTCCATCGTCTTGAATGCGGTGACGAACGGGCGGTCACGCTGTGGAAGCAGATGACAACAGCTACACTCAAGGACGCTTCACGAGTTTACGACCGTTTGGGCGTTGAGTTTGACAGCTATAACGGCGAGGCATTCTACGAGGACAAGATGCCTGCTATCATCAACGAGCTGAAGGAAAAGGGAATATCAAAGCTCGATCAGGGAGCGACAATCGTTGACCTTAGCGAATGGAAAATGCCGCCATGTATCATTCTAAAGAGCGATGGCAGCACGATTTATGCCACCCGTGACATAGCTGCGGCATGTTATAGAAAGAACACCTACCACTTCGATAAGTGCCTGTATGTGGTTGCCTATCAGCAGGATTTGCACTTCAGACAGTTTTTCAAGGTGCTGGAGCTTATGGGCAAGGAATGGGTCAAGGACTGCGTTCATGTGAACTTCGGCATGGTCTCCATGGAGGAGGGAACGCTGTCAACACGCCACGGCAACGTTGTATATCTTGACGATGTTCTCAATGCTGCGGTCAACAAGACCTATGATATAATTATGGAAAAGAGTCCGGATTTGGAGGACAAAAAAGCTGCGTCTGAGGCGGTCGGCGTTGGAGCAATCGTTTGGAATGTGCTGTATAACAGCCGCATCAAGGACACATCGTTCTCGTTTGCCAAGGTGCTGAATTTTGACGGAGAGACTGGCCCATACGCACAGTATACGCACGCACGCTGCTGCTCCGTGCTTCGTAAGGCAGGCGGCTTTGACAGGGCGACTGTCGATTGCGCAAAGCTCGATGACCCCTACTCGTGCGCTCTTATTAAAGCTCTTGACGCCTTCCCCGAACAGGTGGCGCAGGCGGCGGAGAAGTATGAACCATACCTGATTGCAAGAGCCGTAATCAGCATTTGCTCGGCTTTCAACAAGTTTTACTATGAGCAGCGCATCATGGCAGATGATGATGCCACACGCAACGCAAGATTAGCATTGACCGATGCTACAAGACAGGTCGTTAAAAACGGATTGATGCTCTTGGGACTTCAAGCCCCGGAAAGGATGTAATATGTTAGATATCAAGAGAATTAGGCAGAACCCGCAGGAATTGGTCGAGGCAATGCAGCATCGGCGCAACAAGGGGGCAGACGTCACCGCATTTTTGGAGATGGACGAACGCCGCCGCAGCATCATGTGGGACGTTGAAAACAAGAAGTCGCTCAGAAACATCACCTCCAAATCCATCGGATTGAAGCAATCTAGGGGCGAGGACGCCACAGAGGATAAAGAGAAGATGCGCACACTGGGCGATGAGATAAAGGCACTGGATGCCGAGCTTGCCGAGCTTGAAGATAGGATTAAGGACTTTCTCTACAAGATTCCCAACATTCCCCATTCGAGCGTACCCGTGGGCGCAGATGATACAGAGAACGTGGAGATGCGCCGTTGGGGAGAGCCACAAAAGTTCGAGTTCGAACCGCAGGCACACTGGGATATAGGCACCAACCTCAACATTTTGGACTTCGCTTCTGCAGGCAAAATTACGGGTGCAAGGTTCACGGTCTACCGTGCTTTGGGCGCAAGGCTCGAACGTGCAATCATCTCCTACTACTTAGATACGCATACCAGCAATGGTTATACTGAGATACTGCCGCCTTACATGGTCAATCGTGACAGCATGACGGGAACCGGACAGCTGCCCAAGTTTGAGGAGGATGCGTTCAAGGTTGCCAACACCGACTATTTTCTCATTCCCACCGCCGAGGTTCCCGTTACAAACCTTCACCGTGGGGACATTCTTGAGATTGAGGATATGCCCGTGAAGTATTGCGCCTATTCGGCTTGCTTCCGTTCCGAGGCAGGCAGCGCAGGACGAGACACGAGGGGACTCATCAGACAGCACCAGTTCAACAAGGTCGAGCTGGTCAAGTTCGCACTTCCCGAAAAGAGCTATGAGGAGCTTGAGAGCTTGACCCACGATGCCGAGCGTGTTCTTCAGGGCTTAGGTCTTCCGTATCGTGTGGTGGTTCTGTCCACGGGTGATTTAGGGTTCAGCTCCGCAAAGACCTACGACATCGAAGTGTGGATGCCCAGCTATGGCAGATATGTTGAAATATCCTCCTGCTCGAATTTTGAGGACTTTCAGGCTAGGCGCGCCAACATTCGCTTCCGCAGAGCAAAGACGCTCAAGCCGGAGCTCGTTCACACACTCAACGGAAGCGGCGTTGCCATAGGCAGAACCGTTGCCGCCATATTGGAGAACTACCAGCAGGCGGACGGCTCCGTCATCGTCCCCAAAGCTCTGCGCCCCTACATGGGAGTTGACGTCATCAAATAATCTAGGGGATTTTAATCAACAAAAAGCCGTCTCGTGTGAGACGGCTTCTTGCTTTAGGAAGATATACTACAGGGGGTAAATCACATTGTCATTACCCAAACTATATACTAACAATGTGCCATAAGTGCAACCTAAAATCGTTATTTTTGTGTCATTTTGATGTGTATTCGATTATTGCAGCCGCCATAAACTCCGCTGTACCCTCGCCGTTTTGGTCCAAGTATGCCATAAATCGCTCGTCCCCAACGTACATTTGACCCAAACAGGCAAGTATTGGCTTGCTGCAATCATAAAATTTTGAGGTGATGTACTGCTGCCACATGGCAACTAAGGACTGCGCCTTTTCGCCTGACGGATCGAGATTTTTGCAAGCTGCAAACTCCTTGAGAATTTCTTCGCCCTGTGCGTCAATAGCGTTCCAGCTCTCGTTGTTATAGCCCTTAGTTCGCTCCTCAAATTGGCAATACTCTTTTGTATTGCCCCAGCGTTGCTGCACTTCTTTTGCGTACTTTTTGCGCTCCGCCTCTATTTTTGATACGTCAAATTCCTTAAAACTCATTTCTCTTTCTCCTTTCATTGTGTCATCTACCAGCCGAATCAGCCCATCTATGTGGTCGCGCTTCAGCTCCAGCATCGACCTGTGCTTTTTGAGTGCGTCCAATCTGTCATAATTGGGCGAATCCAATATTCCCCTGATTTCCTTCAGCGAAAACCCCAGCTCACGGAAGAACAATATCTGCTGCAAGCGATTTAGCTCCTCATGCTCGTACACACGGTAGCCTGCCTCGGTCACGTTCTTTGGACACAGCAGCCCAATCGCATCCCAGTGATGCAAGGCACGCACAGTTACGCCCGTTAGCCTTGATACCTCACCAATTTTCATGTTTCCACCTCCTTATGCACACAGGATAAACCATAACGTAACGTCAGAGTCAAGACATTTTCCAAAAAAATCAGATTTTTTCAGTTTTTGCAAAAAAAAGACCCGATGCTTTGAAGTATCGGGTCTGTTGACATTAGTCTGAATTGGATTTAACCGCCGTGTGCGGCGCAATACATTTGGCTTACACGGCGAGCCGTGCAGCCCTCCTGCAAACACACATGCTGATTGCATAGCCCTCCGACAAAGGCGGTGTTGAAGCACCCTTCAACAAGGCAATATTGAACCTGCTCATAGGACACGGGGGTATGACGGGCGCAGTAGTTCGTGCCATCAACGCAATATTCATAGCAATCGGGATAACTGCAGTAGACCGAAGGCGCAGACTCATTAAACATATCGCAGCCCACAAATACGAGCAACAGCAGTACCAAAAGAAATGCAAGCGTTGCTTTCATTTACAGTCCCATTTCCTCCTTGACTTCCCCAAAGCAGCGGATAGCAAAATCGAGATCCTCCTTGGTGTGACCTGCGGAAATCTGGGTGCGGATTCTTGCCTTGCCCATGGGGACTACGGGGTAGCAGAAGCCAATGACGTACACGCCCTTTTCAAGCATACGGCGAGCAAATTCCTGCGCCGTTCTTGCATCATAGAGCATGACGGGTACTATTGGGTGAGTTGAGGCAGGAATATCAAAGCCCAGCTTTTCCATTTGCGAACGGAAATACTTTGTGTTTGCTTCAACACGGTCACGAAGCTCGGTGCTGCGGTTGAGAATTTCAAGAGTTTTGAGACTTGCAGCACAGATTGCCGGAGCAAGGGTGTTGGAGAACAGATAGGGGCGTGAACGCTGGCGAAGCAGGTCGATGATGCGCTTGGAAGCTGCCGTATAGCCACCCGATGCGCCGCCCATCGCCTTGCCCAACGTGCCTGTAATAATATCGACACGACCCATTACGCCGCAGAACTCGTGAGAACCTCTGCCGTGCTCGCCCATAAAGCCCACAGCGTGACTGTCGTCCACCATGACAAGAGCGTCATATTCCTCGGCAAGGTCGCAAATACCCTTGAGGTTTGCAATAAAGCCGTCCATGGAGAAAACGCCATCGGTGGCGATAAGCTTTATGCGAGCGTCCTTGGCTGCTTCAAGCTGCACACGCAGGTCGTCCATGTTATTGTTCTTGTAGCGGAAACGCTTTGCCTTGCAAAGACGCACACCGTCAATGATGCTTGCATGGTTCAGCTCATCGGAAATAATCGCATCGTCCGCACCTAAAAGAGTTTCGAACAGACCGCCGTTTGCATCAAAGCAGGAGGAATAGAGGATTGCGTCCTCCATGCCCAAAAACTCTGCCAGCTTGCGCTCAAGCTCCTTGTGAATCTGCTGAGTACCGCAGATGAAGCGCACGGAGGACAGCCCAAAGCCCCACTTATCGTAGGACGCTTTTGCAGCGGAGATAAGCTCGGCATTGTTGGAAAGACCCAGATAGTTGTTGGCGCACATATTCAAAACGCCGTTCTTTTGAGTGGTGTCGATGCGAGCCTTCTGCGGTGTTGTGATGATGCGCTCGTCCTTGTAGGTGCCTGCCTGCTCGATAGCCTCAAGCTCGGTTTCAAAATAGTTATATGCCTTTTTCATGCTCTAGTCCTCCCAAGACAGAATCACTTTGCCGGACTTGCCGCTGTTCATGGCGGCAAAGCCCTCCTCGTAATCGGTATACTTAAAACGGTGGGTTATTACAGGGTGCAGGTCAAGACCTGCCTCAACCGTTGCCATCATTTTATACCAAGTTTCATACATGCGCCTGCCGTATATGCCCTGAAGCGTCAAGCCCTTGAATATCACATCGTTCCAGTCTATGCTCGTGCCGGGACCTGCAATGCCCAACAGGGCGCACTTGCCACCGTTGCGCATGAGCTTTAGCATTTGATTGAGCGCAGCACCGTTGCCACTCATCTCAAGACCCACGTCAAAGCCCTCGATGATGTTTTGCGCCTTCATGGCGTCCTCAACGGTCTGCGTTTTGAGGTTGACGGTCGCAGTTGCGCCCATCTTCTTTGCAAGGTCAAGACGGTAATCATTTACATCCGTCACTACTATGCGCCGTGCGCCGCTGTGGGCGCATATGCCTGCCGCCATTATGCCGATGGGGCCTGCACCTGTTATAAGAACGTCCTCGCCGATGACGTCAAACATCGTTGCCGTGTGGAAGGCGTTGCCGTAGGCATCGAAGAAGGATACTATGTCCTCGTCAATGCCATCGGGAATTACTATTACGTTGGTTGCAGGAATGGCTAGATACTGTGCAAATGCGCCGTTGCGCTGGACGCCCACACCCTTTGTGTCCTTGCACCATTGTCCGTTGCCTGCTCTGCAGTTGCGGCAGCGACCGCAAACGATGTGACCCTCGCCCGAAACAATCTGCCCTACATGATAGCCTGTGACGCCTGCGCCGATGGCAGCAATCTGACCAACATACTCGTGACCTGCCACAAGAGGCGGCTTAATCGTCTTTTGACTCCACGGATCCCAGTTGTAGATATGTACGTCCGTTCCGCAAATTGCGGTCTTGTGAATCTTTATGAGCACCTCGCCAATGCCCACCTCGGGAACGGGAACCTGCATGAGCTTCAAACCCTTGCCTGCTTCCGTTTTAACTAATGCGTCCATCATTTTAGGTATCATATTTAAGCCTCCACGCTAATTTTGATAGCTACATTATATCCCTGTGGAGGGGCTGTTTCAATGAAATACGGAAATATATTATTGCTGCACCGCCATTTCTGCTGATTGGCGGTTAAATTGCCTCCGAAATTCCAAGCAAAATAATACCTGCCATAACGAGGGCTACGGTGAAGTATTGCGCTCGGGTCAGCTTTTCCTTTAGGAAAATGCGTGAGAGAATGACCGAAACGATGCTGTAAGAGGCAATCATTGGTGCGGCAACGATGGCATATCCACTCATGGCATAGACGTATACGAGCTGCCCGGCAGTTTCAAAAAGGGCGGCGCAGGCACGGTCACGCTGCTTGATAACGGTGAAGGATTGTTTCTTTATCAGCACAACATAGATAAACAGAATGATGGCCACAAGCAGGAAGGTCAGCTCGTAGGAGGTGTTGGCGACCGTTTCGATGCTTTCCTCGGTCACGCCCACAAGGGGGGTGGTTGCTATGTCGTCAAGATAGAAGGCGTCAAAGAAGGTTCCGCCTGCGTCAATGATGCAGTAGGCAACGGGCAGAAGAAAAGCAAGCGTAGATACTCGATATTTTTTGTCCTTGGCATCGACCATGTCCTTGCGCTTTTGATGGTCGAGCATACCCAGAAGAAACACACCCAAGCACATGAAAATGACAGCGGTGGAGGATAGAGCGTCCATCGTCTGTCCCAATACCAAAAGGCACAGTATGCACACCAACGCCCCCGATGTGTTCTGCACCGGCGAGCTGACGGACAGCTCCAAATAGCGTAAACCAAGGTAGCCAACGGTCATCGACAGAATGTACATCAGCGACACGGGCGCATAGTAGAGCAGGTTGATAAAGTTGTAATCAATATCGGTAAAGATGAGAACGCAAATTGCGTGTATGCCCATGATAAAGCCCACAACGATGGTGGTCTTTAGATGGCTGTACTTCTCATCGGTTGCACTTCGCTTATAAAATACGTCGGCAACACCCCAACTGAGGGTCGCAAGCAGAGCAAACAAGAACCACATAGCTTATTTAGTTCTCCTGCTTTACGGCAATCGCCTCTATCTCGATGCGAGCATTCTTTGGCAGACGTGCGACCTCAACGGCGGCTCTTGCAGGCAGTCCTTGGGTGAAATACTCGGAGTAGACAGCGTTCATGGCGGCAAAATCATTCATGTCGCTCAGGTAGACCGTTGTTTTTACAACATCGCAAAGAGAGCAGCCTGCGGCATTTAGGATAGCGATGACGTTCTTTATGCTCTGATGCGTAAGCTCCTCGATGGTATCGCCGGCAAAAGAGCCAGTTTGGGGGTTTACAGGAAGCTGACCCGATACAAACACGAGCGAGCCTGAGCAAGCCACGCCCTGCGAGTAAGGGCCGATTGCGGCAGGCGCATTCGGCGTCGATATTAGCTTTTTCATGGGCTTAGTCCTCTGCGATTGAAAGAGCGACCTTCATCATGTCGTGGAAGGCATTTTGACGCTGCTCGGCAGTAGTCTCCCTGCCATTTTCGATGAGGTCGGAGATTGTGCAGATGCAAAGTGCCTTCTTGCCGGCACGAGCAGCATTCATGTACAGGGCGGCAGCCTCCATCTCAACTGCAAGCACGCCCATCTTGCGCCACTGCAGCGCCGAGAGGGAATCGTCATAGAAGCAATCGGAGGAGAGAACGTTGCCCACCATGTGCCTAAGACCACGCTTCTCACATTCTTCAACCGCTTTGCGGAGCAGGGAGAAGTCAGCAATGGGCGCAAAGGTGCCGGGCAGACGATATTGGTTTGCAAAGGAGGAATTGGTGCAGGCTCCCGAAGCAATGACTATGTCAAACAGATCGAGGTCGGGGTGTATTGCGCCTGCCGAGCCGATGCGGATAATGTTTTCCACGCCAAAGGTGTTATATAGCTCGTAGGAATAGATGCCAATGGACGGAATTCCCATGCCGCTTGCCATAACGGAGATGCGCTTGCCCTCAAAGGTGCCGGTATAGCCGTGGATTCCACGAACATTGTTGACAAGCTCGGGATTTTCAAGATATGTCTCGGCAATCATTTTGGCTCGAAGGGGATCTCCGGGCATAAGGACGGTTTTTGCAAAGTCCTCAGGGCTGCATGCAATATGCGGTGTAAGGTTAGCAGGTTTCATAGTTCATTCCTCCTCATAATTCATCAGCTTATTTTAGCACGAAAATGACGACAGCGCAAGACTACCGCTGCTTAATTCTAAGCACGATTGCCAAGACGATTCCAACGGCGAGCATCAACGACCAGAAGATGTACTCACCGATGTGATTGGCACTTAGATAATCGGCTGCTGACAGCACAAAAGACAATAGATTGTTCATGCAACACTCCTTTTGAAAGTATTGTACCCAATATCGAGGAATAAAACACATCATTTGGGCGCAAGCTAAACAAAACTAAAAAGGAGGTTAATAATATGGATAAGAACAAAGGACATCAGTGCATAGGCTGCGAGGTCACAAGCTGCGACCACAACAAGCGTGGCTGTGAATGCGATTTGGACAGCATCACCATTCGCCCCTCGTGCAACTGTCACAGCGGCAGTGCAGATGAAAGTATGTGTGCAAGCTACCAAGCAAAGTAAAAAAGTAATGTGAAAGCCTTCATATAGAGGGCTTTTTTTTCGCCTGTTTTTCTGGTGTTTTTCATTCAAAATCCATTTTTTTCACTATTTATTTCTATATTATTATTTACAAAAAGAGTTGATTGTGATATACTACACTAGGTTATATTGGAGGAATGTGTGTGCGAGTAACGGAGCTTAGGCTATATCAATATCGCAACTACAAGCAGTTGGTTTTACAGCCCGATACAGGGCTTTGTGTGTTGACCGGCTTGAACGCGGCAGGCAAGACAAATATTCTTGAGTCGGTGTTTCTTTGCGCCCTTGGGAGAAGCCATCGCACCGTGCATGACAACGAACTGATTGAGCAGAACTGCGACGAGGGCATGGTTGCACTAAAGATTTCAACTCGCCTAGGCGAGCGTGAGATTCGCATTGAGCTTAGGCAGAGGGAACGCAAGCGTGTCTATCTGGACGGGCAGTTGCTGCAAAAATCCGGCGAGCTTATGGGAGCGTTGAACGTGGTGCTGTTTTCGCCGGAGGATTTAAGCTTGGTCAAGGACGGCCCTGCGGAGCGCAGACGGTTTTTGGATATGGAGCTAAGCCAGCTCCAGCCCTCCTATTACTACACCATTCAGCAGTACAATGCGGCACTCAAGCAGCGCAACATTCTTTTGAAGGACCCAGATGTGCTGCAAAATGAGACGCTAGAGATGTGGGACGCACAGTTGTCACGGCTTGGTGCATCAATCACAAAGTCTCGTGCGGCATTCATCGAGGAGCTTTCCAAGGTGGCTCGAAATTTGCACGCCAAGATGAGTGGGGGCAAGGAGGAACTGGTTGTGTCCTACCAACCCAACCTGCCAGCTGCTGACACCGAGGCTATGCGCGATGCTCTGCTGGACAACCTTGAGCGTGATGTATACAGAGGGAACACCTCCGTTGGGCCGCACAAGGACGATATAATGCTCATGCTGGGCGGAATGGACGTTCGCAGCTATGGTTCGCAGGGGCAGCAGAGGACAACGGCGTTATCGCTGAAGCTGTCGGAGATTGACATTTTGCGGCGTGTGCGAAACGAGACGCCGGTGCTGCTGCTGGACGATGTGTTTTCAGAGCTGGACGCAGAGCGACAGACCATGCTTTTGCAAGTGGTGGGTGAGTGCCAAACAATCGTGACCTGTACGCATCTTGAGGAGCTTACAAAGGCAGGCGTTGAGCAGATGCAGGTTTACAGCGTAAACAATGGCAAGGTAACGGAAGTTTAGAAATAAAGAGGGAGATTATAATGGAAGAAATTCAACACGATGTAACGAACTATGATGCGTCGCAAATTCAAGTTCTTGAGGGCTTGGAGGCGGTGCGAAGAAGACCGGGAATGTATATTGGCACGACCGATATAGCAGGCCTGCACCATCTTATCACAGAGCTGGTGGACAACTCCATTGACGAGGCGTTGGCAGGCTTTTGCGATCACATAGAGATTACGATTCATTCGGATTTGACAATTACCGTCAAGGATAACGGCAGGGGTATTCCCGTGGGTCTGCACGAAAAGACCGGCAAGAATGCGCTGGAGGTCGCACTTACTATCCTTCACGCAGGCGGAAAATTTGGCGGCGGAGGATACAAGGTTTCGGGCGGTCTGCACGGCGTTGGACTTAGCTGCGTCAACGCTCTGTCCGAGTGGCTCAAGGTTGAGGTAAGACGTGACGGCAAAATCTACAATCAGACCTATGCGCGCGGCATTCCCACAAGCGAGGTTGTCGAGGTTGGAACCTGTGAGCCAGATGACACAGGTACCTGCGTGACCTATCTTGCCGATGCTGAGATATTCGATACGCTTAATTATCAGTACGATGTGATGAAGCAGCGGCTGCGTGAGCTTGCTTTTTTGAATGCCGGCATCAGAATTACAGCTACTGACGAAAGAACCGACCCCGTGACACAGCGCACCTTCTGCTATGAGGGCGGTATTCGTTCGTTTGTTTCGCATCTGAACAAGAACAAGGAGCTTTTGCACCCCGAACCCGTATACTTTACCGCAAAGCGCACAGAGGACGGTGAGGAGACGGCGTCCGTTGAGATTGCAATGCAGTACAACGATGGCTATAACGAGCTGATATTGACGTTTGCAAACAACATTGCAACGCACGAGGGCGGCGCACATCTGGTGGGCTTCAAGGCGGCCTTGACTCGTGTTATCAACGATTACGGCAAGAAATACAACATTTTTAAGGACAAGGACACAACGCTTTCGGGCGAGGATATTCGTGAGGGCTTGACGGCGATTATCTCCGTGAAGCTCACCGAGCCGCAGTTTGAGGGTCAGACCAAAACTAAGCTGGGCAACGCCGATATTCGCCCATTGGTGGACGGTGCGGTTGCGCAGGGCTTGACACAGTTTTTAGAGGAGAATCCCGCAATAGCCAAAACCATCATCGACAAGTGCGTGACAGCTTCGCGTGCAAGAGATGCCGCAAGAAAGGCACGAGAGCTTACAAGAAGAAAGTCTGCTTTGGACAGCACGGCTCTGCCCGGCAAGCTGGCGGACTGTCAGGAGAAGGACGCATCGCAGTGTGAGCTGTTCATCGTTGAGGGCGACAGTGCAGGCGGAAGTGCAAAGATGGGCAGAAACAGAGTGTTCCAAGCGATACTGCCCCTGCGTGGAAAGATATTGAACGTTGAAAAGACGAGGCTGGATAAGATGCTCGCCAACAACGAGATAAAGGCGATGATAACGGCCTTTGGCGCAGGCATGGACGATGATTTTGACGAGAGCAAGCTGCGCTATCACAAGATAATTTGCATGACGGATGCGGACGTGGACGGAGCGCACATCAGAATATTGATGATGACCTTCTTCTATCGTCATATGCGCCCCCTGATTGAGAAGGGCTATGTGTACATCGCACAGCCGCCGCTGTATCAGATTAAGCGTGGCAAGTATGAAAAATACGTCTATTCCGATGAGGAGCTGAACGACACCTTAAACGAGATTGGCAGAGAGCCTAAGCCTGTCATTCAGCGATACAAAGGTCTGGGCGAGATGAACCCCGAACAGCTTTGGGAAACGACAATGGATCCCGAAACACGCATCATGCTTCAGGTCAAGGTTGAGGACGCAATACTGGCGGACGAGCTTTTCACCCTGCTGATGGGCGACAAGGTTGAGCCGAGGCGTGAGTTCATCGAACAGAATGCGAAACTTGTTACGGATTTGGATGTGTAGAGGTAGACTATGAGCGATATTACAAACAACAGAATTTTACCCGTCAATCTTGAAACGGAGATGCAAAAATCATTCATCTCCTATGCAATGGCGGTCATCATTAACCGTGCTCTGCCCGATGTGCGAGATGGCTTAAAGCCGGTTCACCGCAGAATACTGTTCTCCATGGACGAGCTGGGTCTGCAGCCCGACAAGCCTTACCGCAAAAGCGCGCGTATCGTGGGCGACTGTTTGGGCAAGTATCACCCTCATGGTGATTCCTCCGTTTACGATGCGATGGTCAGATTGGCACAGCCGTTCTCTACACGCTATCCGCTGGTGGAGGGTCACGGCAACTTCGGCTCAGTGGATGGCGATGGCGCAGCGGCCATGCGTTACACAGAGGCGAAACTCTCAAAGATGGCAACCGAAATGATGGCGGACATAGAAAAGGACACCGTAAATTTCGGGCCGAACTTCGATGAAACGCTGCAGCAGCCAATGGTGCTGCCGGCACGCTATCCCAATCTGCTGGTCAACGGTTCGGGCGGCATCGCTGTTGGAATGGCAACAAACATTCCTCCGCACAATCTGGGCGAGACTATTGACGGCTTAATTGCCCTTATTGACGATCCCGACATATCCGTTGACGAGCTGATGAAGTATATTCCCGGCCCCGATTTTCCAACGGGAGCCATCATCATGGGCAAGATGGGCATTGCCTCAGCTTACAGAACGGGCAGAGGTCGCATCATCGTGCGTGCCAAGGCGGAGGTTGAGCAGCTCAGTGCCAACCGCAGCAGAATTATTGTCACCGAGATACCCTATCAGGTCAACAAGGCTCGTTTGGTCGAGAGGATTGCCGAGCTGGTGCATGAGAAGCGCATTGAGGGCATCTCCGATTTGCGTGACGAGACTGACCGCACAGGCACGAGAATTGTTATCGAGCTAAAGCGTGACGTCAACGCCAGCGTGGTGCTGAATAATCTTTACAAGCATACGGATATGCAGACCACCTTTGGCGTGATAAATTTGGCGTTGGTGGACGGCGAACCCAAGGTGCTGACACTAAAGCAGATGCTCTACTACTATTTGGAGCATCAAAAGGAGGTCGTAACAAGGCGCACAAGATACGATCTCAACAGGGCAAAGGAACGTTTGCACATTTTAGAAGGTCTGTTGATTGCGCTTGACAACATTGATGAGATTGTTGACCTTATTAAGAAGTCTCAGAATGCCCAGGAGGCAAAGGACAGATTGATGGCTCGCTTCGGCTTTTCCGAAAAGCAGGCGCAGGCTATTTTGGATATGCGCTTGCAGCGTTTGACAGGCTTGGAACGTGACAAGATATTGGAGGAGGACAGGCAGCTCAAGGAGCGTGTCGCCTATTTGGAGAGCATTTTGGGCGATGAGCATTTGCTGCTTGGCATAATCAAGGAGGAAGCACTTGCCGTCAAGGACAGGCACAACGACCAACGCCGTACCGAGATTACACAGATGCTGGACGATATCGACCTTGACGATGTTATTCAAGAGGAGGAAATGGCGGTTACCATGACCCACTTTGGATACATCAAGCGACTGTCGCCCGACACCTACCGTGTCCAAAATAGGGGCGGCAGGGGCGTCATGGGACAGGGTACTCGTGAGGAGGACTTTGCGGAGCGAGTGTTTGTGACAAGCACACATTCGCAGATAATGTTCTTCACTAACTTCGGTCGTGCGTTTAAGATTAAGTGCTACTCAATTCCCGAAGCAGGCAGAACGAGCAAGGGCATTCCTGTTGTCAACCTGCTGCAGTTGCAGACGGGCGAAAAGGTCACCGCGGTGTTCCCCATCGGCAAGGACGCTGAGGAAAACGGCTATCTTGTCACGGCTACAAGACTGGGCATGATGAAAAAGACCAGACTGTCCGATTGCCAGAATATTCGCAAGGGCGGATTGATTATTCAGACTTTGCGTGAGGGAGACGAGCTGATGAGCGTTGAGCTGTCAACAGGCGAGGACGAGTTTTTGATGGCGAGCAGGGCCGGAAAGTGCATTCGCTTTGCCGAAAAGGACGTTCGTGCAACCGGCAGAGGCGGCATGGGAGTTCGTGCAATCAAACTCACCCAAGATGATATTGTTGTAGATATGATAAAAGTGCTCAAGGACGAAAAGGTGTTGACTGTCACCGAAAACGGCATGGGCAAGATGACGTTTGAGGATCAGTATTCATTGCAGGGCAGAGGCGGCAAGGGCATGAACGCCATGAAGCTGTCCCAAAAGACGGGCGGACTTGCCTGCATGAAGATGGTCGTACCCGACAGCGATTTGATACTCATTCGTGATGACGGAACGGTGATGCGTATGCCGCTAAGTCAAGTTTCGGTTCTGGGCAGAGCCACGCAAGGTGTCAAGCTCATGCGTGTGGACGAGGGCACAAGGGTTGCCTGCGTAGAGGTCGTTCCGCATCAGGAGACGGCGGAGGAAGAGGAGCTTTTGGACTAGCATACGGCAGCAATGAAGATAGAAATACCCACACAGCTTATAAATTTGGCTCACGTCCTTTGGGACGTGGGCTTTGCCGTTTATTGCGTGGGAGGCTGCGTGAGGGACAGCTTGCTCAAAAGACCGGTATCGGATATAGACATTTGCTCGGCACTCACACCAAATGAAATGATAGAGCAATGCAACAAAATTGGCGTGAGCTGTCAGCTAAAGTGTGAGCGCACGGGTACGGTTTTGATAGAGCTTGACGGAACGGAGTATGAGCATACGACTTTTCGCACAGAGAGCTATGGCAAGGGCGGAGGTCACAGTCCAAACGAGGTGAAATTCACCCGTGAGCTTGAAAAAGACGCATTCAGACGAGATTTTTCTGTGAATGCCATCTACTATGACATTGCGCAGGGACGGCTCATAGACCCCACGGGCGGAATAAATGACATTGAAAAAAGGGTGCTTCGCACGACCACCAAGGATCCCAAGGAGATATTGGACGATGACGGACTGCGCCTTTTGAGATTGGTGCGCTTTGCCCATCTGTTGGGGTTTTCGGTTGACACAAGGACTTTTGAGTGCGCAAGGGAGAACGCTGCTCTGCTGGAGGACGTGAGCTTTGAAAGAAAGCGTGATGAGCTAATCAGAATACTCATGCTTGACGATGTTTATTTGGCACTTTGCTGCATGGACGAGCTTGGACTGTGGCAGTACGTTGTGCCGGAGCTTGTTGAGTGCAGGGGCATGGCGCAAAGACCCGATCATCACAGGTACGATGTGATGCACCATATTTTCCATACGGTTGAGAGCATGACAGTCGATGTGGAGCTAAGATTTGCTGCGCTGCTGCACGATGTGGGCAAGCCCCCCTGCAAGAAGGAGACAGGCAAGCAATACCTGCATGATAAGTATTCCGAGCGTTTGGCAGAGGTAATTTTGAAAAGACTGAAGATGAGCAGCTCAAGCATAGAGAGAATTTGCTTTGTAGTTGCCAATCATATGTTCGACCTTAGGGAGCAAGCAAAGGACGAGACGGTGCGGCGCAGGTTTTGTCTGTGGGGAGTTGCGAGGGTAGAGGACATCATAGCCATTCGTGAAGCAGACGTAAGAGGCAGCGGAATTGAGACGGATTTTGTGGCAAGGCATTGGCGCAGCGTGCTGCATGATATGCTGGAGGAGGGTGCGCCGTTCTCACTTGGCGAGCTGGATATTACGGGTAAAGATATAATGGAAGCAACAGGGTTGTCGCCATGCAAGCAGGTTGGAGACATACAAAGGCAGTTGCTGATGCACTGTGCGGTGCATCCAAAGGACAACAATAAGGCGATTCTAACCAAACTGCTTAGGGACTTTGTATAACTCATAATTGCAGTATAATTGTAAAAAAACATTATTTTTATTGGTTTTTTCAGTTGGCTGTGCTATGATAGTGCCGTTTCCAAGGGATAATGGAAAATAAGAGGAAGAAATGAAAACAACTAAACTGTTAATTGTAGTATTGCTTATCATCGCACTCATTGTGGCGGTGGTGCTTGGCGTTACCTGCAAAAGCACAAGCAGCGGAAACGACCAAAAGAGCAGCGCAGTCATTATCAACGAGATAATGATGAGCAACAAGGGCGTCATCCATGACCCCAAAGGCGAGAGCTCCGACTATATCGAGCTGAAGAATATTTCTTTGGAGCCAGTTTCCCTGTACGGCTATCTGCTGTCCAATCAGGGTGTAAACAACCCAAAGGTCAATAGCTGGACGTTCCCCGATGTTACCATTGAGCCGGGCGGATTGCTGCTGGTATGGTGCACGGGCGATAACAGCGAGACGGAGCTTTATACTAATTTCAAACTCAGCGGCGGCGAGATTCTCACCTTCGGCGATTCGACAGGGCTGCCCCTTTTGAACATCGAGCTGCCCAACGACCTACACTCGGGCTACTCCTACTGCTATAATGCTCAAACCGGCAGCTTTGAGGGTATGCTTCCGTCCCCCGGTTTTGACAACACCGAGGAGGGAATACAGGCGTTTCAAAACAGTTTGACCGTCCAGCAGGGCGGTTCGACCGCACAGGTGCAGCACAACGGCGTGTACATCTCCGAGTTCATGGCCAGCAACGTCAACACGCTCAGATGCCCCGATGGTGAGTACAACGATTGGATTGAGCTTTACAACACTACATCAGCAGATGTTGACCTATCAGGCTGTGGCTTGACCGATGATGCCGCAAAGCCCTATAAATACACGTTTCCGCAGGGAACGATAATAAAAGCAAATGATTTTCTGCTCGTCTATGAGACGGCAATTCCTGTTGAAGGCTATCTGTGCATCGACTTTGGACTGTCGTCCAGCGGTGAGTATTTGCAGCTAATAAATGCCGAGGGCGGTGTGCTGGACAGCATAACCTTTGGCGCACAGACTAAAAATTACAGTTTTGCACGCAACTGGGACACAAGAGGCTCTTGGACTTCCAACGGCTCGGACTTCTACGCCTGCGATATTCCCTCACCCGGATATGAGAACACCTATCAGGGCAATCAATACTTCTTTATGCAGAGCAACCCCGACTTGGGCGTGCATGATATAAAGATAAATGAGATTCTTGTGGAGGGTTACTACTATAAGCTGGCATACAACTCAAAAACAAAGAGCGACAGGCCAACGGATTATACACTTGGCAACTGGATAGAATTAAGAAACGATGGGGATTATGCGGTACAGCTTGGAGGATACTCGCTGACAGATAACAACGGAAACCCTACTAAATGGGTTTTTCCTGAGGGAACGAGTATCGCCGCTAAAGGATATCTCATCTTATTGCTAGAAGGCGGCAACTCGCCGGAGGGCGAGGATAACAACGGAAACTATCTGTCCGTGAACTTCGATATTTCTGGAGCAGGCGAGGGCTTGTATCTGTACAGTCCCGATGGTGTGCTGTTTGATATGGTAGAAATACCTGCTTGCCACTCGACCATATCTTACGGTCGTGACGGCGCAGGCAACTGGGTGGAATTTGAGACGCCTACGCCAAACGCACAAAACGGCGGCGTGAGCAAGCAGGGACACGCAGATATGCCTACATTGAGCGTACAAAGCGGTCTGTATCATCAGGCTCTGCAGGTGAGCATCACCGCACCTGAGGGCTGCTATGTGACCTACACCACCGACTGCACCGAGCCGTCTCAAAGCTCGACAAGATATACCTCCACGCTGAACGTGACGCAAAACACGGTCATTCGTGCAAGAGCCTATGCAAGCGATGGAAGCACGTTTGGAAGCGATATAGTATCCAACACCTACATTATCGTTGACAGCAACAATCAGACGCAGGAGGCACACGACATCACTCTGCCGATGGTGTTTGTTGTGACCGAGCCTGAGAATCTGTGGAACACGACCTACGGCATATATGTGCTGGGAAATGACTATACAGGCAAGGGCGAGCCAACGGATATAACCGAAACAGGCGATGGTCTTTATGAGAATTTCGGTATTCGTGGAAGGTGCTGGGAGAGAGCATCGCACTTTACCTATTTGAGCAACGGCGGCGAGGATGTGCTGTTTGAGTCGGATTTGATGATTAGAATTTTCGGAGCATTCTCAAGGAAGGTCGCCCAAAAGGGCATCGCACTCATTCCTAGAAAAGGATACGGAGCGACCAGCCTAAACTATGCGTTCTTTGACGACAGACCCTTTGAAAGCTATGAGTCACTCGTTTTGAGAGCATCGGGACAGGATGCAAAGGTATCCAGATTCAAGGATGTGCTAATTCACGGGTTGATGAACGATGCAAATGTTGATATGGCGGTGCAGGCATATGTTCAGTGTGTGGTGTATCTCAACGGTCAATACTGGGGCGTTTACAATCTGCGTGAGAAGGTTTCCAAGTTCTATGTGGCGCAGCATTACGGCATTGAGGATGTTGACACCATTGATATGCTAAAGGGAAACGGCACCAACGAGGGATATGTGGTTTGCGGCGATGGATTGCAGGATTACAAGGATTTAATCGAGTTTTGCAAGAGCAAGAACTACGATTTGAGCAATGCCAGCGACTACGCCTATGTTACGGCTCGTGTTGATGTTGAAAACTATGCGTTGTATGCCGCACAGCAGATAATCGTTGGCAACACGGACACGGGAAACATCAAGTGGTGGCGTTCCAGCGAGCTTGACAATAAGTGGCGTTGGCTGTGTTATGACTATTGCTGGGCGATGAACGGCGTCAGTCAGTCGGCGGACGTGTCAACGACCTCGGGGTACTCAAGAGACTTTTTCTGGCGTTACTTTGACCCGGCTGGTCACGGCGCAGGAAAGGGCTTTTCCACCGAGCTAGGACGAAGCCTGCTGTCCAACAACGATTTTGTGGAGATATTTTTGCGGCAATGTGCTTACCTTTTCAACGAGGTGTACACACCCGAAAAGATATTTGCAAAGTCGGACGAGCTGAAGGCGAACATTTACGATGAGATGGTCAACTGGGACATAGCACGCTGGGCGCAATGGAACAATCAATCCGTAAACGGTTGGGAGAGCCATTCAAAGGGTGCAAAGATATATGCCGAGAACTTTCAGCCATACTATTTGAAGTATTGCAAGAACTTCATCAATGAGCATACCAACTACAATCTGACTGACCAAAAGATGATTGAGCTGTTTGGCAGAACTGCGTGAGAGGAGGAGATGTCATGGCAAGTAAATACAGACACGAACTGAAATATGCTTTGAATAATGCCGAGGCAGAGCTGCTTGCAACAAGGCTTAGGCTCACAATGTCGCAGGACCCTCACGCACTCAAAAACGGCGGAAGCTACTTTATCCGCAGCCTCTATTTTGACGATCCCTATGAGACAGGCGTTGAGGAGAAGGTGGCAGGCGTTCAGTTTAGAGACAAGTACCGCATTCGCATCTATAATCTGAGCGATGATGCAATCAAGCTGGAGCGCAAGCACAAGAATGACGCCTACATCAAAAAGGACAGCGTTTCCTTGACAAGAAATCAGTGCGATGCTATTCTTGCAGGCGAATACAGCTTTTTGCTGCATAGAAGCGAGCCTGTTGCAAAGGAGTTCTATGCGGCGTTTAGGACGCTGTGCCTAAAGCCAAAGGTGCTGGTGGACTACGACCGTGAGCCGTTCGTATTTCCCGTTGAGAACGTTAGGGTCACCTTTGATAAAAATATCCGCACGAGTATGCGACCGCAGGACATATTCGACAAAAATGCAATCACCTATCCTGCAACGGAGAATGGCGATACTTGCATACTTGAGGTAAAATACAACAGATACCTGCCGTCATACATCCGAACGCTGCTGCAGGTCAATGCGGCGGAGCATACGGCGGCAAGCAAATATCTATTTTGCAGACAATTTGATGTTTAGATAGAAAGAAACTAGGAGGAATTTATGGATACTATTAAGGCATTGTTTACAACGGACGCGAATCAGGTCGCGTTGGCGATCATCACGATCGTTGTAGGATTTATCATCGGACTGTTCATCTACTTTATTTACAAGAAGACCTTTTCCGGTGTAATCTACTCACGCACATTCAACCTAAGCTTGGTGATGCTCACCATGGTGACGGCAATGGTTATCATGTTCGTGTCCAACAACGTCAAAATGACGCTGGGCATGGTCGGTGCTCTGTCGATAGTTCGTTTCAGAACGGCTATCAAAGACCCGATTGACACCGTGTTTATGTTCTGGGCGATTGCCGAGGGCATCGCACTTGGCGCACAGTTCTTTATTCAGGGCATCATCGGCGCAATCCTCATCGGTCTGATAATGGTTATTTTGACCATGGTCAAGGGCTCACGCTCCATGCCGTACCTGCTCATCATTCACTTTGACGAGCGTGCAGCAAAGGCGGTCAAGCAGATGGTAGCACAGCTTCCCAATGCCAAGCTCAAGAGTAAGACCGTTCAGCGTGAGGGTGTTGAGATGGCCATTGAGCTGCGTGTAAAAGAGAGCGAAACAGGCTTTGTTGATAAGTTCCTCCGTGTTGAGGGCGTGTTTGATGCAACCTTGATAGCTCATCAGGGCGATATGATTTCATAAAAAGAAATTTGGAGGAGTAATATGTTTGATCCGCGTGTATTAACTTTGGCAAACAATCTTGTCACGTTTTCGTGCAAGGTGCAAAAGGGCGAGAATGTTCTCATTGAGAGCATCGGCGGCAACGACGACCTCGTTCGTGCGCTTATTAAGAAGGTCTATGAGGTTGGAGCAAATCCGTATCTGTGGACTTCCCAAAAGGCGTTCGACCGTGAGCTTATCATGCACTGCAATAGAGAGCAGCTTGAAAGCCGTGCCAAGTGGGACGCTGAATGTATGAGCTCCATGCAGGCGTACATCGGCGTTCGTGGGGGCACAAATGCGTCCGAGATGGCAGACGTACCTGCCGACAGAATGAACGACTATATGAAGTACTACTGGACGCCGGTTCACGGACAAATTCGTGTTCCCAGCACCAAGTGGGTTGTGCTTCGCTATCCTACACCTTCGATGGCGCAGATGGCGGACATGAGCACCGAAGCGTTCGAGGACTATTATTTCAACGTGTGCTGTCTGGATTATTCAAAGATGGATAGGGCGATGGACAGCCTCAAGGCTCTGATGGAGCGTACCGATAAGGTTCGGCTCAAGGGGCCAAACGACACCGACCTTACGTTTTCCATCAAGGGACTGCCTGCAATCAAGTGCTCCGGCGAGCTGAACATTCCCGATGGAGAGATATACACCGCACCCGTGCGCAACAGCGTCAACGGCGTTATCCATTATAACACGCCATCGTTGGAGAATGGGTTTACCTACGAGGATATCCGCTTTGTGTTCAAAGACGGTCAGATAGTCGAGGCTACCTGCAACGATAACAAGCGCATCAACGACCAGCTCAACATTGACCAGGGCGCACGCTACGTTGGCGAATTTGCCATCGGCGTAAACCCCTATGTAACCTTCCCCATGAAGGATACCCTGTTTGATGAGAAGATTTGCGGCTCGATACACTTCACTCCCGGCTCCTGCTACGACGATTGCAACAATGGCAACAAGTCCTCACAGCATTGGGACCTTGTAATGATTCAGACCCCTGAATACGGCGGCGGCCAGATATATTTTGATGATGTGCTGATTCGCAAGGACGGACGCTTCGTTCTGCCCGAGCTGGACTGCCTAAATCCCGAAAACCTAAAATAGTAACCATCTAAACAAAAAAGCTCCCGTGGAAAAATCCATGGGAGCTTTGATTTTGAATCATGAGGTGTTATCAGTCCTGTATGCCTGCTATTGGCACATACTCGTAGACCTGTCTTAATCCACCCTCTTGTGGTTCGTGCGCCTCAAGACTTGATTCGGTGAGCGAATAGTGCATGGCATCGGAGGTGTGCGAGAAGTACAAGCCCCAGCGGAAGCCTGCCCTATAGAATGCCAGCTCGTAGAGCAGATAGTTGATGCAGGTCTTTGGCACGCCGTTATACTTATCGGAATAAGAGCCGCTGTATATAAAATCATAGTAGGTATGCGTCCCATCGGAAAGAAGCCCGTTGTAGACGAGATTTTGACTGACATCGTTGATTATTTTGGCTTTGTTTGCGTAGGAGTTCTTGTTCACGTCCATGTCGGCATTTATGTCGATGGCTATGCCAAGCGCATGTTGGCTTATATCCTTTAAGTCCGACTGGAAACGCGAAACCTGCGGTCCACTCATGGCTGCAAGGAGGGTGGTAAGCTGCACCACTCCCGTGTCGCCGTTGGTGCCGTGGACACGCACATAGGATTGAACTATGCACTTGTCGGCATCTGAAAACTGTTGAGCAGCAGCAACATTGGCATACCTGTAAGACGATGACAGATTTTTTCCTCCAAAGGTGGTAAGGCGCATCAGATTGTTACTCATCCAAACAGGGTCGATGATTATGTCACGGTCTGAATATCTGGTATCGTTTGGATAGACTTCCTTTGCCCACTTGTAGTAGAACAGATACTTTTCGGTATCATAGTTAAAGAACTCCTCAACGCCCTCATAGCAATGTGAGAATTGACGGAAGGACAACTGTATTTGTCCGTTGGTGTCCACAATTTTGAATGAACCGTCTGCAATCACAATAGGCGTGGCACTCTCACTGGTGGTTATCTGGAGCGTCATTGAATGTCTGCCCTGCTTCAACGTCTTAAACTCGACCATATCATCGAGTGAACGCCATTGGTTTTTGGCTGCATCAAAGTAAGCGTCCTCATTGAGAGCGTATTCTAAGCGTTCATCTGCTTGAGTGAACGTGATGGTAGTCTTATAGGGGGAGGAGCCCGATATATCCTCGTTAATTATGGTGAGAGTGACCGACAAAATGGGGTGGTCTGAGTGGACGGTGCCGTGCAGATTGAACTGTTGATTGTGTTCCAACTGCTCGTAATCTACGGGCAGAGGATGATATTTACACTGCTCAAAGCCCGTGCCACTTAGCTGTGGGTCGTCGCTGACCGTTACATAGAAGGCAACGTTGCGCCCACCATAGGTTACAACGATTCGATTGTCGCCTGCAACCGACAGAGTAGTGTCCGACAGCTCAAAATCTGTCACTTGAATGGTATAGCCGTTTGCAAAACGGACGAACACGGCAATATGTCTTGAAGGAACGAAGCTCGCGCCAACGGAGAACTGAGTTTTGCGAAGCTCAACGCTCAGGCTCGAAAGAGGGCTTTCAAGCACAAAATAGTCGGTGGTGTCCGAAATGTCCAAGGCTGCCCACTTTCCCGATGCGTCCGTTGACAGGCACGAACCGCCCTGTGGCTGATTGTCTGCCCAGTTTTCATAGGAGAAAGCCTCGTTTTTAACCCAGCTCCACTGCTGACCATCATTTGATGCACCCAGCCAACAGGGTTGTCCCACAGAGCTGATTAGTCCTGTAATGGCATTGTTCTCTTTTGCGGAGGCTACTGTGGCAAGCGTGCCGCCGTTGCGGATTGTCCAATCGTTTGCTTGCGTCCATGTTGCGTTTGCGCTGTACAGACCGTAGTACACGCCATCACTAATGGAGCTTGCTATCAATTCGGGGCTTATCGATGAGCTAAAGTCGGAAACGGAAAAGTAGCTGTCAACAAGTGTTATCGTTTCGGCGGTATTGGTGCAAATAAGCGTCACACGCTTTGACCCGATGGTGAGCGTGGATTGAGCTATGCCCGATGGCATGACATCGCTCAAGGAGACTATTTTTGTGTTTGCGCTTGTCAAAAAGGTTGCTGTTGCGCTCTGTTCAACATTGCCGCCAAGCAGGTCATAAATTTTGCACTCGATGCTCAACAGTGGCTCATCGGAGTAGACACCGCCGTCAAAGGCGACCGTATCACCCTGATAGGCTATTATTGAACCATTGCTTGGGAATGAACGATTGTCAAAAATAATGCTCTTGATTTTGTTTTCAACGATGATAGTGCATTTGGTGGTTGAACCGCCTTCAACCGCCGCAAATATTTCCGCCGTACCTACGCCAACGGTGTTGACTGTGCCGCCTTCATCGACCGTTGCTATATCGGAGTCGCTTGACGACCAAGTGATAGTGGGCAGGGGGTCAACGTTTGCCACATATCGAAGGGTGGATACCGAGTCGAGCGATAGAGTGAGCGTGGGGCTTAAAAAAGTGACTTTTGGCACGACAGGCGGCATGGATACCTCAGGAGCAGAGGGGGGGAGGGTATCGAGCTTGACAACATAGCGCAGGATGGCGGAGGCGTCCGCAGCGGTGGTTACGCTGTCGCCGTTTACATCGGAATTGCATATCGCCTGCTCATTGAGAGTGGTAAAATGCACAATGTACCGCAGGATAGCTGCCGCATCGGAAGAATTGACATAATTATCAAGATCAACATCGCCCAACAGGGTTATTTCTGCAGCGGAAGCGGAGTTTTGGGGAAACATGGCAAGTGCCATGCAAAGTATTAACAATACAGATAACAGTCTTTTCATTTAATCCTCTTATTCAATTACAGCGTTGGCGTCGGATAACACCGCCAAAAACTCGCTGATGTCTTTTTGTGCCGTTTGAAGGTCAACTTCATATTCATCGCACATAGCGGTGGCAAGCTCCAAAAAACTCTTGGGAGTTTCCAACTGATTCCAGATGAATGTGCCGGTTTCGTTTAGACAGATTAGCCCGGTAAAGGTTAATACCTGCTCGCCCACAGGAATCAAAAGGCGATCCTGCGATATTTCTCTTAATACGAAGTCCTCGTTCCTTCTCATGGCAGCAACCCACTCTCAAAGCTGCCTACAACCTCGCTTGCGCCCGAAATATAGTGTGACGGCGTCATGTTGGCACTTGCGCCTGCGTTAAGCATGCCTATCCTGCCCGAAAACGATATGCCACCCAAGAATGTATTGCTGTTATAAAGATACTTATAATGAACGCTTAGGTCGATAAAGTCGCTGTCGGATACATTCGTAAGCTGCAGGCGGTTCTCGCCCAAATCCACATAAAAAACACGGTTGGACAGCGCAGACATATCCTCATAATAGGTCACTTTCTGATATTGCAGAGAATACTGCTGTCCCTCGGCATAGGGAGTTTTATTTGCGTCCAACACGATGATGGCACGACCATCGGGCAGATTTGACAGATTGAACAGCAAGTCCTCGCCCTCGGTGGTCACAAAACGCAGGGAGGCATATTCAATATCCTTGCCTGAGGCGTTTCTAAGAAGTACCGCATAGATTGCTTCAACATACTCATCTGAACCGTCTTCAAGATAATCACCACAATAGCAAACTATGTCGCTGAACACAAGCCCCGTGTCCTCAATGAGCTTTTCAGAGGGCTGACCGTCAAACGTGATAGATACATATTTTACAGGCGGCACAGGCTGAGGCGTCTGGGGAGTTACGGGAACTGGCGATGGAGTCGGCGATTTTTCGACAATCACACCGCTTGAACCGGTCGCTTGGGGTGAAGATGTGGGAACATCGGCATTGGGATTGCTCGCATCGTTGTCCGAAGTGACAAGGAACGCAATGGTAGCGCATACGATGCACAGAACTGCCACAACAAGCAATATGAGCGAAAGATTAGTTTTCTTTGCAGGAGTTTCCATTGACAGTCCTTTCTACCGAACTTAGATAAGCGTCCGCCATCTTGCAGCGGTACGCAGGCACGGTACTTAAATTTCCTTCCTCACAATATACCATAGCCATGCACGTTTGGCAAAGGTCTTTTTTTTGACATATCGAGCATTTTTCGGGCAGGCGCACGTCTGCAACTCGGTTTTTGACCTGTTCCCATGCCTGCATGAAGCTCATCTCATTTAGGTCTGCGCTTATGCAGTCCATCATTCCGCAGGAGAGCATCATACCCTTCCATGTTATCCAAAATGCCGACCTGCCTGCACCGCATCGGTTCTTGTCGCCCTCGGCAGCACAATCGTCATGCGGCTCAATCGGTTCCGACTCGCCGCTTTTAATGCGTTCCAGCCTCGCCCTTGCCTCGTCCATTCCATATAGATACAGATACGACTTGGCTGACGCTTGAGACGCATCAATGGGGGAAAGGCGACAGCACTGGTAATTGTCGGTGCGACCGCTGCGCTTGGGAGGAAACATATAGCTTGCCACTTGAAGCTCCAAATTCCGTGCCTTTGCGTAGTGGCAGATAGCTTCCAGTTGTGATACGTTGTGCGGAGTTACGCTGCAGTTGAGCTTTAGCGGTATGCCTGCGTCAACAAGGGCGGCAATAGCACGGTCGACCCTTGAAAAGCCGTCCTTGAGTCCGCAAAGACGCTCGTAGGTTGCATCATCGGGCCCATAGAGCGTGATGTTCATTCTTGCTGGGACATTTTTTTTGAAGAACTCCACCCATTGAGGGGTAATCAACGTGCCGTTGGTATTAAGCTGCAGAACAAAGCCCATTCTGCTCAATTCCGAATACAATCGCTCAAAATCGGGATAAATCAGCGGCTCACCACCCGTCAGCAGCAGGAACAGCAGCCCCTGCTTGCGAGCATCGGCGGCAATGCTTAACCACCGGTCGCAGCTTAGCAGCTTGCCGGCTCTTTCCATCTGCTCCTTGCTCATGCGCACATAGCACATTTTACATTCCATGTTGCAAAGCGGAGTCAGCTCAAAAGTTCCGCTTACGGGCGTGCCCGTGTGAGACGCCTTTTGCTGAATATAGCGAACCAGCGGCGGTTCGACATATCGGTTCATGCGTCTACCTCCAATCTTTTGGCAAGCGTTTCGACAGCCTTGACAGTTGGCGTGCAACGCAGCAGGTATACAGGGACAGCACCAATCAAGCGCACTAAAATCTCGGCGGCGTTTGCAACATAGGTGCGATCAAAGGGCAACATCGCCGTTTCGCAAAATAACTTCTTATAGGCGATGGCAGGGGGCAACAACTCAATCATATCCACGGGCGACTGTTCGAGCATGACGATGACCCCAAGGGGCGCAAGGTCGTTTTTACAATGCTCGGATGTGCCTGAAAACGGAAGCCCATAGGCGTAGAAACGACCATCGTAAAGGCGGAGGGCTACTCGGTCACCGTTGATAATATCGGCACTTCTATGCTTGCGCCAAAGCTCCGCTTGCGTAGATTTTCCCGTTTGCGGAGGTGCGGAAAAGAGTGTGGACTCGCCCATATATTTTATGTAAGAGGCGTGCAGTATGAGCGCATCAAAGCGGCTCAGCACGAAGCTAAGTCCGATGAGTGCGAAAATCTGACGATCATAGCACAGCTCAGATTTGTAATCCTCCAAATAGTAACATTCGATATGATGAGGCTTGCCTTCCTTTGGCATCATTGCCCATGCAGAGGGCTTTCCCTCATAGCTGCTTATTTGGCGGCAATAACGGTCGCAACAATCGAACACGTCAAAGCCTTCCGAATATACGAGCTTGCCATCAAAATTCGGCGCACTTTTAACCGCTTGGAGAGTGACACACACATCACAAGCCCCACCGTCAACCCTGTATTGGGCGTAGGCAGGAAGCTCCTTAACTGCAAAATCAGTTTCAAATTGAAAGGTCACCGCACAGATGCGGTATGCCGACAAATACATAGCTTACTCCTTGGCGCGATTATACCATGATTCGACAGCTTACACAATAAACCCAACCGATGTTATATGCGGAGCTTTTGTAAATAAATATTCTATGCGCCGCCTTTGATGGAGCAAGCTTGTCAAAAAAGGTTCAAAACCTTAATAACAAGCTGGTTTTTGGGCATAAAATATATTTTTCCTATTCATTGACTTTTATAGTTTAGTTTGCCACAATGGAGGAGAAAAGGAGGATGGAAAATGTTTGAGAATTTAGAACAGGCACTTCAGTTTATTGCGGACAACGGCGTCTCCATGCTTGATTTTAAGATGGTCGATTTGGAGGGAAGATGGCGTCACGTCACTCTGCCTGCAAGCAGATTGAACGAAGATTTGATGCACTACGGCATTGGATTTGACGGTTCGAACTATGGCTATGCCCCTGTGGAAAACAGCGACATGGTATTCATCCCCGATTTGTCTACCGCCGCACTCGATCCGTTTACCGACACCTCGGTGCTTTCAATGACGGGAGACGTAATGATTATTGCCACACCGAATAATCGCCCATTCGACCAGTATCCACGCAACGTTTTGAAGCGTGCCACAGACTATATGAAGCAAATCGGCGTTGCCGACACAATGATTGCGGGGCCGGAGTTCGAGTTCCACATCTTTGATTCGATACGCTTCAAAAACGACCCACATTACTCCATGCTCGACATCGGCTGTGATGAAGGCTATTGGTCTACCGAAGAGGTGGGCGATGGCGATCAGATACCCAAAAAGAGAGGCTACCATGCGGACATTCCTCAGGACAGACATTTTGATTTGAGGAACGAAATGTGCGAGCTGTTGGAGAATTGGGGCGTCAAGGTCAAGTATCACCACCATGAGGTGGGAAGCCCTGCGCAGGAGGAGATAGAAACCGAGATGGGCGAGGTCAACTCCATGGCGGACGCAACCATGGTAGTCAAGTATATCGTCAAAAATACCGCCCGCAAATGGGATAAGTGCGCAACGTTCATGCCCAAGCCCGTGTATGGCGAAGCAGGCAACGGAATGCACGTTCATATCATTTTGAAAAAGGACGGCAAGCCCGTGTTCTACTCGGACAACGGCTACGGCAACCTGTCCAAGACTGCGCTGTACTTCATTGGAGGACTGCTCAAGCACGCTCCCTCCTTGTGCGCCATCACCAATCCGTCTACGAACTCTTTTAAGAGACTTGTTGCCGGATATGAGGCTCCAGTGACCATAGGCTATGCCATGGCGAACAGGAGCGCAGTAGTTCGCATTCCTGCCTATGCAAAGTCGCCCGACAGCAAACGCTTTGAGCTTAGAAACCCCGATGCTACCTGCAATCCCTACTATGCCTACGCTGCCATTTTGATGGCAGGATTGGACGGCATTGTCAATCAGATTGACCCTGCTTACCACAACTGGGGCCCGTTTGACTGCAATCTGTTTGAGCTTCCCGATGTGCAAAAAGCAAAGATTGATGCGCTGCCCACAAATTTGGAGGACGCACTAAAGGCTTTGCAGAACGATTGCGATTACCTAAAGGCAGGCGGAGTGTTCCCCGAAAGACTGCTCAAAACATGGATAAATTTCAAGCAAAAAGAACTAAGCTCACTCAGCGGAATACCCACGCCTGCCGAGTTTGAACATTATTTTGCATTGTAAAAAATTTCTACGTTTAGTTTTTTAAGACATGCGAAAACTATACCTGTCGACAAGAAATTGCCGAACAAAAAGCAGGAGGTAATCGCATGTCTTTCTATGATGAATTTGATCGCAGTTGCAACAACAACGGGTCACAGGAGCGCAGTTCTGAACGGAATAGGAGCAATCGCAATCAGCAGCAGAACTCCAAGCAGAATCAGAAGCAGAAGTCTGATAATAATCAGAACAACAAACTGTTTTGATGAAGCGTAACGGAGAGCCGAACAAGGCTAAGCCAAGAAAGGCGGTCGAGATCCCGTCAGACGTGAACGGTAGTTATACCGGAATGTCGCATGACGGCTCGCGTCCGGTTCAGGACGCGGACGACCTGTGAAATTATGAAGGAGCCTTTGTGGGCTCCTTCGTGCTTGTTGAAAAAGGTTCGAACCTTTTTTGACAAATATTTATATCTGCACGTTGTAGATTTTTTTGACGTACTTGGCGTTGGGAACCATGATGAGAAAAACGAAGATGATGTTGATGGCGTTTGCGCTCACCACGATGCCACGGGTGTAGAAGTAGGTGCCCAAAAGCGCAGCCATGAGCTGTCCAATGATGCCTCCTGCCATGTTTGCCATCTGAAACACACCATTAAACCTGCCACGCACCAAATCGGGCACATAGTTCTGCGTCGAAGAAATTCGGATATTGTAGCTTGTCACTGCCAATAGTCCGCTGGTGAAGTTTAGAATACACATCGTCCACCAAGGTGTGAACAGGTAGCCTCCGTCAATGACGGCAATGGTGACATACACAAAAATAGCAATGAGGAATTTTTTGTCAATCGGATAGCGAAAGAAATACTGCACCAGTCCACCCACGAGCCTGCCAACCGTGTTGCTTGCCATCACGATGGAAAATAGCACCACGCCACTCATTGCAAAGCCGAACACATCGGTTGTACCCAGCGTCTTGAAGTAGGGCAGCAGCAGAGTACCCGAGATGGAGCCTAGCAGAGTTGTGACAAAGAAATAGGTTGTGATGGTCGAAAGTCCCTTTTCCTTCTTTAGATAGGCAAGCCCCTCCCTAAAGTCTGACCAGAAGCGGTGCTGCGTTTGCGACTCAACATGAAGCTCCCTTGTGCGAATACGCGTTTCAAAGATTGCTGCCACAAGGAAGGTCGCGGAGTTGAAAAGAAACAGGGGCGAAAGGTCGGACAGAAACTCGCTTGCAAAGCCTGCAACAGGTATCATTATGGCAGCTGCTATTGGGTAGATGAGCGAGGAAATAGAGTATGCACGCTGGAAGTTGCCCTTTGAGACCAAATTGGGATAGAAGCTGTCGTAGGCAACGGAATACACGCTGTCAATCGAGCCAATCACCATGCTGAGCAGCATATAAGGAATGTAAGAAAACCACCCCATATATAATAGAACAAACATACCCAGATAGATACCCGCGGAGACGAAGTCGAGCGTGTAAATTATGCGCTTGCGTGAGAAGCGGTCGAGTATGGGACCTGATAAAAGCGGCAAAAAGATGCGGGGCAGCGAGTAGAACACCATAAACAGGGCATAGAGCGCAATGCTGTCAGTCTTATCCAACACCAAAAGACCCATGGCGAATCCTGCCACTGCGCTGCCCAGCATGGACACCATGCTGCCAATAGTAATTATAGTGAAGTCTTTTGTCCAAAGACGTGGTCTATCTGTTTCCATGCGGGCAATATACCACAAAAGGATAGTCAACGCAAGAAGAATATGCTACAATAGGCAAAAATGGAAATGAGGTCGGAATATGCAGCAAAGCAAGCGATACAGGTATATTGACGATTACAAGGTTGTGCCGTATGTTGGCGCAGGCGGAAAGTCGAAGCAGAGGCTTGAATATATTGGAAAGTATGTGAACATCACCGATGATGCAGCGGAGACCATGCGCCTTTTAAGACGGGTTCAGGTGGGGGTAGTGCTGATTCTTTTATTGCTCGGCACATGCCTTGTATTGGAGCATTCGGCATCTCGCACCATGTATGTGGCTGTACCGTCGATTTTGAATGTGTTTCCGCTTGCTTATATGTGCATAGGAGTGTTTATGTTCCCCAAAAGGATTGAACCAATGCGGCGAGACGCCTTTGCGCACAGCATCTCAAGAGTTCAGCACTCTGCCATCGGAATTGTGGCTTTTTGTGCATTGACTTTGATAGGAACGGTTATATATTGGATATTTGCCGGTGATTACTTCCTCATTATTGATGCGATATTTATTGCTGTTACAATATCGGAAGCAGCGCTGAGTTATACAATATACAGGAGGCTAAAAGGCATAAAAACTGAGTTATTACCGAATAAAGCATAATAATAATATGAAGAAATGACTGCATAAAATGGGCTGGAAATATTTTCGTATACAATTTCACGCCAAATGATTGACAAGACCGAAATAGTAGCATATAATCATAGGCGTATTCTAATATACAAAATCAAAAAATAAAATTAGGAGGAATACACAATGCAGAAAATCAGAAGAATCCTGGCGATCCTGTTGGTTCTGGCGATGACCTTGACGTTCGCACTTGCGTGCAACAAGGCAGAAGACCCGACACCCGCCGATGATCCCACAGCTGCACCCGCAGGCGATGAGCCCACTGCTGCACCGGCAGGCGATGAGCCCACAGCTGAACCCGCAGCAGAGCTTCCCAAGACATGGACAAACGAAACTCCGTTGGTAGTTGCGTACAGCCCATTCTCCGAGAAGTTCAGCCCCTTCTATGCTGACACCGGTTATGATCAGGATGTTGTCTCGATGACACAGCTGTCCATCATGACCACCGATCGTATGGGTGGTATCATCTATAACGCGATCGAGGGCGAAACCGTCAGCTACAATGGTACGGACTATCTGTACACAGGTCCCGCGGACATCAGCGTCAACTACGACGAAGCAACTGATACCACGACCTACACAGCAAAGCTGCGTGAAGACCTGGTCTTCTCCGATGGCGTCCCCGTCACCGCAGATGACATCATCTTCACCTATTACACCTACTTGGATCCCACCTATGTTGGTTCCACAACATTGAGCTCCTACGGCATCCTGGGTCTGCAGAACTATCAGACACAGACCACCGATGAAATCTACGCAAAGTATACCGCCATTGCACAGGCAATCTATGCGGCAGGCGATCAGGGCTATGTTGAGAACGCAGAATACACTCAGGATCTTTATGATGCATACTGGGCAAAGATGAAGGCAGAGTGGACCACAGACGTTCAGGCGATTGTTGACTATGTCAAGAGCAAGTATTTGTCTGACGACTATGTAGGCGCATACTTCAATGCCAACATGACCGCAGCAGATGTCACAGCTGACTTCGAAGTTGCATTCGGCATGGCAATGTGGGGCTTTGGTGGCTTTGCAGAGGACGGCCTGTTCTATGGCGCAGTCACAGGCAACAGCTGGGATATGGTAACAACCTTCCCGACCATTGACGACTACTACACCGAGACCTATCTTGCATACGGCGCAGATCCCGATGCATATTGGGCAACTGAAGCAGCCGACGGCACAGACGTCCACGGCACAGTTGATTCCTGGTACATTGCCGAGTACGGCTCCAAGGATGATTCCATGGGCGGCGAAGGCGTTAAGAGCATCAGCGGTATCACCAAGATTGATGATTACACCGTTCAGGTCGTGACCGCTGGTTACGAAGCACCTGCTGTGTATGCTATCCTTGGACAGCGGATCACTCCGTTGCACTACTATGGCGATGTTGCCAAGTATGACTACGAGAATGGCAAGTATGGCTTTGACTTTAAGGATCTGAGCACACAGAAGTCAAAGATTGAGGCCCCCATGGGCGCAGGCGCATACAAGTTCATTTCCTACGAGAACAAAGTTGTCACCTTCGAAGCAAACCCCAACTACTACAAGGGCTGCCCGAAGCTGAAGACCATCCTCTTTAAGGAAACCGCTTCCGCTGAAGTTGCGACAGCTTTGTCAACAGGCGATGCAGATGCCGGCGAAATGACAGGCAGCCGCCTCCGTTTTGAGGAAGTTGCAGGTTACAACAGCAATGGCGAAATCACAGGCGACGTCATCACGACCTCCAAGGTCGATAACCTCGGCTATGGTTACATCGGCATGAATGCTGACACAGTCAACATTGGCGGCGTACCCGATTCCGCTGCTTCCAAGGCACTCCGTAAGGGCTTGGCAACCGTCCTGGCGATTTATCGTGACGTGGCGTTTGACTCCTACTACGGCGAGGCTGCAGCAGTCATTCAGTACCCGATTTCCAACACCTCTTGGGCAGCACCGCAGGCATCTGACGAAGGCTACAAGCTGGCTTTCTCACAGGATGCAGCAGGTAACGACCTGTACACCGCAGACATGACGGCAGAAGCCAGATACGAAGCAGCCAAGGCAGGCGCCTTGACATGGTTCGAAGCAGCAGGCTACACCGTTGAGAACGGCAAGGTCACAGCAGCTCCCGAAGGCGAGAGAACAACATTCACAGTCATTATCCCCGGCGACGGCACAGGCGACCACCCCTCCTACACTGTCTTGACAATGGCAAAGGCAGGTCTGGAAGAGATCGGCATCACCCTTGAGATCAATGACCCCGCAGACTCCAACGAGCTTTGGGATGCACTGGATGCAGGCACACAGGATCTGTGGTGCGCAGCATGGGGCTCCACGATTGATCCTGATATGTATCAGGTCTATCATAGCTCCGGTGTTGTTGGCGAAGGCGGCTCCGATTCCAACCATTATCACATCCGTGATTCTAAGCTGGATGAACTGATCGTGGCAGCACGTCAGTCGGACGACCAGAGCTACAGAAAGACCGTCTACAAGGATTGCTTGGACATCATTGCAGATTGGGCAGTTGAAATCCCGGCATACCAGCGTCAGAACTGCATCGTGTTCAGCACACAGCGTATCAACATCGCAACCCTTACCCCCGACATCACCACATTCTGGGGTTGGATGAATGATATTGAGCTGATTGACATGAACTAGTACTGACCAATGAATTTAATCGTTAGATATATCGATTAGGGCATTAGTATTGAGCCCACCATTCGGTGGGCTCAATACCATATTCTTTAGAAAGAGATGACAGCCAGATACCTGTCATATTTAGGGGGTAAACATGTGGAAATTCTTAATTAGGAGAATTTTGCTGGGTCTACTCATAATAGTACTTGGCGCATTAGTAGTATATACGGTCATTCGTTGCTTGCCGGCTTCCTATGTCGAGAAGATGGCAAGACAGCTTACAGCGGGTTCGAATGGTCGATTATCTTACAAAGAGATTCTAGAAAAATTGAATGAACAGTACGGAATGAACGATCCCGTTCCGGTGGGCTTTGCCAAATGGCTCTTTAATGCCATTCAGGGCAACTTTGGAAATTCGTGGAAATACATGGAACGTCCGGTCACCGATGTATTTGCCGGTTCGATAGGCTGGTCTGTATTGATGAACGTCATCACGTTTATTGTTGAGATCATCGTCTGTATTCCGTTGGGCATTTTAGCGGCAAGAAAGCAGTATAGTAAGACAGACTATGCAATTACGGTGTTCGCTTTGGCCTGCATTTCGTTGCCATCATTCTACTTGGCAACGGTTCTAAAATACGTCTTTTCTGTCAAGCTGGGGTGGCTCCCATTATATGGCTTGACCGGAGACACATACAATACTCTAGGTGTTATGGGAAAGGTGGGAGACATCGCCAAGCATTTAATATTGCCTGTCATTACGCTGTCGATGCTGTCCATTGGCGGTCTGACGCGTTACACGCGTACCAATATGCTTGAGGTGCTCAACGCCGACTATATTCGAACGGCAAGAGCAAAGGGACTGTCTGAAAAGAAGGTCATCAACAAGCATGCGTTCCGCAACACCTTGATCCCATTGGTATCATATTTAAGTTACCTGTTGCCCTCAATGTTTGGTGGCGCATTGATCACCGAGCAGATATTCATGATTCCGGGCATAGGCTTGAAAGCATACGACGCCATGATAAGCGGCGATATTCCGTTTGCCATGTTTTACACTACATTTATGATGGTACTGACACAGGTCAGCTTGATTATTGCGGACATTATGTACGCTGTGGTCGATCCTCGTGTCAGAGTAAACTAGGAGGAGGTGCGACATGCTTAGAATAACAAAACTGCTCAAAGATGAACAGAATTCGGGTGCAGCCGAAGAGATGAAACTCGACGATGCACGCAGAGTTAAAGTCTTGTCCCCCTCCATGATGGTCTTCAAGCGTTTCTTTAGAAATAAGCTTGCCATCGTCGGCTTGTGTATTCTGGTCGTGATGTTTGCGTTTGCATTTATCGGGCCGTTGTTCTCGCCCTACGATGTGGGACAGATATTTACAAAGCAGTCCGACCAATGGAAGAACTATGCCACAGCACAGTACAACGCAGAGGCACGCTTTAAGACGGTCGATGGTTCGATGCTTCAAAGCACTATTCGCAGCGAAGCTTTGAAGGTGCTGGGAAAGTATAAGGATTCCAAGACCGGCGAGTATTCGCTAACCAACGGTCAGCGTATCGAGTTTGCTACCGGTGGAGAGACTTATATAATTGAGATTGTCAACAGCGAGAAGTTGACGCCCACGTTCAGCATTGTGCCGACCATGAGAATAGCTACCATTAGCGCAGTAGGTCGTGACAAGACGCTCACAATCAATCAGCCAGAATATGTCGATGCAACGCTGGAGGCCTTGCTTCAGGAGTATATGGATACTAATTCCACAGCTCATTCCATCGAGTATGGCGATTCGACCATCATTATTTCCGGTGATAAGGCACAGAAGAACGTTCAGATTTACGCCAATGAACCAATCGCACTTGCCACATTCAACGTGTTCTTTGCACTGCAAGGCAAGACTGCGGATCTGCAGAGCGACCTTGAGTTTATAGGCGCAGTTGAGACAGCCATTGCCAATGAAGCCGAAACGGTTACTTATAACGATGTTGTCTACACGCTTGCTACCGATGACAAGGGCGCAACCATTCTGTCGGATCAGAGTGGACAAGAGCTGTTCAATATCAGACGTATTTACCGCAGCAACCCTGTGGAAATTGCAGTATTAGACGATGAGGGCAATGCCGTCACCTATGTCAATGCAGATGAGAAGACCGTTCCGATGACCGAATCCGTATCGTTTGTTTCGACCATTGAGGATATTGACGCCTTCTATGTGACTTTGAATGCTGCCATTAAAGAGCTTCAAGAGGAGTTCGAATTCGAGGGAGCAGATTACACAATAAGCTATGAGGGCGCCGACCCTGAGGTGTTTAACGCCGAGGGCGTGTCCGTGATGAACGTTTCTGATGAATTTGCGGTTATTACGAGCAAGTACGATCTGTTGAGCGATGATTTTCACTACATTCTTGCTTGTGAGTATGCGATTGCAAACGGTGAGACGGTCTTTACCTATAATGAAGAGGAATTCACTCTTGTGACAGGTGAGTTTGATACCACCGTTATCAATGCCGCAGGTGAGGAAATCGGGATGGTTTCCGACATCATCATGGGTGCTGAGGAAGTAGGCACCGAGCTGACGGTCAACTTCAGATTGAGTGCGCAGGAAGCAATAAGATCACACGCTGCCAGCTTTGACTTTGTTGATCAGTTCGGTGTGCAGAAGACGGCGAGACTGAACATAGTCAACACGAACTACTATCTTGAGGTGCAGAAGGACGCTTCGCTGCTAAGAATGCGTGAAGAACCCACGATAAAACACCTCTTAGGTACGGACGTCAACGGTATGGATGTGACCATAAGATTGATGCAGGGTGGTCAGGTATCACTGCTGGTTGGCTTCGTGGTTGTGTTCTTTGAAATGATTATCGGCATCATCGTGGGTGGATTTTCCGGCTACTTCGGCGGCTGGGTTGATACGCTGCTGATGCGTTTTGTCGATCTGTTCAACGCACTGCCATTCTATCCGATAGTCATTATTCTTGGCTCACTGATGGATGATTTGCAGTTGGGCGGTTGGCCGAGAATCATGGCGTTGATGGTCGTGCTGGGCATACTGAGCTGGACTGGTATCGCTCGTGTTGTCCGTGGTCAGATATTGTCGCTGCGTGAGCAGGACTTCATGGTGGCAACGGAAGCAACGGGTATCCGTACAACCAGAAAGATATTCAAACATCTTGTTCCAAACGTCATGCCGCTATTGATAGTGCAGGCAACAATGGGACTTGGCGGAATCATTTTGACAGAGGCTACTTTGGGATACTTGGGACTGGGCGTTCAGTACCCGATGGCGTCATGGGGATCTATCGTCAACCAAGCAACCGACATGCAGATTATGAGAACTGCATGGTGGATATGGGTTCCGGCAGGCTTCCTCATCTTGATTACTGTTCTGGGCTTTAACTTTGTGGGTGATGGTCTAAGAGACGCATTTGACCCGAAGATGAAAAGGTAGGTGACTGAGATGGAGACTAAGAAGAAAAATTATATTTCCAGACGCGAATCTGCCAGAATATCAAAGGAGAATCGCAGAATCACCAACAAGATAGAGAAGCAGCGCAAGCGTAAGCATGTAGATCCGTCCGAATACATCACCGAGATGCACGATCCGGCTAATGTTGTTGAGTTTGACAATCTGCACACCTACTTCTTTACCGATATTGGCACTGTAAAGGCTGTCGATGGTGTTACTTTCAGCGTTCAGAAGGGCAAGACAGTCGGCGTAGTTGGCGAAAGCGGCTGCGGAAAGTCTGTTACAAGCCTTTCGTTGATGCAGTTGGTGCAAAGACCGCAGGGTCAGATTGTTGAAGGCGAGATTCGCTTTGATGCAGGCGAGCATGTTTATAACATCGCCAAGACCCCCATCAAGCAGATGCAGCATATTCGCGGCTCGAAGGTATCAATGATATTCCAAGAGCCAATGACCAGCCTAAATCCTGTTTTCAGAATCGGTATGCAGGTCAACGAGGTGCTGGAGCTGCACTTCCCCGACTGGACGGACGATCAGATAAAAGCAAGAACCATTGAGATGCTTGAGATGGTCGGCATCGCCAACAGCGAGGGCGTGTATCAGATGTATCCGCACGAGCTGTCGGGTGGTATGCGTCAGCGTGTAATGATTGCCATGGCACTTGCCTGCGACCCCAAGCTCATCATTGCAGATGAGCCCACAACCGCATTGGACGTAACCATTCAGGCGCAGATATTGGATTTGCTGCGAACGCTGAAGGACAGAATCAATTCGAGCATCATGCTCATCACCCACGATTTGGGTGTTATAGCCGAGATGGCGGACTACGTTGTTGTCATGTATGCAGGCAGAATTGTTGAAAAGGGCACAGCATCTGAGGTGTTCCACAATCCGTGCCATCCGTACACAATCGGACTGATGGCATCTAAGCCTGTTGTCAATCGCAAGGTAGATCGTTTGTACAGCATTCCGGGGACTGTCCCCAATCCGATAAATATGCCAAACTATTGCTATTTTAAGGATCGCTGCGAAAAGTGTGTTGACAAGTGCAAGGGCGAGTATCCGCACGAAATTTATGTGTCACCGACTCACATGGTAGCATGTTACCTGTACGATGGTGAAGATAAGAAGGAGGGCTAAACGATGGAAGCATTGGAAAAGAACAACGAAGTAAATGAACAGCAAGAGCCCCTTTCGGCAAAGGAACAGCGCGCACAGAATCTGCATATGCTAAAAGAGCGTATTGCCATGATCAATGCGATGCCCAAAATTGAGCATAATCCTGAGAACGTTTTGGAAGTAAGCAACCTTGTTAAGTACTTTCCAATCAAGGCGGGACTGTTTTCAAGACTGGCAGGCTACGTCCGTGCGGTTGACGGCGTAAGTTTTGCCATCAAGCGTGGAACTACGCTGGGGTTGGTTGGAGAGAGTGGCTGCGGCAAGACCACGGTTGGCAAGACTATCCTGCGATTGACGGATAAGACGGCTGGCGAGGTTCTGTTCAACGGACAGGAGCTGCATGATCTGGGCACCAAGGAGATGCGCAGGCTCAGACCGAAAATTCAAATGATTTTTCAAGATCCGTATTCCAGCTTGTCTCCTCGTATGCCTGTTTCGGAGATCATCGGCGAGGCGGTTCGTGAGCATAATTTGGTGCCTGCCGCCGAGTTTGACGACTATATAGATAAAGTAATGTTGTCTTGTGGTCTGCAACCCTATCACAAGGACCGTTATCCGCATGAGTTTTCCGGCGGACAGAGACAGAGAATCTGCATTGCAAGGTCTATTGCGCTAAACCCCGATTTCATCATTTGCGATGAACCTGTGTCGGCGTTGGACGTTTCCATTCAGGCACAGATTATTAACCTGTTGATGGATCTTCAGCACAATCTGGGACTTACCTATCTGTTTATCTCACATGACCTCTCGGTCGTTGAGCATATATCCGATTCGGTTGGCGTCATGTATCTGGGCAACATGGTCGAATATGCACCCAAGGAGGTCATATTCAAAAATCCGTTGCATCCATATACACAGGCGTTGTTCTCAGCAATTCCTATTCCCGATCCGGATTACAAGATGAACCGAGTCATACTGCAAGGCAGCATTCCTTCTCCTGCAAACCCACCGTCCGGCTGCAAGTTCCACACAAGATGCAGCAAGTGCATGGGTATTTGTTCACAGGAAGTACCGGTAACCAAGGAGCTTGAAAAGGGACACTTTGTTGCCTGCCACCTGTATGACGACAGTAAAGAGATTAACCAGTAATGGCACGAGAGCGCAAGCAATACGATGATGACGATGGGCGCACCATAGTCGATATGAATGTCGAGGGTATGCCCTGGTACGACAAGTCTATCCGCAAGGTGAACAAGCAGAAGGCAAAGCAAGAGCTGAAGGAGAAGATTGCAAGCGGCGATGCGTTGACTACACGAGAGACCATCAGGTACACGTTCTACTCAATCTTGGCGGCATTGACTGTGCTTGGGATAGTTGGAGGCGGTTGTATCTTATTCATATTGTTTCTGTTGCTCATTTGGAGATGAACTTTCGGGCTGTGGTGTAGCTGCAGCCCGAAATTATTTTTTTGGAAACCAAAAACTTTTCGTTGACAAAGCGTGTTGCGTGTGGTAATCTTTCTAAGTGCCCCGAAAAGGGGCTCGTTTTTGATGCTTTTACCTAATAGGAGGGTTAAAAAATGCGCGTAAAGATAACATTGTCATGCACAGAGTGCAAGCAGAGAAACTACAACACCTTTAAGAACAAGAAGAACGATCCCGATCGTCTCGAGTTCAACAAGTATTGCCGTTTCTGCCGCAAGCACACACTACACAGAGAGTCCAAATAAGGACGGGGGAGCAAAAATGGCTAGTATTCAAGACACCAATCAGACGGCTTCTTTGAAGATCGTTCGTCTCATCGCCGTTATCCTGCTGGTGATCGGCTTGGCAGCTTGTGCAGCTTCGCTGTACGATCTGTTTTCAGGCTACTCGCTGATGCAGATGCTTAATCCGACCGAGGCTGCCGCAGCAGATGTGGCAACGACGGATGAAGCAGCCGCAACCGATGATACTGCAGCCGAGGCAGCAGGCATGGACGTTGATGGATTTGCCATTGGCGCAGCATATTTCTTCTTGGCCGTTACAGGATTGCTGCTGGTAATCGGCGCATTGATGTTCCTTCTCAAGGGCAAGATGCGTGCATTTACCAATATGTGCACGGCAGCGATTGTACTTTCAGTCTACCCGCTGATTTACTTTTTGCTCATCATTGGCGAAGCTCTGATGGCGATTGCATTTGCAGCAGTATGTGTTGCAATCATTGCACTGAGCGTTCTGTCCATTGCAAAGGCAGCCAAAGTAGCAAAGGTTCGCTGGATGGTTTACATCAAGGAGATGTGGGGCGAGGTCAAGAAGCTGAGCTGGCTTAGCAAGAAGGATCTTGCAAAGCACACTCTGGCTGTTTGCATCTTCGTTATTGTAATGGGCTTGGTCATTTGGATTCTTGATTTGGGCTTCGGCAAAGGCGTACAGGGCTTGTTGAGCATAAATTGTGCACCTGAAGCCACAGATGAAGTGCCACAAGACACAACCGATGAAACAGGCGACGATACAGCTGCTGACACAGACACCAACGCAGACTAAAGCGACAAAGGATAGTTTACGATGAGCCAAACGGAAACCAAATGGTATGTTGTTCATACCTATTCGGGTTATGAGAATAAGGTCAAGGAAGACTTGGAAAAGGCCGTTGAAAATGCGGGCTTGAGTGACATTATCCTTGAGGTAAAGTATCCTACTGAGGAGACCATTGAGATTCTGCCAACAGGCAAGAGAAAAACCACGCTGCGCAAGGTATTTCCCGGCTATGTAATGGTTAAGATGATGGTTGACGTTGTAGAGAAGGAAAGACCTGAGGGACAGGGCAAGTCCATCGAACTTGTAATGAACCCAAGAGCATGGTATGTCATTCGCAACACTCGTGGCGTGACAGGCTTCGTAGGCCCCGGGTCAAAACCGGTTCCGCTTTCTGACGAGGAAGTAACGGCGATGGGCGTAGAGCGCATTCCGATTATTCTCAACATAGAGGTGGGAGAAACGGTTCGTGTCATTTCCGGGCCGTTGGAGAACTTCTTGGGCAAGGTCGAAAAACTGGATGCAGAGCGTCAGAAGGTCAAGCTGAGCGTGTCCATGTTTGGAAGAGACACACCCGTGGAACTGGATTTCATTCAGGTTCAGAAATTGTAAGAATGATTCGTGCTTGCACGTTTCAGATAGTGGGAGGGGAGGCACCCCGAACCACAAACTATATTTTAATAGGAGGAAACAGCAATGGCAAAGAAAATCACTGGTTATGTGAAACTTCAAATCCCCGCCGGCAAAGCAACACCGGCACCGCCCGTAGGTCCCGCACTGGGTCAGCACGGCGTCAACATCATGGGCTTCTGCAAGGAGTTCAACGAGCGTACTCAAAAGCAAGCAGGCTTGATAATCCCCGTTGTTATCAGCGTGTATCAGGATCGCTCCTTCTCCTTCATCACCAAGACCCCACCCGCAGCCGTTCTTATTAAGAAGGCTTGCAATCTGGAAAGTGCTTCCGGCACCCCTAACAAGGTGAAGGTCGCAACCATCACAAAGGCACAGGTTCGCGAAATCGCAGAACTCAAGATGCCCGACCTCAATGCAGCAAGCGTTGAGTCCGCAATGCGTATGGTCGAGGGAACTGCCCGCAGCATGGGCATTCTGGTTGGCGAGTAAGGGGGATAAAGATTATGAAGCATGGTAAGAAGTACGTTGAGAGCAAGCAGCTCATCGAAGCCGCCAAGCAGTATGACGCACACGAGGGCTTGGACCTTGTAGTCAGCACCGCAAAGGCAAAGTTTGACGAAACCGTGGAAGTCTCCATCCGTCTGGGCGTTGACTCACGTCACGCCGATCAGCAGGTTCGTGGCGCAGTCGTTCTGCCCCACGGCACAGGCAAGACCGTTCGCGTATTGGTATTTGCAAAGGCAGACAAGGCTCGTGAAGCTCTGGAAGCAGGCGCAGATTTCGTAGGCGATGAGGACATGGTAAAGAAAATCCAGACCGAGAACTGGTTCGGGTTTGACGTCTGCGTAGCGACCCCTGATATGATGGGCGTTGTCGGCAGAATCGGTCGTGTATTGGGCCCCAAGGGCTTGATGCCTAACCCCAAGAGTGGCACGGTCACCATGGATGTTGCAAAGGCAGTCAACGATATTAAAGCCGGTAAGGTTGAATATCGTGTTGATAAGACCAACATCGTCCACTGCCCCATCGGCAAGGCGTCGTTTGGAACAGACAAGCTGGAAGAGAACCTGACCACCCTCATGGATGCGATTATCAAGGCAAAGCCCGCATCTGCAAAGGGAACCTACATCAAGAGCCTCGTTATTTCTACAACAATGGGCCCCGGCGTCAAGTTCAACGCAATGAAGTTCTAAAACAAAACAACAAAACATCAAGAGAAGACCTTCGGGTCTTCTCAGACTGTCAAAGAACCGTGTTTCAGGAGTGAGACACGGTTCTTTTTAAGTGAAATCATGAGAGATGAGATAAAACGGTGAAATGTGCAAAAAGTTAATGGGTCGTGCGAGCAAGGAT
>JAQUTY010000006.1 GCA_028694155.1 Eubacteriales bacterium
GACAAATCCTTGCTCGCACGACCCATTAACTTTTTGCACATTTCACCGTTTTATCTCATCTCTCATGATTTCACTTAAAAAGAACCGTGTCTCACTCCTGAAACACGGTTCTTTGACAGTCTGAGACTTTCTTACAAGAAAGTCTTTTTCTCGTTGAGATTGCTCCATAGTGGGAACGGAAGATTATTCCTTGCAAAACTTATTGCAAGTGGGTATAATAGGAACATATGTGTGAAGGAAGAACTGGTATGAGATTTGCAATAGATGCAATGGGCGGAGATCTTGCGCCACAAGCGGTGGTTGAGGGCGCGGTAAGGTCGCTGGTCGGATTGGATAAGGACGTTGAGCTTGTTTTGTTTGGCGACAAAGGAGCCATCGAGGATTGCCTAAGGGCAGCGGAATACTCTGGCGAGCGCATCAAGGTGGTACACACGACCGAGGTTATAGACTGCCAAGAGGCTCCCACTATGGCAATTAAAAGAAAAAAGGATTCGTCCATGGTGCGTGCATTGCAGATGACTGCATCAAAGGAGGCGGACTGCTTCATTTCGGCAGGAAGCTCGGGCGCAATGCTAGCAGGAGCAACGCTGATAGTCAAGCGTATCAAGGGAGTTAAGCGTCCCGCCTTGGCACCGCTGTTGCCAACCGTTAAGGGCAAGCCTGTAATGATACTGGATGCCGGTGCAAACACTGATTGCAGACCTGCATATCTGCTGCAATTTGCTCTTATGGGCAAGGCATACATGGAACAGGTTGCAGGAAACAAGGAACCGAAAATCGGTCTACTGAACAACGGTTCGGAGCAGGAGAAGGGCAATGAGCTTACAAAGGCGACTTATCCGCTGATGAAGGAGCTGCCAATAAACTTTATTGGCAATTTTGAAGCTCGTGATTTGATGAGTGGCGATGTGGACGTTGTGGTATGCGACGGGTTTGATGGGAATATATTGCTAAAAACAACCGAGGGTGTTGCTTCGGCCATCACCTCCATGCTCAAGGTAGAAATAATGGAAGGTATGCGGACGAAGGTTGGCGGCGCACTTGCAAGACCAGCCTTTGCAAGACTTAAAAAGCGCATGGACTACACCGAGTACGGCGGTGCGCCACTTCTTGGAATAAACGGTGGAGTTATTAAGGCGCACGGAAGCTCTAATTCAACGGCAATAATGAACGCTATCTATCAGGCAGAACGGCTCGTAAAGGGAAATGTGACCGAATTGATCGCCCAAAGTGTCGCAAAATATGCGTTTGAGGATTGACAACCGATGGTTTGTCATATAAAATAACTTGTGGTGCGTATTGCAGAGGTCTTGCAGCGCAATAACAAAGGAGAACACAGATGAAGTTTGATAGAGTTTGCGAGATTATCGCAAAGCAATTAGATCTGGAAACAGATGAGATTACAATGGACAGCAAGCTGGTCGATGACCTGCATGCCGATTCGTTGGACATTGTAGAATTGATCATGGATCTTGAGCAGGAGTTTGACGTTGAGATTCCCGATGAGCTGTTGCCGCAGGTGCAGACGGTCGGAGACATTGTCAACTACTTAGAAAAATAATTGATTCGTCGGGTAGACCCGCATCGCTCGGTGCGGGTTTTTTAATAGGAGCATGGGAGAAGATAATGAGCGATTTTGCTGAGCTTGAAAGCACACTTGGATATACTTTCAACGATAAGGAGCTGCTAAACAGGGCATTGACACATTCGTCGTTTGCACGGGAGAATGGCGATGAGGGCAAGGACTACGAACGGTTAGAGTTCTTGGGCGATGCGGTTCTGGAGCTTTCCGTGTCCGACCATCTATTTAAGAGCTATAGCAGAATGGACGAGGGAGTTATGTCGAGAAGCCGTGCCGGTCTGGTATGCGAGAACGCGCTGTTTGCGTCCGCAAAGAGACTGGATATTGGCAGGCACATAAGGCTGAGCCACGGAGAGGAACGCAGCGGAGGTCGTGATAAGGCGGCTATACTGTCGGACGTGCTGGAGGCAATTATCGGTGCAATTTATCTTGACAGCGGATTTGAAACAGCAAGACAGTTCACCATGCGCTTCACGGAGAGCTTTATCAAGGAACACGGAATGGACATCAACACCGTTGACTACAAGACACGTTTGCAGGAATATGTGCAACGGAAGTTTAAGGGCAGTGTGCTGCGATATGAGGTGGTACATGAGGAAGGCCCTGATCATAAAAAAATATTTGAAATTGATGTGCTGATGGACGAGCAGGTCATCGGCAAGGGGAGTGGCACCTCCAAACAAAATGCCGGACAGGCGGCTGCCAAATCAGCAATGGACAAGCTCACAAAGAGATCATAGAGGAAGTCGGGGACACAGAGTGCGATTAAGTAAAATCGAGCTGAACGGGTTTAAGTCCTTTGCAAAAAGGACTGAGTTACAGTTTTCAAACGGGATAACGGCGGTCATAGGGCCGAACGGAAGCGGAAAGAGCAACATTTCCGATGCTGTTCGTTGGGTTCTTGGCGAACAGAGCGCAAAGGCTTTGCGTGGCTCAAAGATGGAGGACGTTATATTTAACGGCACACAGACAAGACGAGCTCAATCGTTTTGTGAGGTTACGTTGACCTTCGATAACTCCGATGGCAAGCTGCCAATAGAATTTGCGGAGGTGGGCATAACTCGCCGTGTATTTCGCTCGGGTGAAAGCGAATACTGCATAAATGGAACGTCATGCAGGCTCAAGGACATTCTTGAGCTTTTTCGAGATACAGGAATAGGCAAGGACGGCTATTCTATTATTTCGCAGGGCAAGGTTGATGAAATACTGTCCAACAAGACCAATGATAGGCGTGCTGCGCTGGAAGAGGCGGCAGGAGTGATGCGCTACCGTGTCAGAAAAGAGGAAGCGGAGCGCAAGCTGGGGCACACCGAAAAAAACATGGAACGCATTCGGGACATATTGAAGGAGCTTGGCGATAGAATCGATCCGCTTTTCAAGCAAAGCGAGACGGCTCGCACTTTTTTGCGGCTGCGAGACGAACTTAGGGATCTGGAAATCAATATGTTCCTGTATCAAACGGATAAATATAAGGAGCGCATAGTAACGCTTGGGCAGGCGGTTGAGCAGCTTTCGGAGGAAATTTCCGTAAATGAGGCGAGCGATAGGAACCTGCAATCCGAGGCTCGTGTCATGGAGGAAAAGGCACACGAGCTTGATTCGCTGCTATCGGCACAACAGAACGAGCTGCTGACGCTGCTGTCGGGAGCCGAGACACACGCAGGAGAATGTAAGCTCTTGATGGAACGCAGGGAGCATGGCAAGCAGGAAAAACGCAGAATAGAGGGAGAAATCGAGCAGGAAACAGAGCATTATCAAAGGCTTGAGGAAGGGCTGAGGCTTGTCAATGAAAAGCATGAGGACGAGAGCAAGCGAGTCGAGCTTGATGCCAAAATTGCTGCCCAAACTGCCGAGCTTGAGAGCGTAGATGCTGCGCTGATTGATGAGGAAAATGCCCTTGAGAGCATGAAAAATGCCATGATGGAGGCGATGAACCGCATATACGATGCCAAGAGCGATATATCCAGATATGACGCCATGACTGCTGCGCTCAATGGCAGACTTGAAACGCTTGATAAGAGTGAACGGATACTTGCTGCTCAGCGTGAGTCCCTAAATGAGGAATCTGAACGTGCAAGAGCCGAATATGACAAGCAGAAAGACGATAAGAACGCTGCTGTTTCCGCCCTGTCGGATGCACAGCAGAACAGGCGTGAGCTTGAAAACGAGTATCAGCTAAAGCAGAACGAGCTTCGCACACAGGAGCAGCATTGTAATGCGCAGGAGTCACGCTTGCGTGTGCTTCGTGAGATGATAAAGGCACGCGAGGGCTATCAAAACAGCGTAAAGATGCTGTTGCAGGACGCCGCAAACGATGCAAAGCTAAAAGACAGCATGGTTGGCGTTGTGGCGGAGCTTATCAGCGTTCCCAAAGAATATGAGACGGCGATTGACATCACGTTGGGCGGATCGCTGCAAAACATTGTCACCGATACTGCCGAGGATGCAAAGATTTTAATCGAGCATCTGCGCAAAAACGAGTATGGGAGGGCGACGTTCTTGCCGCTTTCCATGCTCACACCCACCGTTTTGACGAGCAAGGAGAGGGAATATCTCAATAATTCGGGCGTTGTGGGCGTAGCAAGTGAGCTTATTTCAGCAGACAAGAAGATGCAGCCCGTGGTGGATTATCTGCTGGGCAAGACCGTGATAGTGAACAATCTTGACAGCGGAATTGCGCTCAAGAAGATTGCAAAGAACGCTTTCCACATTGCAACGCTGAATGGCGATTTTATCAGCGTCGGCGGCACGATGACGGGTGGCGGATCGCATAAAAGGAGCTTTGGCATACTTGGACGGGAGCGTGAGGTCAAGGAGCTGACAGAGGAGGTAGTTGCCGAGCAGAAAAAGTGCGCCCAGACTGAAAAGAGCATAGACGAGATGAAGCAACGGCTGATGCTTGCGGACGTTCAGATTGATGCGTTTGCTCGTGAAGTGAATGAATGCAATACAAGGCTTGCTGTCTTTTTGGAGAAGCTGGACATTATCGAACGTGACCGCCTCAATGAGCGCACGAGCGAAGATGGGCTAAATGAGGAGCGTGAGGAGGTTCGTGAGAACCTTGCAGATATTGAGAAAAACAAGCAAAAATGCCTGTCAATTCAAACTGACCTTGATAATATGAACACGGCTTCAAGAGAGGACATCATCAAGGCACAACAGGAGCTGTCGCAAAAGCGAGTTAATAGAGAACAGAAGTCGATTGCGCTTACCGATTTGTTGGTCATGCAGATGGCAATGCGGAAGGAATCGGACGCACGACAGGCAGAACGTGAACGCTTGGAGCGTGAGGCGCAGGGGGTTAGCCGCCATATCGAGAGCATGAGAACCGATATTGCCGCACTTGATAGCGCAGATGCACAGATAGACAAGACGCTAAGGGATATGGAGAGCGCATTGGGCGGCGAGCAGAAGCAGGTGGAAATCGCCAAGGAAGAACAGGCCAGACTTGAAAAGGAACGCAATGAGCTATATGAGCTTATTGCACAGCATCGTGCCAGCCGTGATGTGCTGTCTGAGACTTACCGTGCGCTGTGCGACAGGAAGAACAAAAACGAACTTAGCTTGAACCGACTGGATATTGAACTTGCCAACATGCAAAACAAGATTTGGGAGGACTACGAGCTGACTTACGACAATGCAATGGCGTTTAGGCACGATTTTGCAGTGGGAAATACCAACGCAAGAATCGCTGAGCTTAGGGGCGAAATTCGTGAGCTGGGCGATGTGAACGTGTCGTCAATAGAGGATTATGTTACCGTGTCGGAGCGATACGAGACGCTCAACACACAGTTTACTGATTTGTCAAAAGCAAAGGACGATCTACACACGCTCATCGGGCAACTCACCGCCTCGATGGAGGAGGTCTTTACCACCGAATTTGAGAAGGTGCAGAGAAACTTTGGGGAGGTCTTTTCGCAACTGTTTGGCGGAGGTCATGCGGAGCTGAGACTTGCCGACAAGAACGATGTGCTGGGCTGCGATATCGACATAATTGCACAGCCGCCCGGCAAGAAGCTGCAGCTTTTGTCACTTCTGTCGGGAGGCGAACGGGCACTCACCGCCATAGCCCTGCTGTTTGCGATGCTGAAGCTAAAAGCACCCGCATTCTGTGTACTCGACGAGATAGAAACCTCGCTGGACGAGGTGAACGTGAGCAGATTCTCCGAGTATCTTCGTGATTACTCAAAGGATACGCAGTTCATCATCATTACGCATCGAAAGGGAAGCATGGAGGTGTGCGACTCGCTCTATGGCGTTGCTATGGAGGAGAAGGGCATCAGCACCATTGTTTCGGCAAAATTTGAGGAGGCATCCTAATGGACGAGAAGAAAGGCTTTTTTGCAAAGCTGAGGGACGGACTTACCAAGACACGCGACTCGGTTTTTGGAGGAATATTTTCAAAGGAACGAATTAACGACGAGTTTTATGACCAGCTTGAGGAGGCGATGATTCTCGCCGATATGGGCATGGATACCACCCTAAGATTGCTCGAGACGCTCAAAGACAGGGTGAAGATTGAAAAGCCCGAAACTCGTGAGCAGGCTCGTGAGACACTCATATCAATTATTGCAGACGCTGTGCGACCAAAGACCGATTTTGCAGCAGATATGGGCAACTGTGCGCTTTTAATCGTGGGCGTCAACGGAGTGGGCAAGACAACCTCGATAGGCAAAATATCAAACGAATATGCCAAGAAGGGACGCAAGCCCATGATTGCTGCTGCGGACACGTTCAGAGCCGCTGCCGCAGAACAGCTGGGAGAATGGGCGAGCCGTGCAAATGTTCCCATGGTTCGCCATCAGGAAGGCGCAGATCCTGCTGCTGTGGTGTTCGACGCCATCGCCTCATACAAGGCGAAGGGCTGCGATTTGCTGATTTGCGATACCGCCGGCAGACTGCACAACAAGGCGAATCTGATGAATGAGCTGTCAAAAATTCGTAGAGTTATTGCACGGGAACTGCCCGATACACCCTGCGAGGTGCTGCTCGTTTTAGATGCTACCACGGGACAAAACGCAACTGCACAGGCAAAGGCATTCATGGAGGTGTGCGATTTGACGGGCGTCATTTTAACCAAGCTAGATGGTACGGCAAAGGGCGGAGTGGTGGTCAACATACATGATACTCTCCATGTTCCTGTGCGCTTTGTGGGCGTTGGCGAGGGTATGCAGGATTTGCAGAGGTTCGATGCAGACGAGTTTGCAAAAGCCTTGCTATAAAATGCTTGACAAAAAGAAAATTATCTGTATAATGAACAAGGTGTAAAGGGAAAATACTTTACACCTTGGAGTTTTTTATGGAACAGTTTGTGGACTTGGGCAGATGGATGGATCAATACGGTGCGCTGCTAACGGAACGTCAGTATTCCATTATGAGCCAGTACGCATACGAGAATTGTTCGCTGTTTGAAATAGCCGAGCGTGAGGGAATCTCACGTCAAGGCGTTAGGGACATCATCGTTCGGGCGAAGCATCAGCTTGAGCAGTATGAAAGCAAACTCCATTATGCAGACAGGCTTGAGCAGGTTAGGCGCATTATGGAACAGACAAGACAAATGGTGTCTAAGGCGGATATGCAGGATTGTGACAGACTTTCGGTGCTGCGCAGTCTGGACAAAATAGAAGGTATTTGGGAGGAAGACGATGGCATTTGAAGGCATTTCAACCAAATTACAGACGGTATTTAAGAAGCTGACAGGCAAGGGAAGACTGTCCGAGCGTGAGGTTCGTGATGCAATGCGTGAGATAAAGCTCGCATTGCTTGAAGCGGACGTAAACTTTGTGGTGGTAAAGGATTTTATCACTAAGGTGACAGAACGTGCCATCGGGCAGGACGTGCTTGAAAGCCTCACTCCGGGGCAGCAGATAATCAAAGTTGTCAATGAGGAATTGACATCGTTGATGGGAAGCAACAATGCCAAGCTCGAATTTGGAAGCGTCAAGCCTGCTGTCATTTTGATGGCAGGTCTTCAGGGTGCAGGCAAGACCACCATGTGTGGCAAGCTCGCCCAGCTTATGAAAAAGCAGTATGGCAAGTCGCCGTTACTGGTAGCTTGCGACGTGTATCGCCCGGCGGCAATCGAGCAGCTGCAAATTGTTGGCGGCAAGGTCGAAGTCCCGGTATTCGAGCATGGCAAAAACGATCCAATCAAGACCGCAAAGGAAGCCATTGAGTTTGCGCAGAAGCAGTTTTTGGACGTTGTAATTATCGATACGGCTGGCAGACTGCATATTGATTCGGACATGATGGGCGAGCTTAAACGTATCAAGGAAGCCGTCAACCCCGTTGAGATATTGCTTGTTGTGGACGCCATGACCGGTCAGGACGCGGTGAACGTTGCAAAGTCGTTTGACCAGACTGTTCCGCTTACGGGTGTAATTTTGACAAAACTGGATGGTGACACAAGAGGCGGTGCGGCTTTGTCTGTGCGAGCTGTTACGGGTAAGCCCATAAAGTTTTCGGGAACAGGCGAGAAGCTCACCGACATAGAGCCGTTTCATCCCGACAGAATGGCATCGAGGATTCTGGGCATGGGCGATATGCTCACACTCATTGAAAAGGCGCAGCAGACATTCGATGAGAAGAAGGCAATCGAGCTTGAAAAGAAGATGCGAAACGATGCGTTTACGCTCAACGATTTTTTAGAGCAGCTCGATCAGATGCAGAACATGGGCTCGATGGAGGACATTTTGAAGATGCTTCCCGGCGGCGCAAAGATGGGCAACGTTACGGTCGATGAAAAGCAGATGGCACGGTCAAGAGCCATTGTGCAGGCAATGACACCCCAAGAGCGTGACAACCCCGATGTTTTGAACGCAAGCCGCAGAAGAAGAATCGCAAAGGGCAGCGGAACACAGATACAGGACGTCAATCGGCTGATGAACCAGTTTGAAAGCTCGAAAAAGCTGATGAAGCAGTTTGCGGGCGGAAGAATGAAGAAGAAGGGAAAACGTGGTGGTTTTCCGTTTGGAATGTAGCTTGAACACGAGAAATCGTTTTCAGTATAAAAACAATTATTTGGAGGATAGTACAAAATGTTGAAGATCAGACTGCGCCGCATGGGCGCAAAGAAAGCACCTTTCTACCGCATCATCGTGGCAGACTCAAGAGCACCCCGTGACGGCGCATTCGTCGAGGAGCTGGGCTATTACAATCCCGTTTCCGAGCCGGTCGAGCTTAAGATTGACAATGAGCGTGCAGCAGAATGGGTCAAGAAGGGCGCACAGCCCACCGAGACAGTCCGCACACTGCTCAAGCGCAGCGGCGCGATTGACTAACCTTGGTGAACGAGATGGATGAGCTGGTAAGGTACATCGTAAAGAGCCTTGTAAGCGATCCCGAAGCCGCCACAGTCGAGATGCACGAGGAGGATGACAGCTACGTCATTGAAGTCTCCGTTGCGCAAAACGACATCGGCAAGGTAATCGGCAAGCAGGGAAGGATAGCAAAGGCAATCCGCACCGTCGTTAAGGCGGCGTCAATAAACTCCGACAAGAAGTACATGGTCGAAATCCTGTGAGCGCAAAAACCTTTCGCATCGGTATCATCGTGCGTCCGCATGGCGTACACGGCGCAGTAAAGTGTAATCCGCTGACAGATGAGCCCAAACGCTTCATCGGAATGAAATCAGCATATCTGGAGCTGCACGGGAGCTTAGTCCCTGTGCAGCTTTTGGTGCATTCTGCTCAAAAGGACGCTGTCATTCTGTCCGTTGACGGCTACGACACGCCCGAAAAAGCAAATGAGCTGCGTGATGTTTATATTTGTGTTGAACGCAACGATGCAATCAAGCTGCCTGCGTTTACCTACTTTGTAGCTGACTTAATCGGCTGCATGGCTTGTGATACCAACGGCAATCAGTATGGCAAGCTGACCGATGTGTTGGAAACCGGTGCGAACGATGTTTATGTTATTGATGGCGGAAAGCTGATGGTTCCTGCATTGAAGAAGGTCATCTCAAAGGTCGATGTTGATAATGCTGTTATCGTTTTTAATGCCGATGTTCTCAAGGAGGTAGGTCTGTTTGAAGATTGATATTCTTAGCATTTTTCCACAGATGTTTGAGGGGGTTTTTTCGTCAAGCATCTTGGGTCGTGCACAGGATAGTGGGCTGATTGAGATAAGTTTGCATGACATTCGTGAGCACACCGACAACAAGCACAGAAAGACTGATGATTATCCATTTGGCGGCGGAGCAGGCATGGTGATGATGGCACAACCCATCATTGATTGCATGGAGGGAGTGCTAAAAGGCACGAGTGCAAGACGGATACTCATGTCACCCCGTGGCAAAACGCTGACAACCCAAAGGGCTCGTGAGCTGTCAAAGGAGGAGCACATCGTAATTTTGTGCGGTCATTATGAGGGCGTTGACGAACGAGTGATGAGCGTGATTGACGAGGAGATATCCATTGGCGACTACGTTTTAACGGGCGGCGAGCTGCCTGCAATGGTGCTGGTGGACTGCATATCGAGGTTCGTTCCGCAGGTGTTGGGCAGTGAGGACAGCGCAGAGGACGAGTCGTTCTCCGATGGGCTGCTGGAATATCCGCAGTACACACGTCCTGCTGATTTTAGAGGAATGCTTGTGCCGGACATACTGCTCAATGGGCATCATGCCAACATACAAAAATGGCGGCGTGAACAGGCAATACTAAAGACAAAAGAGGTTCGCCCCGAACTTCTGGGCGAAGTTGAATTTTAAGCAAAAAAACACTTGCAATGGCGTATTTGATGTGTTATAATGCGCCTCGTGGCATTGGGTGGTCCTCTGTTTTATTAGGCATGAACATCCAAGATCTAATAAATCGAGAGGAGAAAAATTACTATGTCAGACATCATCAGAGAATTGGAAAAAGAACAACTGCGTACTGACCTGCCCAAGCTGGAAGTTGGCGATCAGGTTCGTGTGTTCGTCAAGGTCGTTGAGGGCAATCGCGAGAGATTGCAGAACTTTGAGGGAACGGTCATCAAGATTCAGGGCGGCGGCGTTCGCAAGTCCTTCACCGTTCGTCGTATTTCTTACGGCATCGGAGTTGAGCGTACATTCCCGTATCATAGCCCCCGCATCGGCAAGATCGAGGTCGTTCGTCACGGCGTCGTTCGCAGAGCGAAGCTGTTCTATCTGCGTGACAGAGTCGGTAAGGGCGCGAAGATCCGTGAGCGCATCGACGAGAAGCGTAACGACAAGTAAAAATCATCGCCCCAACTCAACTGTTGGGGCGCATTTTTTTGTTTAGAAGTATTAACGAGAATAGAGGAAACATGCAGATAAATTGGTATCCCGGGCATATGGCAAAGGCAAGACGTATGCTGCAGGAGAATTTGAGACTGACAGATGTTGTCATTGAGATAGTGGACGCTCGTGCGCCGCTTGCTTCACGCAACCCCGATTTTGATGATTTGTTTGCTGGAAAACAGCGGGTAATTCTGCTCAACAAGAGCGATTTGTCAAACCGTTTCGTCACCAAGCAGTGGATAGCCTACTATAAAAAGCAGGGCATATATGCCTGCGAAATTACGGCAACGAGTTCTCAAGGGAAGGCGCAGGCGATTGCCCTTATCGAACAGGCTACCAAGGACATGGTGAACAAGCAGAAAGAGAAGGGCGTTCAAAAGACCGTGCGTGCGCTTGTAGTAGGTATACCAAATGTCGGAAAATCTACCTTTATAAATCAGATTGCAGGGGCAAAACGCACACAGACAGGCGATAGACCCGGCGTTACAAAGGGCAAGCAATGGGTAAAAATCACCCCGTATCTTGAACTGATGGACAGTCCCGGACTGCTCTGGCCCAAGCTGGAGGACGCTTCCCTTGCGATGCACCTTGCGTTTATAGGCTCAATTAACGATGAGATTATGGACGTTGAGCAACTTGCAACCGAGCTGCTATATAAAATTCAGTCCATTGATTCAGCGGCACTTACCTCACGATATGGCAAGGTGCTAGGCGATACGCTCAAGGAGGAGCTGCTAAATTCGGTATGCAGAAGCCGTGGCTTTCTGCTTTCGGGCGGCGTGCTGGATACCGAGCGTGGCGCACGGATAGTGCTGGATGAGTACAGGGGCGGAAAGATTGCAAAAATCTCGCTTGATTTACCGCCAAGAGAGGATATATAGTGCCGAGGGTTGACGAAAAAACGAGGCTCTTTGAGCTATCGAAAATTGACAGGGAGTATTGGGAGCAGGGGATTGTGCTTGCCGGCATGGACGAGGTGGGCAGAGGGCCCTTGGCAGGCCCCGTGGTGGTGGGCTGCGTGGTGATGCCGCAGGAACCGCTGCTGGATTACGTCAACGACTCGAAAAAGGTTTCCCAAAAGCGGAGGGAGACACTGTATCCGCTTATTAAGGCGACTGCGTTGGATTGTGCAACGGCATGGATAGCTCCCCAGATAATTGATAGGATAAACATACTTGAAGCAACAAAGATGGGATTCATTGAGGCTTTTGGTATGATTAAGCTGCCTGTGACAGACGTGATGATTGATGCGCTGTCAGGACTGAAAATAGAAGCAAAGCAACATTCGCTGATTCATGGCGATGCGCTGTGCTATTCCATTGCTGCGGCATCAATACTTGCTAAGGTGGAACGAGACCGCTACATGATTGAGATGGACAAGCTGTACCCCGAATATGGATTTGCAAATAACAAGGGCTACGGCACCAGCGAACACATCAGGGCGATTAAGGAGCACGGGCTTTGTCCGATACACAGAAGAACGTTTGTGGGAAAATTTGTATGATAAAGAATACGGACAGCGGAGCATACGGTGAGGAGCTTGCCGCAAAGTATCTAAAGAAAAAAGGATACCGCATTTTGGAGCGCAATTTTCGCTCAGGAAAGCATGAGATAGACCTGATAGCCTATGACAAAAGAAGCGGCTACACCGTATTTGTCGAGGTGAAGACACGTTCAAATTCGCAGTTCGGACTGCCCTGCGAGGCGGTGGACGCCAATAAAATCCATTTTTTGCTGCTTGCCGAAGCAAGCTATTTGAAGATGAAGGATGCCTTCGATGTACCCGTTCGAAACGATATTATTGAGGTTTATTTGCCCGATGAACGCATAAATCACATTGCTGACGCCTTTTAGCATTGCTTTTTGTCATATGGGTGTGTTATAGTAATTTGAGAATTTATTATGGTAGGTACAGACTTGAAACGTAGATGGATCTGCATAATTTTATGCCTGTTGGTTTTGTTGAGCGTGACAGCTTGCTCGAAAAAGAGCACCGTGCCTGTCATTCTCAGCAATATTGACTTCTCCGAAATCAGGTCGGACGGTTGTCCGGAGGAATGGAACATAAATTCCTATGCCGGCAATTATTCGGTAGGCGCAACGGATGGGATACTCACCATTACCGCCAACACAACCGATGACATTCGGGTGTATCAGATGGTCGGAGTATCGGAAAATACCAAGTATGTTTTATCATGCTATGTTCGTTCGATGAATGTATCGGGCGGTCACGGAGCATGTCTTTCTGTTGACAACTACGCTATAGACGGAAGCTATATTTCCTCCACCACCACGCTTAGCGGAGATACGGACTGGACGAAAGTTGAGCTGCCGTTTGAGACTGCCGATGGGCAGGAGACGGTTTGCGTTGCGCTGCGTTTGGGCTATTATGGCGGAGAATCAAGCGGAACGGCACAGTATAGAGATGTAACGTTCAAAGCATCATCCGCAGGCGGTTATTCCTATCAGAAGCTGTATACGCAGAGCACCTCTCAAGGCTCGCAGAATGAAAGTGAGACACGAGAGACAAAAACCGCACTACTAAACTCGGTGTTTGCAATCATCTTAATTTCTGCGATAATCGTACTGATTATCATGATTATGGCTGTCTATTCAAAGCGCAGAGCGATTGAACAGACAAGCCTTGTTACAAAAAAGAATTTCATACCCATTTTCTTGGGACTTGTGCTTGCAGGACTGATAATCAGGGTCGTGCTGTGCGCAGGATTTAGAGGACATGACACGGATATCGGTTGCTGGATTGGCTGGGGAAACAGAATGGCCTCGGGCGGAATGAGCAATTTTTATAGTGAGTGGTGCGACTATCCGCCTGCATACATGATTCTGCTGGGCTTTATCAGCAAGATTGCAAGTCTGTTCAAGCTGTCGTCCAGTTCCACCGCAGGACTGTTCATATACATGATACCAGCATTTGCAGCAGACGTTGGAATTGCATGGCTTTGCGTAAAAATTTGCAGAAAGCTCAATCGCACGGAAGGCTTCACACTTTTGGTGGCTGGTCTTGTGATACTCAATCCTGCGGCAACCTTCCTATCGGGAGCGTGGGGGCAAATCGACTCGATTTTAACTCTCCTGCTGCTGTGGTGCTTTGTCAGCTTGTTTGACAACAAGCGACTGTTTGCAGGCGTGCTGTACGGCATTGCAATCATGCTCAAATGGCAGGCATTGATGTTCGGCCCGGCATTGGCGGCGGTCTATCTGCTGTCGATTAAGAATTGGAAAGATGCGCTAAAGACTCTGGCTGCGGTTGGACTTGCGCTGCTGACGATGCTTTTAATTTCGTTGCCTTGCAGACAAAGCGACCAGACTGCATTTTACGTTGTCGATAAATTTTTAGAATCGTCTAGTGGGTACCAATATGCTTCCATAGAGGCGTATAACTTTATGACGCTGTTTGGCGGAAACTGGGCGCAGGTAAGCGGCAAGGCTTTTGGGATAATGCCTTTCTCTTACCAGCAATTAGGGGTGATGATGATAGCCCTTGCTATTGCGGCTACGCTTGGAATGTATGCCTATGTGCATAAAAAACAGGTTAAGCTTGGCGCATCATTACTTGAAAAACGTGGTCAGATAATGGTGATAGCAGCATTCTCGATGTTTGCCATATTTACATTTGGACATTATATGCACGAGCGCTATGTTCTGCCAATAGTATTCTTTATTCTAATAGCCTATGTGTACTTGCAGGACAGACGACTGCTTCTAAGTGCCATACTGGTGTCATTCTCGGCGTTCGCAAATGAGATGTTTGCAATGTTTGTTGTTTCTAAAGATGCAATAGATCTTGTGCGTGGTGGAATGATACACAACGATATGATATACCAATGTTCACTGATTGAGGTATGTGTGTTTGTTTATTACGCAAAGGTGACGTATAATCTGATCTTTGGCAAGGAGGTTGACGTCAAGTATTGACGGAATGAGATATGAAGAACAGGCAACAACTGCCATTACTGGCACCACTTGAAAAGGAAAGCGGAAGGAAGCTCAACAAGCTCGATTATTTAGTGCTTCTTGTGCTTATCGTGGTATATTCCGCCATGACGTTTGTCAATTTGGGAACGACGAACTTTCCAACATCCGTTTGCCAAATTGAGACGCAGACAACCGAGATAACCTTAGACTTCGGCTCGCAGGTGAACATCGCCAAGGCTTGGTTCAACATAAACATCTGCGAGGGCGATTTGACGCTCACGGCAGATGATGGCTCAACTGCGGTGTATACTGCGGACAATGGCAATATGTTCCGTTGGCATACAGGCACGATTGGCTTGACCACAAGAACGCTGAAGCTCACCGCCTCAAGCGCAGACCTAGTGCTAAACGAGATTGCGTTCTTTGATAATGAGGGGTTGCTTCTGCCGGTAACAGAGGTTGGCTCCAATTCGGGTGTCGTTGATGAACAGGACACCATACCGGAGTCGCCGTCATATTTCAACGGAATGTATTTCGACGAGCTGTACCATGCAAGGACAGCTTACGAGAACATCAACAATATGTATATTTTCGAGTGGACGCATCCGCCGCTTGGCAAGCTGATAATCTCCATAGGAATTCGCATCTTTGGAATGACACCGTTTGGGTGGCGTTTTATGGGTGCGCTGTTTGGCGTGCTGATGCTTCCCATACTGTACCTGTTCGCAAAGAGAATATTTAAGCGTTCGGACTTTGCGCTGATAGTCACAGGGCTGCTGATGTTCGACTGTATGCACTTTACACAAACACGAATAGCCACGATTGATACATACGGCGTATTCTTCATTATTTTGATGTATTTCTTCATGTACGAGTACATGACCATGGACCATGAGAACACTCCGTTTTGGCGAACGCTGGTTCCGCTTGGTCTGTGCGGATTATCGTTCGGACTGGGAATATCATCAAAATGGATAGGTTTTTACGCTGCTGCAGGACTTGCGGTGCTGCTCTTTTCTACATGGGCTTGGAGATTGATTGACATCATCAAGGGCAGAGGCGAGGATAAATTCAAATGGACACGCATCAACTGGCTTGCGTATTTGCCCATAATTGTGACGGTGGTGATGGTGCTGCGCTCCTTGGCAAGCGGACCTGCCAATTACAGTGAATATCTGTACAATCACATCACCTGGTACGACAAGCTGATGAACTGGAACACGGTTTACATCTTTTCCGCATCGGTGGTAATTGCCGTGGTTTCGGGAGTTATTGTCCATCTAAAGAATCGCAATGCGAGCAAGTATATGCAAAAGCTAAATCAACAGATAATGGTGATACCATGGTGCTGCATACTGTTTGTGCTCATTCCTGCGGTGATTTACTTCATATCCTTCTTCCCGTATTTCCGATATGATGCGCTGTCAAATGCCAGTTATGGCTTCAAGGACGCCGTCAACACGATGTGGAAGAAACAGTACGATATGTACAGGTACCATAGCGAGTTGAAAGCAACGCACTCCAGCTCTACAATTTGGTATGAGTGGCCGGTGACCACCAAGTCCACATGGTTCTATTTTTCAAGCGGCTCCAATACCGTATCAAACATTGCCACCACGGGGAACGTATTTGTGTGGTGGGCAGGTATTGTCGGATTCTTCTGCCTGTTGGTCGAGAGCATTGTAAACGACATTAAAAACAGCAACCTGTATCTGAAGATTGGCAGCGGAATGGTAATGGCATCGTTTGTCGTATTTCTCATTGCTTATACTCAGAGCGCAGATGGCAAGGTGCCCGGATGGCTGTTTGCAGTAATGATTGGCTTGACCGTTCTTGCCCTTGCAATGACGAGGGAAGTGACCATAAAAATGCTTGCCGTTGCATTCATTGCGAACTATTTGCCATGGGTGCTCGTGTCTAGGTGCGTGTTCATCTACCACTTCTTTGCAACGGTGCCATTCATCATTCTGGCAGGAGTCTATTGGATATATTTGATTGAAACAAGAAATCCCAAGAAAGAATGGTACAGGTGGATAAAGTGGATTTGGCTGGCACTTGCAATAATCTTTTTCCTGCTGGTGTTTCCTGCCATATCGGGAATCCCAACGTCAAGGGGATATGCAAACTTCATAGAACACTATCTGCCGGGAGGAATACTGTATCATGGAAACGTCTAAGCAGAAAAAGAGTTTTGTTCAGTTGATAAAATTTGCACTGGTTGGTGCGACAAATACTATTGTTGATCTTGTCATCACCCGAATTGTCATGGCAATCACGGGCTGGGATTATGTTGCAAAGATTATCGGCTTCATCTGCGGCGTGGTAAACAGCTACATTCTAAATTCCAGTTGGACATTCAGGGCGGAACGCAAGCGGAGCTTCTCGGAGATGGCGAAATTTCTGGCTGTCAACGTGGTGGTGCTTGGGGTATCGCTGGGACTTAAATGGTTGTTCCAAAGCGTGATTGGCATGGACACATGGTGGATGAACACGATGGGCAGCAACTGGTTTAGCAACATTATCAACGGAGAGTATTTCTGCACCCTGTGTGCTACGGTGATATGTATTTTCGTCAATTTTGCAGGCAATAAACTCTTTGTTTTCAAATCAGAGAAAAAAACGATGGAGGATGTAGATGCTGTCTAAGGTACAGAGCTATGGACTGATGGGACTTTTAGGGTATCCGCTTCTTGTGGAAACGGATATCAGCGGCGGCATTCCTGCTTATGAAACGGTGGGCTTGCCTGATGCAACAGTCAAGGAGTCCAAGGAGCGTGTACGGGCGGCGATTAAAAACTCCGGCTTTAAGTTTCCTACATCGAGGATAACCGTGAACCTTGCTCCTGCCGACATAAAAAAGGAAGGCGCGGTCTATGATTTGCCCATAGCGGTATCAATTTTGATGGCTTCGGGTCAGCTTGGCAGCAGACTGCCCGATGAGATTGTCATGTTCGGAGAGCTGGCGTTGGACGGACAGGTTCGCCCTGTAAACGGGGTTCTGCCGATGATAATTGATGCGTTTTCCAAGGGGTATAAATGCTTTGCGGTGCCTGCTCAGAATGCCGCCGAAGCAGCATATATCGAGGGAGCTACGATACTTCCACTCGAAACGCTTAGGCAGTTTGCTGAGTATATACGGGGGAATGTTCACATTCAGCCCATGGAGACTCTCTACTTTGAACAGTGCGACCTTCGATATTCAACTGATTTTTCGGAAATAAAGGGACAACAGAGCGCAAAGCGTGCGGCAGAGGTCGCCATTGCAGGCGGACATAACATTCTTTTGTGCGGCACACCCGGTTCGGGCAAGACGATGCTTGCACGGGCTATTCCGTCCATTCTGCCGGAGCTTACCTTTGAAGAGGCACTTGAGATTACAAAGATTCATTCGCTCACGGGCGCAACACGGGCGCAGAGTAACGGAATGATAATGGAACGTCCGTTTCGCTCACCGCATCATGGGGCGTCATCGGTTTCGCTGGTGGGAGGAGGCAGCAAGGCCCTTCCGGGAGAAATAAGCCTTGCACACATGGGCGTGCTGTTTTTGGATGAGTTTCCGGAGTTTCAACGTGATGTTTTGGAGGCGTTGAGACAGCCGCTTGAGGACGGGTATATCACCATATCACGCTCTGCTGCAACGGCGACCTATCCTGCTTCATTCATGCTGGTAGCTGCAATGAACCCCTGTCCGTGCGGCAACCATGGCTCACGCATGAAGCAATGCACCTGCACATCTTCACAGATTCACAGATACGCACACAAGCTGTCCGGCCCACTGCTTGACAGAATTGACATACATATCGAGATGACTGAGGTGGGATACGCCGAAATTACCGACAGGGGCAAGGCGGAGAGCTCCGCCGATGTTCGAGCTAGGGTCAATGCTGCAAGGCAGATACAGCGTGAGAGATTTTCGGGCAGCGGTATTTTCTGCAATGCCAAGATGAACAGCGACCAAATACGCAGGTATTGTACGCCCACAGGCGAGTCGGAAAAGCTCATTAAACAGGCATATTTGCAGCTCAAATTGTCGGCAAGAGCATATCAGAGGGTACTGAAGGTGGCAAGGACGATTGCTGATTTGGAGGGAGAGAGTGAGATTCTTCCCCAACACTATGCCGAAGCGTTACAGTATCGCAGCGTCAGTCTTTTGATGGGAGACTAATATGACAAAGGAAGAAAGACTATGGCTCTGGCTAAACTACGCTACGGAGCACAACACAAAGGCATTTCACAGAATTAAAAATACTTTCGATACGCTCGAAGAAGCGTATGAGTGCGCTCAAAAGGGCGAAAAGGGCGCATTTTTGGATATATCCGAACAGACATACGGAAAGCTTAAAGATGCAGCAAACGACAAGTTCATGGACCGCTACACTGGTTGGCTTGACAGGCACAAGGTTGGCATCACAACGCTTATCTCCAATGACTACCCAGCACTTCTAAAGGAAATCCCCGATCCGCCCACATTGCTGTTTTATAAGGGACGACCGCTTTGTGACATTGAACTGCCCATAGCGGTGGTAGGCACCAGAAAATGCACCGAGTATGGCAGGGATATAGCAAGACTGTTTTCACGTCAGCTTGCGGAGAACGGAGCTACCATAGTGACCGGACTTGCAGGCGGAATTGATACTCATGCGGCGTTGGGAGCGATGGACATAGATGGGAAGGAAGCACCGATAATTGGCGTGCTTGGCTGCGGCATCGATGTTGTATATCCTGCAAACAACGAGCTGCTGTTTGAGGGCGTTGAGGAACGTGGCACGATAGTAACGGAGTATTTACCAAAGACACAGCCACTAAAGCAGAATTTTCCGATAAGAAATCGCATCATCAGCGGACTCTCTATGGGGGTGCTGGTGGTGGAGGCAGGAGAACGCAGCGGCACATCTATAACCGTTAGCAGTGCGCTTGAACAGGGACGAGATGTATTTGCCGTTCCGGGGAGGATAACCGACCCTATGAGCGTGAGTGTCAACAGGCTTATCCAGCAGGGCGCAGCCAAGCCTGTGTTCAGCGTGACGGATATTCTTAACGAATATCTTGACAGCGTGACAGATATGCCTTACAATGCCATCGCAAAGCAGGTTGCCCTCTCAAGTCTTGGCGAGATGGAAAGACAGGTGTATTTGCAGTTGCGACAAGGAGAGAAAAATGTTGATGAGCTTGCGGATAATCTTATGTGCAGGGCATCGGTTTTGAACTCCACATTGACCTCAATGGAATTTGTGGGACTGATAAAGCAACATGCAGGAAAGGTTTTTGCCTGCGATACGATAAAAACGAACGTCCTTATGGACGAGTGATGGAGGAAACATGGCGGACACACTGGTAATAGTAGAATCGCCTGCCAAGGCAAAGACGATAGGAAAGTTTTTGGGGAGCAAGTACAAGGTAATTGCCTCCAACGGTCATGTGCGCGATTTGCCAAAGAGCAAGATTGGCGTAGATGCAGACAATAATTTTGAACCAAAGTACATTACCCTGCGTGGCAGGGGCGATGTGCTTGACCATATTCGCAAGGAAGCTAAAAACTCAAAGCATGTTTTACTGGCGACCGACCCTGATAGAGAGGGCGAGGCTATTTCATGGCACTTGACAAAAATTCTGAACATGGACGAAAAGAGCAAGTGCCGCATCGAATTTAACGAGATAACTGGAACTGCGGTCAAAAATTCGCTCAAGAAGGTTCGTGCGGTTGACATGAATCTGGTGGACGCGCAGCAGGCACGCCGCATATTGGACAGGCTTGTGGGCTACAAAATCAGCCCAATACTATGGGCAAAGGTACGCAAGGGCTTGTCCGCAGGGCGTGTTCAGTCCGTGGCGACAAGAATAATCTGCGACCGAGAGGACGAGATTAACGCATTTACTCCCGAAGAATATTGGATTATCAGCGCAATGCTGGTGCTGGGTAAGCGCAAGCCGTTCGAGGCAAAGTACTATGGTCAGAATGGAAAGAAGAAGGAGCTGCACAGCGAGGCGGAAACAAATGCTGTACTGGAGCAGATAAAGAATGCTAAGTTCATTGTAAGCGATGTCAAGACCACAAATAAGTCCAGACATGCGGCACCGCCCTTCACTACGTCGAGTATGCAGCAGGAGGCTTCAAGAAAACTTAGCTTCACAACAAAGCGCACAATGATGGTCGCACAACAGCTCTACGAGGGCGTGGAGCTTGGAAACAAGAATCTAACAGGACTTGTATCTTATATCCGTACCGACTCCGTTCGTGTTTCAAACGAGGCGCAGGCGGCGGCACTTGAATACATTGCAAAGAACTATGGCGACAAGTATCTGCCCTCAAAGCCGAATGTATACAAGGGCAGACGCAACGCACAGGACGCTCACGAGGCGATACGTCCCACGGATATAAACCTTAATCCAAAGGAAATCAAGCAATACCTGTCCTCCGACCAGTACAAGATCTATAAGCTGGTGTACGAGCGTTTTCTGTCCAGCCAAATGACAGAGGCACAGTACAGCGTGAGCACGGTCAGCTTTGATGCAAACGCCTGTACGTTCAGGGCAAACGGCAGCAGGACGCTCTTTGACGGGTTCACTGCGGTCTATACAGAGGGCAGAGACGAACAAGGCGAGGACGAGGTTCAGCTTCCGCCATTGGAAATTGGCGATGAGTTGACGCTAAGTAAGCTAACTCCGCAGCAGAAGTTTACCCAGCCGTTGCCACGTTACACCGAGGCGACGCTTGTAAAGACGCTGGAGGAGAAGGGTATAGGTAGACCATCTACTTATTCGCCCACAATCTCAACCATAGTTGACAGGGGTTATGTGGCTCGTGAGAAGAAGGTGCTGGTTCCTACCGAGCTTGGCTTTGTGGTAACAAAGCTCATGAAGGAGAACTTTGAAAACATAGTGGATGTGCGCTTCACCGCTAACATGGAGGATCAACTCGACAGCGTTGAGGACGGTTCGAGCGATTGGCACGAGCTGCTGAAGAATTTTTACGGGCCGTTCAACGAGTCTGTGGAAAAGGCGTCAAGCACTATTGAACGAGTAGTCATACCCGATGAGGTATCGGACGTTCCCTGCGAGAATTGCGGTGCCATGATGGTCTACAAGTTTGGTCGGTTTGGCAAGTTCCTTGCCTGTCCAAACTTCCCCAAATGCCGCAATACGAAGGCGATAGTTGAGAAGCTGGACGTGAATTGCCCCAAATGCGGTTCAAGCATCATCAAGAAGCGTTCCAAGCATGGCAAGACGTTCTATGGATGCGAGAAATATCCTGAGTGTGATTTTGTAAGCTGGGATAAGCCTGTGAAGATGGCGTGCCCGAACTGCAACGGAATTATGGTGCAGAAAATCGGCCCCAATGGGAGCTTCATCGTATGCAACAATAAAGACTGTGGCTATATCCACCGTTCGGTCAAGAAAGCTGATGCAGATGAATGATCGAGTTGCGGTCATAGGAGCAGGACTTGCAGGCTGCGAGGCGGCGTATCAGCTTGCACAGCGAGGACACAGGGTGCTGCTCTATGAGATGAAACCGAATAAGAGGACTCCCGCACACAAGAGGGACACATTTTCGGAGTTGGTTTGTTCCAACTCCTTTCGCGCAAGTAGAGTGGAAAATGCCGTTGGACTGCTCAAGGAGGAAATGCGGCTTTTTCATTCGCTGATAATGAGTTGTGCTGACCAAACGAGGGTTCCTGCCGGCGGTGCTTTGGCGGTTGACAGGGAGCTGTTTTCAAAACTGGTAACAACAAGGATAGAGGAGCATTCCAACATTGAGGTTGTGCACGAGGAGGTAAAGGAGTTGCCCCAAATGCCAACAATAGTGGCAACAGGTCCATTGTCGAGCGAGGCGATGTGCGATGTCATATTCAATCTGTTCGGCGGTGCGCTGCACTTTTTTGATGCCGCTGCCCCCATAGTGTCCGCTGAATCCATTGAAATGAGCAAGGTTTATGCCGCATCAAGATATGGCAAGGGCGATGACGATTATCTCAACTGTCCCATGAGCAGAGAGCAATACGAGGCTTTTTGGCTTGCCTTGACACAGGCGGAGACCGTGGAGCTGAAGGAATTTGAAGATGCGGGAGTGTTCGAGGGCTGTATGCCCATTGAGGTGATGGCAAAACGAGGACCACGCACATTGGCATTTGGCCCGATGAAGCCTGTGGGATTAGAGCATGAGGGCGTTCGCCCGTATGCGGTGGTGCAGCTTAGAAAAGAGGACGAGGCAGCAAGCGCATACAACCTTGTGGGCTTTCAGACAAATCTGAAATTTGGTGAACAAAAGAAGGTCTTTTCGATGATTTCGGGACTGGAGAACGCTGAGTTTCTTCGCTTGGGCGTGATGCACAGAAACACCTTTATCAATTCTCCAAATAAGCTGGATTACAACTATCGCTGCAAGATTGCAGGGAGAACTGAGCCGCTGTATTTTGCAGGACAGATAACAGGAGTTGAGGGCTATGTCGAATCGGCTGCAAGCGGTCTGCTGTCGGGCATCGCTCTTTCAAGGGAGCTTGAGGGCAAGGAAACGCTCGATTTTACTTCTAGGACAGCCATTGGCGCACTGGGACACTATGTTGCCGAGTATAACGGCGGCGACTTTCAGCCCATGAATGTCACATTCGGTATTATGGACGGCCTTACGGAACGCATACGAAACAAGAAGGATAGGAACACAGCTATTGCAAATAGAGCGTTACAAATAGTGACGGAAATGGAAATTCTTTCAAAATAGTGGGTATAATCCACAATTTTATGATATGATGGCTATAATGGAGATCGGAGGAACTACAATGGAATTGATGGGAACGACTATCGTTGCGGTCAAGCGTGACGGACATTGTGCCATCGCAGGTGACGGACAGGTCACGATGGGGCAGAACTCAATAATGAAAGCTACTGCAAGGAAGGTCAGGAGAATATATCATGACAAGGTTGTCGTTGGCTTTGCAGGCTCGGTAGCGGACGCCTTTACATTGTGCGAGCGTTTCGAACAGAAGCTGGAGCAGTACGGCGGAAGCATGGCAAGGGCCGCTGTGGGTCTGGCACAGGACTGGAGAAGCGACAAGATGATGCGCAAGCTGGAGGCTCTTTTGCTTGCTGCATGTCACGATGAAATACTGATAATATCAGGCTCTGGCGAAGTAATTGATCCCGATGACGGAGTAGCTGCTATCGGGTCGGGCGGACTATATGCGCTGTCGGCTGCAAAGGCCTTGATGCAAAACACCGAGTTGTCGGCAAGAGAGATAGCGGAGAAATCGCTGAAAATCGCAAGCGAGATTTGCGTCTTTACCAACGGAAACATCATTGTGGAGGAAATATAGTATGTTGACGCCAAAGCAGATAGTCGAGCAGTTGGATAGATACATCATCGGACAGGACGATGCCAAGCGTGCCGTTGCCGTTGCGCTTCGCAATCGGTACAGAAGAAGCAAGCTGCCTGAGGATATCCGCGATGAGATTACACCAAAGAATATCATAATGGTTGGGCCAACGGGCGTTGGCAAGACCGAGATTGCACGCAGGCTTGCAAAGCTGGTAGATGCACCCTTTGTCAAGGTTGAGGCAACAAAGTTCACCGAGGTTGGGTATGTGGGCAGAGATGTTGAATCTATGGTTCGAGATCTTGTTGAGGACGCAATCCGTATAGGAAAGGCAAGAAGCTATGAAAAGGTGCAGCTTATAGCCGAGGCGGCAGCCGAGCAGCGTCTGTGCGATATACTCATGCCTATATCGAAAACCAAGACGCCGCCCGTGCAGCAAAACCCCCTCCAGCTCCTTTTGGGTGCAGGACAGAAGCCCCCAGAACCGCAGCAGACCGAGGAGGAAAAGCAAAAGTTTGACGCTGCTAGGGTTGAGGTGCTTGAAAAGCTAAGACGTGGCGAGCTTGAGGAAGAGACTATCGAGCTTGAGGTCGAGGAGCGTGGCAACGAAGCCTTTTTGGGCGCCGGCATAGAGGTCAGCTTGCAGGACATCATGGGTGATTTTGCACCAAAGAAGCACAAGCGCCGCAAGGTGACCGTGACCGAGGGCAGAAGAATACTCATTCAGCAGGAAGCGGACAAGAGGATTGATATGGACGAGATAACTCGTCAGGCTGTGATGAGCGCAGAGCAGGACGGGATAATCTTTATTGATGAGATTGACAAGATTGCAGGATCGAACCAGCTGAACGGGCCGGACATCTCAAGAGAGGGCGTGCAGCGTGATATTCTGCCCATAGTTGAAGGCTCAACCGTCAACACAAAGTATGGTGCGGTCAAGACGGATTTTATGCTATTCATTGCAGCGGGTGCGTTCCATGTTGCAAAGGTGTCGGATTTAATTCCCGAGTTACAGGGACGTTTTCCCATTCGGGTGCAGCTAAACGATCTGTCACAGGAGGACTTTTTGAAGATACTCACCCAGCCGCAGAACGCCGTTACAAAGCAGTATGCTGCGCTGTTGTCGGCAGATAATGTGAATCTGCAATTCACCGATGATGCACTTAGGGAGATTTCGATTGCGGCCTTTAGAGCAAACGAAAGCAACGAGAATATTGGTGCGCGCAGACTGCATACAATAATAGAGAATTTGTTGGATGATATTTCCTTTAACGCGAGCGGCGACCATCCGGTTATCGACGTGGTTATCGATGCAGCGTATGTTGACACTCAGCTCAAGGATAATATATCGGACGACAACATTCACAAATACATTCTGTAACGAAGGAACGCTTGCTCCTTCGTTGAGAGGGAGTAAGAGTGAAAAAGGTTCTCGTTATTTTATTGATTGGTTTGACCCTGTGCGGTTGCGCCGCAGGCGGACAAGTTGCCATGGAGCAGCCCAAAATTGCAGTGGAAAGGGTGTTTGTTGAGGCGTATACGCCTCCTTTAACAGTAAGACCCATTCCTGTTCCCACGCCCACGCCAACGCCTGAGCCAACGCCAACGCCAACGCCTGAGCCAACCACGCCTGTGTATGTTTCATATCACATCTGTGATGAAGAGGACTTGATTTTGGCGGCAAAGGTAGCTTACCTTGAAGCAAGAGGCAAGGGCGAACAAGCATACAGGGCGGTGCTGTGCGTGATTTACAATCGTTGCATGGCGACCAGATTCGGCGGCGGAGTGACAACGATATCGACCGAGGTTTTTCGCTCAGGTCAGTTCTCGGTGATAAATCACAAGAACTTCGACACGCTTGAGCCGCCTGAAGAAATAGTTGAATATGCGAGAGATATATTCTATAATGGAAACATAGACATCCCCTACAATATCCTGTTTTTCTGTGCATCGAGGCTGGGAAAAAATTGGGGAGGAAGGAAATTTTACGAGGACATCGGCGGAAACCTGTTCTTTTACGGTAACGTCGATTAAAAATGATAGGAGAATTATGGCAAAAAAATTAAGAATTATACCCCTGGGGGGAGTGGGGGAAATAGGAAAGAACATGACCGTGGTCGAGTATGGCGATGATATCGTTGTGATTGACTGCGGACTGATATTCCCCGATGATGAGATGCCGGGTATCGATGTGGTTATTCCCGATATGACATACTTGGAGCAGAATGCTCAAAAGATACGAGGCTTTTTGATTACGCACGGGCATGAGGATCACATTGGAGCCTTGCCCTACACGCTGAACAAGTTCAATGTGCCGGTATATGGCACAAAATTTACGATTGCGCTTATCGAGCATAAGCTCCAAGAGGCAAAGGTCAAGACGGACAAGCTGCACTGTGTAAAACCTTCCGATGTTGTTCAGTTGGGCTGCTTTAAGATTGAGTTTATCAAGACGGGACATTCCATTGCCGGAGCAGTCGCACTTGCAATCTCTACGCCGATAGGTACTCTGCTGCACACGGGCGATTTTAAGATTGACCTGACGCCTATTGACGGCGAGCCGATAAACATTAACCGCTTTGCATACTATGGCTCACGAGGAGTGCTGGCACTTATGTCCGACAGCACAAATGTCGAGCGTGGCGGACATACCCAATCCGAGCGTGAGATAGGGAAAACCTTCGAACACTACTTCGACGTTGCCCAAGGTCGTGTCATTGTTGCATCGTTTGCGTCCAACGTGTATAGATTGCAGCAGGTTGCGGACGTGGCAATAGAGCATGGCAGGGTAATCTGCTTTCAGGGCAGGAGCATGGAGCAGGTCGTGGAGATAGCGCAGCGATTGGGTTATCTGCATATTCCTGCTGAAAAAATTATCAACGTGGATCAGCTCAAAAGATACAAGGATAACGAGATTTGCGTAATCACAACGGGAAGTCAGGGCGAGCCGATGAGTGGACTGTTCCGCATGGCAAATTCTTCGCACCGCCTAAACATTGGCGCAGGTGACATGGTAATTTTGTCGGCTTCAGCCATACCCGGAAACGAGAAGAGCGTTTCACGAGTTATCAACAGTCTGTTTGAAAAGGGCGCAATGGTCGTTTACGACCAGATGGCGGACGTTCATGTGTCAGGACACGCCTGTAAAGAAGAGCTGAGACTGATGCTGCATATTTGCAGACCCAAGTTTTTCATTCCCGTGCATGGCGAATACAGGCACCTAAAGATGCACGCTCAGCTTGCAGAGGAGATGGGAATCGACCCTAAGCGCACCTTTGTATCCCATTGCGGCGCAGTCATTGAGCTGTCCAACGCTAAGGGAGTTATGAACGAAACGGTACAGGCAGGCAGCATAATGGTCGATGGACTTACCAACATTGAGGATGTCGTAATTCGAGATCGCAAGCAGTTGTCAAACGATGGCTTGGTTGCAGTCATAGTCACGCTTGACGGCGAAACGGGGAGGCAGGTTGCCGCACCGGAGGTTATCTCAAGGGGCTTCATCTACATGCGTGAGAATGAGGACTTCATATCCGAGTGCATTGAAAAGCTGCAACCCGAAATATGCAAGTTTGAGAAGGCGGACAAGTCCGAGTATGCTCAACTCAAACTCAATCTAAAATCAAAGACAAAAACATTGCTGTACGCAAAGACCAAACGCACACCGATGATATTGCCAATAATCATTGAAATTTAGGAGGGTATTATGGTTTACGATCATGCAAGAGCACTAGCCAACGATCTTAGGACCAGCGAGGAGTACGAAAAATACAAAACCGCAAAGGAAGCGGCATACGCTAATGAGTCCACCAAGAATTTGATAGCCGAGTATCACAAGCTCCAGATGAAGGCACAGGCGGCCTATCTGTCAGGTGAGAAGAATGACGAACAGATGGAGCAGCTCCAAAAGCTGGGCGAGGTGTTGCAGTTCAACCCTGCGGCATCGGAATTTTTGCTCGCCGAATACAGACTCAACACCATGCTGGGAGACGTATATAAGATATTGGCTGACGCCATCGACGTGGATCTTTCGGCGTTGGAAGAAAAATAAACGCGGACGGGGATTATGGATAGCAAGCAGAAGGAAGTATCACAAAAGAGGATGCGCTACATGCAGATGTGGTCTATTGCAAGGCCCATCGTTGTGGTGATGGCAAGCGTGCTTGTTGTGGCATTGATTGTGTCCTTTGCTGTTCGCTATGTTCTGTCGAACTATGTCTATCCCGTCAATCCCAACGATGCAACGCCAATAGAGGTGGTCATTCCAAACGATTCGTCTGCAAGCACGATAGCACGCATACTAAAAAATGCCTGTGGCGAGGGCAATGAGGGATTGATTGTAAGCACCGCCTCATTCAAGATTTATGTTGATTTTGTAGGCAAGGCAGGCAGCTTAAAGGCTGGCACATACATTCTTTCGAAGAATATGTCCATATCCGAGATAGTCAACGTCATCTGCGAGGGAAACCCTGCACACCAGACCGTGCGATTTACTGTTCCGGAGGGCTACACGGTGGCGGATGTGGCTGATTTGCTTAGCAGTAACGGGCTGATTGATGATAAAGAAGCGTTTTTAACGTTGTGCAACGACAACACCGTGTTTTCGGGTTATTCGTTCATATCGGGGCTTGAGAACAAGCAGGAGCGCACCTATCTGCTGGAGGGGTACCTCTTTCCGGATACCTACGAGGTATATGTTGATGCCACAAACGAGGAAATCATCGATAAGATGCTTGATAGGTTCAACGAGGTGTTCACCTCCGACTATGTATCACGGGCGCAGGAGCTTGGACTTACGATGGATCAGGTTATCACGCTTGCATCGGTTATTGAACGAGAAGCGCGTGACGATGGCGATTTTTACAAGGTATCCGCTGTGTTCCATAACAGATTAAGGGTAGGTATGAAGCTCGAATCCTGCGCTACGCTCTCATATGCGTTGGGTATTCGCCAGTATACGTTCACGGCGGAGCAGCTAAACGTTGTTTCACCGTACAATACCTATCGCAACACCAATTTGCCCTTGGGCCCAATCTCCAACCCCGGTGATAAGGCAATACGAGCCGCCCTATTTCCAGACGAAACCTACATTGCCGAAAATTACTTGTATTTTTGCAACATGGATATTAACACAACCACCAGCCTTGTATTTGCAAGGACTGAGGAGGAACACAGACAAAACGTGGAGATGTATTCACAGTACTGGGGATAGAGACGGCATCAGATAAAGATAGTTTTTTCTAAATATTTCGACATGTGACAGCATACCCTTTACGGAGGTGAAGGGTATGTTTTCGTTTTTGGCTTTTATCTGGGAAGTGCTGTTCTTTGTGGGTTATGTCGGTCAGACCAACTCGTTTCCACCGCCGCTTGATAAGGAGGAGGAGAAGAAGTATATTCGCCTGCTTGCCGATGGCGATGAGCAAGCGCGTGAAAAACTGATAGTACACAACCTAAGGTTGGTTGCGCATATTGCAAAGAAATATAACAAGGTTGGTCGTGATACGGACGATGTAATCTCGGTTGGAACAATCGGGCTGATAAAAGCGGTATCAACCTTCAGCGCAGACAAGGGCGCGCTGTCCAGCTATGCGTCAAAGTGCATAGAAAATGAAATATTGATGAGCCTAAGGGTTGAGCGCAAACAGGTGTACGAGGTGTCGCTAGACGAGCCGATAGGAACGGACAGAGACGGAAATGAACTGGCTCTTTCAGATTTAATGGGTGCAGATGCAGAGACGGTGTTTGACCAAGTACAGGCAAAGATTGATGCGGACATATTGCAGCGAGTAATGAAAAAGACCCTTGACAAACGTGAGGAGCTGATTCTCAACTATAGATTCGGGCTGACTGGCGGCTACTGTATGCCTCAGCGTGAGGTGGCAAAGCTTTTGGATATTTCTCGCTCCTACGTTTCTCGAATCGAAAAGAAGGCGATGCGAAAGATGCTGGTTGCGTTAAGACCCTATTACGACTAAAAAATAAAGATTGGGGTATTGTTGTATTTGCTAATTCGTGGTAAAATATTCTATTGAATTATGCGAGGTGCAATGATGAATAGAATTGAACGACTCCGTGAACGCATGGAGCAAAAGGGACTGGATGCAGTTCTGGTAACGAGCTTGACTTCAATCAGGTATTTTTCCAGTTTCACAAGTGATGATGCAACGCTGGTCATTACGATGAAAAAGGCTTGCTTACTCACGGACTTTCGCTACACCATTCAGGCAAAGGAGCAGTCGGGCGATTGCTTCAACATAGTTGAGGTGGGCAGAGGACAGTACATCGGAACCATTACGGACATACTGGAATCAGAGGGCTGTATGTGCGTAGGCTTTGAGGACGATACCGTTTCTTTTGCCAACTACGAGCGTTTCAAGGCGATGGAAAAGGAACTGGTGCCGTTTTCTTCAGAGATGAACCGTCTGCGCATAGTCAAAACCGCTGCGGAGATTGAATCGATGCAGGCGGCGCAGGCAATAGCGGACAAGGCGTATATTGAGCTGTTGAACACTATCCACTCGGGCATGACCGAAAAGCGTGTTGCTGCCGAGCTTCTATATATCTGCGGCAAGCTGGGCAGTGAGGGCCCCTCGTTTGATCCCATAGTCGGATCGGGTCCCAATGGGGCAATGTGCCATGCTGTACCGTCAGACAGACAACTGCAACAGGGCGATATGGTGGTTTTGGACTTTGGCTGCATAAAAAATGGCTATTGTTCGGATATGACGAGAACTTTTGCTGTCGGAGAGGTTGACGATTTTACTAAAAAGATTTACAATATCGTATTGGAGGCACAGCTAAGGGCACTTGACGCATTGAAGGCTGGAATCATGGGGGCGGAGCTGGATGCAATAGCACGAGATTATATTTCCCAAAATGGCTATGGCAACTGCTTTGGACACAGTCTGGGTCACGGCTTCGGACTGCAGATACATGAATCGCCCTATGCCTCAGTATCGAGCATGGACAGGCTCGATGACGGCATGACCATCACGGTAGAGCCGGGGATTTACATTGAGGGCAAGCTGGGTGTAAGAATTGAGGATTGTTGCGTCGTCACTGAGGACGGCAAGCTGAATCTGGTTACTTCGTCGAAAGAACTATTGACGATTAATTGATAAAAAACACATTGGAGGAAACACTTTATGATTATGGCAGGCGATTTTCGCAAGGGAGTCACGGTAGAGATTGATGGAAATGTTTGGAATATAGCAGACTTCCAACACGTTAAGCCGGGCAAGGGAGCAGCATTTGTACGCACTAGGTTGAAGAATGTGATGACGGGAGCCGTCCTTGAAAGAACCTTCAGCCCAACGGACAAGTATCCAAGAGCAATTATTGAGACTAAGGACATGCAGTACCTGTATTCTGATGGCGAGCTGTATTACTTCATGGATACCGAGACCTATGAGCAGATTCCGCTAAATCACGATCAGGTCGAGGACGCAATCAATTTCATCATGGAGAACGACCCCGTAAAGGTTCGCTTCTTCAAGGGCAATCCCTTCTCGGTAGAGCCGCCGAACTTCGTTGAGCTTACCGTCACAGAGACCGAACCGGGCTTTAAGGGCGACACCGCAACGGGTACGACCAAGCCTGCGACGCTCGAAACGGGATATAAGATTAACGTTCCGCTGTTCGTCAATGAGGGCGATAGGATTCGTGTAGACACCAGAACCGGTGAATACATGGAGCGCTGCTAAGACATACTAACATAAAACGGAGGAATTGAAATGAGCAAGATTTCCGAAAAGGTTGCCTATTTGGATGGGCTTATGGACGGCATGAATGTGGGCGAGGAAAAGCACGGCAAGCTGTTTATCGCCATCAAGGATGCGCTTGAGTGCATTGCAGATGAGATGGGCGAACATGAGGACTTGATCGCAGACTTGTATGAAAGCATAGATGAGATATTTGAGAATCTCGATGAGTATGACCAAATCCTGTTTGACGACGACTATGACGATGATGAGGACTTTGACCCCTTTGACTTCGATGACGACTTTCAAGAGGTCGTCTGCCCTAACTGCGGCAAGGTCATAGATTTTGACACCGAAATGCTCGATTCCCCCGATGGGCTGATCTGTCCTGCTTGCAACGAGAAGATAGATCTCGTTGAAGACGACGAGGAGTAATTCGCCTTAATACCAAAATGAGTTATACAGAAGCCATTCGCTATATGCGAATGGCTTCTTGTCGTTGATTATGAAACGCAGAAGAAAGGCGAAAAGGAAATAGGACATCGCCGTATGTGGTTTTGATGTACGTCCTTTCTTTTATATATGCGTCACATTGCATAAGCGTATAAACATGCATGTATATTCGACAATTTCGAATAAATTTTCAAGTTATCGTCCGAATGTCTTTACAAAACTTAAAAGTTGCGTTAAAATAACTATGTGCGAAACTAGTATATCGCACAAAGAATTATCATAATTAAACAGGAGGAAACCCAAATGGCAGACAAGTATGACGTCGTCGTAGACGCAATGGAAGCAAAACTCAGACCCCCAACGATCGGACTAAAGCCCTATGAGCCCAAAGTTATCCCACTAACCACCGGCGAGGACATGCTGGTTCGTGAAGCAACCAGAGAAGAACTCATGATGATCATGGAAGCAATCGAACCCCTCATGCATCAGCCCAAGGACTATTATGACATCGTTGCATCCAGAATCTATGCCGAGATCCTCGGTATGCTCCGTTACAGAGTACAGGATGAGTATTTCTTCGTAGGCGCAATCGACGGCGAAATCGCAGGTATTGTCAATGGACGTATGGTCAATGAAAAGGTCGGTATGTCCTATCATACCATGACATTGAAGCGTGGCGCACGCGTTGGTGCACAGCTGTTTGCAGCCAAAATGGAGTATCACTTCGACTTTATGAATCAGGACGAGGTTTGGATCGTTGCAGAGTCTCCCAACGGTTTCCGTCGTTGGATGATCGAGTACGAGCTGGAAGACAGACCCGAGTGCGTCCACGAGCTGGGCGGCGTTCCCACCTTCGTACTTACAAGAGCACTGTGGGAGAAGCATAAGGCAAACAAGAATGTCGGCATTCGCCCCGCATTCGAAGATGTTATCGAGGCAAATAAGGTTCTCAGAAAGCCTGACAAGATATCCGTATAACGGAGAAAGGAATCAATCATGCGTGAAGTAGGTATAGTTGGCGTAGGCCATACCAAGTTCGGTAAGTCGCCCGTGCCCTTTTTGGACATGTGCTGTCAGGCAGCCTTGGAGGCTATGGATGATGCAGGCGCAAAGACCGGCAACAAGAACCACATTGATCAGGTATTCGTAGGCACGATGGGCGCAGGCATGGTAAGCCGTATCAGCGGCGCAGCCTCAGCAGTGGTTGACACGCTGAACATTCGCCCTGCAATGGCAGAGACCGTTGAGAACGGCCCTGCATCGGGTGCTTCTGCAATTAAGCTGGGATACATGGCTATCGCATCCGGCGTTGCAAATTGCGTTTTGGTCATTGGCGCAGAAGGTATGCGCGCAGTAACCGGTTGGGAAGGCACAGACTTCGTTGCAACCATGCTGCATCCCGATGGTGAGTACAAGTACGGTTTGACGCTGCCCTCTTTGGCAGGTCTGTTCACCCGTCTGTGCATGGATAAGTACGGCGTAGAGAGCAAGGATTTGTCCATCGTCTCCGTCAAGAACCACGCAAACGCTTGCCACAATCCCAACGCACACATTCAGCGCACCGTGGTTTTGGAGCGCATCACCAACCCCGCATACATCAATGCGACCAATCCGCTGGTGGCAGATCCTCTGCGCCAGTTCGATATGTGCCCCGTTTCCGATGGCGCAGCGGCATTGCTGCTGGTTGCCAAGGATAAGCAGGACGAGTATGGCTTCGGTCACAAGAAGTTCGTTCGCATTGCCGGCGTAGGTTCCGCTACGGATACGCACTATGTTGCAAACCGTGCCGTTCCTACCGACCTGTTGGCAGTCAGACTGTCTGCACAGATGGCATACAAGATGGCAGGCATGACCCCGGAGGACATCGATGTTGCAGAGCTGCATGACGCATTCCAGATTCTTGAAATCGTTGAGTCGGAAGAGGTTGGATTCTTCCCCCGTGGCGATGGTCACCTTGCGGCACGCAGAGGCGACACAGCAATTGGCGGCAAGAAGCCTATCAACACCTCAGGCGGTTTGAAGGCAAAGGGACATCCGCTGGGCGCAACAGGCGTTTCACAGGTAGTCGAGCTTGTCAAGCAGCTTCGTGGCGAAGCAACCGGTCGTCAGATAGAGGGTGCAAAGACGGGTCTTGCAATCAACTTCGGTGGTTTCGGCAACAACGTTTGCGCAACCATAGTGACAACAAAGTAAGGAGGATAGGATAATGGAACAAATGTATTGCTATAAGTGCAAAAAGTGTGGCAAGCTGCACCATCCTCGTTACATCGTCTGCCAGAACCCCGATTGTGATGGCAGAGAGTTTGAGCAGCTTCCCTTGGAGGGCAAGTGCAAGCTCTTGACCTGGACACGCGTTTACAACCTGCCCGAGGGTTATATGTGCCCGTGGCTCAACTTCGGCATTGTCGAATTTGAGAACGGCGTTCGTGCAACCGGACAAATCGGATTTGACGACGGCATTGAAAGCGGCATGGAACTTGTGTCCACCGTTGGCGTTGTCAAAGAGAAGGTCATCAAGTACAAAGAGACTGTTGTTGAACCGCAGTATGGTTTCATCTTTCAGAAGGCATAAGCCTTCTGAAAGATGTTTTGCTTTCTAAATGGTAGAATCTGCACGAAAAATCTGCAAACGTTTTCATAGTTACATTCGTTTGCAACCATATCGTGGCAAAGTACTTTCAGTATTTTCCAAAGCGGTCAACATACAGACCGAATTTGGAATAGTATCGTTGCTCACCAATACCGATTGCCTGCACCCGTTCAGCTGCATTGTGGGCGCTATCCGTCCGTTCAATCAGATGAATATACATACAGACGATGAGGTGCTGATAGAGAATGAGGCTATAAAGTTCCCCAAAGCCGATCTTGCCATCGATGTATCGTTGGCACTCGACATGGAGCTGTCTTTGGATGTGATGGTAAATCTGTTTATTCCGATAGATCTTAACATTCGACTGCGCCAGCTTCAACGAGTAATCGAGTCGTTTGCCGAAGCCGATGACATGAGTCCCATGGTGCTGAACACCAAGTCCAACCCATATTGCGATCTCGTGCGTCCTAGGCTGGAGAGGCTTAATGAAAGACTGAAAGAGGGAACTGTTGAGGAATGCTGTCAAGCCGCAGCTTCAATTTCAGGCTGCGGCATTGGTCTTACACCGTCCTCGGACGACCTTTTGAGTGGCTTTTTTGCTGCTTATGCTGCGCTTTCACAGGCACTGGGTCGCAACAGGGCAAAGGTGATAGATTTGACACGCCGAATGGCGTTTGCCGCCGCACAGCACACTACCGATCTTAGCGGAGCATTTTTACTTCAAAGCGGCGAGGGACTTGTATCAGAGGATGTATTTCAGCTACTCAGATGCATTTTCTCTGACATTTCCTATCCCACGCTCGTTGCATATGCGACACAGGTCGCAACCTATGGTTCCACTTCGGGAACGGACACTTTGACAGGAATTTATCTGGCGATAACACAACATTACGGAGGAACTGACATTGATTAAGCTAGAAGTAAGAAAGAATGCTTACTATGATTCCGTCACGCTGATGCTTATTTCAAAGGATTTGAAAAAGCTTGAGGGCGTTGATGAGGCTCTTGTAGGTATGGGAACCGAACTAAACAGAGAAATAGCCCACAACATCGGCTTGGCTACGCCTGAGTTTGAGGACGTTGGCGCAAATGATTTCTTTGTTGCTATCCGCTGCGAAGCGGAAGAGACCGTCGGCGTTGCGCTTGCAAAGGTTGACGAGCTTTTGAACAAAAAGGCAGAGTCCAAGGAAGCGGAGTATTTTCCGCCCACGTTGGAGGGTGCCTTGAAGGTGGATAAGGATTTGAATATGGCTGTGATCTCTGTCCCCGGCAAATTTGCCGCCGATGTTGCTCAGAGCTGTATTGACAATGACATTAACGTCATGCTTTTCTCGGATAACGTGACAATCGACGAAGAGCGCACCCTAAAAGAGAATGCGTTTGCCAAGGGTCTGTTGGTCATGGGTCCCGACTGTGGAACCGCCATCATCAACAACGTCCCACTCGCCTTTGCAAATGTTGTCAAGAAGGGCAACATTGGCATCGTTGCGGCGTCGGGCACGGGCACCCAAGAGGTTTCGTCCATCATCGACCAGCTCGGTGGCGGCGTGTCACAGGTTTTGGGAACAGGCGGACGCGACTTAAAGAAAGAGATTGGCGGCATCATGATGAAGTATGGTCTGGATGCCTTGATAAACGACCCCAATACCGAGGTCATAGTGCTAATCTCAAAGCCTCCGGCAAAGGAGATTGCAACAGAGATTTTGACCATTGCGGCAGGGGCAAAGAAGCCTGTCGTAGTTAGTTTCATCGGTGGAAACAGAGCCGAAATAGAGGCATTTGGACTGGTGGCTGCAGTCTCGTTGGAGGATGCGGCACACAAGGCAGTCGCCATTGCAAACGGCAAGGAATACTCGGACTTTGTAGAGTTCACGATGGGCGAGGACAAGGCGACAGAGCTTGCAAAGGCGGAAGCACAGAAGATGGCTCCCACGCAGAAGTATGTTCGTGGATTCTACACGGGCGGCACACTCTGCGATGAGGCGATGAAGCTGATGATAGCCAATCTCGAACACATTTACAGCAACATTCCACTCAATGCCTGCGACAAGCTCGATAATGCCAGAAATGGTGCGAGCAAGTGCCATACATTCCTAGACTTTGGTGATGATGAGTTCACCGTTGGCAGACCTCATCCCATGATTGATCCGTCACTTAGAGCCGAGCGCGTTATCACTGATGCCGCCGACCCCACCTGTGCCGTTATCATGGTTGACTGCGTAATCGGGTTTGGATCGCACGAGGATCCTGCTGCAGACCTTGCGGACGCCATAGTCGAGGGTAAGGCATTGGCGCAGAGGGAAGGCAGACATCTGTGCGTAGTTGCAGCCGTTTGCGGAACTGAGGGCGACCCTCAATGCCTGTCAGTGACGCAGAAGAAGCTGCGTGATGCAGGTGCGATAGTTCTGCCGAGCAACGCACAGGCAACAAGGTTTGTATCAAAAGTGCTGTCTTTTGTGAAATAGGAGGATAGAAGAATGAGTAAGCTGAATGAACTATTTAATAAAGAACTGCACATTGTAAACTTCGGTATCGAATCGTTCTACCATGACCTAAAAGGGCAGAAGGAACCTGCGGTGCACGTTGACTGGAAGCCCGTTGCAGGTGGCAACAAGGAAGCAGCAGGCAACCTCAGAAAGCTCAAGAATCCCGCCATCTATGAGAAGATTCAAGAGGCAAACAAGGAAGCACTCAGAAGAATACTTGCAGCGCAGCCAACGCTTGTGGGACTTGGTATAGCCGGAGAGGTAATTCCGGGCATGACAAAGGATACCATACTTCATGCCGGGCCTCCCATTACATGGGATCGTATGTGCGGCCCAATGAAGGGCGCAGTTATGGGCGGCTTGATTCTTGAAGGTCAGGCAAAGGATCTAAAGGAAGCGGAAGCTTTGGCGGCATCGGGCAAGATCAAGTTCGATCCCTGCCACATGCACAATGCGGTCGGCCCAATGGCAGGTGTTGTTACCTATTCCATGCCCGTATGGATCATTGAGAACAAGGCGTTTGGAAACCGTGCGTACTGCACATTGAATGAGGGACTGGGCAAGGTGCTTAGATTTGGTGCATGTGACCAAGAGGTGTTCACACGTCTGCATTGGATGCGTGATGTGCTGTATCCCGTGCTCAAGGCTGGCATGGAGATTAAGGGCGAGATTGATCTCAAGACCATGATAGCACAGGTCTTGCAGATGGGTGACGAGGCTCACAACCGCAACAAGGCAGGCACGTCCCTGATGTTTAGAGAGCTGACCCCCGCAATCTTGGCGACAGATCTTCCCAATCAACAGAAGATTGACGCTTTGAACTTCATCAACAACAACGATCACACATTCCTCAACATTTCCATGCCTGCATGTAAGTGCACAATGGATCCGATATTTGACATTCCCTACTGCTCTATCGTTGCCACGATGAACAGAAATGGTACGGATTTCGGCATTCGCATTGCCGGCTTGGGCAAGGATCAATGGTTTGCTGCAACTGCCGAATATGTTCAGGGTCTGTATTTTCCGGGCTTTACCGAGCAAGACGCTGCTCGTGATTTGGGCGACTCTTGCATCACCGAGACAACGGGTATCGGCGGCTTCTGCATGGCGGCAGCTCCTGCTATTGTGCAGTTTGTCGGCGGTCAGGTTTCGGACGCACTGAACTATTCCAAAACGATGTATGAGATTACCGTGGGTGAGGGTCAGGCATACAAGATTCCTGCGCTGGATTTCAGAGGTTCGCCAACGGGCATAGATATGCTCAAAGTAATTGAAACAGGCATTCGCCCCATCATCAACACGGGCATTGCACACAAGGATTACGGCGTAGGTCAGGTAGGCGCAGGTATCGTGAATCCCCCCGAAGATTGCTTCATACAGGCTCTAAAGGCGTTTGCGGATAAGTACGCAGACTAAAATCATAAGAATAATCAAAAGGAGAACAAAACAATGAGCAAATGGTCAGACATCAAAATTTATGAACTCTCGATCCCGATCGGCGTGAACACACCGCCGTGGCCGACCTATGAGCCGCTTCAGATGAAGTTTTTCAAGCGTTTGGCACCCAATGGAGCAAACGGTCAGCTTATGACCCACTCCAATCACGTTGGCACCCACTTGGACGGCCCGCTGCATTTTGATACTGCAGGTCGTGACATGGCAGCGTTGGAGCTGGATAAGCTCTGCGCACCCGGCGTAGTGGTCGATCTTTCCGATTCTCCGGAGTGCAGAGACTGGGGCATCTATACGCCAGCAGACATTGAAGCTCGTTGCGAGGTCAAAGAGGGCGATATCCTCATTATCAACACAGGCTACCATAAGTACGGTTGGGATAGCCCCACTGCCGATGAGCGCAGATATATGCTGCGTCACCCCGGCCCATCGCTGGACTTTGTTCAGTGGGTTCGCGATAAGAAGATCAAGTGGATCGGCGTTGACTGCGGAAGCGCAGATCATCCGATGAACACAAAGATTCGTGACTGGGAGCCAATGGAAGCTAAAAAGTGCGACGAACTGATGCAGGAACGCTACGGCAAGACGCTTAACCAAATGTATCCGTGGCCCGATCGCTATCAGGCGATGCATATTGAACTGTTCTGCAAGCCCTATGAGGCTATTCATGCAGAGTGCTTGGGCGGCGACATTGATAAGCTTTCCAACAAGCGTGTAGTTATCGGCTGCTTCCCGTGGAAGTTGGTCGGTGGTGAAAGCTGCATTTCAAGAATCGTTGCATTTGACGGTTTTGACGACGTATAAGTAAACACAAGCAGGCGGATGGCTGTTCCCATCCGCCTGCGTTATTTCATTTAGGAGGAGAAGGATGAAAGCATTTGATTATCTGCGACCCACTTCGCTGGAAGAAGCGATAGCCATGCGCATTAAGTATGGCGACAAGGCTGTAATTCTCAATGGCGGAACGGACAGGGTGATACAGTTGCGTGAACGACTGATAGCGCCTGACTACGTTATCGATATCAAGCATATTCCCGACTTGAACGAAATCAAGTTTAGCAAGCAGGAAGGTTTGGTCATCGGTGCTTGTGTAAATATGAATACTATCGGGGAAAACCCCGACGTAATAAAGTTCTATCCCTACTTGGCGGAGGCGGCACTATCTGTTGGAAGCAAACAGGTGCGCAACAGAGCTACCTGCGCAGGCAACATCATTAACGCATCGCCGCTATGCGACACAGGCACGCCGCTGTATGTTGCTGATGCAAAAATCGGAATGGTGGGACAGAACGGATACAGAGAGGTACCCATTACCGAGTTTATCACCTTTGTAAGACGGACGGTTCTGCAACCAGACGAGATTGTCACCTGCATAAAGGTTCCGTACTATGAAGGCTCCAAGGGCATATTCACAAAGATTGCACGCAGAAAAGAGGTTGATCTTTCGACCATTTGCGGCACGGTACTAAAAAGAGGCGATGAGTATAAGCTGGCGTTCGGTGCGGTCGCTCCAACGCCTGTAAGACTTAAAAAGACAGAGGAGCTGCTAAAGGGCAAGAAGCTCGATGAGGCAATTATCGAGGAGGCGGCTGCATTGGCACAGACCGAGGTGTCGCCAATTTCCGATGTGCGTGCATCCAAACAATATCGTTTGGACGTTGTGGCAGTAATAGTCAGACGCAGCTTGAAGCAGATGATGGAGGAGGGCTAGAACATGAAATATCCAATTCATTTTTTCGTAAACGATGAGGCTATGGACTTAGAGGTGGAAGCCAACAAGACTATGCTCAACGTTCTGCGCGACCAGCTCTGCATGACGGGAACGAAGGAGGGCTGCGGCGCAGGAGAGTGCGGCGCATGTACTGTCATTGTTGACGGAAAGCCCATCAATGCCTGCTTGGTGCTTGCTCCTGAAATGGACGGAATGCACATTACTACCATCGAGGGCATAGCAAAGGACGGCGAGCTGTCCCCGCTGCAAAAAGCATTTGTCAGTCATTCTGCTCTGCAATGCGGCTTCTGCACCCCGGGATTTGTAATGTCGGGCACTGCTCTGCTCATGGAGAACCCACACCCGACAAGACCGGAAATTATCAGGGCTATATCGGGCAATTTGTGCAGATGTACGGGTTATATCCGTATCATTGAGGCAATCGAAGAGGTTGCCAACCAGTACAAGGGAGGTGAATAGTCATGGAAGAACTGAAACATGTGGGCGTATCGTATGACCGTAGTGACGCCATAAAAAAAGTAACCGGCGCGGCAGAGTATGTTGATGATATTCGACTGCCCAGAATGCTGTATGCTCAGTGCGTCAGAAGTCCCTATGCACATGCAAAAATCCTTGCGGTGGACACGTCCGAGGCGGAGAAGATAACAGGCGTCCGTGCAATAATCACGGGTGACGAGTATCATAACCGTGCAGGTCTGTACCTTGAGGACAGATACTTTATGGCAAAAATCGGCGATACGGCAAAGTACATGGGAGAGGCTGTTGCGGCTGTTGCAGCGGAAACTCCTGAAATTGCACAGGCCGCTTGCGACGCCATCAAGGTTGAATATGAACCATTGCCTGCTGTTACTGATGCTCTTGAGGGCATGAAGCCCGATGCTCCAATCATTCACCCCGATCTTGGCAAATATAAGGTCGCACCGATATTTTATCCCAAACCCGGAACAAACATCTCGCACCACTATGTTCTGCGCAAGGGCGACTTTGAACAGGCATGCAAGGACGCAGACAAAATATACGAGAATTCATACTACATTCCCCATGTGCAGCACGTTCCGCTTGAGCCGCATGGCTGTATAGCCAGATTTGACGCTGACGGCAAATGTACTGTTTGGGCAAGCTGTCAGTCGCCATATGCGGTAAGACAAGCGCTTTCCGTTGCGTTTGATTTGCCACTTAACAAGGTCAGAGTCATTTCTCAGGCGGTTGGCGGTGGCTTTGGCTCAAAGGCAGGAACGACGCTTGAGGGCATAGTCATTCCGCTTGCAAAGAAATGCCACGGCAGACCGGTCAAGCTCGCTTATACCCGTGAGGACGAATTTGTCAATGCCTATGTGCGACAGGGTATGCACGCCACAATCAAGACGGCTGTTCGCAAGGACGGAAAGATTCTGGGCGTACACAACAATTTTGCTTGGGACGGCGGCGCATACACCGAGTATGGAGTAAACATCACAAAGGCAGGCGGTTGGGCTTCGGCAGGTCCGTATGATATTGACAATGTGTGGACAGATAGCTACTGTGTGTACACCAATCACCCCGTTGGTGGCCCGTATCGTGGGTTTGGAATGTGCGAGATTCATTTTGCTATTGAGCAGAATATCGACCAGATTGCAAAGGATATGGGAATCAGCGAGGTTGATATGCGGCGCATCAATGGACTTAGACCGGGCGGATTTACAGGCATGGGCGAAAAGATGGACGTTGCAGGCTTGCAGGAATGCTTGGAAACTGTTGTCAAGGATATTGAGTATGATAAGCCCTGTGAGCAGACATCGCCCACAAAGGTGCGCGCAAAGGGCATAGCCGCTGGCTGGAAGTCTCCGTCAATGCCAACCAACGCCGGCTCGGCTGCAATTATCCGCATGAATGAGGACGGAACCTACTTCCTTATGAGCAGCGGACAGGAAATCGGTCAGGGTGCGGCAACGGTGCTTCCGCAGATAGCTGCCGAGGTTCTGTCGGTAACACCCGACAAGATTACGTTTATCTCCGGCGACACAGATTGCGCTCCCTACGAGTGGCAGACGGTTGCAAGCAGAACTACCTACTGCGCAGGCAATGCAGTAAAGCTTGCAGCGGAGGATCTAAAGGATAAGGTGCTGGATTTGGCACAGGTAAAGCTGGGAGCGATGAAGCGTGATCTGGATTTTGAGGACGGTTATGTGGTTCACAAGATCTATCCTGAACGCAGAGTGCCCGTAAAGGATTTCGCACTGGGTATTGCGTTTGAGGACGGTTCGGGATATGGTGGGCCGGCCATAGGCGTAGGCACGTTTACCCTTGAAAATAACATCAACACCGACAAAAAAACAGGCGTTGCCAAGCACCATCCGGCAGCATTCTGGACGATGGGAGTCAACGGCTGTGAAGTCGAGGTAGATACGGAAACGGGTCACATCAAGGTGCTCAAGATGGTCTCCTGCTTCGATGCAGGCAAGGCAATCAACCCCACCTTGTTCAAGGCACAATCTGAGGGCGCAATGGTTCAAGCACTTGGTACGGCTCTGTTTGAGGAGCTGAAGCTCAAAGATGGCAAGGTGCTTAACAAGAGCTTCGTGGACTACAAGATTCCCACGGCGGACGATATTCCGGAGCTTGTTGCAAAGTATATCGAGCACGCAGAGCCAACCGGCCCTTACGGCGCAAGAGGCGTAGGCGAGCCGCTGATGGTTCCCGGTGCGCCCTGCATTGCAAACGCTGTATACAATGCCATAGGCGTGAGATTCACCCGTATGCCAATTACCCCCGATGATGTGTTGAATGCACTTCGCAAGAAGAAGGAAGAGGAAGGGAAATAGCACGGCATAGGGCGTAAAACCCCAACTAACGCTGAAGAGCCATTTGCGTGATTGCAGATGGCTCTATATTTTGATTGTGTCTGGGTGAACTAACGATAGATTCGTGGCACTCTTTCGGAAATTGAAAGAAGAATCTCATAGCTTATTGTACCGGCCCATTCTGCAATCTGATCGGCAGTAATGGTTTCATTGCCTTGTGTTCCTATCAGAACGACTTCACTACCAATAGCAACATCGGGCACGTCCGAAACATCAACCATCATTTGATCCATGCAAATAGTGCCGATTTGCTTGCAGCGTCTGCCACCTATGAGCACCTCAGCCTTATTGGTAAGACAACGCTTGTACCCATCTCCATAGCCCACAGCAAGCGTGGCTACCTTGATTGGACGATCTGTCGTGTAGCGGAGACCATAGCTTAGGCTTTGCCCTGCTTGTAAAGTGAATAGGTTGACAACGCATGTTTGCCAACTTAGTACAGGCATAAGGTCGTGGCGGGCATCGACCTTGTCGTTTATCGGACAGCCGTATAGCGAGATGCCAAGCCTGACCATATCATCTTGAAATTGCGAATGCTGGAATATGCCGCCGCTGTTGCAGCAATGAACGATTGGATTATATCCTGCGGCGTTTACAATCCTTACCATGCTGTGAAACTTATCTGCCTGCATGTTGGTATACTCAACATCACTCGTATCCGCCATGGCAAAATGAGTGAATATGCCCTCAAAAAGAATATTGGGACAGGTTGCAAGTACCGAGATGAACTCGCACATAGCCTGCTCGGTCTGAATGCCGATACGGTGCATACCCGAATCAATCTTGATGTGTATTTTCGCTTGTTTATTCGACCTTTTCGCTTCTGCTTGCAGGGCAAGCAGACTGTGCGTAGTAAAGATGGCAAGACTAAGGTCGTTCTCGATTGCGGAGGATAAATGCTCGTCATCGGTTGCGCCCAGTATGAGAATGGGCAGATGAACACCGTTCTGTCGGAGCTTGACTCCCTCCTCAACAATAGCAACGGCTAGATAATCGGCAAGCCGATTCGCTTGCAGGTATTGCCCGACCTCAACAATTCCGTGTCCGTAGGCATTTGCCTTGATTACTGCCAACAGCTTAGTTTTGGGATCGAGGCATCGTCTTGCAAGCTCAATATTATTCCTAAGCGCATCGCGCCGGATAGTTACATGTGTACTTCTTAACATATTCTCACAATCCAATTACTTCTTAATGTATATTGTCGCGCTTATTAGTAAATATTGCAAGTATAAAAACAAATATTTTTTGTTAACAATTTGTTCAAAAAGTACTTGCTATTTTCTAGGGGTGGTGTTAAAATGGGATTAGCATTCAAGATGTTGGGTTTGGAGGCAGGATTTGCGTATCATAGCTGGAACCGCAGGAGGTCGTGTGTTCGAGGCACCAAAGGGTTTGGACACAAGACCAACGCTGGATAGAGTAAAGGAAGGCATATTCGGCAGTTTGCAGTTCGACATTCCGTATTCGGACGTCTTGGATCTGTTTTCTGGTTCGGGCAATTTGGGGTTGGAGGCTGCTTCTAGGGGCGCAAAGCGTGTGGTTTGTAATGACCACGATGCTGGTTGTGCTGCCATGATTACAGATAATGCCAAGGTGCTCGGTCTGGACGGGATAGTATCCGTCCTGCAACTCGATTATCGTGATGCGATAGCGAGACTCATGCAAAGGAACGAGTGCTTCGACATTGTTTTTTTGGATGCACCTTATTACCAGAATGTAGCGCAAAACGCTTGCGAGCTGCTCTTTAGGGGCGGAATGATTAAAGATGGTGGCGTGGTTGTCGTTGAACACGACTTTAAGTTGCCGCCGCATCCCATAGAAGGGCTGATGCGTGTGCGAAAAACAAAGAAGTATGGCATCTGCGGCGTTACAATGTTACAGAAGGAGGATGTCCTTTGAAAATTGGAGTATATCCGGGGAGTTTCGATCCGTTTACGGTCGGGCATTTGGACGTTTTGAAAAATGCTGCACCATTATTTGACAAACTGTATGTTGCTGTGTTATATAATGCAGGTAAGAGTGCAACGTTTTCGGTAGACGACCGTGTGGATATGATAAACAGGGTGATTGAACATGAGCATTTAGAGAATGTTCATTCGGGAAGGTTTGACGGGCTTTTGGTTGATTATGCATCTAAGGTGGGAGCAGAGTTCATTATTCGCGGACTAAGGGCGACTAGCGACTTTGAATACGAGTTCCAGATTGACGCTGTGAACAGACATCTCAATTCTAAAGTCAAGACCGTGTATTTCATGGCAAGCCCAGCACATTCATTCCTAAGTTCAAGCAACGTAAAGGAAATTTGTTGCTACGACGGCAACATCGAGGGGTTGGTTCCTCAATACAATAAAGAAAGAATTTGTGAAAGGTTGATAAGGCAATGAGCAGCGCACAAACTATGAAGATTTACAGTATCATCTCGAAGATCGAGCAGGTTTTAGAGGATAGCCCCAAAACAAAGTTCGGAACACCGACCAAAAGGATTGTAGAAGTTGATGAATTATTTGACCTTTTGGGCGATCTCAAGGTGACAATTCCTGAAGATATAAGAAGGGCAAGCGGTATCATAGCCGAGGAAGCAAACACCCTCAAGGACGCAAATGAGCAGGCGGAGGAAACCGTGTCTGCTGCTAAACAGGAGGCGGACGAGCTCATGCAGAAGGCGCAGGAGACCGCAGAGAAGATTTACAACCAATCCGTGGAGGAGTATGAGGCACTTGTCAGCGAAACCTCAGTGTATCGCGAGGCAACCCTTCGCGCACAGCAGATATTGTCTGATGCTGATGATAATGCAAATGCAATTTCGGAGGGCGCAAGGCAGTATGCCGATGATATTCTGTCCGATGTACAGCGCTATTTTAACGACTACATTGGCATGATAAATAATAACCGCAGCGAGCTGGGCGTTCGCCCTCGTCCAAAGACCAGTGCGACCGTAACGCCTCCGCAAGTTCGCCAGCCGATGCAGGCAGTTCAGCCTGCACAACCGAAACAGCAAGCCGAACCCGTACAGCAGCAGTATCAACGTGTGGAGGAAAGACCTGCACCCAAGTATGCGCCTGTAATGGAGTACGAGCCCGATGGTGACGATTATGATGACGAGCAGCAGAAACCGCCAAAGAAAAAGGGTTGGTTCCACCGTATGCTGGAGGGAAACACGGAAGAGGACGAGCTTGACGAGCAGGACTGGGCAGATGAGGAAGATAGCAAGCCCAAGAAGAAGCGCAAGAAACTGTTCGAGTTTGTGTCCGATGATGATGATTACGACGAATAAGAATGAAAAGATTTTGAAGACCTTCGGGTCTTCTTTTTTGCACCTCACTACAAAATAATATATCAAATTCGTCTATTGGGGGCAAACCTCAATGGACGAAAAGTGGCAGATTAGGAGCTGAAGGCAAACGAATGGACACCAATGCCGGTCGCTATCTGAGCAATCGTGGTGAGAATGCAAAACAGCAGTCTTTGGCTGGAGGCATGAAATGCCGTTGAACGTGTGATGCTGTAAAACAGAAAGGCGACAAGCACTAGAAAAAAGATGTCGAATATCAGCGTAATAACATAGGCAAAGGGCTGCCGCATACGCTGCCACATAAGATTGCTGTGCTCCAAATATACACGCCTCTTTTTGAGATAGAAAAATGTGCAGATAAGTCTTGTAATCATTGCTGCGCCAAACAAACATGACCAAAGTCCAACAACGAGCCTTCGAATCGTGCCTACAAGGCAGGTGCCAACTACTACAACATTGCAAAAGTCCATGATAAGCGTCGCAAGTATGATAACAGCAAGGATAAGGGTCAAATTGCCACTTGGCTTCATGACTGAAGTAGTCGGCTGCTCACAATCTTCATCAAAAACATGAAGGCTTCCATCAAATTCACTTATTTGCTCGTTGGTTTCCATATACCAATTTTAACATAAACGACAATATTTGTCAAAAGAAAAGCATATTTCGATTTATTCCACCTTTAGGACGACTTTTTCACTTTACTTGACGAGGGACATTATGGTAAAATGTACAAAAATCATTATGAGGTTATTTGTTTGAACAAAAAGCTATTTCTTGCTTCGGCAATATTAACTATATTTTCAGTTATGCTTATAGGCTGCAACGGGAATGACGATCAAACCCTAGCGCAACCAACATTAGAACCACCGACAGTAACAGCTACTCCTACCGTAAAGCCGCAGGAGGTTCAAGTGACGCTGAATCTGACGCCTGAGCCCTCGGCTATACCTACGCCTACTCCATCGCCCACGCCCGAACCTACCCCCATTCCGACTCCATCGCCAATACCCTTTTCATATTATGCTCCCACCGTTGCCATGACGTTTGAGGAGCTTGTAGGAGCAACCGAAGATGCATACTATGACGATGATGAGATATGGTGGCCCAAAGGCTATCCGTCTGCCGATACCTACAAGATACATGTAGACCTATACTGGCAGGTCGTGACCATCTACCAAAAGGACGCAAATGGCGAGTACACCGTTCCGGTTCGCTATATGCTCTGCTCAACGGGCAGTGCAAAGCTGGGTCCAACACGAGAAGGTACATTCCAGATGAGAAAGTGCCGCATTCGCTACGGAGAGTTTCTAAATGGTGATGCAGCTCAATATTGGACGCTGATTTACTCACGAACCTATTTCCATTCGGTATTATACGAGAGAAAAGATCTAAACACCTATGACCTTGAGGCGTATAATTCGCTTGGAACAAAGGTGTCACATGGCTGTATCCGTCTGACTGTGCCTGACGCACGCTGGATATGGTACAACATTGCATATGGGACGGACTGCGAGATTGTTAAGGGCTCTGCAAATGACACACAAATGCAGTTGATTCGCTCTCAACTGATTTTACCGCCGGCACCCACCGAACGCATCAACTTAATTGCTGGAAATACACCTTGGACGGATAACTGGACAGTGGAAGGGCTTGAAGATTTGGTCGTTCCGTTTGAGAACGAGAAGCCTAATCGCCCCACGTCCGACTGATAACAATGACTGCGAAGCGACTATGCCTGTTTGTCCTCACTATTGCGCTTGCACTTGGTATTGTAGGCGCAAGCCCGATACGATACGGCAAAACAGCCTATGCTCTTTGGAATGGGGACATAACGGATAAAGACACATCAATTTATCTGCCGATTGCATCAAGGGTGAACGAGTGTTTCCTCGATGAACTGGAATTTGATTTTGCCAATCTGCTGCCGACCTCGCGTATCAACGTGAATCTGTACAACAGCTTGGCAAGGTACTGCAAAGAATTTGACAGTCTGAATGCTTGTATGGACGAGAGCATCATTCTTGCTGCATCGAGTGCGGCAGGGAAGGCTGTCAACACACATCCGGAGTTCAGACTGAAAATCGAGTGCATCAATGAGGCAAGGCTGAGCTGGCAGCAGATTGCAGCTTTGTACAAAGTCTATCGTGGCGAGCTTAACGTGATACTAAAAAACGCTATTGTCAGTACGACAACCGTTGTGAACGGAAAAATTGTATTGACTGTGAGGTTTCCGCAGTTTGACGACATAGCAGACTATGCGGATCAAACACGATGGTTTTCGGCTCGCTTTGCTTACTACTATTTGAACACATACTATGACGATAACGGCGCACCAAGAGACACTGCTTATCGAATGTTGCCAGTTAAGTATGTGGAAGGACTGGAGCTGCCCGTAGAAGAACGCTTTGAATTGGGAATCAAGGAGGGGTGGTATAAACCACGCTCAAGCGGCACACGCAGGCACATGGGAACAGACATCAAGGGTGCTGCAAAGAGTGAGCTTTATTCCTGCACCTATGGCGTAGTCATATGCACAGGATACGACAGAACAGCCGGAAATTACGTCTGCATCCAAGACCAAAGGGGATACGAGTATGAGTATTATCACATGTACGAGATATCGACCTTTGTTGAACGTGGGGACACGGTAGAGGCAGGGCAACTCATCGGGCTTATGGGCAACACGGGAAACTCCGCCGCCAATCATTTGCATCTTGCCATAGTAGATCCGAACGGACGACACATAGACCCGTACAAGGTTCTGGTGCAAGCGGGCTATGGACGCAAGCCATAAATTAAACTATTTGAGATATTTGTCCCCATAGTGCTCTAGGACGTAGTCCATGTCCTTGTCGCCTCTGCCTGAAAGGTTGACAAGAATTGAGCCGCTCTTGTGAGTGCGTGCATAGCGTATGGCGTATGCAACGGCGTGCGAGCTTTCAAGCGCAGGGATTATGCCCTCATAACGGGAGAGCATAAAGAAGGCTTCCATCGCTTCATCATCGGTAACATAGTCATATTTGACCCTGCCAATGTCATGCAGATAGGCATGTTCCGGCCCGACCCCGGGATAGTCAAGACCGCTTGCCACAGAGTAAACGGGCTGGGGTTCGCCGTTTTCATCTTGCAATAGATAGCTTTCAAAACCGTGCAGAACACCCTTTTTGCCATATGTAATGCTTGCGGCATTATCACCGACATTGGCTCCTCTGCCCATAGGCTCCACACCAACAATTTCAACGGGAGCGTCGAGGAAGGGAATAAACATTCCGGCGGCGTTGCTGCCACCACCAACACAGGCGCAAACCACATCGGGCATGATGCCCGTCATTTCTAGAAATTGCTGCCGTGCTTCAATCCCCACTATGGACTGAAAATCACGCACCATCTTGGGGAATGGATGCGGCCCTAGAGCCGAACCAATGCAGTATATTGCCGTTTTATATTCCTTCAGGTATGCCGCAAATGCGGAATCAACAGCTTCTTTGAGAGTCTTTAAGCCGTGAGAAACAGGGATAACACGAGCACCGAGAATTTTCATGCGTGATACGTTGGGGGCTTGCTTCTTTATATCCACTTCGCCCATGTATATGTCACATTCCAATCCAAAGTAGGCTGCAGCGGTGGCAAGCGCAACACCGTGCTGACCTGCGCCCGTCTCTGCAATCAGCTTTTTCTTGCCCAAGTAGGTTGCCAAAAGCCCTTCACCCATGCAATGATTGAGCTTGTGTGCGCCGGTGTGGTTCAAGTCCTCACGCTTGAGATAAATCTGGCATTGACCCAGAAGATTGGATAAACGCTCACAATGATAAACTGGAGTGGGGCGTCCCTGAAATTCCTTGCGAATGCGCCTTAGTTCGTTGATAAACTTTGCGCTGTGGCAAATTGATTCATAGGCATCGGAAATCTCCTCAAACGCCACTTGCAGCTCGGGGGGAAGGTACTGTCCGCCATATTCGCCAAAACGTCCGTTCTCATCGGGAAAACGCTTGGTATATGTCTCAAAATCTCTATAATTCTTCATAAGCATACATTATATATAATTATTTGTTTTTGTCAATGAAATTTTTTGCAGCATTTGTAGTAAGTGTGCGAATGAAGCGAGAAAAACGGACGTATTTTAGAGTACGGAGGAGTGATGATATGAGGATAGAGAACGTTCGGGTAAACTATTGTGATGAGAACAGGGGAGGCAATACCAAACGGCTGAAGTTTGCCATAGCAGAGCCAAAGAAGGAACGTGAGCAGGAAACGAGCGTGCGCACACGGAGCATGATGATAAAAATTGGGTTGTGCGGAGCAGCGGTCGTGCTTGCACTGATACTGAGGGTATCGGGCGTAGAGAAACCTGCCAAGGCAGTTGACGCCCAAGATGAGCAGGGCGAGGAGGAGACGCTGGGCGCATTGCACTTTGTTGACGCAGCAGGTTCGGTGCGAACAAGTAAGTGGGACGCTCCCGTAAACGCCATTGATGTTGAACTCATTTTGGACAGCGGAATTGTCCGCTATACAGCGGCCGTGCCGGAGGTCAAAAACTGTATTGCAGGCGAGGTGACTGAGCTGGGGGAGGATATGGTGCTGGGGCAATTTGTGAAAATTGCGAATGTAGATGGCATCGAGACGATATACTACGGTATGAAAACCATCGATGCGATTATGGGGCAGGTGGTGGATGCAGGTGCAACACTAGGAACGGTCGATGTAGGCAGAAGTGTGTACCTTTGCATTCTCAAGGACGGTGAGCCACAGGACCCCGTGGACTATGTGAGCATCAATATCGGAGGGTAGAATGAAGCTGTTTTCATTGGGGCAGACCGAGGTGCGTGTGCATCTCGGTCTGTTCGTGGTAGTGGCGATTGTGTGCGTGCAAGGACGGCTATACGAGTTGCTCATGGCACTAATTGCGCTCGTACTGCATGAGTCCGCACACGCCATGATAGCAAGAAACGTAGGCTGTGCGGTCACGTCTATAACGCTGTATCCATTTGGAGCAGAGGCACGCATTGACGCTAACACTCTACAGAATCGTGCGCTGTCAATGATAGCATGTGCAGGCCCCATAGCGAGCTTTGTAATTGCAGGACTGTGCGTTCTTGTTATGACCGCCGTGCCTGTAACAGAGGTTGGACTCAAGGCATTTTGGAAGTACAATCTGATTTTAGCACTTGTCAATCTGCTTCCGGCATATCCGCTTGATGGGGGCAGACTATTGTTCTGTCTGCTAAGAATTAAGCTAAGAGACAGAATTGCAAAGGCGATTGCGGCATGGACGGGCATATTTTTCGGGAGCGTTGCTCTGGCATCTGCAATATATTGTACCATGTATTTTACAACGTCGCTGACACTGTATATGCTGGGGGGATTTCTACTTGTTGCGGCTGCAAAGGAGGTACTGTCGCTTCCGAATGCACAGCTCATGGCAACCGTGGGGAAAAATGCCGCCGTCAAGAGGGGAGAGAGCGTAACGGTGCGCTACTCGGCAGTGCATTGCCGAATGAGCGCAGCAGATGCACTCCATGATTTTAGAAACAGGGAATTTAATCTATTGCGAGTAGTGGACGATGGAATGAGAACCGTTGGCGAGCTGGACGAGGGCGCATTGATTGAGGGAATAGGCAAATTCGGCATGAGCGCAACAGTGGGTGAAATATTGGGGTTTGACCTTAGGAAAACTTTGTGATACTATATTAAATGTTAAAATGGGTTATTATGGAGGCTGAATTGGATAAGGTCATTTTGGACAAGCTCTTGCATCAAGTCGAAAAACCGACAAGATATGTAGGCGGAGAGTGGAATATGGTTGAGAAGTCTGAGGCAGGGACGCACTTTGCGCTCTGTTTTCCTGACGTGTATGAGATTGGAATGTCGCATCTTGGATCCAAAATATTGTACAACATTCTAAATGGGATGGACGATGTATACTGTGAGCGTGTGTATGCGCCATGGACGGATATGGAGAAGGCATTGCGTGACAACGGACAACCGCTATTTTCGCTCGAAACAAAGCGATCGCTGCGTGATTTTGACATTATTGGCTTTTCCCTGCTCTACGAGATGTGCTACACCAACATTTTGACGATGCTTGATCTGGCTGGAATCCCCTTTTTTGCTTGTGAGCGAGGCGAGGATATGCCCCTAATCTTTTGCGGAGGGCCCTGCACGGTCAACCCCGAACCCATTGCTCCATTCATGGACGCCATTGTGATTGGAGACGGTGAGGACGTAGACGCTGAAATCGTCCGTGAGTACCGCAAGGCGAAGGCGGAGGGGCGGTCAAAGGACGAGCTGCTCCAAAGGTTGGCTAAGCTGGAAGGCGTGTATGTGCCAAAGCTGCTGGGGGTCGATGGGCACGATGTAATTACTCGCCGCATCTGCAAGGATTTGGAACATGCAGAATATATTGGCAAGCAGCTTGTGCCGCACATGGGAATAGTGCATGATCGAGTTGCCATAGAGGTGATGCGTGGCTGCACACGGGGCTGCAGATTTTGCCAAGCAGGATACATTTATCGTCCGGTTCGCCAAAGGAGCAAGGAGCTGCTGCTAAAGCAGGCGAAGGAACTTGTGGATTGCACCGGCTACGATGAGGTGTCGCTTTTGAGCCTGTCCACAGGCGACTACTCGCAGCTGCATGAGCTATTGCCCCAAGTGATGGATTGCATGGAGCAGAAGCGTGTGTCCGTAGCCTTGCCGTCCCTTCGCATTGACTCGATTTTGAAGGATGATCTTGAGCGAATGCAGCAGGTTAGAAAGACCGGATTGACCTTTGCGCCCGAAGCCGGAACACAGAGACTTAGGGACGTTATCAACAAGAACGTCACCGAGGAGGATCTGTTGCGTGCAGTTGGAGATGCGTTTGAGGCAGGCTGGTCGAGCGTCAAGCTATACTTCATGCTGGGGTTGCCCACCGAGACAGATGAGGACATTTTGGGAATTGCCGACCTTGCGCGAAAGGTCAGCGCGGTGTATTATGCAATGCCCAAGGAAAAACGACAGATGGGTCTTAGAATATCGGTGTCTGCATCGACTTTTGTACCCAAGCCCTTCACACCGTTTCAATGGGTGCCGCAATGCTCGCTTGAGGAAATCAGACGCAAGCAGATGCTTCTCAAAAATGCGCTCAAGGGTGCAAGAGGCGTAGAGTATCATTGCCATTTGTCTCAGCTTTCGGTGCTTGAGGCATGTTTCTCAAGAGGAGACAGAAGGCTTGCCGATGTGCTTGTATCAGCGTATGGGAAGGGTTGCAGATTCGATTCGTGGGACGAGCATTTCAAGCCACAAATGTGGGCGGAGGCGTTTGAAGAAAATGGCGTCACGATGGAGGAATATGCCAACAGGGAGCGTTCTGTGGACGAGCCGCTTCCGTGGGATCATATTGACATCGTGGTGACAAAGGATTATTTGAAGAAGGAGTACGAAAAGGCGTTGCAGGGGACGACAACCGATGATTGTCGCAAAAAGTGTAACGGCTGTTTTGCAAAGCGTTATGAAGATTATTGCAGCTTATCATAAGGCAGGCGCAATAGCCTATACTTCACATTTGGACGTTCAAAGAACGCTGCAACGGGCGTTTCGCAGGGCAGACTTGCCACTGAGCTACTCACAGGGGTTTAATCCGCATCCGTTGGTATCGTTTGCAACCGCACTTGCAACCGGATACACCAGCGATCAGGAATGGTTTGAGGTCAAGCTTAGCCAAGAGATGACCGCAGAAGAATTTATGGAGCGTGTCAATGCGCAGATGCCTAAGGGCATGTGGCTTTCGGACGCATTCACGGCCGCCGATGAGATGGAGACTTTGAGCAAGCTCGTCCAATCGGCTCGCTATGACGTGACGGTGCATTTTTCGCACGAGGTCACGCAGGAGGATATCAATGCCGCTGTCGAGAAGGCGTTGGATTCTCAAGAAATAATGATAATGAAAAAGACAAAGGGCGGCATGAAGAACACAAACATTCGTCCGCAGGTTATGTCAGTAGTCGTTAAGCAGGTTGAAAATACCGTTGCACGTTTTGATATTCTGGGTGAGCTTACAGTGACGGGAGGCTTGAGGGTCGAACCTCTGCTCCACGCCATGCTTGATGGGATTGATCCTGAGATGCTCATTTTAGTGCATCGTGCAGCAATGTATTTTGAGGATGCTCGGCTGCCATAAGGAAAGGAAAAAATGAATAAGGAAATTTTAGTTGATGCGATTGGGTTTACAACCCGTGTCGCAGTAGTGGAGAATGGAACTCCAGTTGAGCTGTACGTCGATCAGGAGGGCAGCGAGAGACTGGTGGGTAACATTTATCTTGGTAAGGTGCAAAATGTATTGCCGGGAATGCAGGCGGCATTTGTGAACATCGGGCTTGAAAAGAACGCTTTTTTGTACGCAGGCGATGTGTTTTTTCCGGGAGACCAGTATGACAAGCTGGAGCAGATTCCGCAATCGAGAAAGATTAACGACCTGTTGAATCCGGGACAAAACATTTTGGTTCAGGTTGCAAAGGATCCTGTTGGGACAAAGGGTGCGCGCGTCACAACGCATATTACTCTTGCAGGACGTTCGCTCGTTTTAATGCCAACGGTTGATTACGTTGGTGTTTCTCACAGAATCGAAAAGGAAGAGGAAAGAACACGCCTGAGGAAGATATTGAACGAAATCAAGCCCAAGGACAGGGGCGTGATAGTTCGCACTGCGTCAGCAGGAAAAACAAAGGAAGCGTTTCAGGAGGACATTGACAGCCTTCTAAAGTTATACGCAGACATTGAGAAAAGGGCTAAAAAGAGCAAGGCACCCAAGCTGATGCACGCAGAACAATCGTTGCTGTTCCGAACAGTACGCGACCTGCTGATGAAGGACGTGGACAGGCTCTTTGTCAACGACAAGGGAGCCTATGACGAGCTTAGGGAGATTGCAGATTTGATGGCACCAAAGCTCAAGGCACGCATATTGTTCAAGGACAGCGAGGCTCTTTTCGAACGCTACGAAACGGAAGCGAAGATTGACAAGGCTCTTGCCCGAAAGGTGTGGCTAAAAAGCGGAGGCTATCTGATTATAGACCGCACAGAGGCGTTGACCATTATTGACGTCAACACAGGCAGATTTGTGGGCAAGGATAATCTTGAAAGAACTATTACTGCCACAAATTGTGAGGCTGCCAACGAGATAGCCCAGCAGTTGCGACTACGCGACATTGGCGGCATCATCATTGTTGACTTTATCGACATGGAAAAAGAAGGAAACCGCCAGCTTGTGTTGCAGACGCTGAAGGGAGCGTTGAAGGACGATCACACACGCACGCATGTATTTGGATTTACACACTTGGGTCTTGTAGAAATGACAAGGAAAAAGACCGGTCGCAGTATTGGAGATACATTGCAAATGATATGCCCATATTGCCAAGGGGATTCAAAGGTGCTTTCTCCGCAGTCGGTGTTTTCAAAAGTGCGTAAGCAGGTTATATCCGTTCAGCATGGCAGCAAGATTAAGCGCATGTACATCGAGGTTAATCCCGAGGTGCTTGCATGTATGGAGATGCTGCAAAAGACGCATGGAGAGTTGTTCCCTGCTGTGGCAGATGCGGATTACTATGTCAAGGCAAACGACAGCCTGCACATGGAGAAATTCCTTGTCAAGCCATTGCCGGATAAAAAAGTTGCAGAATATCGTAAAAGTTGCAAAATCATGCGTTGACAGGGCGAAAACCCTGTGATATAATGCGTCGGTGAGCCGCTTCGGAGCGGGTACTAAGTGTGCAAAAAACCTCAAAGAGTTTATGCTCGATTGGAAGAAATGCACCTCCGTATTTGAGCGAGTCTGGTAGAAGGAGGAAGTTATATGTACGCAATCATTCAAACCGGTGGAAAACAGTACAAGGTGGCAGTTGGCGACGAAGTTATGGTCGAGAAGCTGGACGCCGAGGTTGACACTGAAGTCACATTTGACGTATTGCTCGTGGCAGAAGGCGAGAACATCACAGTTGGTACACCCGTTGTAAACGGTGTGAAGGCAACAGGTAAGGTGTTGGAGCAGGGCAAGGGCAAGAAGGTCATCGCCTTCAGATACAAACCCAAGAAGAACATTCGCAAAAAGCACGGTCATCGTCAGCCTTATACAAAGGTTGAGATCACAGCAATCGGGTAAGTTACATGGTAACGGTCACGACATTGCGTGAAAATGGTGAGCCAGTGGGCTTTAGGCTCAAGGGACACGCCGAGCACGGTGATTACGGATATGATTTAGTGTGCGCAGCCATTTCGGGCGTAGTGCAGACGACCATATTGGGGATCACGGAAGTATTAAAAGCAGACGCAGGGTTTTCTCTTGAGGAAAACAACACATCCTGCGTATTATCCAAGGATGCGACCGAGGATGAGCAAAGAGACACGGCATTGTTGATTAACACCATGCTAAAGGGTCTTGAAGCTATTGAGAATGCGTATCCGGGTACCCTAAAATTTGACATCAGGGAGGTTTAAGTTATGTTCATGATGAATTTGCAATTGTTCGCTCATAAAAAGGGCGGCGGTTCTTCGCGTAACGGCAGAGACAGCAACAGTAAGCGTCTTGGGCCCAAGCGTGCGGATGGTCAGTTCGTATTGGCAGGCAACATTTTGGTTCGCCAGCGCGGTACACACTTCCATCCCGGCAACAACGTTGGCATCGGTAAGGATGACACATTGTTCGCAAAGATTGACGGTATCGTCCGTTTTGAGACCCGTCATCTGGGAAAGAAGACCATCAGCGTTTACGAAGCTGAATAAGTTCAAAGTAAAAGCACCGCTTAGTAGGTGCTTTTTTTGCATTTGGGAGCATAAGGTATAGCACTATGAATGGGGGTAGGAGCTATGCCTGTTGTTATTATAACTAAAAAAACATTGATATCCGTGGTGGTGCTGGCGGTGTTACTGATGCTTGCCATCGTATTACTGTGCTGCTCCGGCGGCAAGAAGGAAAATGACGGCACCGCAACGCCGACAATGGCGGTGGTGGAGGAGTACGAGCTAAATGCGCTGCCTGTTTTATCACGAGAGCTTCCTGTGTATGGAGTTAGCAGAGACGACAAAAAAATCGCTTTGACCATTGATGCTGCGTGGAATACCGATAAGACCGAGTTCATTTTGGATACGTTGGACAAATACGAAATAAAGGCAACGTTCTTTCTGTGCGGAGTGTGGGTCGATGCTTATCCTGACTATGTCAAAGAGATTTCAGTTCGAGGGCATGAGATTGGCAACCATAGCCTCACTCACCCCCACATGAATAATCTAAGTGCATCACAGGTGCAGGAGGAGATTACTAAACTTGATGATAGAATTGAGGAGCTGACAGGCTCACGCTGCTCGTTGTTCCGTGCGCCCTACGGCGAGTATAACAACACGGTGATAACCGCCGTTAGGGACATTAACTACGAGGTTATCCAATGGACTAAGGACACGGTTGATTGGAAGGAGAGCCGCACCGCCGAACAGATACTAAACGGTGTTCTGCCCAATCTTCAGTCAGGAGACATAATTCTGTGCCACAACAACGGCTACAAAATTGAACAGTATTTGCCGGTGCTGATTGAGTCTGCGCTTTCGGAGGGTTATAGCTTTGTCACGGTGAGCGAGCTGCTTTTGCAGGGTGATACGATAATCGACAATCAGGGTTTGCAAAAAACGAAATAATTACATTTGGCAAGCAGGACGCAGCCGAGCATAGTTCGGTGCGCCCTGTTTTTGCGTACTTGCAATTTTTTCAACAGTACACTATAATATAAATGTAGAAAAATGCGTAAGGATGAAGATGTTGAGAACGAGCGACTTTTATTATGATTTGCCACAGGAATTGATAGCACAGACGCCCATTGCGGACAGATGCGCATCGAGATTGTTGATATATAACCGCAAGCAACGGAGCATCACGGACGGAACCTTTGCCGATGTTCTTGGGCATCTAAACGCAGGCGATGTGCTTGTCAGAAACACCACCCGTGTTATTCCTGCAAGACTCATCGGCGTTCGCAAGGAGACTGGCGGAACGATGGAGTTTTTGCTCTTAAAACGGCTAGAGGGCGATGAATGGGAATGCCTTTGCAAGCCTGCCAAGCGTGCAAAAGTCGGATTGGAATACCATATTACGGACGAGCTTTCCGTAACCGTCATTTCACAACTGGATATGGACGGCGGCAAGCGTATAAGACTAAATTATGTGGGCATATTTGAGGAGATATTGGACAGGGCAGGACAAGTACCGCTTCCTCCGTATATTACCGCACGCCTTGACGATAAGGAACGTTATCAGACCGTGTACGCCCATGAGCGAGGCTCTGCGGCTGCACCAACGGCAGGGTTGCATTTTACCGATGAACTGATTAAAAATATTAGGGACAAGGGAGTGGAGATTGCGGACGTGCTGTTGCACGTTGGCTTGGGAACATTCAGACCCGTATCCGAGGAGAATGTGGAGAACCATCATATGCACTCCGAGTATTACGAGGTGACCGAGCAGAGCGCAAGGTGTATAAATGAAGCGCGCGCCAAGGGCGGAAGGATTGTGTGTGTAGGGACAACCTCAACACGGACGTTGGAGAGCGTGACCGATGATAATGGCATTGTTCAGGCAAAGAAGGGGTTCACCGAAATATTCATCACCCCGGGGTACCGTTTCAAGGCGACAGATGCGCTAATTACGAACTTCCATCTGCCGGAATCAACGCTATTGATGCTGGTGTCCGCACTGTGCTCACGCGAGGAGATGCTGTCCGTGTACGAACACGCAGTCAAACAAAGATATAGATTTTTCAGCTTTGGCGACGCCATGCTGATTGAATGAGGAGACATATGGAACAGCCGTTCAGATTTGAATTGATACATGTTTGCAAACAGTCGGGCGCAAGACTGGGCAGACTTCACACGCCCCATGGTGTTATCGAAACGCCATGCTATATGCCTGTTGGCACGCAGGCGACAGTCAAGGCGATGACTCCACGAGATGTTGAGGAAACGAAGGCGAGCATTTTGCTTGCAAACACCTACCACCTTTATTTGCGCCCCGGACACAAGCTGGTCGAGGAGGCGGGTGGTCTGCACAAATTTATGAATTGGAACAAGCCTATTCTCACCGACAGCGGTGGGTTTCAGGTGTTTTCACTTGCCAAAATAAACGATATTCAAGAGGACGGAGTGATGTTTCGTTCCCACATAGACGGAAGCAAGCACTTTTTCACGCCCGAAAGTGTTATGGGCGTTGAGCAGTCGCTGGGCGCGGACATTGCTATGTGCTTTGATGAGTGTGCGCCGCATACCGCCGATCACAGCTACGCCCGTGCAGCAATGGATAGAACGCATCGCTGGGCGGAGCGTTGCCAAAGCGCACACACACGAGAGGATCAGGCTCTGTTTGGCATCGTGCAGGGCGGCATGTTTGAAGACCTTAGAATTGAGAGCGCAAAAACGCTTGCAGGAATGGATTTCATCGGGTATGGCATCGGTGGGCTTAGCGTTGGCGAACCAAAGTCGGTGATGTACCAAATGCTTGACTCTATTCGTCCGTATATGCCTGAGAATAAGCCTCGCTACCTGATGGGAGTAGGCAGCCCTGACTGTCTGCTGGAGGGTGTGCTGCGTGGAGTGGATATGTTTGACTGCGTATTGCAGACTCGGGCGGCCAGAAACGGACTTGCACTCACTGCAAACGGACGGGTGATGCTCAGAAACAACACCTATGCGCATGACTTTTCGCCCATTGAGCAGGGGTGCGATTGTTACGCATGCCAAAACTTCACACGAGCATACATTCGCCATCTGATTAAGGCGGAAGAAATATTGTCGGCACAGCTCATTACTATGCACAACATTCGTTTCTCGGTCAGATTGATGGAGGAAGTGAGAAAAGCGATAGCGGAGGACAGATATTTGGACTTTGCCACGGAGATGTTGAAACGGAAGCTGTTTTGATGAATAAGACGTGGGAGCTGAAAACCGAATATGAGCTTTTATCGCTGGGCAGCAGATTGGGTGCGCTGCTGAAAAAGGGTGCCTTTGTTGCGCTGTATGGCGATCTTGGCGCAGGAAAGACCGTGCTTGCTCGTGGAATAGGTTCCGCCTTTGGCGTGGAACGAATGAACAGTCCAACCTTCACAATAGTGCAGCAATATCACACAGAACCGCCACTGTATCATTTTGACGCATACAGATTGGAAAACTCGCTTGAGCTATATGCGATGGGCTATGCCGACTATGATGACGGGATAATTTTAATGGAATGGGCTAACTTGGTAAATGACGCATTGCCAAAGGACAGGCTGGATGTGTTCATTGAAGGCAGCGGCGATGCACCACGGTTGTTGACCATGGTGCCACGGGGCAAGGTCTATGAGGAGATTGTGGAGAGATTATGAAGCTGTTAGCACTTGAAACGACAGATAAAATAGCTTCCGTTGCTTACTATTGCGATGGGAAGATTGACAGCATAACGCTTGACAGTCAGCTGCGACACGCCGAAACGGTTCTGCCGTCAGTAGATGGGCTGCTGGAGCAAAACGGCACTTCGATTGCGGATATGGACGCATTCTGCGTGGACGTTGGACCGGGATCGTTCACGGGGGTGAGAATAGGGGTCACGATGGCAAACGCATTTGCAAGCGCAACAGGTAAGCCCGTGATAGGAGTCAACTCGCTGGAAGCATTAGCTTATCCTGCTCGCCGTGATGGCAGTGTGTGCGCCGTCATAATTGATGCAAATAACGGAAACGGATATGCCGCCCTGTACGATGCTGGCAAGTGCCTTATTGAGCCATGCGCCTGTGTTATTGAGGAGTTTTTACAAAAGTTGCCGAAGGATTGCGTTATGGTAGGCACGGGGACGAGCCAAAAAACGCTGCCTGATGCACAACATGTTGCATTGGCAGCATTAAATAAGGAGGGACAAAAGGCGGTATCTCCCGAATACTTGCGTCCCTCGCAGGCAGAACGAATGTGGAAGGGAAAATGATAGAGGTTCGTGCGATGCAAAAGAAGGACATTGATGCGGTGTATGAAATAGAATGCCGTTCATTTCGCACGCCTTGGTCGAAAATGTCCCTTGCTTCCGAGCTTAGAAATCAGGTTGCACACTACCGTGTTTTGCTTATTGATGACAAGCTGGTGGGCTTTTGCGGAATGTGGGTGCTGTTCGATGAGGCGCACATCACAAATATTGCAATTCACCCCGATTTTCGGGGCAGAGGGCTTGGAAGGTATCTGCTCTATAAGACGATGGAAGCTGCAATCTCCTTTGGCGCAGACTCGATGACCTTGGAGGTGCGTGAGACGAACATGATAGCTCAGCGCATGTATGAATCGTTTGATTTTACTAGACAGGGATTTCGCCCAAGGTACTATGAGGACACAAATGAGGGTGCATATTTATTGTGGAACAGGGAAATTGCAAAGACTGTCGAAAATAAGACTTGTCAAATGGCGAGTTATGGATTAAAATGATACAGCTTTAGGAGGAATAAAGATGAGTTTATACAGCGAATGGCTTGACAGAGCGAAAAATTTTGAAACAGAGAAAGATTATCAGGATTTTTGGACAGTATATTTTGACAAAGAAACGCAAAATTATAAGAAGATTCTTGGAGACTATAAGAATGTGTTTGAGGGCACAATCAAGGAGCTTTCAGGGACATTTGATATGGACGAGCAGACCTTTGTGGGGTTCTTGGACGGTATCAACACCAGCTTAGAGGGCGGCGAGATTGATCTTGAGAGCTTGACCGAGGACAGCAATGTTTCTTTGAAGGTGGATTTTGAGAAGCTCTACTTCAATATGCTCAATGCAAAGGCAGACTGGCTGTTCGGGCTTGAACAATGGGACGCCATTCTTTCAAACGAGAAGCGTGCAGAGATTTTGCGCCAGTTCCGTGCTTCAAAGGTGTTTGTGTCCCAGACTACCGTGGGCAGAAACGATCCCTGCCCCTGTGGAAGCGGAAAAAAGTATAAGAAATGCTGCGGAAAGTAAGCTAATATTTCAAAAATTTCTTGACATAATTGCGATTGCCTGCTAAAATAACTTTTCGGAACTCTTGTGCGCCTGTAGCTCAGCAGGATAGAGCAACGGCCTTCTAAGCCGTAGGTCCCGGGTTCGAATCCCTGCGGGCGCGCCAGTTTGCGTTTTCTGCATTGGAATAGAATTTCGGCAGCAGACGTGATTACGAGCTTGATAGGAAGCGTGGTGGATATAGTTCAGCTGGCTAGAATGCCAGATTGTGGCTCTGGAGGTCGTGGGTTCAAGTCCCACTATCCACCCCATTTTTCTTATCAAGCTCGCTTTGGGGTGTAGCCAAGTGGTAAGGCACGGGACTTTGACTCCCGCATTCGAAGGTTCAAATCCTGCCACCCCAGCCAACATGACCCGTTAGCTCAGTCGGTAGAGCACTTGACTTTTAATCAAGGTGTCCGGAGTTCGAATCTCCGACGGGTCACCAGAAACAACCACTTCTTTGGAGGTGGTTTTTTCGTATAGCTGAAAATACATTCCAATAAAGTCTACTTTTATGACTTGCTCATTTCACAAGGATATAGTATAATGTGTAAAATGAGCGCAGGAGGTATCGACTTGATTCAGATTATTTTCGGAGAAAAGGGCACAGGCAAGACAAAGCGCATGCTGGAGCTTGCCAACAGAACCGCCAACGAGGCCAAGGGCAGCATAGTTTTTATTGATGATGATACGAGCTACATGTATGATTTGAATTACAGTATTCGGTTCATCAATGCTTCGGAGTATTCAATCATCGGGCCGAAGATGTTTTATGGCTTTCTGTGCGGCATAGCCGCATCCGACTATGATATGGAATATATCTTTATTGATGGCTTTCTCAAGCTCATCAGTCACGATCTTAACACCCTTGAGGAATTTTTCAAAAAGCTTGAGGCTTTTTCCGCCAAGCACAAAATTAACATTGTATTGGCTGCCAGCGGAAAGAAGGAAGAGCTGCCGATGTTTTTGCAGGAATATGTAGTATAGGATAGGTCTTAATGAAATACATCAGCACCAGAGGCGGTCAGTGCGTATCTGCCGCTACTGCTATAATGCAGGGAATAGCCTCCGAAGGAGGCTTATTCATTCCTCAGAGAATACCACTAATCCAACTGAGCGAAGTACTTGACTTGCCCTTCTATTGGGACGTTGCCGCACATATCATGCACCTTTATCTTGAAGAGTATGATATTGACCTATTAAAAAACATGGCAAAGGATGCCTACGCCTCCTTTGATACGGACTTGGTGGTTCCGCTTAGGCGGCTATGCGGCAATGAAAGCGTGGCGGAGTTATGGCATGGCCCAACTATGGCGTTCAAGGACGTAGCGTTACAAATGCTGCCCAGATTGATGCGCTGCAGTGCGGACAGGGAGAAAAACGACAAGCAGATATGTATTCTAGTTGCCACATCGGGTGATACCGGCAAGGCGGCACTTGAGGGGTTTAGAGACGTTGAAGGCACGAGCATCATTGTGTTCTACCCCAACAACGGCGTCTCTGTGGCGCAGCGGCTACAGATGGTCACGCAGGAGGGGAACAACGTTCATGTTTGCGCTATTGAGGGCAATTTTGATGATGCTCAAACTGCGCTCAAGAAGGCTTTTTGCAATACTAAGCTAAACGAGGAGGCTGCAAGGAGAGGGCATATTCTTTCTTCTGCAAACTCAATAAACTTTGGCAGACTGTTGCCGCAGATAGTTTACTACTACACTTCATATTTACAGCTATGCCGCCAAGGAGTAATAAAACAGGGAGAGGAAATCAACTTTTGTGTACCCACGGGTAACTTTGGAGATATTCTTGCCGGGCATTATGCCAAGCAAATGGGTCTGCCTGTGCATAAATTTATCTGTGCTTCCAACCAAAACAGAGTGCTGACCGACTTTTTTGAAAGCGGACGCTATTGCTCAAGACGTGAGTTTTACAAGAGCATGAGTTGCTCGATAGACATTTTAGTGTCTAGCAATCTTGAACGCTACCTGTTTGAACTGTGCGATGGGGACACAAATAAGGTTACGCAGCTTACTGCATCTTTGAAGGATAAGGGCGAGTATACTCTTACAGGTGAGCAACTTATAAGAGCGCAGGAGGAGTTTGTCGGTTACTGCTGCAGTGAGGAGGACACGCTAAATACAATTAGAGCGATATACGGTCAACAGCACTATCTGATGGATCCGCACACGGCCGTTGCCCAATACGCACTTGATAGATACAGAGAGGATACAAGCGACAACAGGGAAACGGTGCTGCTGTCTACCGCAAGCCCCTACAAGTTTGCAACTGCGGTGCTTGGGGCGTTCAAAACCGTATCCAAAGATGATTTTGAGAACGTTGAAATGCTTCATCAGCTCACAGGCACACCAATTCCTGCACCAATGAGTGAGCTTAAAGGAAAGAAGGAGCTGTATACGGAAGTTATTCCGTTGCATGAGCTTGACAAATATATTCTTACTAATTTGAAATGAGGCGATGATGATGGAGATACCAAGGAATGCGAATAAGCGGAGCATTCTGCTAAAAATATTTGTAGTCGCTCTGATTGCCGCCATTGTGGTACTTTCAACGAGTATGTTCTATCGAAACAAGTACAACAAGCTGCTTGCAATAAGTGCGGCTATGGACGTGGTGGAGACGAACTACTACTTCTATGATGAAAAGACGGATCTTACGACTTTGGCACTTAGGGGCATAGCAGCTAACATTGGCGATAACTACTCGCAGTACTACACCGAGGAGGAGTACAAACAACTGCTTGCTAGCAACTCCGGCAACTACATCGGCGTAGGTATATCCGTGATTGACAGGGGAGATGGCAGCTACTATATCAATGCCGTGTTCGATAACACGCCTGCATCGGAAGCAGGGATTATGGTGGATGACAGAATTATTACCATCAACGGCGTTTCATATGAAGGGCTGTCAATGAGCGATTTTCTGGACTATTTTTCGCATGATGATGGGGCTGTCAATATCATAGCTGTGGAACGTGGGGGAGAGGTTATCGAGTATACTCTTACTATGCGTGAGGTGTATTCGCCCTACGTTGAGCACAAAATGCTGGACAATGGCATCGGATATATTCTCATTAAGGGATTTCAGGGGAAGTGCGTGTCCGAGGTTGATGCAGCCATTGAGGAATTAAACAGCAAGGGAATGACAAAGCTGGTGCTGGATTTGAGGGACAATTTGGGCGGCTCGTTGTACGACGTAAACGATATTGCAGGCAAATTCTTGCCCAAGGGCTCACTCATCACGACTGTCAAATCCCGTACCGATTCGGAACAAGCATATTTGACCGAAACGGAGGGCATATCCGTACCGATAGCTCTTCTGGTCAACAACTATTCAGCCTCTGCCAGCGAACTTTTGGCAGGTGCGCTGCATGATCATGGGGCGGCGAGACTCTTTGGGCAGGTCACATACGGCAAGGGCATAGTGCAGACGTATTATCATCTTGGAAACGGACTGGGATACTTCAAACTCACATCGGACGCCTACTACACGCCCAACGGAGTTTGTATTCAAGGTACGGGCATAGAACCCGACGTGGAGGTCGCACTTTCGGACGAATGGGTCAATACCGCAATATCTCTAATTCCTCAGGACGAGGACGCTCAGCTTATCGCAGCGATTGATTATCTCAAAAACTTGGGGTAATTTCGCTTAAAATATAGGAATAAGGTGTTTACAACACCAGAATAATCTGATACAATGACCTTTGGTTAAAATGGGTTATTCCGTGTGAGCGGAACCGATTTATACATAGACTATTTACCGATAAGGGGAAACGACATGAAAGAATTTACCGCAAAAGACATTCGCAACATTGGTATCTTTGGTCATGGTGGCGAAGGCAAGACCACATTGACCGAGGCGATGCTGTTTAACGCTGGCCTGCTCGACAGACTGGGCAAGGTCGAAAACGGCACCACTACCACCGACTTCGATCCCGAAGAGGTCAAAAGATCCATTTCCATCAACATGGCACTCGCTCCCTTGGAGTGGAAGAACACAAAGATCAACATTATAGACGCACCCGGCTTTTTCGACTTTTATGGCGAAGTAGCATCGGCTATGACCCTTGCAGACAGCGCAATCATCGTGGTTGGCGCAGTATCGGGTCCCGTTGTCGGCGTTGAGAAGGCGATGCAGATGTGCCAAAAGCAGGGCAAGGCACGCATGATGGTCATTAACCAAATGGATCGTGAAAATGCCAATTTTGAAAAGGTCATGGAAGCGATTAACGCAAAATTCGGGCCTTCCGTAGTCCCCATTCAGTTGCCTATTATCGAAGGCGGTCAGTTCAAGGGCTATGTCGATATTATCAACATGACTGCCAAGATGTTTGACGGCAAGGGCGAAAAGGAAGTCGCAATTCCTGCATCGAAGGCAGATGAGGCACAGGAGCTTTACGAGAAGCTAACCGAAGCTGCAGCAGAGTCCGATGAGGAGCTGATGGAGAAGTACTTTGAAACCATGGAGCTTTCGCACGATGAGATTCTTTTGGGCTTGTCCAAGGGCGTACTCGAAGGTGTTGTAACACCCGTTTGCTGCTGCTCCGCATCGCTCAATATCGGCGTAAGCACCCTGCTTGACAATGCGGTTCATTATCTGCCCTCAGCAGATAACGCCAAGCTGCCCAAGGTGTATGACGTTAAGACGGGCAATGAAATTGCCTACACCCGTGAGGGCAAGCTGATTGCACAGGTCGCAAAGACGGTCAACGATCAGTTCGGCAGATATTCGGTCGTCAAGGTATACAGAGGCTATATCGATGCTTCCGTCACGCCTTTCAATACAAAAAGCGAAAAGGCAGAAAAGCCCGGCGCACCCTTCCTGATGAGAGGAAAAAAGACCACTGCAATCGACAAGCTCAATGCAGGCGACATTGGCGCACTTGCAAAGCTGCAGTTCACCTACACCAACGACACGCTTTGCGATGCAACCGAGCAGGTTAAGGTAGAGGACATTGATTTTCCGCAGCCTTGCATCAGCTTGGCAGTTACCGCAAAGAAGCAGGGTGAGGATGACAAGGTCATTTCTGGTCTTAACAAGATTGTTGAAGAAGATCCCACCATTCGCATTGAGAAGAACGCTGAGACAGGTGACGTTCTGATTCGTGGTCTGGGCGAAATGCACATCGACGTCGTATGCGCAAAGCTGAGAAACAAGTCAAACGTTGAAGCGCAGCTTGACGATCCTAGGATTCCATACCGTGAGACCATTCGTGCAATGGCAGAGGCGGAAGGAAAGCATAAGAAGCAGTCGGGCGGCAGCGGTCAGTTCGGCGTCGTACAGATGAGATTTGAGCCGGCACCTGAGGGTACTGATTTCGAGTTTGTAAATGCAATCGTTGGCGGTGTTGTTCCTAAGGAATACATTCCGGCAGTTGAAAAGGGTCTGCGTGAAGCAATGGTTCACGGCGTGTTGGCAGGCTACCCCATGATCGGCGTCAAGGCAACGCTGTATGATGGAAAGTATCACCCCGTCGATTCCAAGGAAGTAGCGTTCAAGAGCGCAGCAAGATTGTCCTATAAGGCTGCTTGCGCAAAGGCTTCCCCTGCGCTGATCGAACCTATCTACTCGTTCAACATTCTTGTCCCGAGCGATTACGTTGGCGACATCATCGGCGACCTCAACCGCAGACGTGGACGCATGTTGGGTATGAACCCCGTTGACGGCGGAACGGAAGTAGTTGCGGAAGCTCCTCTTTCCGAGATGTTCAAGTATGCAACCGACCTGCGCTCCATGACACAGGCAAGAGGTTCGTTCACGAGCCAGTTCGTCCGCTATGAGGACGTTCCTGCAAACCTTGCACAGAAGATTATCGAGCAGGCTAAGCGTGAGGACGAGGAAGAAGAATAAGCAAAGAGTTATTATGGGGGAGCTGATAAAAGCTCCCCTTTTTTCAAAAGAGGTAGAGATGAAAGAATTTAAGAGCGATAAAAGAATTACTTCGATGCTGACCACGTCCGTAGTGGTCTATGTATTGGGTCTGATAGCCATTGGCGTGCTGACTTATTTACAATATCAACGTGGAACGCAGACCCCCACCCGACTTGTCGCATACGGAATAGCGGTAGTGGCATTGATATTCTTTGGGGCAAGGCTGGTCATCATGCTTTCTTCGGCAAAAGGAGCGTTTCTTACAATCGATGGCGACACCGTCAAGGGGACAAGCAACCTATCTCCTAAGTCAAAGAAGAATGAGGAGTTCTCAATAAATAAGAGCGAGATTCTGAGCGTGGGTAAGGTCGACACACAGATGAACACTAGGGCTAGTTTTCCAACGGTCGTAATCAACACGCAGCAAAGGTCATACAGATGCTTTGCAGTTGAAAATGTCGATGAGATAATTTCCCTGCTCGATCCGCACGAGGACAGCAAAACTAACTTTGAGAATGAAAATGCCGATATATAGATTCGGCAGCAGTCTTTGATATAGTGGGTACTGCCACAAGTTCCTCAACTGACGCCGCAATGATGGCGTCCAAGGTCAAAAACGATTCAAACAGCGCTCTTTTCCGCTTGTCACCTATCTGGGGTATGTCATCAAGCTGCGAATAGAGCATTTTTTTCTGCTGAAGCTGTCTGTGATAGGAGATGGCAAAGCGGTGCGCCTCATCTCTGATATATTGCAAGACGTGTAATGCGGGTTCACGGGCAGCAAGCACAATGGGTTCATCGCTGTTTGGGGTGTATATCACCTCACGAGTCTCGGCAAGACCTATGACCGATATGTCGTTGAGCTGCAGCGATTCAAGTACGGCACGGGCAACCTTGAGCTGCTCCTTTCCACCGTCAATGATGAGCAAATCGGGGTAGGGCTCGCCGTGAGCAAAGCGTCTCATCAAGACCTCGTGCATGGCTAAAAGGTCGTCACCGTGCGTGTCGGACTCCAGCCTGAACCTGCGATACTGCATTTTATCGGGCTTTCCATCGGTAAAAACAACCATCGAGGAGACGGTGAGTATTCCCATGGTGTGGGAGTTATCAAAACATTCCATTCTCACCAGGGGCTTTTGGATATTCAATATTTCCTGCAATCTTAGGAGCGCACCACCGCCTTTGTCCCATTCACGCTTTTGCAAAGTGGCAGTCTTTTGCACCTCGGCATCACCATTGCATTGCGCCATTGCGGTGAGTTTCGCCTTCTCGCCACGTTTTGGAACAGAGATGTATACTCGCCTGTGGGCAAGCTCGCCTAGCCATTGTTCGAGCACCTCGGCATCATCAATGGCAATGCTCAACAGTACATCGCGAGGGACGGTGTTCGTGTTGAGATAATACTGAGACAGAAAAGCGGTTAAAATGGAGGCATCGCTATCGTCGTCTTCGGTCTGCATAGGAAATTTATCCGTTCCGATAATCTTTCCGCCACGAACAAAAACGGCGTATACGATGGTGGCAAGCTCATTTTTTGCAATGGCAAAGGCATCGGCGTCAAACTCTGCGGTGGAGATTGCTACCTGCTTCTCTGAAATAGATTCGATAGCACGAATCCTGTCACGGATTGCGGCGGCTTCCTCAAAATCCAAAGAATTTGATGCAGCCAGCATCTGTTCACGCAGGTGCTTCAATACGTCCTCTGTGTGACCATTGAGATAACGAATGACGTCATTGATGTAGCTATGGTACTGTTCTCTTGTTACTTTTCCACTGCATGGAGCGCAGCATTTGCCAACTTGATACATCAAACAAGGACGTTCTTTTCTTGCAATCGCTGCTTCTATGTTTTTTTTACAATGCCTTATTGGGAAGGTATCTCGCACAATCTTTAGGTCGTTACCCAACAGTTGACCCGACAGATACGGCCCAAGATAGGTGCAGCCGTTGTCTTTTATCCTGCGAACGACCTCAAGACGTGGAAAATCCTGCTTTACATTGATGCAAACGTAGGGGAAGTGCTTATCATCCTTTAACAGAATGTTGTACTTGGGCATAAACTCCTTGATAAGATTGCTTTCAAGGGTAAGAGCTTCGGTCTCGTTGCCCACTACTATCGTTTCAAGATCCTCAATGTGCGACACCATGGCACGCACCTTGGAATTGTGATTCTTGTTTGATTGAAAATATTGCCTAACTCGGTTCTTGAGCGATACCGCTTTTCCAACATAAATAATTGTGCCATCCTTGTCAAGCATCTTGTAGACGCCGGGAAGGGAGGGCAGCATGTTCAGTTTTGCTTGTAGACGGTCATTCATCCTTGTGCAGATAGGTTGGCTTGATTTTTGTGACATAGAGCATACTCAACAACACCCATATGCCGGTCGGAACAAGAAGGAGGTACAGCAGGTTGTCGGTTGTAATGTCAAAAGCTAAGAGAATTATTCCGATAATGCTCCACACAACGCCGGAGCCCATCAGAACCAAACCAACAAATTTTGCCATCTTCGCTAGGTCAAAACCATTTTCCTGCGCCACGGCAGCATTTCTCTTTCCCCAAAACAGGTTTGAGAGCTTGAATTTCCAAACACAAAGACCGAAGCTGATTAAAAAAACACCAACTATGACTACAACGACTCCTATCATGCTTGCTCCTCCTCAATTACTTTTGCTTTTTTGAGCATCTGATACAACACCTGTATGGGCATTCCGATTACATTGAAAGAGCTTCCGCACACGGACTCTACAAATACGCCGCCTATGCCCTGCATACCATATGCTCCTGCCTTGTCCATCGGCTCGCCTGTTGAAATATAACCGTTTATTTCCTGCTCGCTCATGGGTGCAAAGGTTACGGAGGTGATGGCGTGACGAACGTCCATTCCGTTTGGCGTAATGACGGCTATTCCGGTGTAGACCTGGTGGGTATTGCCTTGCAGCTTTTTTAGGATTGCATGAGCATCTTCTTTTGAATGGGGCTTGCCAATGACCTCCCCATTATACCAGACGATGGTGTCGGCTCCTATGACACAACAATTTGGATTCTTGGAATAGATTGATTGCGCTTTTTGTGTTGCCAATGCTTCTACAACCTTATCGGGACCCCAAGCAGCATCAATCCTCTCCTCATCTGTGCAGGGTTGAATTGAGAAACTAAGCCCCATCATTTTCAAAAGGTCAATTCTTCTGGGAGATTTTGACGCAAGTATCAGTTCCATTCGTCCTCCAAAATTAGTCCCACAGGACAGTGGTCGCTGCCCATGACGTTCTTATAAATGATAGCATCAAGCATTCTGCCCTTGATGCACTCTGACACCAGAAAATAGTCGATGCGCCAGCCAATATCCTTCTGACGGGCAGAAAAACGATAGCTCCACCAAGAGTATGCCCCATCTAAATCGGGATAGAAGTGCCGAAAGCTGTCGCATACACCGCTGTCCAACAGTCGAGACATTTTGCCACGTTCCTCATCTGTAAACCCCGGATTGCGACGATTCGTTTTGGGATTTTTAAGATCGATCTCCTTGTGAGCAACATTCATATCGCCGCACACGATAATCGGCTTTTTCTCCTCAAGCTTTTTGAGATATTCAAAAAAGACGTCCTCCCAGTCCATGCGAAAGTCAAGGCGTTTCAGCTCGTCTTGAGAGTTGGGAGTGTACACATTGACAAAAAAGAAGTTTGCGTACTCAAGCGTGATTACACGCCCCTCGTGATCAAAAGGCTCGTTGCCAAGTCCCAAAGAAACACGCATCGGCTCATTTTTGCAGAAAATTGCCGTACCCGAATATCCCTTCTTCTCTGCGCTGTTCCAAAAGATATGATAATCAGGCAAGGGGAAAACCGCCTGTTCGGGCTGCATTTTCGTTTCCTGCAGAGCAATTATATCGGGAGACTCCGCTTCGAGAAATTCAAAAAAGCCCTTGTTGACGCAGGCACGCAAGCCATTTACATTCCAAGAAATCATTTTCATAAAGTTATTATAACATTATTTTCTTTTTGTAACAAGAGGTGTTGACAAATCTAAAAATTAGCGTATAATGTATCATATGAGACAGAATACACGAATAACTAACCAAATAAAGCAACTGACGCTATTCGATGGCTGCAATGGAGAGCTGCTTGAAAAAATGCTTTCGGACGAAGGTGTGAGCTGTGGAATTGGAGAATGGGAGCATTTTAGGGGCATATGCGTTCTGTTGAAAGGAACTGCGATGGTGGTTCGCAACAATGACAACGGCATGATGCTTATGAGCAAGCTCAAACGAGGAGATGTGTTTGGAGCAGCCACCATACTCAACGACGGAGATTTTTTTGCCCCGCATATTCAGCCCTGCGGACAGATACAGGTGCTTTGCATTGCCGAAAAGGTATGGCTGCGCTGGCTTCGTGAGGACTACTCGTTGATGAAGAACTATTTGCATTACGTCAATGCTCGTCTGCAATTTTTGAACATTCGTTTGGACGCTCTTTCAAAGAGCAATATTGAATGCAGAGTGCTTTCTTTTTTGAGAGCAAGCGCAAGGGACGGATTATGTAAAATCGAAAGCTACACGGAGCTTGCCATGATGCTCTGCGTGGGAAGGGCGTCACTTTACAGGGCGCTTGACGCATTGGAACAGAACGGACAGCTTGTTAGATATAAAAAAGAAATTACATTGAGAGGATAGAAAAATGAAAAAATTATTGGTTATTGCATTGGCGGTGTTGATGATATTTGGATCGCTGCTTGCTTGCACAAAGAAGGAAGCAGAAATCACGACACCCATGCGTGTTGTTGCACTTGCGGGGCCTACGGGCATGGGACTTGCATATTTGATGGAAGAGCAGGCGGACACCTACACGGTTGAGCTTGCAACAGCACCCGATCAGATTACCAGCAAGTTTATTACAGGAGAGGTTGACATTGCGGCTGTGCCGATAAATTTGGCTGCGGTGCTTAACAGCAAGACCGAGGGCGGAGCTGTAATGGTAGCAATTAACACTCTTGGCGTGCTGTATATCCTAGAAAATGGTGACAGCGTGCAAAGCATGGCCGATCTTTCCGGCAAGACACTTTACTGCACAGGACAGGGAAGCACGCCCGAATACACCATCAACTATTTGCTTGAGAAGAACGGACTAACTGACGTCACAATCGAATATGTAGCTGAGCATTCCGCACTTGCCACACAGATGGTCGAGGGGTCTGTCACGCTTGCCATGCTGCCGGAACCGCACGTTTCCACGGTGCTTGTAAAGAATTCTCAAGCAAGGATTGCCATTGACTTGAATGAACAATGGTTGGAGGCAACGGGTACGGATCTGGTTCAGGGCTGCTTCATTGTCCGAAGGGAATACCTCGAACAGAATCCCGAAATGGTTGAGAGATTTCTTGCAGATGCAAAGAGCTCACAGCAGAAGCTGCTAAATGAGAGCGATGCGGCGTCAATCGTTGTAAAACAAGGAGTTTTGGGCAACGAGACGGTTGCTGCAAAAGCTATTCCGTCCTGCAACGTGGTCTGCATAACCGGTGAAGAGATGGCAAATACGGCAAGCGCAATGCTTTCGATTCTGTTTGAATCCAATCCCAAATCCATCGGAGGCTCAATGCCCAATGAAGACTTTTACTATCTCGGTAACTAAAAGCATATTGAAGTGGTTTGCTGTCATACTCCTGTATATTGGGGTATGGCAGCTTCTTGCGCTAATAATTGGCAAAAGTCTCATTTTGCCTGCACCGTGGGAAACGCTGTTGCGCATTGTGGAGCTGCTGGGAATTGGCGACAGTTGGGTTACTATTGGCAACACGATGCTCAGAATAGTATTGGGCTTTGCAATAGGCTTTGTCGCAGGTGTACTGCTTGGAACGGCTACGGCTAATTCGAAGGTCGCTTCATGGCTGCTATCGCCCATAAGGACTATAATTAAATCGACCCCTGTTACCTCGTTCATTCTGGTTTTGCTGGTGATGCTGCAATCGGCAGAGGTCCCCGTAATAATTTCCGCCATCATGGTAATTCCTATCATATGGGCGAGCGTAGAGACAGGCATTTTGCAGCTTGATAGTGGACTGTGCGAGGTAGGAAGGATATATCTGTCCCCCATAAAAAGACTCGTTTACATCAATATTCCTCAACTTGCTCCAAGTATTGTATCTGCTGCAACTACGGCGTGGGGATTTGCATGGAAAGCTGCAATAGCTGCGGAGATACTGGCGTTTCCGATACATTCAATCGGACGAGAGCTATATCTTAGCAAGCTCTATTTGGAGACTACCGACCTGTTTGCGTGGACGGCTGTTATTGTGGTGCTTTCTGTCATTACTGAACAGGCATTGAAGATGCTTGCAAGGAGGCGCACATGATAGAGATAAAAGACCTCAATTTATCCTTTGGCGAGAAGGTCGTGTTCAACAGATATTCGGTTGCGTTGCCCGATGAGGGAGTTGTTGTCATTATGGGTGATTCGGGTGTAGGTAAAACCAGCCTGATGAGGGTGATGGCAGGGCTGCTAAAACCCCAGAGCGTAACAATAACCGGCATGGAAGGGCGAAAAATATCGTTTGCCTTTCAGGAAGCACGGCTGCTGGAGCATATGACGGCTCTTAAAAACGTATCACTTGTATCTGATGTTAATAGGGCAACGGAGATGCTCACGGCTCTTGGAATGAAGGAGGAGATGAATCAGGCTGCAAGCAAACTGTCGGGCGGACAAAAGCAACGAGTATCGCTGGCTCGTGCGCTCGCTTTTGACAACGATATAGTGTTTCTGGATGAACCGTTTGCGGGATTAGACCCAGCAAATAAGGCGTTGGCAGTTGAGCTTATTTCTTCGGTCAGATTGGCAATTATTGTTTCTCACGACGAAAAAGATTGTGAACTTTTGCCAAATACAACGAAAATCCGTCTATGACTTGATATTTTGTTTCAAATATGTTAATATATCGTCAATATTACGATAGGGACGGTATGGAATGCAAATTCTGCAACGTGAGAGAAGGTTTCCTTCGACATCGAGACTGTGCGATATAAGGTATCGCATGTGGATTCCCGATGAGATTCGAGGCGCAATACAGATAACGCACGGTATGTCTGAGCACATAGACAGATATAACGACTTTGCGATGTATTTGGCGGCGCAGGGATTCCTTGTCTACGGAATGGATAACATTAGCCATGGCAAGAGCATCAAGCCCGATATGCCCAAAGGATTCTTTGGCACGGAGCATGGCTGGGATTGTCTCATCGATGATATGCACACCTTATACGAGCTTGTAAGCCGTGATTATCCTGCGACTGCCTTCATTTTGATGGGTCATTCGATGGGCTCGTTCATGGCACGCAGCTATGCCGCCAGATTTCCGAACGATTTTCAGGCATACATTTTTTCGGGTACAGCGGGCAAGAATCCGCTTGCCAAGATTGGACGAGTTATTGCAAGGCGTGAGATAAAAAAGGGCGTAGGATTAGAACCGAGCCTCAAATTGCACGCTCTGGGTGCAGGCGCATACAACAAAAAGTACAAGAATCCGCGTACCGAGGTCGAGTGGCTGTCCTGCGATACCGAGATTGTTGACAGGTACGTTGCCGATCCTATGTGCGGATTTCCGTTCACACCCTATGGAATGGTTGATTTGCTTACGGGTTTGATAGAAATATCATCAATTAAGTGGGCAAGGAGTGTGCCTAACAAGCCCATTCTGCTTATTTCGGGCGAGAAGGATCCTGTGGGGTCATGCTCAAAGGGAGTAAGGCAGGTCGAAAAATGGCTCAAACATTCGGGACACACCGTTTCGTGTAAGCTATATTCTGAGGGACGGCATGAGATGCTGAACGAACTCAACAAGGACGAGGTGTATGATGATCTGCTCCTGTTCTTGGAAACAATCTTAGTTATGGGAGAAGCATAATGAGCATTTTGGTTTATTCCGACAAACAAACTGCGGCGACCGCAGCTGCAACGCTGGTTGCGGCGCAGCTTATCGAGAAGCCTTCGTCCGTGCTGGGTATTGATTATGATGAGGGACTAAAGGCGGTCTATGCTTCGCTGTCTGCCATGACGCAGAATGGAATGCTGGATTGGAGCAGGGCAAAGCTGTTGCAGTTGTGCGAATATGCTCTTGGGGACGATGTTACAACCTCGGTTCTAGAACAGCTTCAATTATCGCTGTACGAGCCAATTCATCTGTTGTCGCAGCAGTATATTGTCCCACCAAGACAGTCCGACAACTGGTCGCTCTCCTGTAACGAATTTGAGGAAAGCATACTGGATTTGGGCGGCATGGATCTTGCGTTGGTTACGGTCAAGGACGATGGCAGCGTGCTATTTATTATGGCTGATGGAGATATTGCTCCGATTACGCATGTTGAAGTATATAACGATAAAAGAGCAGTTTCGGCTGGAATTACGACGCTGATGATGGCAAGAAAGATTGTTGTTTTGGTCACAGGCAAGGAACGAGCTTCAGTAGTGTCCAAGTTTTTGAAGGGGACTGTCACAAGTGATGTCCCTGCCAGTTTTTTGCAGTTGCATGGAAATGCCACGTTTCTCTTTGATGAGGACGCAGCATCCATGTTATGATATTCGATTATTTAGGAGGAGACAAGTATGTCGGGTCATTCGAAGTGGGCTAACATTAAGAACAAGAAGGAAAAGACAGATGCGCAACGAGGTAAGGTTTTTACTAAGATTGGCAGAGAGATAGCTATTGCTGTTAAAGAGGGTGGAGGCGGAGACCCCGCAAACAACTCGAAACTGCGTGACGTCATTGCAAAGGCGAAGGCAAGCAACATGCCCAATGACAATATCATGCGCTCCATCAAAAAAGCAACCGGAGATGCAGGCTCTGTCAACTATGAGGAGATTGTATACGAGGGCTATGGGCCGGGCAACATGGCGGTAATAGTCAATATCGTTACTGACAATCGCAACCGTGTAGCAGCTGAGATGAGACATATTTTTTCTAAGAGTGGCGGCACAATGGGCAGCAGCGGCTCGGTCGCATGGATGTTCGACAAGCGTGGTTTAATCGTGATTGAGCGCACTGCGCTTATGGACGAGGACGAGGTAATGATGACCGCATTGGACTCCGGAGCAGAGGATTTTGTCGCACAGGACGATGCGTTTGAGGTCTATACCGCACCTGCGGATTTCTCGGTTGTGCGTGAGAAGCTGGAGCAATTAAATTACAACTTTCTTTCCGCCGAGGTCAGCATGATTCCAAACAACACCGTCAAAATTGATGATCCCGAAACGATAGAAAAAATTGAGCGTTTCTTGGACAGACTTGATGAAAACGATGATGTGCAGGAAGTCTACAACAACGGGATATTCCCCGAGGATGATGAATAATCACCCAATGTCGAAAATATAAATATTTTGAACCGGGAGGAGCTATAATGGCTACTGAATCTGTAAATGATCTGGGTACAATCACTATATCCGATGATCTGATCGCAAGCATTGCAGGCTATGCTGCTATCGAGAATTACGGCATTGTTGGAATGAGTGCAAAGAAGGCAACTGATTCCATTATTGAGCTGTTCGGACGCGACAATTTGAAAAAGGGCGTAAAGATCGAGGGGGTATCGGTCAATGAGGTCGATATTCATCTCTATGTCACGCTTCAGTACGGTGTATCTTTGCCTGCGGTTGCACAGAATGCGAAGCAAAACGTAAAGTATCGCGTTGAGGAGATGACGGGAGTGTCAGTTCGCAACGTAAACATTCATGTGGAAAATATCCGCGTGCAAGACTAGTCAACAACGGAGGTCAGTTCATTGAATAGAAACGCAATCAATGGCGCCAAGCTTCGCGACATGTTTTTGTGCGGAGCAGCGCTGCTAGATAAAAACAAAGAGCATATTGATGCTTTGAATGTTTTTCCTGTGCCTGATGGCGATACGGGAACAAACATGTCTATGACCATGCATGGTGCGGTCAAGGAACTTGTCAATATGCCGGATACTGTCACCGCAACAAAGGTGATTGATGCCGTTGCCTCAGGCGCATTGAGAGGCGCAAGAGGTAATTCGGGCGTTATTTTGTCGCAGCTTTTCCGCGGCTATGCCAAGTGCATTCGCGGTAACGATACAATCGATGCGTCAATATTTGCATCAGCGATTCAGGAGGGAACTCAGGCTGCGTACAAGGCTGTTATGAAGCCTAAGGAAGGCACAATCCTTACCGTGTCAAGACTGATAGCGGAGGCTACAAAGCCTTTTGCTCAAAAGAAAGCAGACTCGATTGACGGATTATTCGAGACTATTCTCTCGTCCGGAGAAAAGGCTCTTGAGCTTACGCCCCAGCTTCTGCCCGTGCTAAAGGAAGCAGGAGTAGTGGATTCGGGCGGCAAGGGACTTTTGACCATTTATCGAGGCATGGCTGCCGCATGGACAGGAGTTGATGTTGAAACATTTGACGTTGAGCAAGACGAAGCCGTTATGAACAATGAGCAGGCGGATCTTGCCAATTTCTCCACCGAGTCGATAGAATTTGGCTACTGCACGGAATTTTTTGTAGTGCGATTGGTCGAGGGATTCTCCGAAAAGGATTTGGAGATGTTCAGAGATCATCTGATGCGCATTGGCGATTCGGTTGTCGTTGCGAGCGACACGGACATGGTAAAGGTTCATGTACATTCGAATTGCCCCGGCAAAATATTGCAGATGGCAATGCAGTTTGGCGAACTAGACAGACTGAAAATTGAGAATATGCGTGAGCAGAACAGACAGCTTTTGGAAAATCGCAAGCGCAATGAGGCGGAGTTTGCGCTGATTGCGGTCAGCACAGGCGATGGAATGGACGCCATTTTTACTGATCTGTGTGTCAACAAGATCATTTCGGGAGGTCAGTCCATGAACCCGAGCATAGATACCATTGTCAACGCCATCAAGCAGGTCAACGCACGCAACGTGTTTGTTTTGCCCAACAACAGCAACATTATTCTGGCGGCGGAGCAGGCAAAGGAGCTGTGCGATGTGAACGTCATCGTGCTTCCCACAAAAACGATTCCGCAGGGAATAGCTGCTGCAACTGCATTTAATGCCGAGGAGAGCCTTGATGATAACATCGACAACATGAACGATGCCATGGACGGTGTGCTTTCAGGTGCGGTTACATATGCGGTCAGGGACACGCAGTTCCACGGCAAGCATATAAATAATGGCGACATCATTGGAATTATGGACAGCGATTTAAGCGTTGTAAGCGATACTGTTGACTCTGCAGGTGTGCAGCTATTGCGACAGATGATAACCCAAAAAGGCGAGGACGATCCAATAGTTACAATTTTCTTTGGCGAGGGTGTTGACCTGGAGCGTGCAAATGCACTTGCCCAAGCGGTGCAATCGGACTATGAGGACGCCGAGTTCATCATTCAAAATGGTGGGCAGCCGCTGTATTACTACTATTTCTCGGTTGAATAAAACGTTAAGAGCCGTCAAACGGCTCTTTTTTGAATGATGGAATTGAGAGACATTAAGGGAATAGGAGCAAAGCGATTAGCTCTGTTGGCGTCCTTGGGGATTAAATCCTTTGAGGATGCCTTAAGCTACTATCCTTCGGACTACATTGATGGAACAAATATTGTTCCTGTCTGCCAGCTAAATGACGGGCAACGTGCAAGCGTGTCAATTGAAGTCATCTCAAACCCCAGTGTGTTCTACAAAGGCAAAATGAGTATTGTGACGGTCAGATGTGCGGACGAAACGGGCAAGCTCACTCTGCGCTGGTACAATCAGCCGTATAGGGGCTCACAACTGCATATTGGCGATAGAATCGCCGTGATTGGCAAGGTCACAAAGGACAAGTCCGCTGCCATGATTAACCCAATAATGTCTGTAAGTGCGGGCTGCATTACACCAGTCTATTCCACTTGCAAGGGCTTGACACAGAACATCATTAAGGACGTTGTTGCGGTCGCTTTAGGAGCGCATAAAGTATACGAAACGCTTCCGGCGGAAATATTGCGCCAATATGGACTCATGGGCAGGGATGAAGCTACTCGTCAGTTGCATATTCCAAAGTCAACGGAGCTGCTAAAAAAAGCGCAGGAGCGCATGAGCTTTGAGCATACGTTGATGTACATGCTCGTGGTCGAGCAGAGAAAGGACGATAGGAGAGCACACAGCGGACTGTCCTTTAATACCGATGGCCTGATGGATAAATTCCTAAAAAGAATACCGTTTGCGCCAACAAAGGCTCAGATGCAAACCATGGCGGAGGTGGATTGTGATATGAGCTCAAGCGTACCAATGAACAGACTCATTCAGGGCGATGTAGGCTCAGGCAAAACGCTGATAGCGGAATATGCTTTGACAGTTGCCGCTGCAAACGGCTATCAGGGTGCGTTTATGGCTCCAACTGAGATACTGGCAAGACAACACTATCAGACACTTAGCAGGCTGTTTGGATGCACCTGCGGACTTCTGCTTGGAAGTCAGACCGCAACTGAGCGCAGGGCAGTACTTGAGAGGATACGCACTGGGGAATGTTTTGTTGCGGTGGGTACTCATGCGCTGCTTAACGACACGGTGGTGTTTGACCGGCTGGGAGTTGTGATAACGGACGAGCAGCACAGATTCGGAGTTGCGCAGAGGGCGAAGCTGTCGCATAAAGGACTTAGACCCGACACCTTGGTTATGAGTGCCACACCAATTCCACGCACGCTTGCTCTGATTCTCTACGGCGATCTCGACCTGTCAGTAATTGATGAGCTGCCGCCAAACAGAAAAAGCATTAAAACGAGGTTTATTGCTCCCCACAAGCGTGAGGATCTGTATAAATACATTGAGACTGAGGCGCAACATGGCAATCAAAGCTATGTCGTCTGCCCAATGATCGAAGCTGACGAGCAGCTTGGTGCTGTTTCGGCGGAGGAGCTATATGTGCAGCTCAAAAAACAATATGGCAGGGTGAAGGTGGGTCTGATTCACGGGCGCATGACGGAGAAAGACAAAAATGCGGTCATGGAGCAATTCAAGGACGGGCAGATAGGTGTGCTGGTATCCACAACGGTCATCGAGGTGGGCATTGACGTTGAAAACGCAACCAATATAGTCATTGAGAATGCGGAACGGTTCGGGCTTGCTACCCTTCATCAGCTTCGAGGAAGAGTAGGCAGGGGAGAAAAACAGTCCTATTGCTTTTTGCTTTCGAACACGGACGATGTAATGAAATCTGAACGCATTAAAGCGATGCTGGACACCTGCGATGGCTTTGAAATTGCTCAAAGAGACATGGAACAGCGTGGAACAGGGGATATTTTGGGACTTAGACAGCACGGAGAGCGCAGTTCTAACTCCATAGGAGCAAACTGCACCCTAGAAACGCTTCAAAATGCGGTAGAGGCGGCAAAAAACATTCTTTCAACGCCTACTGCGGTCAATCATGATTTACTGATTCGCTCTGCGGAATACTTCAGCAATCTGGATAGCATTGCCAATAATTAAAGAGCACCGCCCTTATTGTAATTTAACATTAAGGACGGTACTGTGGTTCCCAATCGTGGGACTACATTTGGGTTTTTATCTCATCATGGAGCTCGAAGAGCTGCTCATGTTGTTTTGTGCGTATGCAATCATACGCTTGACCATTTCGCCACCTACGGAACCTGCCTCACGAGAGGTCAAGTCGCCGTTGTAGCCCTGCTTCAAGTTGACGTTCAACGAGGAAGCTACTTCACTCTTCAGACTTTCAAGCTTCTGCTTGCTGTCCGGGATAAGTGCGCCATTGCGTGCCATAGTGTTCTCCTTTCAAACCGTATTTGTTCGTTACATGCCATTAGTGCATATTCTTCTCAGCGTATGCGATCATGCGCTTGACCATCTCTCCACCGATACTGCCGGCTTCACGAGAGGTCAGATCACCATTGTAACCCTGCTTCAGATCAATATTCAAAGAAGAAGCAACTTCTGATTTGAAGCTGTCCAGCTTGGTCTTGGACTCAGGAATGAGTGCGCCATTTCGTGCCATGTATTTCACCTCCTTTTTCGATGTAGTATTAATTTTTCCTAAAATCAAACCAATATGACAGGAAATTTCTGTATGAAATATCTGATTTGACAAAAATGATTTTTTTAGCTATGATATAAGTTGAAATTTTGTGAGGTAATTATGAAAAGGAATTTGGCAATCTGCATCGTCATAGCTCTTGTGCTTTGTTCCCTGTGCTCGGTCGCCTATGCGGACGAAGCTTTGGATTATTCGAATCAATGCACCTTTACTTATAATGTGGATTTGGGCAATTCGGATTTGTTTTTGGATTCCGATGTAGAAACACAGTTGAATTTGCCTGCCGGAAATGCCATTACCATGTACTGGGGAGCAAATGTGCCCGTAAGACATATTTATTATGAGCTGGGAAATCTTTCCAATGGATTTGCTTTCATTTTTTTAGATGAAAATGATGCCGTAATCAGCACAGTAAATTGCAGCAGCGTATTTATTTGCAACGTTGTTGATGTGCCAAATGGCGCTCATAAGACTACAATCTTCACAACTGAGAAACTTGCTGTTGCAACCTTGCACGCGTATGGCGATGGCGATTTGCCCACAACATGCCATAGCTGGGACAACGATCCGCAAGACTTGGATTATCTTGTTTTTGCAGCGCATCAATGCGATGAAACAGTTACCTTTGGCGCAGCTATCTCTATTTTGCAGGAGCGTGGCGCAAACGGTGGGTTGGTGTACATGACTACAAAAAACATCGTTCGCACCTTCCAGAGCCTAGATGCAATTAGCACATTGGGAATGAGCACACATCCCATAATTGCTGAATTTAGAAACAGACAGGATGCCGAGACAGAGCGTGCCGCAAGAGGTTATTGGAACGAGGATGACGTTATGCTCTACTTGGTGAGAAACATTCGCAAGTATAAACCAGAGTTAGTGATAACACATGCGGAGGACGGTGATGGCGATGGACAGGACGCAATCACATCACGTCTTGTCGTGGCTGCCGTTGAAAATGCTGCCAATTCCGAGTTTGATACTGAATCTGTGACGCAGTATGGAGCGTGGAACGTCAATAAGTTGTATCTGCATCTGGCGGAGACCAATGGTATTACGTTAAACGAAAATCAGAAAATAGGCAATTATTCTCTTGATGAGGTATTGACATCAGCAGACAAATGCTATTCTGATGCACACGATACACGAAAAGTACCGGATCTTACGGGCGACAACAGCGCACTTAAATATGGATTGGTTTATTCGTCGGTGGGTGAGGATACACAGGGTGACAATATGCTTGAGAACCTGTCAATAGACCTGTCGGGTACGGCTACTCAACCGATCGGGAACCCATCAGATCCGTCCGAGCCTGAGCCGGAGCAAAGCTATACCTATTCCGATGATTTTGCTTCGCCCATTCCCGTTGCGCCGCCTACGCCCGTTCCTCAGAGTGGATTAACCGATGATACGGATGCTCCCGCTGATATTGGCGTAAAAGTAGAGGATTCTTTGCATGATAACGTTGCAAAAGAGGGCAGAGAGAAGTCGATTTGGCTTGTAGCTGCAGGAGCTGTTCTTTCGTTGATTTTGTTCGTGTTCACGTTCAGATGGTTCAGATATTCAAGAAGCACCTTCGTGGCAGTTTTGATTTGCCTGTTACCGCTGCTGTTCATGACCGCCGCATACTTTTTGATCGTCAACATCTATATCGGATAAATCAAATTATTTTGTACCTTTTTGCAGAATGGGCGCATATTCTGTACCATGAAGAAAGCTGTCAAAAAGTTACTTATCGTGGTTATTATTATTTTTGTAGTAATTGCCGCAGGGTTTGTGTACATCAATGCGAACCTGCGCCCTGTGTTGGCCGGCTTGTCGGCAGCAAGGGTGGAGTCTGTTGCGGCTAAGGCGATGAATCAGGCGATATTGGATGTAATTAGCACCGATTCTGCAGCGCAGGCACTCCTTGACGTGTACTCAAACGATCATGGAGTATATTTATTGCAGGCAAACAGCGGCAAGCTCAATACTCTTTCGGCGGACTGCGCTGACGCAGCACTCGAACGAATAATGCAGCTGGGTGAGCAGGGCGTTTCGATTCCCATAGGTACGGTTTCGGGTATACCCCTGTTTTCGGGCATAGGGCCAAAGATTACGCTAAAATTCACTCCTGCAGGTGCGGTGCAGACCTCGTTTGACAGCGAATTTCGATCTGCCGGAATAAATCAAACACTTCACAGGATTACGCTCAGATTGACCGCTACAATAAGAATAATATTGCCCGGGCAATCCCACACCGTTACGGTTGTAGCCGAGGCAGCAATAGCAGAAAATATCATTGTGGGCGATGTTCCCAGTGCTTACACCAATGTTGCAAACGAGGAGGATCTGCTCAACCTTGTGCCGGGTGTAAACGATCCTTAAGAATTTCTTGACAATAACAGGATTATTCGGTTGCCCTTTTGACACGCTCATGTTATAATGTGGTCGGATCAATATGAGTACAAAAGAAAAGAGGCTACTATGTATACAGGTGCAGGCATTATCAAGATATATGCAGGCAGGACAGGTCGTTCATTTGCGCAACGCATGTGCGCCTATCTTGGAACACAGTTGGGAGATGCGGAAACCATCGTATTTGATGAGGGCAATATTTTTGTTCGAGTGAACGAATCCATCCGCGATAAGGACGTATACATTGTCCAACCAATCGGACGCGAACCAAATGATGAGTTTACCGAGCTGCTTTTCTGGATTGATGCGTTCAAACGTTCCAGCGCAAACTCCGTAACTGCAATTATTCCTTATTTTTCTTACGCCAAGGGCGACAAGAAGGACGAGCCCAGAGTATCTATCCGTGCTCGTGTATGTGCCGACTGTATCGAGGCCATCGGCGTTGACCGTGTTATTTTTATGGACTTGCATGCGGCACAGGTGCAGGGCTTTTTCAAAAAACCGGTCGATCACCTTTTGGCACAGCCATTGCTCTGCGAGTACATCAAGCGTCAGGGCATAGTCAATGATGATCTTGTCGTTGTCTCTCCCGATGCCGGCAGCGCAAAGCGTGCGCACCAGTTTGCAAACGAGTTCGGCTGCTCGGTCGCAATTGGCGACAAGACACGGTATAATCACAAGGACGATGCAAAAATTCTCAACGTCATTGGCGATGTTAAGGGTAAGAACTGCTTGGTCGTAGATGACTTCTCGATTTCAGGCGGAACGCTCATTGATATTGCCCGTGGTCTCAAGGAGAACGGCGCAAACAAGCTGTATGCCGCACTGTCTCACAACGTTATGAATGCTAAAGCTATCAATCGCATACAAAACAGCGATTATGAGTTTTTGGTTTCAACCGATACTGTCGAGTGTCCAGAGGCGAGAAACGCATCAAAGATAAGAATTATTTCCGCTGCGCCCATGTTTGCTCAAGCGGTCAAGATTATTCACGACCGTGCGCCGATGAGCACAATGTTCGACCAGCGCATTTCAAAGAGACTAATGGACATGAGCTTCACAGAGCAACCATCGCTGCTTGACGAGGATAACATTTAGCCGTAACGAAGGGACAAAGCATGATATGTCGATTTTCCCCCGAGGCTGAGCGCAGAGAGCTCACTCCCGTGGACAATCTATTCATCACCGAGTTTCTGCCCGATGCTGACGGACAGGACGTATGCGTGTACCTTTACGGGCTGATGCAATGCTACCATCCCTCCATGCGAGATACATCCATTTCCGAGGCTCTGTCCATACCCGAATCAAGAGTGCAGCGTGCTTTTGTCTATTGGCAGAGCAAGGGACTTTGTACCGTCGTTGGCGATGAACCCTTAATCGTTGAATACAAGGGAGCGACCATACAGGAGGCGACCACTGCTACACCTGCAAAATATCCGCAGTTTATTAGATCGCTAAATGCGTTGCTTGCTCCAAGAGAGCTTTTGCTTAGAGAGCTTAAATATGTAAATGCTTTTATAGAGGAATACGGCATGGAGGAAGGGGCAGTGATGGAGCTGTTTTCCTTCTGTATTCAGCAAAAATCAAAGCGTGTGTCTATAGGCTATATCAACACCGTTGCGATGTCTTGGTGCGAGCGTGGGATACTGACGGCTGATCAGGCAAGTCAATATATCTCTGATTACAACATCAAGGCACATGGCGCAAGTGAGGTGCTTGCAAGATGGAACAAACGCCGCAAGCCCACCCATGACGAAATGGATATGTATGATCGCTGGGTTGGCGAATGGGGCTTTGACACCGAGGCGATACTTGCCGCCTGTCCTCAGGTGGTTGTGGCAGGGACTCCTACCTTTGCTGTTTTGAACGATATGTTATCTGCACTCCATGCAAAGAACATGACCACCAAAGATGATATTTTAAGCAACGACAAGAGCGTATCGTCCGATAAGGAATTTACCCGCTTGGTATTTGCAAGACTTGGCAAGGTTGAGCCGCCTACACAGTCGAACATTGCGCAGATTGGCGTATTTGTGCATCAAATGAAGATTCCCCAGCAGGTCATTCTGCTCGCCGCTGATGCCTGTGCTACGGCGGAGCGACCGCTTGGGTATCTAAAGGCTATTCTAAAAGATTGGGCCGACAAGGGAATAAATTCGATTCCGCTTGCGGAAAAGGCGTTGGTTGAACGTGAAAATGGCAAAAATACTTCAAATAAAGGAAAGCGAGTGACCATTGATTACAAGGGACAGCGTGCGCCAAACAGCAATGATGTTGCGGCTAGATTCGTGAACTTGGACGAGGATATTTAATTGGCAGACAGGTTGGAACAACTCTACAAATCAATACGCGATAAAAATACGCAGACGCTTTTGGAGCATCGAGAGGACGCTTATAGGAGAAGTCCACGCTTTGCCCAGATAGATTCCGAGCGTGCAAAAATTCTTTTTTCGGGACTCACCCCGGAAGCTGCAAAGATGCGGCTTGACGAGCTTAGAAGTGAGCAGGAGCTGCTGTTAAAGGAGCTATATTTGCCGCCCACATATCTGGATATGCGCTATCAATGCCCTGCCTGCAAGGACACGGGCTTTGTGGGCGAGGATATTCGCAAGCCCTGCGCCTGCTATCTAAAGAATAAGCAGCGTTTTTTGATGGAGGGGGCGAGGATAAACGATGTCCAGACCTTCGAACGGTTTTCGACCGATATATATTCAAATGATTTGCAACGGACTCGAACCAACAACGCAAAGAAAATCTGCGAAGCATATGCCAATGGGTTGCCAACGCCAAAATCGTGCAGCCTTTTGATGCTTGGCGAGGCAGGACTTGGCAAGTCTTATTTGGGCAACGCAATCGCATATCGTGCGATTGAAAATGGAATTGAATGTATTAGAATCACCGCATATCGCTTTATTCAAGACATTATGGAAGGTCTGTCGCTGCATGAGAACAGGCTTAACAAGTATATTCACGTTCCGCTTTTAGTGCTTGACGACTTAGGCATAGAGCCGATAATTTCAAACGTCACAGGCGAGTGCCTGCTTTCGCTCATTAGCGAGCGTCAAGGCGCAAGGATGGCAACTGTGTGCATATCGAATCTTTCATATGAGGAGATGTATTCAAGGTATACCGAGCGTTTTGCCTCACGCCTGTTTGACAACAGCACCACAATCCTCATTCAGCTAACGGGAAACGATTTGCGTGGGAGTATGCGTTAATGCTCTATCTATGTGCGACACCGATAGGAAATTTGGGAGATTTGACGCTCAGGGTTATTGAAGCTCTTAGGGCGTGCGACGCTGTGTACTGCGAGGACACACGCCAGACCGCAAAGCTGCTAAACCATCTTGAAATAAAAAAACCGATTACAAGCTGCCACGAGCACAATGAGCAGTTCCGTTCCGCTGAGGTTGTAGAGCTTCTAAAAGAGGGCAAGAACATCTGCTATTGCTCCGATGCAGGTATGCCTGCAATCTCCGATCCGGGGGCTATTTTAGTGCAAGCCTGCATTGAAAATAATCTGGATTACACCGTGCTTCCGGGCGCATCGGCGGTGCTGACAGCGGCGATTCTTTCAGGGCTTACACCACAGCCCTTCACCTTTTTTGGCTTTTTGCCACGAGAGAGCAAGCAGAAGGGGCAAATGCTCGAAAAGATTAAGAGTATGGGGCATCTGTGTATTTTGTATGAGAGTCCGCATCGAGTGCAGGCAACCCTGCAAGCGTTGTTATCAATAGTGGGCGATTGTCAGGCGGCAGTCTTGCGTGAGCTTACAAAGAAGTATGAGAGCGTGTATCGTGGCTCCCTGTCCGAGCTGATTGCTCTGTTTGAGACAGAACCAAAGGGCGAATGTGTAATCTGTGTCCTGCCCAAAGCAGAAAAGACGACTGCATCAGACGCTGACCTAGATGCTTTACTTGACGAGCTGCTCAAAACCATGTCCGTAAAGGACGCTGCCCAGATTGCCAGCAAGACTCTCGGTTTGCCCAAAAAGGTCTGCTACCAGCACGCACTTGACCGCTAAAATCTGTTGTACGTTTCCCACAAAGATGATATACTTATCCCATGGAATTAAAACCAACCTTCTCTGTAAGCGAGCTAAATGAATATGTTCAGCTAACACTGAGCCATGATCCCAACCTAAGCAACTTATCCGTTCAGGGCGAGATTTCGGGCTTTCATAGGCATAGCTCCGGACACTTGTATTTCACTTTGAAGGACGATAAGGCGTCGGTCAAATGCGTAATGTTCAAAATGAACGCACTTCGCCTACGATTTGTCCCCAAGGACGGCGCACAGGTCAAGATTGCAGGTCAGGCATCGCTCTATCAGCGTGACGGCTCATTTCAAGTATATGTCAATTCGATGGAAGCACTCGGAACAGGTGCGCTCTATCAGCAATTTTTAGAGATGAAGGAACGGCTAAATAAACAGGGCTATTTCGATGAATCCAACAAAAAGGCAATTCCAAAGCTGCCCTTGTGCATCGGCATTGTAACCAGTAAAACAGGCGCGGTTCTTAGGGACATTCACAATGTTTTGAACCGCAGATTTCCCGCAATGGGAACAAAGCTGTATCCCACCGCCGTTCAAGGCGCAGGGGCAGCAAATGAGATAGCAAGAGCAATCGAGACGGCAAATTATGAGGACGCTTGCGATGTTCTTATCGTTGCACGGGGAGGCGGAAGCATGGAGGATCTGTGGGCGTTCAACGAGCTTCCTGTTGCGGACGCAATTTTCAAATCGCATATTCCGATTATTTCTGCGGTGGGACACGAAACGGACTTTTCCATTTCGGACTTTGTTGCCGACCTTCGAGCACCAACACCGTCCGCCGCCGCCGAGCTTGCAGTACCCGAATATGAGCAGCTTGAAAAGAGACTATCAGACAGCCTCGACAGACTTAATCATGCCTTGCAAAATGGTATTTTGCGCAAGCGTGATAAGCTCGATTTATTGATACGCAGACCTGCCTTTGTGTCATTACCAACAAAACTGATGCAGCAAAGGCAAGGCTTGGACGAAAACTGTGACAGACTAATCAGACTAAGCACGGACGATATGACAAGACGCAATAACAGCCTGACGCAGATGCAGCTGAAGCTGGACGCCAACAGTCCCAACGCTACCTTGCGGCGTGGTTTTGCACTTGTCACGGACAGGGGCGGCGCACTGGTTACGTCGGCAGAGCAGATTATTGAGAATGAAGAGCTGACCATACACTTTAGTGACGGAAATGCAGCAGTGAAGGTGCAGGAAAGGAACAAACAATGAGCGAGAAAACCTATGAGCAGAACGTAACAGAGCTTGAGGGGATAGTGCAAAAACTTGAGAGTGGCAACGCACCCTTGGGCGAGATGGTAGAATTGTACGAGCAGGGCATGAAGCTATACAAGCTGTGTTCCGAGCGTTTGAGTCAATATGAGCGTCGTCTGGATATAATTAAGGAGAATGACGATGCTTGAACAAGCCTTGATGAAGGCGATAGAAAAGTATTCAACGTCACCCCAGCTCAAACAGATGCTTGAGTATTGCGTGGTTGGTGGCGGCAAGCGTGTGCGTCCTACATTATGCTTGCTTACGGCAAAGATGCTCGGTGTTGAGCAAGCCGCTGCAATGCCTTTTGCTGTGTCACTTGAGCTTATTCATAGCTACTCGTTGGTGCATGACGACCTTCCTGCTATGGACAATGACGATTTTAGGCGTGGCAAAGCATCGTGCCACAAGCGATTTTCGGAGGCGGATGCGATACTTACAGGCGATGCGCTGCTGACTATGGCGGCATTGGTACTCAGTGAGGTTGAGGGCGAGCAGGAGGCAAAAAAAGAGATATTTTCGTCTGCAATGACGATGGTGGAGGGACAAAGACTTGATCTTAGCGACCCAAAACGCACCGAAGATTTATACAGGAAAAAGACGGGCGCACTCATATTGGCAGGGATATTGGCAGCCGCAAGACTTGCAAAATGCAACCAAATGCAGTATGATAATTTGTATGAGTTTGGAGATAGCCTTGGACTGCTGTTCCAGCTAACGGACGATGTGATTGACAACGAGCAGAACGCCACAGCGGTCAGCGACAGGATAGAACAGCTAAACGCCACAGCAGCGAGCGCATTGAATGAATTTGGCGAGGAGGCAACACCGCTTAGAATGCTTCTGGACGCCGTAACTGAACGGAAGGCATAATGGAGTACAAGATACTTGATTCGATAAACAGCATAGAGGATCTGAAAAAGTGCAGCTTTGAACAGCTTGAACAGCTTGCAGAGGATATTCGTGCGTTTTTAATTGAGAATGTATCACATACGGGCGGTCATTTGGCGTCGAGCCTTGGAGCAGTAGAACTGATAATTGCTACTCACTATGTCTTTGACAGCCCCAAGGACAAGATTATTTTTGACGTTGGTCATCAGGCATATGCACATAAGATTTTAACGGGGCGAAAGGATGCTTTTGCTTCACTTCGGCAGGAGGGCGGAATTTCCGGCTTTCCCAAGCGTGAGGAGAGCGAGCATGACGCATTCAACACGGGACATGCAAGCACTTCAATTTCTGCCGCACTTGGTATTGCACGGGGAAAAAAGATTAGGGGCGAAGCAGGAAGCTCAATCGCCTTTATAGGAGACGGAGCAATGACAGGCGGACTTGCAATGGAGGCTCTTGACGATATAGACGATTACGATCTTCCGCTTGTAATATTGCTTAATGACAACGAAATGTCCATTGCGCCCAACGTTGGGGCGGTGAACCGCAGACTATCAAAGCTGAGGACTAATCGTGGTTATGTGCGCTTCAAACGCCGCTTGGTTCGAGCGTTGGACACCAGCAAGGGCGGAAAATGGCTTTCACGCCACATGGAACGCACAAAGAACAGAATTAAGAAGTTCATTATGCCCAATCTCCCGTTTGAGGAGTATGGCTTCACATATCTTGGGCCCATTGATGGACACAACATTAAAAAGACCGTCAAGATGCTGATTAGTGCAAAGGAGCTGCACAAGCCCGTGATGGTACACGCCAGAACGCAGAAGGGCAAAGGCTATTCATTTTCCGAAAACGACCCCGAGAAGTTCCACGGTGTCGCTCCATTCTCGGTAATGACGGGCAAAGTAGTCACAAACGGACAGGTGTCCTGCTCGACTGCTTTTGGACAAACGATGGTCGAGCTTGCACAGTCTGACCCCAATATAGTGGCTATCACCGCTGCAATGCCCTCCGGCACAGGGCTTACGCAGTTTGCAGAGCGTTATCCCCAGAGATTTTTCGATGTTGGCATTGCAGAGGAACATGCGTTGACGATGGCAGCAGGTATGGCGACAGTTGGCATCAAGCCGGTTGTGGCACTATATTCATCTTTCTTGCAAAGGGGCTTTGATGAGCTGCTGCACGACATCTGCATGCAAAAGCTGCACGTTGTCATAGCACTGGACAGGAGTGGACTTGTTGGGGAAGACGGCGCAACGCATCAGGGGGTATATGACGCCGGATTCTTGATGACAATGCCAAATTTGACCGTATATTCACCTGCTACACTTGAGGAGCTTTCTCAGATGCTAAAGATGGCAATAGCCGATGATAAGCCAGCCGTGGTCAGATACAATAGAGGTACGCTGCCCAGCGAGAAGATTAAAACACCCATTGAGTATGGCAAGTGGGAGACTATATTGCCCATATCCAAGTATAATATCATATCCACCGGAACCATGCTGCCCATTGCGCATTGGGTCGCAAAGAAATATGGCGCAGGGTTTGTTCACGCACGGTTCTTTATGCCTGTGGACAAAGACGTCATTGCGCAGATACGTCGGTGCAACGGCAAAACCTTGATTGTGGAAGAAAACATCATAGCTCTTGGCGCAGAACTTGCAACAGAGCTCAATCCTTTGAGAGTCAAGTCGCTGTGCCTGCCCAAGGACCCCATAGCACATGCTTCCATTGATTCGCAGCGTGAGAAGTACGGACTCACCGAGGCAGGCATTGAAAAAGCATTGAAGGACTTGATGAACGAACATGACTAACGAACGATTGGACAATGAGATGGTCGCCCGTGGGCTTGTGCCATCAAGAGAAAAGGCTCGTGCACTCATAATGGCAGGGGTTGTGCTTCTTGACGGAGTGAAAGCAAACAAGGCAGGGCAGACGGTAAAAGAAGGCGCAGTAGTCGAAATCAAGGAGGACGTCATACCCTTTGTAAGCCGAGGAGGGTTGAAGCTTCAAAAGGCAATTGAGGTATTTCCCATTACGCTTGAGGGAAAAAACTGCATTGACGTGGGGGCATCGACCGGAGGATTTACCGATTGTATGCTTAAAAGTGGAGCAGTTCACGTCACCAGCTTGGACGTGGGCTACGGTCAGCTCGATTGGTCGCTAAGAAATGACAGTCGGGTCACGGTCATGGAGCGAACAAACGCAAGGTTTATGGAACCGTCTTGGTATCCAAATCCCTTCGATTTTGCATCAATAGATGTTTCCTTTATTTCGCTTAGACTGATACTGCCACCCCTTGCCACCTGCATGAATGATGGCGGAGAGGTCGTTGCGCTCATCAAACCGCAATTTGAGGCAGGCAGAAGCGAGGTCGGCAAAAACGGCGTGGTAAGAGATGAAGCCGTTCATACGAGGGTATGCGCTGACATGATGAATTTCGCCTTCAACGCAGGTTACTCCGTTCTGGGTCTGTCGTATTCACCCATTACAGGGCCTAAGGGCAACATTGAGTTTCTGCTGCACCTTGCACATGGAGGGGACAAAAAAGGGACAGGCGAACAGGAATTTGCCGATTTAGCAAAAAAAACAGTGGATTTAGCTCATAAAAGCTGCATAACTGTTTAATCTTTATTCATAATTTAATTGAATTTTTCGGCGTGAGAATGTATAATACTCTTGCTGTATTCATTACGATGGGAGAGAATAGAATTGCATCTGTGTTTTGCGGCTAATCCGCACCGTCCACAAACTTATGCAGTCAGGGATCGACTTATTGCACAGGCAAAGCAAGTCGGGTTCACTTGCTCGCTTATTGAGGATGTTGGCTCGGAGGGTGCGGACATGCTCGTTGTTTCGGGCGGAGATGGTTCGCTAATTCGGTACGCTGAACAGTGCTGGCAGTATGACATGCCGATGCTCGGTGTCCATGTGGGCAGAGTTGGGTTTTTGAGTGAGTGCACGGAGGAAGAGTTCGCATTTGCGCTTGAGCGCATCAAAAGCGGAAGCTATACCTTGGATAAGCGCACCATGCTTACATGCAGCATCAACGGCGGAGAGAAGGCACATTGCCTAAACGATGTACTTGTGTTCAAACACAGCTTTTCGGGTGTCGCTCAAATGGAGCTGTCCATCGACAACCAGAGTGTAGGAACGATTTTTGGAGACGGCATTGTGGTGGCAACGCCAACGGGCTCAACGGCTTATTCCTTGTCGGCAGGCGGTCCAATAGTAGCAGACGGGCTTGAGGCGATTCTTGTTACACCGATTTGTCCGCACACCCTTCACATGCGCCCCATCGTTGCATCAATGAATGCTCTGGTTCGCATTGAGGTCATTGGAAACGGCGTGGTGGCTGTGGACGGAGAACGGATTGCAGAGGTAGAAACCGGAGACAGCATAGAACTTGGGCGGTCGGACAGAACTGTGTCATTTGTGCGCTTTGGCAAGCAGGATTTATTTGACAGGATTCAAAAGAAGCTAAGATAATTTTTGAGGTAGGGGAAGGCAATGAAGACTAAAAGACACGCAATTATTTTGAAAGTAATCACTTCGCAGAACGTGGAAACGCAGGAGGAGCTAGCAAACATTCTGTCAACGCAGGGTTTTTCGGTTACTCAGGCAACGGTATCTCGTGACATCAAGGAACTGCGCTTGATAAAAGTGCTTACCAGCGAGGGCAGATATAAGTATGCCACGGTCGAAAAGGCAGAGTCTGACCTTCAGGAACGATTTATTCGCCTGTTTGCAAACTGCGTGATTTCAGTCACAAGCGCAAGCAACCTCATTGTAGTCAAAACTATGGCAGGCAGCGCATCAGTTGCCGGCGAGGCTATCGATTCGCTCAAATGGACTGAGATTGCCGGCAGCATCGCAGGAGATAATACTATTTTCGTTGCGGTACGCGATGGTAAAAATGTTCAGGAGCTTGTCAAGAGATTCCAAAAGATGATGAAATAGACGGAGGCAAGGGTGCTTCAAAGTTTAACAATTAACCACATAGCATTGATAGATAAGCTCCACATCACTTTTGATGCGGGCTTTTCTGCGTTGACGGGCGAGACAGGAGCAGGAAAGTCCATACTTATTGAATCGGTGGGCTTTGTACTTGGCGAGAGAGCCAACCGAGAGAGCATACAAACAGGTGCGGACAAGGGCAGTGTTGAGGCGGTATTTACTCTGGAGCTTAATAGTCCGGCAGCAAAGTTCCTAAAAGAACAGGAGCTTTTGGAGGGCGAGGAGGTCACGCTTTATCGTGAGCTGAATGTTAGCGGAAAGAATAGCTGTCGCATAAACGGCACACTCGTGTCGGCAGCAGAGTTGAAAGCTCTTGGTGATATGCTCTGTGATATGCACGGACAACATGCGCATCAAAGCCTGCTAAACAGCAGAACACATCTTGCCCTGCTTGACAGCTATGCTCACAGCAATTCGGACGGACTGCTGGACAGGCTGGAGACGGCAAGACTTGAAGCACAGCGGGCGTATGCACAAAGGAAGGCATTACAGGCAAGCCTTTTGGAGCGCACACGCAGGCTTGAGGCAATATCCTATCAGCTCACGGAGATTGACAAAAGTGAGCTGATTGATGGCGAAGAGGAAGAGCTTATTGCTCTTAGAAAACGTATGCAAAATGCTCAGATGATTCTGGAGAATCTGCATACAGCATATGAGGCGATTGCAGGCGAGGACGGGACGCTCAACAAGGTTGCTCAAGCCGTTCACTCGCTGAGCATCATTTCGGGCTTTGAAAAGAGCTATTCTGATGCGCACGATCGAACTGATGAGTGCTACTATGCCCTTGAGGACATCAGCTACACATTGAGAGATGCAATGGACGGATTCCAGTTCGATGAACAGACACAGGAGCAAACAGAGAACCGACTTGCGTTGATATATTCGTTGAAGCGCAAATATGGCGCAACCATAGCGGAAATACTTGAGTATCGCAACAGGATATTCGATGAACAAAGCACTCTTTTGGCTGGTGAGCAGAACATGGAGACGCTGCAAAAAAAAGAGGACAAGGCACGGGAGGCTTTCTCGGCAATCTGCTCGGAACTGACCCAAAAACGCAGAAATGCAGCCGACACACTTGGTACGGCAATAGTAAAGGAACTTGCGGATATGGGAATGCCACATGCTCAGTTTTCCGTGAGCTTTGAAAGGATAGCAACAGAGGAGCTAAACGAGAACGGAGCTGACCAGGTGGAATTTCTTATGTCGGCAAACCGTGGGGAACCACAAAAGCCGCTTGTCAAAATTGCATCAGGCGGAGAAATATCACGCATCATGCTTGCGTTCAAGGTTGTGCTTGCCACGAGCGATCATATCGACACTCTGATTTTTGATGAGATAGATTCCGGAATATCTGGAATGGTAGCCAATGCGGTTGCCGACAAGATGTTGGAGCTGTCTAAGGAACATCAAGTATTGTGCGTCACTCATCTTCCACAGATTGCATCTCACGCTGACAGACATTTTTGGATATACAAGGAGACTTTGGGCGAACGCACGGTATCTACCGCAAGACTGCTTACACGAGAGGAACGCATAAGGGAGCTGGCACGTATCATGGGCAGCGATCAAAATGATGCAGCAGCTATTGAACATGCAACAAAAATGTTAATTTCATAGATTTTGCACATGCTATCACGGAGGTGACAGCCATGCAGAAATTTTTCAAACGAGCGAGCATAGCGGTGATTATCCTGCTGCTCGCCCTTTTTTACTCTCCAAGATTGATAGCTTTAAGAAATTCTCCCACCACGGTCGCAAAATGGGAGTATGAAGACTCACTGTTGCTTTCATCTGACAGGAACACCAACGCTGTGTTTGTCCGAAGCGGATCAGATGAACGGTTGGCGAGCGTTCAAGATGATACATACACCGTATCGTTGTTTGGAATTGTACCGCTAAAGAATATCACAGTTGTGTCCACATCGGATCAGGTGGCACTAAGCGGCGTAGCTGTGGGAGTGATTCTATATACAAACGGTGTGCAGATAGTAGGGCTTGGCAGTATTCAGACCGAAAACGGACTTATTAGCCCCGCAGCAAATGCAGGACTTAAACGTGGCGATACCATACTCAAAATCAATGGGGTCGAGGTAAGCGGAGCAGAGCATTTTTCATCGTTGATAGCTTCTATTGGCGATTCCTGCACAGTGGAGGGCGTGCGAGATGGAAAAGAGTTCTCCTGCACCGTCTATCCTGCCATTGATGATGCGTCAGGTCAACGCCGTGTTGGCGCATGGGTGCGCGACAGTACCTCCGGAGTTGGTACTCTGTCGATTATTGACCCAAAGACCATGCGCTTTGCTGCTCTTGGACATGCAGTTACGGATATCGACACAGGCGTGATGCTTATGACGCAAAGAGGACTGATTACCGTTGCAAATATTTTCGATGTTGAGCGTGGAGTGCCGGGTGCGGCAGGGGAATTGCTGGGCAGTTTTTCAAAGGACGAGCGATATGCTATTGGTGCAGTGGACACAAATTCCGAATTTGGAATTGCCGGAACGATAATAAACGCCAACGGAATACCGATGAATCTAATCGAGATAGCAAAGGCATCTGAAGTCAGACTTGGGGAGGCAACTCTCTACGCAACGGTAGACGGAACGAATGTTTTGGGATATAGCTGTAATGTAATCCGAGCAGACGTACAGTCATCACCGCAAACACAGGGAATGATAATTGAAGTGACAGATAAGGCATTGCTGGAGCGAACGGGTGGGATTGTTCAAGGCATGAGCGGGTCGGTTCTTGTACAAAATGGACGGCTTATAGGAGTGGTAACGCACGTTTTTGTCAATGAACCCGATAGAGGATATTGTCTTTATGCCGAATGGATGTACAAAAAATTACTGGATAACTGAGCAGTTTACAATTTGTTTATAAAATTCGACACTTATTGATTGTATTGCACACTTTCGTTTATGGCGAACCATGTTATAATAATCATAACAAATAGTAGGGGGATATAATGAAAACAATTAGGATACTAAGCTCAGATTTTACACTTATCGAAAACCTTAAAGCAGAGATAGAAAAATATATTGATCTGAAGCGGTTGCCAACGATCAGCGATGGTCAGACAATGCTCGAACTGCTGTTAAATGAGCCACCGGACATAATCCTAATCGATCTTGCGCTGCCGTTGATCGATGGGATTGATGTGATTGAGATGCAGGCACGGATTCCGATGCGCGACCGCCCGATGATATTTGCAATGGCGGACGTTTGCACACCTCGTATGTTTCAGCTTATCAAGGAGCACATTGTTCACCTGTTTATTAAGCCGTTTGACGTTGTGCCGATGATACATCTGGTAGCTGAATTTGCTCGAATGCACGAGCCATCAGACACGCATATGGCGTTGACACACGCCGCAGTAGACAAGCTGGTCACAGATTGCCTAATAGAGCTTGGCATTCCTGCGCACCTACTGGGCTATCACACGTTGCGTGAGGGAATCAAAATCATCGTGTGCGCTAAATCACGAGTTAAGCTCTCGATTGTAAAGCATATATATCAATCGATAGCCGAACAGTTCAACAGTAATGTAAGCGCAGTCGAACATTCCATGAGACATGCCATTGACAGCGCATGGACAAGAGCCGACATAAACGTGCTGCAGGACTATTTTGGATACACATTCAATGAGATGCACGCCACGCCTTCGAACTCGCAGTTCATGTTCATGGTTGCCGAGCGTGTAAGAATGCAATTCGATACGGAGTTTCAGTACCGATAAAACTAATTGTGTTTCACTGTCTGTTCACTTTTGTTTAAGAAAATATTCAGTCACACGGAGTAGTCTGAACTTAACAAAAAGCGAAGGAGAAACACATATGGAGAAGAACACCAGCTTTGAAAAGCAGTTGAAGCGAAAGAAAAAACGCACCTTAATTAAGGCGGTGATTGCTGTTGTAGTGATTGCCGTCCTTGTCGTGTTCGGCTATCAAGGCTACCTGTATCTAAAAAAACTCAATAGTCAGAGCGAGGATACGGCAAGTGTATTGCAGTATCAGGTTCAGACTGCAACCAAGGGCAGCATTACCTCAACCATGTCATCATCGGGAACGCTCACAGCTATGGAGTCTGAAACGCTTGTAAGCCAATATTCGGGCGATGTCGAATTGGTTGCCTGCGCTTCGGGAGATATTGTAAGCCAAGGCGATGCGCTAATCGTTGTGACTAACGAGAATTATTTGTCCGAACGCAACGACCTGATGGAACAGATAGACTCGTTATCCACTCAGATGAGTAACACTCGTGAGTATAAAACCTCTCTTAATCTGACCGCCTCCGTTGCAGGAAAAATTAAGGACGTCAAGGTTGAAGTGGGCAGCGACATAGAGAGTGTAATGGATCAATACGGCTACCTGTGCCTTATTTCAACGGCTGGCAGCATGAAGACTGTTATTGAGGATGACAGCTTGAAACTATTCGATACTGTTGAGGTAAACATAGACGGCACGATAGCTACGGGCACGGTGGTTGCCGTCAATGACGGAGCAGCCACAATAGAAATTGATGATGATTCCTATTTGGTAGGACAGCAGGTATCGATAAACGGCGTTGAGGCAACACTTGAGCTTGTCAATTATGTGCGTGTCACGGCAACCAACGGAATTATTGCCACCGTAGACGTTTTGGAGAACGGTTCTGTTTCACGGAACGCAAAGGTTGCGACACTGACCGAATATCCCAAAGAGGACAGATACCTGCAAATGGAGCAGCAGATAGATGAACTAAAAGAGCAACTTGCAGATTTGCAGCAAAGCTACACCATTACTGCGCCCTATGACGGAAAAATACTTCAATGCAATGTCAGTGAGGACGATGAACTTGTTCAGGGAAGCGAACTTGTTACAATTCAATCACTTGATGGATACTCAATTTCGTTGTCTGTTGATGAGCTTGACATTGCTTCCATTGAGCGTGGACAAAGCGTTGAAATAACACTCGATGCCATTGAGGGGACGTTTGAGGGCACTGTATCCGATATTTCCTACACCGCATCCTCATCGGGCAGCGTGGTCAGGTATACTACTGTTGTCACGTTGGATAATATTGAGGGCGCACTTGCAGGAATGAGTGCAACCTGTAAGATTACCATAGCCGACAGCGGTGAAGGAATTATCGTACCCGTTGACGCAGTGCAAACCGTAAATGGCGAGAAGGTAGTGTATCTTGCGCCTAGCGGAGCTACATTTGGCGATAGCTATAACGATACGGAGCTGGAGCTTTCCTCATTGACGGCGGTCAAGGTTGAAACAGGAATGTCCGATGGCTCATACATTCTCATTTCGGGAGATGTTGACAACGGCGAACTAATCATTGTGCCGGTTCTGTCCACGACTGCGACATATTCTGCCGATAGCACTCGTAATAATGCGATGGGAATGTTTGGAGGCAATACGGGAGAAATGCCGTCCTTTGATTTTAGCGACTTTGCATCGGGAAGCTCGGGCATGCCTTCCGGCGGCAAGGGAGGCAGTATGCCCTCAGGCGACTTTGGCGGCAGAGGAGATGGCTAAGCTATGATAGACATGCAACATGTATGCAAGTACTACTCCATGGGCGATGAGCTCATTAAGGCGATGGATGATGTGAATATCTCCATTAAGGAACACGAGTATGTTGCCATTGTAGGGCCTTCGGGAAGCGGAAAATCTACGCTCATGCACACAATCGGCTGTCTTGACATGGCTGATAAGGGACAGTATTTTTTAGATGGCATGGACGTAACACTGTGTACGGGCGGCGAGCTTGCCAACATTCGCTCAAAGAAAATCGGCTTTGTCTTTCAACAGTTCTATCTGTTGCCCCAGATGACAGCATTTGAAAATGTTGAGATGCCACTGTTGTATCAACACATGAACAGCAGGGAACGAAAAAGACGTGTCATTGAGGCTCTCAAATGTGTAGGGCTTGAGGAACGTATGCACCACAGACCCGACCAACTGTCCGGTGGACAGCAGCAGCGTGTAGCCATTGCACGAGCGTTGGTGCTTCGCCCTCCGGTGATACTGGCGGACGAGCCTACGGGCAATTTGGATTCCAGATCGGGCGAGGAAATAATGGAGCTGCTGGAAGGATTGCATGAGCAGGGCAGTACGGTGCTCATCATCACGCATAGTGAGCAAATAGCAGAGCGTGCTGATCGCAGACTCAGGGTCAGCGATGGCAGGGTGACGGAGGACGCAGTATGAAGGCAGCACTAAAGATGGCATTTAGGAACATATTGTTCAACAAAATGCGTTCGTTTTTAACCATGCTAGGAATAATCATCGGTGTGACGGCAGTAATTATGCTTGTTTCGATTGGACAGGGCGCAAGTAAGTCCATAACCGACAGCATTGCCAGCATGGGAGCAGATCTGCTGACCGTGAACATTACAGATGATGATGTGACCGTAACAGAGGACGAGCTGAGAAATTATATCAACGGCGATTTAATCCGTGGCATTGCGCCGGTACTTTCAGGAAGTGTGACGGTTAAGGACGGAACAAGTACAACTTCAAAGAGTATTCAAGGCGTGACGGAGAACTATGCTGATGTATATGGTTCGGACGTGCAAAGCGGCAGATTCATTATGGACAGCGATGTTGAGTACAGAACCAACGTGTGTGTTATCGGCACAGATGTGGCAGGAGACATGTTTGAAAGCTACGACGTAATTGGCAAGACGATAACTATTGAGGATTCAGTCTTTACCATTGTTGGTCTGCTTGAGGAATCGGGATCGAGCATGTACGGTTCCGGGGACGATGTGATACTTGTTCCACTGTCCACCGCAAAGCGATTAACGGGTACAATGGACGTAACACAGTACTATGTTGCAGCAGCCGACAGCCAAAGCATCCAAAGAGTTGAGAGCATATTGAACATTGCGCTCTATCAGCTTACACGAGACGAGGACGCATACTCGGTATATAATCAGTCTCAGGTGCTCGACACAATGGACGATGCAGATAATACGGTCTCGCTCATGTTGGGCGGCATTGCAAGCATATCTCTGCTGGTAGGTGGCATCGGAATAATGAACATAATGCTCGTAACGGTGACTGAAAGGACTAGGGAAATAGGAATCAGAAAAGCCATTGGCGCAAAAAGAAGGCATATTCTCTTTCAGTTTCTTGTGGAAGCGTGTGTACTGTCGCTATTTGGCGGACTGATTGGAGTGGGGCTGTCGCTGCTTGGGATTGAACTATACGCACTCATATCAAGCACGGCAATGACCATTTCTTGGAGTGTAGCAACTGCGGCACTTGCTGTATGCGTGGTGCTTGGCGTGGCGTTTGGCATATATCCTGCAAACAAGGCATCGAAGCTATTGCCCATAGATGCGTTAAGACACATATAATTGTTCGTCTATTGGGGACAGCCCCAATAGACGAATTTTCATTTATGGGGCGTTGCGTTGTATGACGTATTTTGTCGTTGACTGAAATGTTAAATTTGTGGTAAAATAAAATACAAATTTATACGAGGTGCAACAATGAAGAAAAGAGCTATTTTGATCGTACTGGACAGCGCAGGTATTGGCGAGCTTCCTGATGCTGCTGACTTTGGCGATGCAGGTTCCAACACTTTTGGCAACATATACAAGGTTCGTGGAAGATTGGACATTCCCAACATGACCAAGCTCGGCATTGCAAATATTGAGGGCAGCATATTGCCAAAGTCGGGCGAACAGCTCATCGGCGCATACGGTAAGTGTGCTGAATTTACACACGCAAAGGACACCACCTGCGGACATTGGGAGATGGCGGGATTGGGACTGGAGGAGGCGTTCAAGACTTATCCCAACGGATTTCCACGCTCCTTTCTCGATGAGTTTGAGAAGCGTGTGGGACGTGGTACAATCGGAAATTGCACAGCAAGCGGCACACAGATAATTCAAGAGCTGGGCGATGAGCATTGCAAAACAGGAAAACTCATTGTCTACACTTCGGCAGACAGCGTATTTCAGATTGCAGCACATGAGGAGGTTGTACCTCTTGAGGAGCTGTATCGCATCTGCAAGATTGCTCGTGAGATGCTCGTTGGCGACAATCTGGTCGGACGTGTTATCGCCCGTCCGTTTATTGGCACAAGCGGCAACTACACGCGCACCGAGAACCGCAAAGATTATGCCATGGCTCCGTTCAAGGACACCATTTTGGATGCACTTGATCAGCGTGGATTGGAGGTTGTCGGCGTAGGAAAGATAGAGGACATCTTCTGCAATCGGGGTGTCACAACGGTCGATCACACAAAGAATAATCAAACGGGAATTACCGCTACAAAGAAATTCATCAACAACGGTCAGGGCAGCTTTGTGTTTATCAATCTTGTTGACACCGATATGCTCTATGGTCATCGCAACGATGTTGAGGGCTATGCAAAGGCTCTTGAGCATTTTGATGGCGAGCTTCCTCAGATGATGGAGGGACTAAAGGACGGCGACATTTTGATGGTCACTGCTGATCACGGTTGCGATCCAACGACGCCCAGCACCGACCATTCAAGAGAGTATATACCCTTGCTGGTCTATGGCAAGCATATAAAAGCAGGCGTAAACCTTGGCGTGCGCAAGACCTTTGCGGATATAGGTGCTACAATATATGACTACCTTACGGGGGAGAAGTGGCGCGAGGGCACATCTTTCCTCAACGATATTTGGGAGGATTAAGAAATGTTAGAGATTATCAATGCAGCAGTAAAGCAGCTAACTGCGGTCGGTGCGGATAAGGCAAAAATCGGATTGATTCTTGGCAGTGGATTGGGCGACTATGCTGAATGTCTTGAAAACAAGAGATTTGTCAACTATGCCGATATCAAGGGCTATCCTGTGTCGGAGGTGCATGGTCACAAGAACCGTTTTGTTGTGGGCGAGCTTTACGGCAAGACCGTGATTGCCATGCAGGGTCGGTTTCACTATTATGAGGGCTACCCTCAAAACGTGCTGTCACTGGGCGTTCGCACGATGAAAATGCTTGGAGTTGAAAAATTGCTCGTCACAAATGCTGCAGGCGGTGTCAATCTGGGCTACAAATCGGGCACGCTGATGCTCATTTCGGATCACATCAATCTGTCGGGCAGCAATCCTCTTATTGGAAAGAACCTCGACCAGTTCGGGCCACGCTTTCCAGATCAGAGCAACGTGTATGATAAGGCTCTGCGCACGCAGCTTAAAAAGCTTGCAGCGGATAATGATGTGGAGCTTGAGGAAGGCGTGTATCTGATGATGTCAGGCCCGTGCTACGAGACGCCCGCAGAAATTCGCATGGCTCGCACGATTGGCGCAGATGCCGTTGGCATGTCCACCATACCCGAAACAATGGTTGCCGCACATTGCGGAATCAAGGTCGTTGGAATCAGCCTAATTACCAACATGGCAGCAGGCGTATTGGATCAGCCCCTAAGCCATGAGGAGGTCAATGAGACCGCTGCCGCTTCAGCAATCAGATTTACCAATCTGGTAAACCTAATCTTGGAGAAACTGTTCTAAGGCTATACAGGCTTTACAACGACATAATAAATTGAAAAGCACACCTTTGTCCGATAGACGAAAATGTGCTTTTTTTGTGGCGGAGCGGGTGGGATTCGAACCCACGTGACGTTTCCGTCAAACTGATTTCGAGTCAGCCCCGTTATGACCACTTCGATACCGCTCCATATTTTTTGCTGCGAATGGTAGTATATCGCATTTGCAACGAAAAATCAACGTTTTTGTTTAAAGAATTCCGATAAGATTTCCACACATTCACTTTCATAAATTCCGCCCAATGTTTCGATACTGTGATAGAACCAGTGATCCGTCAAATCAATACGAGAGCCGCAGCAGCCGCAACGCACGTCGTATGCGCCGAACACGAGCTTTGGCAGCTTATAGTGAACCATGGCTCCGGCGCACATGGCACATGGTTCCATGGTGACATACAGGGTACAATCGTCAAGCGAGCCAAGGCGAGACTTTGCCTGCTTTAACACGAGCATTTCTGCGTGCTGCGATTCGTCCGCAAGCTGCCTGCAACGGTTGTGTGAACAAGCGATGATTTCACCTTGATGCACGATGAGAGCACCAACAGGAACTTCATTCTCCAAAACAGCGATGTGCGCTTGCTCAAGAGCAATTCTCATGTAATCCTCATGAGTCACAGCTTAGTACCTCCCGGGTATCAAAATCGGGGTAACATACTCGCATAAGCATCAGTCCTTGAGCAGGAGCTGTTGGCCCTGCATTCTCACGACACTGATTAAGTAAGGCGTTGCTCATGGCTTCTATGGGCAATTTTCCGCATCCGATTTCGAGCATAGTACCAACAAGAATGCGAACCATGTTGTATAAAAAACCATTTCCCTCGACCCAATAGTGCAGATATTTGCCTTCCTTTATCCATTCGGATTTGTATAGAGTGCGGACGGTGTTTTCCATCGTAGTGCCTGCCGACATGAAGCTTGAAAAATCGTGTTCGCCAACGCAAAGTGCAGCAGCAGCGTTCATCTTTTCGATATCAAGAAATGTATGGACATGAAGTGCTGTGTTGCGAGTAAATACATCGGAGTGCTCACCAAGCTGAATAGTGTAACGATAGGTCTTGCGCTTTGCGCTGAAGCGAGAATGAAATGCGCCGTCAGTTTCCTGCGAAAATAGAACACGAATATCTCGTGGCAGACGAGTGTTGAGTGCGATGGCGAATTTGTCCGCCGGCATACGCACATTTGCATCAAAGTGGCACACCTGCGCCATGGCGTGTACGCCACTGTCCGTTCTGCCCGAACCCTCTACACGAACGTTTTCACCCGTTACAAGAAACACCGCAGCTTCGAGCTTTTCCTGCACAGAAACACCATTGGGCTGAACCTGCCAACCAACGTAATCCGTACCCTCGTATTGCACTATCATGCGTATTCTTCTCATGATATCACCAAGGAATGTATACTAGCTCTTGAACAACAATAATCAATGCCAATAGCCCAAGCACTACCAACGAAGCCCAAAGATCAGCGAGCCGAAGTTTAATTTGGTGCATCTTGGTTCTGCCGTCACCACCGTGATAGCAACGGGATTCCATTGCCAAAGCCAGCTCGTCAGCTCTACGAAACGCCGAAACGAACAGGGGAATAAGAATTGGTATCATGCTTTTAGCACGCTTTAGAATGTTACCCGACTCAAAGTCCGCACCTCGTGCAAGCTGTGCTTTTTTTATCTTGTCCGCCTCTTCCATCAAGGTGGGTATAAACCTAAGCGCAATCGTCATCATCAAAGCCAATTCATGCGCAGGAAAGCGAATTTTCTTCAGTGGAGCCAGCAGCCTTTCAAGCCCATCTGTCAAGGCAAGCGGAGAGGTTGTAAGCGTCATTAAAGAAGTGCCGCAGACCAGAAAAATCAACCGCAGTGCAATAAAACAGGATTGCCTTATGCTCGCAAGAGAAATATAACTCAACGGAAAAAAGTCGCCAAGCGGCTCGCCCTTTGTGAAAAACAGGTTCAAAATGAACATAATTATGAGCAAAAAACGCAGGGGCTTAATCGACTTCCACATATAGCTTAGGCTGATGCGTGACAGCAGAAGAACCGCAATTATCAGCGCAAGCGGAACCAAAAAAATGATGATACTTTTGACAAAGAACACCAGCACGATGTAGACAATCATCAGAAGAATCTTTGTGCGAGGGTCGAGATTATGTATGCAGCTGTCGCCGGGGATGAATTGACCCAATGTAATATCACGCATTGTGAGTCAACCTCCCTTCAATCCAAGCGAGCATGGCCTGAGTGGTACAAATGGACATGGGAACATTCACACCCATTGCTCTTAACCTTGAGGCAAGGATTGCAGATTGCGGCAGCGACAGTCCCATGTTTGTAAGCTCATCACTGTTGGAAAACACATCAGCAGGCGTGCCCAAAAATGCAACCTTCCCTTCGTTAAGAACGAGGATTCTGTCCGCATGGCGTGATACATCGTCCATGGAGTGCGAAACCATGATGATTGCGCAGCCACTGGATGCACGCAGAGACTCAAGCATTTCAAGGATTTCCTTGCGTCCCTTTGGATCAAGACCTGCCATGGGTTCGTCAAGAACAAGGTACTTTGGGCGCATAGCAATTACGCCGGCAAGAGCAGCACGGCGTTTCTCGCCGCCAGACAGCTCAAAGGGAGATTTCTGCGCAAACTTATAAGGCTCCAGACCCACAAGCTCCATAGCTTCGTTTACACGCTTATCAATCTCATGCTGATCGAGCTTCATATTCTTTGGCCCAAACGCAATGTCCTCGTACACCGTTTCACCAAATAGCTGATATTCGGGGTACTGGAATACCATTCCCACAAGCGAGCGCACGATGGCTCGCTCCTTCTTATCGGTGAGATTATGACCGTCCACCGTGATAGTGCCGGAGGTGGCATTTATTAGACCGTTGAGATGCTGCACAAAGGTTGTTTTTCCGCTGCCTGTATGACCAATAACGCCCAAAAATTCACCACTCTCAATGGTAAGCGTCACATCGGTTACCGCTGGGTGGGGCAGCTCGCCGCCCTGCGCAGAATATTGATGGCAGAGATGCTCTATAACAATGGACATAACGCCTCCGCCAACGAATCCGTGGTCATAATTCCATCGTCAAGCTCGACGCCGAGCTTCTTTAGCGCTTGGCGCATGTTAACAGCTTCGGGCGCATCCAAACCAAGCTGATGCAGCTTATCAACATCGTGGAAGATCTCTTCAGGCGTTCCCTCCAAGGCAATGCTTCCATCGTGCATCACCACAACACGGTCGCACAAGGTCGCTTCCTCCATGTATTGGGTGATCATGACAACTGTGATGCCGCTTTGCTCATTGAGACGTTTGACCGTGCCAAGCAGCTCCATACGCCCTTGAGGATCAAGCATAGCGGTTGCTTCGTCCAAAACCAGCACCTGCGGCTGCATGGCAAGCATACCTGCAATGGCAATGCGCTGCTTCTGTCCGCCGGACAGATGATGAGCCGCATACTTTGCGTAGGCAGTCATATTGACTTTTTCAAGAGCCTTATCGACACGCCTACGAATTTCATCAGGCGGCACGCCAAGGTTTTCGGGTCCAAATGCAACGTCCTCCTCAACCACCGAGGTAACCAACTGATTGTCGGGATTTTGAAAAACCATGCCAACGTGTTGACGTATAGCAAGGGTATTGCGTTCGTCCTTTACGTCCATACCGTTGACAGTTACCGTTCCCTCAGAAGGAAGCAAAAGTGCATTTAGATGCTTTGAAAGGGTGCTCTTACCGCTTCCGTTATGCCCAACAATGGCAATCATCTCACCATCTTGTATGGTCAGATTAACATTTTTGAGCGCAGCGGTCGCCATGCCTTCATATTTAAATGTTACATTCTCAAGTTGAATCATGCTTGTCCTTTCGATTTACAGCTCTTAATTATAACCTAATACCTTCATTTCGTCAATTTACAAAATAGTGTGGCTGTGTTATTATATGTACATGAGCAAGATTCTTTTGAAAAAGGTGAATACCGTCGTTACCTGTGATGATAACGACAGAGTGCTGCACGATGTTGACGTGTGGTTTGAGGATGGAAAAATTCTTAGCATCGGGAGTTTGGACGCCGTTGCTGATGAGGAATATGATTGCTCTAAGATGCTTCTGTATCCGGGGCTTATCAACACTCACCACCATCTTTATCAGTATTTCACCAGAAATCTAAGTGAAGTTCAGGGGCTTGAGCTGTTCGATTGGCTTACCGCCCTATATCAGATATGGAAGAACCTCAATGCCGATACCGTGCTTTACAGCTCATTGTGCGGCATGGGCGAGCTGATGCGCTATGGCTGCACGACCTGTATGGATCATCATTATGTGTTTCCAAAGAACAGCGGAGATTTGATTTGTGCGCAGTTTGAGGCTGCGGACGCACTTGGCATTCGTATGCACGTTTCAAGAGGAAGCATGGATTTGTCGAAGAAGGACGGGGGACTGCCGCCCGATTCGGTCGTACAAACGGTTGATGAAATTATCAAGGACAGTCAGCGCATCATTGAAAAGTATAATGACGCACAACCATATTCGATGCACAGAGTATTACTGGCTCCCTGCTCACCCTTTTCTGTGTCGGACACGCTATTAAAAGAGAGTGCAATACTTGCAAGACAGTATGGCGTCAGATTACACACGCATCTATGCGAAACACAGGACGAACAACGCTACACACTTGAGAAGGTTGGACTTCGTCCCCTTGCCTACATGGAGACCCTAGGCTGGCTTGGAAGCGATGTTCACTACGCTCACGGGATACATTTTAACGATGAGGAGCTTGTCCTGCTTAGAGATACGCAGACAGGTGTTTGTCATTGCCCATCATCGAACATGAAGCTGGCAAGCGGCGTTGCACGCATACCCGATATGCTCAAAATGGGCATTCCTGTTGGATTGGGCGTTGACGGCTCTGCAAGCAATGATGCCAGCAACATGATATCCGAGATTCGCACAGCATACCTGCTTTTGCGGCTTACCTATGCGGACAGAGCACCATCGGGCTATGAATTACTGAAAATGGCAACTCGTGGCAGCGCACGATTGATTGGAAGGGACGAGCTTGGACAGATAAAGGAAGGCTTTGCAGCAGATGTCTTTTTGATTAAAAAAGATAGTATGGACATGGTTTGCGCCGATAGAGACGTGAAAAACATTTTCGGAACGATAGGCTATAACAGACCCTGCGCACTGGTTTTTGTCAACGGAAAGTGCACGGTGAGGGGCGGAATACTGCAAAATGTCGATGAAGATTTACTCGCTCGTCGTTCACAATCAGAGGTGGAACGCCTGCTGAAATAGCGACGTATTTGCACCACAAACACAAGATATAGTGGTTGGTTCATAGTTTCGACACAATATGATGTGATTAGCTGGTTGACAATTATGAACAAGAAATAAACAATATTTATAGATATTCGCTTCATGCAGTCGGAATACATTTCGGCTGCATATTTTAATTGCATAAATTATGGTCAAAGTTGTGGAATACTGGGAGTAATTGCATCTTGTACACGTTGTCCACCAAAAATATACAGCGCATAAAGTAACTCAACACTAGATATTGTATTCATATTTTGGTGTTGACACAAGATATTGTAGCTTGTATACTAACCTTGCAACAAAGAATTTTAGGAGGGAACGACATGATAACAGAAATCAGAAAGCGTGACGGACGCGTCGAGAGATTCGATCGTGAGAAAATCCGTACCGCAATTTGGAAGGCAGCGCAGGCTGTCAATGGAACTAATGAGGCTATTGCAGACGGACTTACCGATGAGGTTGTCCGCATTGCAAGTGAGAGATATGCAGATCAGATTCCTGATGTAGAAGCAATTCAGGACATCGTAGAAAAGGTACTAATTGAAGAAGGTCATGCAAGAACCGCAAAGGCATTCATTCTGTATCGTGAGAAGCGCAGAGGAACTCGTGAGATTAACGCTCTTATAGGTGCAACCATTGATATGTTCGGCGACTATCTTCAGGATAAGGATTGGGGAATTAAAGAGAATGCCAACATGCAAAAGAGCGTCAACGGACTGAACAACTATGTCCGTGAAGCATTCACAAAGAAGTATTGGCTGTATGAAATCTACCCCGAGGACGTTCGCAAAGCACACGAGAGTGGCGATGCCCACATCCATGATTTAGGATTTTTCGGTCCGTATTGCGCAGGCTGGGATCTTAGACAGCTTCTGATGGAAGGCTTTGGAGGCGTTGAGGGCAAGGTTGAGTCAAAGCCCGCAAAGCATATGCGTTCCTTCTTAGGGCAGGTTGTCAACTCCACCTTCACCACACAGGGCGAAACGGCAGGAGCGCAGGCATGGTCTAGCTTCGATACCTACTGCGCACCCTTCATTTACTATGACAACATGGACTATGAACAGGTAAAGCAATGCTTGCAGGAGTTCGTTTTCAATATTAACGTACCAACCCGTGTTGGTTTCCAGTGTCCGTTCTCCAACTTGACATTTGATATCAAAGTGCCTAAGACCCTAAAGGACGAACCGGTAGTTATTGGCGGACAGTACATGGAAAAGACCTATGGCGACTTCCAAGAGCAGATGGACATTTTCAATCGTGCATTCTGTGCAGTCATGCTCCAGGGCGATGCCAAGGGCAGGGTGTTCACCTTCCCGATTCCTACCATCAACATTACAAAGAATTTCGAGTGGAACAGCCCCGTGGTCGATGATTTCATGCGCATCACCTGCAAGTACGGCATACCCTACTTTGCAAACTATATAAACTCCGACCTAAGCCCAGAGGACGCTGTGTCCATGTGCTGCAGACTTCGTCTTGACACCAGAGAGCTTCGTAAGCGTGGCGGCGGTCTGTTCGGCTCAAACCCCATGACTGGCTCAATCGGTGTTTACACCGTCAATCTCCCCAGAATCGGTTATCTTGCAAAGAACAAAGAGGAGTTCTTTGAAAGATTGAAGCACATTGCGACCTTGGGCAAGACCTCGCTGGAGATTAAGCGCAAGATTATTGAGCGTCAGACCGAGGAAGGCTTGTACCCTTACAGCCAGTTCTATCTGAGAAATATCAAGGCAAGAACGGGCGAGTATTGGACCAACCATTTCAACACCATCGGCTTGGTGGGCATGAACGAGTGTTGCCTGAATTTCTTGGGAAAAGACATCGGCAGCAAGGAAGGGTTGGAGTTCTCCCTTGAGGTTATGAACTACCTGCGTGCGCTAATGGTCGAGTTCCAAGAGGAGACAGGTCACAGCTATAATCTTGAAGCGACCCCTGCCGAGGGCACAAGCTATCGTCTTGCAAAGCTCGACAAGCAGCGTTTCCCCGGGATTATACAGTCGGGCGTTGAAGAACCGCAGTACACAAACAGCACCCAGCTCCCTGTCACCTATACCGATGATATTTTCGAGTGCATGGACTTGCAGGATGAGCTACAGTCGCTGTACACGGGCGGCACCGTGCAGCATCTGTACATGGGCGAGCGCATTGAAGATATCGAAACAGCCAAGGTATTGATTCGCACCATCTTTGAGAAGTATAAGATGCCCTACATTTCGCTCACGCCTACATTCTCCGTTTGCCATGAGCATGGTTATCTGGCAGGCGAACAGTTCGAATGTCCCGAGTGCGGAAGAAAGACTGAGGTTTGGAGCCGAGTGGTTGGATATCTGCGCCCCGTTCAGAACTATAACCCCGGCAAGAAGGAAGAATACATGCTTCGCAAGAAGTTTGTAGTAGCAAAGTAATTCGATTGAATGGGCGAGCCAATGCGCTCGCCCATATTTTTTAGGGAGAGAATATGCTCATAGCAGGATTTCAAAAACTCAGCATGGTGGACTATCCGCAGAAGATGTGCGCGGTAGTATTCACTCCATATTGCAACTTCAACTGTACCTACTGCCACAATTACCATATTTTAGGCAAGGACTCACCACTGATAGAGGAGAATGAGGTGTTTGAGTATCTTCAAAAGCGCAAGGGTATGCTCCAAGCCGTAGTCGTATCAGGGGGAGAACCCACATTGCAGCCCAATTTGGAGGATTTTTTACGCAGCCTAAAGAACATGGGCTATCTTGTCAAGCTCGATACCAACGGGACAAAACCGGAACTGCTCAAGAAGCTAATTTCGGAGAAGCTCGTTGACTATATTGCCATGGATATAAAGGCATCTGAGGGCAAGTATGATGAACTCACACAGGTAAGCTGTGACATGCGAGCCATACGGAGGAGCATATTCTATCTTCGCAACACGGGCATAGCACATGAGTTTCGCACGACCTTCGCTCCCCAACTCAATAAGGAGGATATTTTGGAGCTGACGGATATGATTGCAGGCACGGAGCACTACTATTTGCAGCAATATAGAAAGCGGAAAGATGATGACCCGGAGCCACATCTTCCATCGTACATCAATGAAACTGCAGACGCAGTCAGGCAAAAAATTGGTGTATGTATAGTTCGAGGACTATGATTTTATACTGACCGCCTCGCCGTGAGATATAGTATCGCTTGTGCCGTCCTCGTATTCAACGAGCAGGCGGCACTCTCTGTCTATTCCTTTTACGACACAGGGGCGGCGGCTATCGCCTTGCACGATGTTCACTCGCTTGCCCCAAAGAATTGACAGTTGGATATATTCATCTACAAAGGTTTGCTCATCAAAGCGGGAATATAAGTTGGAAAACTCTTTAAGGATTGCGCTGATTATGGACTCATATTCCAATACAGCTCGATTCTTTTCATTAAACAAAGCGGTGGCGATATTGCATATTTGGGGAGGAAAACCGTTCGATGGAGCGCAGAGGTTAATGCCAATCCCCACAACGACATAATCGAGTTCACCGTTAGCATCGGTTGCACTTTCGGTAAGAATGCCGCAAACCTTTTTATCCCCGATAAACACATCGTTCACCCACTTGATACCAACGTCATGTGAGTATTTTTTGAGCGTGCGAGCAACTGCGACAGCGGCAAGACAGGTGAGCCTTGACGCTTTATCCGCTTCAAATTCAGGTCGAAGCAATATGCTCATGTAAATGCCAATTCCGTCTTGAGAAAAGAAACTGCGACCCATGCGACCTCTGCCTGCCGTCTGCTTGCGAGCAACGATGACAGTCCCTTGACGTGCATCTTTCTTTGCAAGCTCCTTGAGGTAGGTATTGGTGGAATCCAAACAATCAAAATAACTAATTTGGTAATTCATGTTGCCTCTACTTTTGATACAGCTGCACATATTTGCTCGTAGACAGCATGAGCAATGCGCCGTATGTCAGTCTAAAATCTATGGTATCGCCCGTGGCATATTCTGCTTGGGTCAAATCAACCAAAAGATGGTCCGAGCTTCCGCCTAGGATTGTAACGTTTGGGTCTATGGGAATAAGACCATCGGGGCAAACGTCTTGACGTCCAACTGCCAGTATTCCACGCAGCATCTCGCCCTTGTCCTGATAGCTTACCTCCTCACCAAAGGCATTCTTATATGCCGTGCCAATGGGCTTTGAGGGCTTTTCCTGCACCTCAATAAGCCTTGCGCGAAGTATGAAGGCATCGTCATAAAGCTCAGGGATATGGACGCACCTTGCCGTGTCCTGTCCTAGCATTATACATTCTCCAATGCGCAGATTGTTGATACCCAAGGGAAGCTCATCACGCAAAAGCATATCAACGGAGGAGGAGTTACCACCTGAGATAATCGGTATTGGCTCGTTCAGCTCCTTGCGAAGCCACTGGGCTATTGCGACAAGCTCGCCCAAATTGCGACTGTCGGGAAGAATAGCACCATAGCAGGTGAGGTTCGTTCCAATGCCGTAAAGCTCCAAATTTTCCGATTCTGCTATGCGCCTTGCAGCGGCAAGTATTTTTGCTCTATCTTTATAGAATATGCCTTCCCTCAAATCGCCCAAGTCTATCATCAAGATGACTTTATGGCACAGGTTCTGCTCGTGAGCAGCAGCCTGCAGCTCGTCAATGAATGTAATTTCGCTTTGAAGGCTTATGTTTGCACATCGAACATCGGTTGTACCGATGCGGAGCATCATCTTATCCTTGCAGGTATCAATGGAGGAGAGGTTCTCAACCCTTGAATCGGCAAATCCGTCTGCCTCGCTGTTTTCGATTATGCTCACGACCTCAGGCACAGCACAGACAACCTTTGTGACCACAAAGCAGGCAATACCACGAGCGTGACACCAGCCAACGACAGTATCAATGTTGTGCTTTAGCTTATTGTTATCAACGATGAGGGCAGGATAATTCATAGCTGCAAGCTCCTTTTCATTAGCTGCAATGCGGCACTTCTGTCCAGCGTGGACAAAACGCCAACTGACGCCATTATGTAATCGTTATCGAACAGCAGTTTTAGGCTTCCTGCCTTGGGAAAGAGCATCATGCGGTTCTCATTGCAGTCGGCAATTTTCCGAAGAATTGACCTGCGGTTGGGCAAACGTGTGAGCGCACCGCCGGTACCTACAAGATACTGCACCATGCTCAAATCCTTTCCTTCGGCAATGGTCTGCCTGCCGGTAGGTGTGTAGAGATGCCTAAGCTGTCCTGCGTGTCGCCTGACGGCAGTAATGCCTGCTTCAAGGCAGATTCGTTCGGTGAGCAAGAATTGCTCTTTGGTCGCAGGAACAGGCTCATATGCGCACATAACAGCGTCAATGTCCAAATTCAGCTCACGGGCGAGCTTGTCTGCGCCAATCATGTTAACAAGATTTTTTGCGTTAATGTACAGCCCCAAATCCCCCTCAACTGTGCGCTTTGCGGTTGGTTCAGGGGAGGTCATAAGAGATGCCATTTCGGGAGAACCCTCCGTGACACTATGCACGTCCGTTGTCGCTCCGCCAATATCCACCACGCATAAATCGCCTATTGCGCTTTTCAACAGCTCACAAGCGAGCATCACGCTGCCGGGGGTGGGGAGAATGCGTCCGTCAACCATCTCTTTAACATGTTCCATTCCGGGGGCGGTAACTATGTGCTTTTCAAAGGCCTCGTGAATGCACTTTCTTACTGGCTCGATGTTTAGCATATCCAACTTGGGATATACATTTTCGGTGATAGACAGGGGATAGTCGCTTCTATCGCACAGCTCTTTTACCTCGGCTTGATTTTGAACATTGCCGCAATAAATGATGGGAATTTTTATTCCGTGTGCGATGATAGCCTTTAGATTAGAGATAACCGTGTTTCGTTCGCCATAATCCGTGCCACCTGCAAGCATCAACAGATTGGGCTTCAGCCTATCAATTTCCAACAAATCATATTCGTTCATCAATCCGGAGGTCGAATTGACAACGATTGCACCTGCACCAAGAGCAGCAGCCTTGGCAGCACGCACCGTCATGTCGTTGACCAAGCCATGCACGCTCATTTTTAGCCCACCTGCGGCAGAACCTGTTGCCAGCATGGTGTCATAGGTGAGCGTGCTGGTATTGAGCTTGCTTATCATATCGTCCAGAGCCCTGTCAAGACCCACCCGAACATCGCCATCTAGAACGGTAGTGGCAGCCTGTCCCTGCGCCACAAAGCGCACAAGCTCGCCGCCTAAACCGTCAAAGGCGTTTAATACTGTTGTGGTGGAGCCTATCTCGGCTACAAGAACGTCAACGTGCAATTAGTTATCCTCTCTTTGCCTGCGACAGTTTACCAAGAAGGTCGCAACATGGTTTCCGTGGGTGCCTCTGCCAAAGCCAGCGTCTGCACCTGCGGCTCTTGCGCCCTCATCTGTGACCTGCGTTCCGCCTGCTGCAAACATCAGTTTGTCACGAACACCCATTTCACGAGCAATCTGATCTACAAGAGCTATGTTCTTGTAGTGAATATCATCGTGTGAGATAATTGCAGAGGCAAGCATGGCATCGGCGTTTAGCTCGATGGCAGCATTGACCAGCTTTTCGGGCGGAACCGATGTTCCAAGGTAATGCACCTTGATGCCGTATTTTTCGATACCGCCGTGCTTGATGTCAATGATCTCTCTAAGGCCCACCGAATGTTCGTCCTGTCCAATGGTGCCTGCAACTACGACCATGGGCTTGCGCTCGATGTCGGCGCGGATTGCATCGTCTGAAAGAATATCCGGCTCGGTGGGAAGCACTAGCGAAGCCATATCGATGGAGAAGTCAACCTTGCCTTTAAGCTCAATTCGTGTTCCTTCAACGCTCTGCATAATCTCCCTGCTGATTACTTCGCAATCCAAAAGATTCATGCGCCTGCCAACTTCCAGCGCAGCAGCCTCGGCATGGCGAACATCGGTTGGGAAGAACATGGTCATCATCACCGTGCCGTCCGCAAGCCATTCCATTTCCGGGCGAATCTTGACAGCATCGGGACCTGCAAAATCCTTCACCTCGTCCATTCTTAAATACACGTTATCTGTATCGTCCAGCTCGTCAATGTACTGAATTTTGTCGGGACGCTCAAAAGTACAGCCACCTATCAGTTTAGATGGGTCGTCCTTGCAAGCAGGGTCATATTGCTCAACATTGTTGTAGCCATAGTGAGCTGTCACCGGTGCCATATAGTCATTTTCACGCTTGACAACCGTGCCAACGCCAATGCCGCCGCTTATCAAACGAGCTATGCCATCGCCGTTGCGTTCGGGGAACATACCCGAATCGACAAAGAAGCCTTCTTCGACAGAGGCAAAATATCCGCCAAGTTCAAGCATATTCTCAAGGAAGAGGACCGCTCGCTCCTTTAGCTCCCTAGCCTTATCACGGAGATACCCGTCCTTTTTGAGCTCGACCATATCCATAAGACCGTCAAGACCTACAAGGGCTTGCTTTGCCGTGTCGCACGCCTCAATATTATAGATGTGCCAAGGCACGTTGCGACCCTCGTCAGGCGTAATAGTTGATTGAATATCGGCACTGGTCAGCTTTGAAATAACCATATTCAATACATGAGTAACCGTAGCTTCACGAGTTGACGATTCGATGTATTTTGTGTTCATCTGCGCACGCATACGGTAACCCACAAACAGGTCACGCAGGGCGACCGCATACGGAAGATCCATGTATACGCAGGGCGCAGGGGTAGCGGTGGGTGGCACAGTAGACAGACAGATGTTTTCCTTTTTCATGCCGACCTTGTTTGAAAGACACGCATTGATGGCGTGCTGCACCATCAATTCAGGCATTACCTTCCATGCGTCCCTTGCGGTTGCGTTAGCGTTATGTGCGCCATCAATCTGCGCCATGTTTGCCCAGCTCATAACCTTTTTAGATTCACAGGCATCAACAAACGAACGCACCATGTTGATGTTGCGGTAGATAACATTGTACTGCGGATCCTGATGTGCGCCGTTCACGCCTTCCTCGGCAAACATCACAGCGGTGTCGGGACCTGCAACGCCGCTGACATATGAGTGATAGTTTATCGGACGACCGACCTCATCTTCAATCATATCAAGAGCCTTGCGCTGGGCACGAACCTGCTTTCTTGTGACTGGAACGCCGCCAATTCCCTGAGGAGAGCCTTCAATCAGTCCGTCATAATGTGACTGACCTGCCGTGCGAATGACCATGATGTGATCTGCTCCATGATGCGCCGCCATACGCATTCTGCGAATGTCGTCCTCAAACCTACCCGATGCAATTTCCGTGGTGATTACCGGAAGAGGCTGCGGATCAATATCATCAAAATAATGTGATGGGGGAAGACCAACACTGTTTTTAAGGGGAGTTGAGCAATCGTGATAGCAAAACGGCCCCATTTTCAAATCGGGAGCAGGCTCGCGCCATGTCCAGCCTCTTCTTCTGGGACGATAGTTTTCCAAGTCTTCAAGAATCTTTTCGACATCAATTTTTGCGTCTAATGGCAATGTATAATTACTCATTGCTTAGCACCTCCTTTGAACAGATATTCTGCGCTCTGCCAATCATCATTGTCAATCAGCGCAAGCCCTGCTTGTCGAATGTCCATTTTGCCTGCAACTGCATAGCGATAGACAACGTTTCCTGCGCCATGACCCAACAATCCATGCTCCACACAGCCGTTTACAAGAGCCTTTGCTTCCAAAGATGAAAAGCCCATTCGCAAAAGCACGCTGCGCTCAATGGCAGGGGAGGTGTTTTCATAGCCCAGCTTCAATAGTGGGTCAGTGAGCTGCTCGGTCAGTTTCCAGAAGCGTTCCCTAAGTTCATCGTCGCTGAGAGCCTTTAGATGCGCACTGCGCTGCTGATAATCGTCATTTCGTTTCATTTATTATCTCCTTTACAAAGTCAACGTCTGTTTTTGTCTCGGCTGCCAAGAAAAGAATATCGTTGTCGGTAGGTTCGTGGGAGATTGTAGCAAGGGCATTTTTTATCAATGATGCCCTAAGGTGCCTCATATCAAAATCTGTTGCGCTGATAAGCGAGGGGTGGGAGGGGAGAATGATGCTTTTTCCTGCCACTTCTTCATGAGGATTGCCAAAATGAATATCTATTCCGTTATTTCGTGCAAAGGAGAGCTGCGCATTAACGTGCTTTCCTGCACCTGTATATTCGGTCTCCTGAACAACTATACACTTGTCCGCATCAAGCTGTTGAGAAAGAGCAAAGGCTGCAGCAAGCGAGGTGTTGCCTGCGGGGCCCTTTTCCATGCCCTCCAAGGCGGCAAGTGCTTCGGTGATGTAAAACACCTCACCCTGATTGACGGTAACATATCTGTCCATATAGCGAAGCGGACGTGCAGCAGAACGTGGAACATCGCTCCTGTCCGGATAGGTGGAAAATGGCACGCCAAAGCCTGTGTGACCCGTGGTAAACGACTTGAGATTGAACTGTGTGTCGCTTGCCATGTGCAGACCCTTGAGGTTGACGGACGCCGCCACGATTGTGGGATGACAGTCAGCCTTGTACAGACCCCGTGCAGTTCCTGTGAGGTTGCCGCCGCCTGCATTAGTGCAGACAACCATATCGGGATCCTTGCCAAGCTGTGCACGACACTGGGTTGCAATTTCGTATCCTAAAGTCTCGATGCCTGCAATTCCAAACGGAGTGTACAGCGAGGCATTGAAATAGCCAGTATCCTCCAACATTCTAAGGAACATGTAGAACAGCTCTGGTCCAACGGTGAGCTGAACGACCTCTGCCCCCAGAGCCTCACATTTACGAGCTTTCTCCACTATCTCGGGCTGACCTACATGGTGACTGTCAAAGCATTCCTGAACAACGATACATTTCAGTCCTGCCTTTGCAGCGCAGGCGGCGACCGCAGCACCATAGTTGCCGCTGGTAGCGGAAATAACGCCCTTGTAACCCATGCGCTTTGCGTGATGAATGCTGGTGGCAGCTCGTCTTACCTTGAAACTTCCCGATAGATTCGCCGCCTCGTCCTTGACAAAGATTCGCGCGCCCTTGCCAGATGGAGCTAGCTTTCGAGACAGCTCGGTTATGTTTTTAAGCTCAATTAGGGGAGTGTTGCCAATGGCAAATTCCGCTTGAGTTTTGATTACCATATCCAGCGTGTATCCGGTTGCAGCCATCATCGCCTCATAATCGAAGGCAATCGAGCCGCTTTCAAAATCGGAGTAGTCCATTCCTACCGCAGACTTCATTATCTGATTCTTGCGAGCCATGACCGCCTGATAACTGTTATCAATCATCATTTTCACCCCCAAACACGATTGCTTTAACGTCGTCGTCAATCTTCAACAGTTCGGGAATAAAGCCACCGAAGTTATGCTCAAAGCACGGGTTGACCGCACAGAGCCTCCCCTCGACCAAACGCCCAACTCGTGTTTTTACAGTCACCGTGTCGCCCATGCAAGCTGACTCATTTTGCATATAGCCCTTCACCCACATCTGAAGCGGAACCTGCTTTGTGTCATCGGGTATATTTTTCGCACGTTCATCGGGTTCAAGCACGGTGATTTCCACCTGCACCCAATCACCTAATACCACCAAATTATTCGCTGAGAATTCTCTATTCAAGCCGCAATCCTCCCAAAATGTTCTTTGAATCATCGTGTATACTAAATAATTTTACACCGCAGTATCTTTAATGTCAATAAATCATTCAATTCATCAGATTGCCATATAAAAGTGAAAAGCGACTATTATTAATTTGAGCATATATAGACAAAATGTGCAAAGCAATTATATGCAGCTAACCATTTAGCTTTCAACAAATGTACACACAACTACTCATCTTTGGTATACGCAACAATATCTCCAATTTTGCAATCTAGAATAGAGCATAAAGTGTCCAGAGTCTTTAGAGTAATATTCTGACCGTGCTTTATTCGATGTATAGTGTTGGCAGAGAGTCCATGCTTGAATATAAGCTCGTACTCAGTGACGTTTTTGCGCAGAAGCGTCGCATAAAAAGGTTTATACGTTATCATATCATTCACCTCACTCATTATACTTCAATTATAGTATTGACAATACTCAATAAATTGAGTATAATGTCTTATATCCTCGATTCAACAAATGTATTACTGAGGATAGGATTGTCCGTGGTTAACATATAAATGTTGCCAACTTACTATAAACTGTAGTCTCGACTAGAATTCTGATTACTTGGCGACAGCTGTCACAATAGATATGCAGATAAGCTAAACTATATCATTGGGGGGTAGAAGTAAATGCTTTATTATCATTAGTTATTACTAAACATTAGCAACTCTTTGCATGGACACTGCGCCATGCGCATCAATAACTGTTATATTGTAAAGGAGAAAATATGAAAAAAACGCTAATCATTTTACTGGTGCTTCTGCTAAGCTTTTCATCGGCATCTGCTTCTCGTGCAAACACACTCATAAGTTTTTCACACAATACGGATTTAGCTGATACTACTGCATTACTTGAGGAAACGCAAGCCGTTGGATCCGTATGGGTTACCAATCCTAAGTATATAGCACAGCAAACTAGCGCAGGCTGTGTGGTTGCTAGCTGCGCTATGGTTGCAGCTACATATAAGGCTCGTCTCGGTCAAGAATTATCGTACACATATAATGGAACAAAATATACTGGATTTTGGGCTGTGTATTATGCAAACGGTGGACGAGATTCAATGACTTGGTCGAACATGAAAAAATTCGGACTCAATGATGGACCTGCAATAATTTCATCAAACAGTGGCTCATCGGTTTACAATGGGAAATACAATAGTGCGCAGCGCTTGGAAATCATAGTAAACAACTTATCTTCAGCCAACAACTCTTTTGGAGTGCTGTTATATTTTCAACCTAGTAGCACAAAAAAACATGCTGTTGTAGCTGTTGGATACGAAAATGGAGTATTGTATGTTAACGACCCTGCCAGAAACGGCGGAGGCGAGAGGATTCCCTTGACATCATACTATTACGGAAGCGGAAAGACGCAATCACAAATAATGAACGATTTATCGTTTGCATGCGTCTTTAGTAGTCTCACTCCCATGTGCAGTTATGACCATCTCAATTTGAGTTCTGCTACATATGAGGGCTGCGGACTCTGTAAAGGGTGTGGCTATAAGTATCCTTGGGAAAGTACGAGGGACAGACTCTATGCAGGCGAATACATCGTAAGCAATCCATTTACGCCGAGGGTAAGCGAACCTTATTCTGACGCTGATTCAGCTCTTTACACAAATGCTCCAGGAAAGGTCGTGCAGGTCCGTTCGAGAATAAAGAATGCCTACGGAAACTACTGGTATGAAATACTTGATTCGGATGGCAAATATGTGTATGTATTTGGGGATGGATATTTATCGTTTAGAAATGTGTTATCGTCTTCTATCAATGGAGTGATATCAGCACCAATTGAGAACCAAGTAGTACCCCAAGCCACCTATAATATAGTCGGAACTATAACCTCAGACATCTATCCACTAGATTACGTGCGCGCTTACATAGACGGGTCTAGTTCTCCATATGCAACCGTTTCCACAGGTAACGTATTCTCTTACTCGCTGAAAACGTCTGATATTAATTATGATCTTGCATTTGCGGGATTGTCAATTGGAAAACACACAATTAGGATAGAGGCAAGCGATGTAAAGCACGATGATTATGTTTCCGTAATTACAAGGAACTTTTATGTTGGCACTGATGCCATCGCACCAACGACACAGGCCTCTATAGGAGCTAGCCCGATAAGCGCATCGCAAGCTAGTACAATAAGCATTCCAGTAGTCATTTCGGATAACCCTGGAATTATGGGATATAGAATCACCGTGACCTACGATCCAAATATTTTTACTACACCTCTTGCCAACCGTGGTGATTTAACACAGAACGGGAGCTTCAACACAACGATTGACGGCGCCGAATATGCTCCTGGCAGTTTCGATGTCTTATGGAATACAGACGCCAACGTTACAGGAGACGGGAGTCTCTTCATCATTTCGTTAAATGTTGTTAACAGTGTAATGCCAAGTAGTACCGCAATTAATCTCTCGTATTCACAGAGTGACACCTTTAACGAGCAATATCAAGGGGTCCTTTTGAATTGCAAGGAAATAGTGATTAATCTTTCCAGCTGCAAATACGGCGATACAAACGGCGATGATGAGGTTGGCAATAAGGATGTTGCATATTTGGCAAGATATCTTGTTGGAAAGGAAACAATGACTGCCATCCAACTGCTAGCTGCGGATACTAACGGTGATGGTGAGGTCGGCAATAAGGATGTTGCATATTTGGCTAGGTACTTGGTAGGAAAGGAAAATGGCCCCGGCATTCGAACGATGAGTACTAATCAGAATAAGGACATAAAGGGACAGGCAGTGCTTGGCTCTGATCCAGTAGAATGCAAGCCTGGCGACACAATTAGCGTACCATTTATCCTAACAGGAAATACGGGAATCATGGGCATGAGGGCAACCATTAGCTATGATTCGGAAGCATTTTTATCCCCCATTGTAGAACGAGGAACTCTATCTCAGCAAGGTAATTTCAATACTACTATTGGTGGAGATGGCTATACCCCCGGCAACTTTGATATATTGTGGAATGCAGACTCTAATGTTACGGGTGACGGATCGATATTCATAGTGAAATTTACTGTAGGCGAATTGGCAGATGGTGAATATATTCTTGAAATCGCATATACACAAAGCGATACCTTTAACGAGAATTGGGAGGATGTTGTTTTGACCTGTAATCCAATAATAGTAAATGTTATAGACTCATCAACACCAACACCGAAGCCCACATCGATTGATACCGCTGATCTGTTTAGAGCCATCACATATGTTCGCCAGTTTATCGGATCGGACGAGTACAATAAGTGCAGCGAAGAACTCCAGAAGATTTGGGAAGAAGCTCTGGTCAAGGCAGTACAACTATATTATAGTGATAACAAAACTCAAACTGAATGTGATGATTTAGCAAGTTACATATTTAGTCTATCGCCTACTGGTCAAACAGGCTCAGAGATACTAATCGGCTGCTACTTTGCCGCAATACTTCTTTGTGGAATAATCATTTTTCATGTGCAACGTAGAAGGTACTTGGGACGTCATTAAACTATTCTCGTCTATGCACAACTATATCTATGAAGAATTTAGAAAGGAGAAATCATTATGGTTTTGATGGCAGTAGGAATAATTCTTATGCTCGCTGGTGCAGGTTCGTTTTTTTATGGATGTTTTCAAAACAATGATCTGGGGTCACAGATCGAGTCTTTGTTTTCCAAAGGCATCGCTAATCCAGGAGATATATGGATATATATCGGAGTAACAGCATTCGTAATTGGCATTATACTGACAATTGCTGGAGCGATAAAGAAGTACAATGAAGAATAAATGAATTAACCAGGCTCTGAACCATATGAAGGTTCAGAGCCTGGATGCTTGCGTTCGGTTACCTTAGCAACTATGTGCTTAGTGAATTATCAGATTTCTCATATCGCCCATGATTGCACGGGGAACGGGCAGATCGAGCATCGTCTTTAAGCCGGCAGTTGCGTTGATAACGTGGGGAATCATGTTGACGCACATTGCAATAGTGCCAATGCCGCCATCGACCTCCGGCTTAATTTGCATATTGACTGTGGGCGTACCCAAAAGTGTGATGTAATCGCCGGTATGAGTGCCTTCCATCTCAGGCTCAATTTGCTGTGGGTGTATCATGTCTATCTTCAACTGACCGTCTACCCAACCCTGCCCTGTCATGTTGACGCCTGCAACATCGCCCGCCTTTGCATAGCCATAAGGAGCTTTGCGGTCAACCGTGGTGACAATCGGCTTCATCTGCTGTTCAAAGGCGGTCAAATTCCAGCCAAGTGCTTCGGATATCATGCCAACAGACTCGGCAAAGCCCACATGACCTGCAAGAGTGCCGTCTGCACAGCCTTTATTGAACCTATCAACGGTAAGCCCGACACCCTGCTCCTCCATAACGGCAGGGCCGAAAGGAGAAAGCGAATTGACTCGCTTGCAGGTAACATGCTCAACATCGGTCATGCAGCCCGAAAGACAGATAGCAAGAAGATCCATCATCAGTCCCGGGTTAATGCCTGTGCCAAGAACGGTCACGCCATGCTCTTTTGCTAGTCTATCCATCTTGTCTGCAAGCTCTGGCTCCTGAGCACGAGGATAGCTCATCTGCTCGGCAGTTGAAATGACATTGATGCCCTTTTCAATGAGCTGACAAATCTTTGGAAAAGCCTTTTTGGTGAATGAATCAGTTGCCAAAATGCACAGCGCAGGCTTAATTAGGGTTGCCTTATCTATGCTGTCCTCAATGATAACATCCTTGCGTTCGCCTTGATCTATGCCAAGAACATCAAATATACTGCGTCCGACACGTTGGGGATGAATGTCACATACCCCTGTAATCTCAACTCCCTCTTTTTGCAGCAAAACTCGGGCAACACCGCTGCCCATTGCACCAAAACCCCAAAGCGCAACCTTAACCTTGTCCATACCTAACCTCCTAAAATAATTATCTTATGTTGGTTCTAATAAATTCTTCAAGCTCATCAGCCGTTGGAGATGATCTTCCGCTTCTGCCTGTGATTGAAAAAGTCGCCGTGGCGCAGGCACGAACATTTGCACTTGAAGGGTCGTATCCCTTTAGTGTCGCACAGATATAACCTGCATCGTAAATATCACCTGCACCCACGGTATCTGCAACCTGGACCCTTGCTGCCGGAGCGGAAGAAACCTTGCCATCATAGTAGACCTTTGCTCCCTTTTCACCCATTCGTGACACGACTATGCGCCCATTTACGGCTAACGCTCTTGCTGCCTCATCGGCGGATTTGCAGTTGGTAAGCGGCATAATCTCATCATCTGCCGAGCCTAAAATTACAGAGCAGTAGGGGAGAGCATCATGCACGTTTCGCTCAAACTGTGGATCGCCCAATGACTCTATACGAGCATTTATGTCCAAAGATACAGGTATGCCTTGCTCGTGACAGCGGCGCATGAGTTCAATTTGTGTACTTGCCGCCGGTTCCTCACGCAGGGTCATACCTGTCGAGTGAAGCCAAGAAATTCTGTCCGTTATGTCGTGGGGAATCTGAGATGCTGTGACTTGATGCTGACTTGCGCCGACCTTTGGCCAAGCAAAAGTAGTCCTGTCACCGTTCTTATCAACAACAATAAGAATCATAACCGTCGAGCAACTCTGGGACAGTTTTAGCAGGCTTACATCAACGCCCTCTTTGACTAAATCATCGTGTAACATTCGACCAAGAGGATCGTTGCCAACCGTGCCTAAAAACATCACGGGGACATTCTGACGAGCTATGCCCACCGTTGTATTGCCAACGCTGCCCCCGCTAAGAGCTTCTACTACAAGTGCAGCAGGGTCAATCGAAACGCCTGACGCTGCAAGCTGCGCATTGCCATAAGGAATGATAAGATCCGGACAAACATCGCCAAAGCAGAGTACAGGTTTCATATTCCAAGCTCCTTTGCGGCGGCTTTTGCGTTGATAACGAATTGTTGAATGAGGGATTTGTCCTTGCGACCGTTTGTGCTCGTGTTTGTGAAGGAGTCAACGCCGTAAGGCTTGACAGCTTTAATTGCGTCTGCAACATTGTTGGGTGAAAGACCGCCGGCAAGGATTATCTTGCAGTCAAGATGGGAAGTTTCCTCCATGATGCGCCTAGACAAGCTCCAATCGTGTGTAATGCCGGCGGCACCAATGCCGTCAATGCCTGCTTTGACGGAATCTAATATCAGGTAATCGCAAAACTCAGCGTAGTATACCGCAAGAGCAACTGCTTCCGCCCCCGTCATGGGAATGGCCTGCAATATTTCTATGTTAGGTTGAAGGCGTTTTGCACTTTGCACAAATTCCGGAGTCACATAGTAGCTGTTGCCACAGATGTGGAGTATGTCTGGGTGCAGCTCCTCAATTACCGGATAAATATCCGATTCATCATCGGCAACAGTCAGAGCCACATGCTTTGCTCTTACGCCAATGGCGGCAAAAATCTGTCTGCCGAGCTCAAATGATATTGCAGCAGGTATGGAGGAGGAACCCGTTCCTGCGGCGATGCCGATATTGTCAACGCCACAGTCCACACAGTCAAGTGCCTCTTGCACGGTCTGAATGGAATAGATTTGTGTAATCATTTCAAATACTCCTTATCCACATCTATGACGGCGTAATAATTGCCATCGAATTGAGCTATCTTGTCTCCGATAAGGTCTTTTAATTCCTTGTCGCTGTACTTAAACTTATGAGGGACTACTACATCAAAAACGAGGTTGGTGTGAGTTGGGCCGGCGACCATTCGAAAGTCGTGTATGGTAAGATGAGGGTCAATAGAGCTTACAAGCTCGCATACCCTTTGGTGCAGTTCATTAGATATTTCGTCATTTGTGACGATGGGATCCATGTGAATTGTGGCAACACAGTTAAACCGTTCGCATAGGTCACGTTCAATATTGTCAATGAGGTCATGCATCTCCAGTATGTCTGCGTGAGCAGGAACCTCGGCATGAAGCGAGAGCATACAACGATTTGGACCATAGTCGTGCACTATTAGATCGTGTATGCCGCAAACTTGCTCGTGAGAAAGGACAATGGAAGTAACTTCATCGACAAATTCCTTTTTGGGCGGCTGACCAAGAAGCGGTGAAATTGTATCCTTTGCGGATTTTATTCCTGAATAGAAGATGAACACGGAGACCAACAGACCACAGTATGCGTCAATTCTGATTTTGAAAAGCAGGGTCAACAGGCTGCATATCAAAACCACCGAGGTCGAAACCATGTCGGACAAACTGTCAATAGCGGTAGCTTTCATGGCAGCCGAATCAATCCTGTTTCCAATACGGTGGTTGTAGAATGCCATGTATAGCTTGACGGCGATTGATATACCAAGAATGATGAACACCAAGGGCGTAGTTACCACGTCAACTGGAGAAATTATCTTTTCTACCGAAGATTTAAGAAGCTCAAAGCCCATAAGGAGAATAAGCATCGAAACGAATACACCCGAAATGTACTCGAACCTGCCGTGACCAAAGGGATGGTCGCTGTCCGCTTGATGACCGGCTACGATGAAACCAAACATGGTAATGATGGAGGAGCCGGCATCGGAGAGGTTGTTGAAAGCATCGGCAGTAATAGCGATTGAACCGCTGATAGAACCTGCTATGAACTTGAGGGCAAACAGAATGAGGTTTAGCGCGATACCAATGATACTGCATAGCAAGCCGTATGCCTTGCGAACCTTACTGTCAGAAACGTTATTGGACTGTTTAATCAGCCATTTTGCAAGCATAGTAACCATTTTTATATTGTAGCAGATAATAACAAAAATGAAAAGGGTAAAAAAGTGTTTCATTTACACATTCACTGTGGTATACTTATAAATAGAAAAGGAGGTGATCGCATATGGAAGCGTTACTTGGTGAATTATGGGTACCCAGCTTAATTTGTTTTTTGATTGGCGTTGTTTTTTGTATTGTTGAAATGCTCACACCCGGCTTTGGCGCAGCAGGTGTACTGGGCTTTGCTGGATTTGTTGCGGTGTTCATCATGCAAATAGTTGGCAACAAGCCCGTTGCCGCACTTATTGTCTGCGCAGTAATAATGGTAGTCATACTTGTACTTATAATGCTGTTTATCCATTCATTCCAGTCAGGCAGGCTATCAAAGTCAAAGATTGTACTTCAGGACAACATCGAGTCAAACTCCACTCCACTCAATGAACAGGATTATCAGGCACTGGTCGGAAAAGAGGGCGTAACTGTCACTCCGCTGCGTCCCGCAGGAATTGCCGATATTGAAGGAAGGCGCGTGGACGTTCAGACCTATGGAAACTTCATCGAAGCGGGTCAAAAAATCATCGTTGTCGCCGTAGAAAATCTGAGAATAATCGTAAAATGAAGTATTGCAAAAAGTGCGGAGTGCTCTATTCAACGGATGTTTGCCCCAAATGTGGGATAATCTATCCCAATGAGGACGAGCAAAAGCCCGTTGTAGCGTCAAAGGATAAGATCAAGCATCAATGGATTGCTCTTGTGATAGGCATTCCTGCTCTGATAGCGGCGCTTTACCTCGTGATCTATTTTATCTACAAATAATTAAGGAGTAATATTTATGGAAATGCTTTTTAGCAAACTTTCGTCGATACCGTTTGTACTGGCGACAAGGACGAATGAGAACACGATTTGGGTCGTGTTGGGTGTAATAGTAGCCGTGATCGTCTTTTTGTCCATCTTCTTCAGCTTCGTACCCGTCCGCCTGTGGATATCCGCAAGAGCATCGGGCGTGAAGGTGGGCATCTTCCAACTGGTGGGAATGCGCATCAGAAAGGTTACGCCCTCAAGGATAATCAACCCCTTGATCAAGGCAACCAAGGCAGGACTCATCGTATCAATCAACAAACTGGAAGCGCATTTGCTTGCAGGCGGTAATGTTGACAGAGTTATAAACGCTCTGATTGCCGCACAGCGTGCAGGCATACCCTTGGATTTTGAGAAATCCTGTGCTATCGATCTTGCCGGTCGCGATGTCTTGAACGCTGTTCAGATGAGTGTCAACCCCAAGGTCATTGAAACACCCATAATTGCAGCAGTTGCCATGGACGGCATCGAGCTTAGAGCCAAGGCAAAGGTCACGGTTCGTGCGAATATTGACCGTCTTGTCGGCGGTGCAGGCGAAGAGACAATCATTGCCCGTGTTGGCGAGGGCATTGTCACAACGGTAGGTTCATCATCGAGCCACAAAGAGGTCTTGGAGAACCCCGATCTGATCTCCAGAACAGTTTTGAACAAGGGCTTGGACGCAGGTACTGCGTTTGAGATACTCTCAATCGACATTGCGGACGTCGATGTTGGCAGAAACGTTGGCGCACAGTTGCAGATTGATCAAGCTGAAGCAGACAAGCGCATTGCACAGGCGAAGGCAGAGGAACGCAGAGCGATGGCTGTTGCACAGGAGCAGGAGAATGTTGCAGAGGTTCAGGGCATGAGAGCCCGTGTTATCGAGGCAGAGGCAGAGGTACCAAAGGCGATTGCAGCAGCGTTCAGAGATGGAAAGCTGGGCGTCATGGACTATTACAATATGCAGAATGTTATCTCTGATACCGAGATGAGGAATGCAATTTCAAAGAACGGAGTTCCCACTTCGACAGAGAACAAGGGTAAATAAGTATGCAAGTATTCGGGCTTGTCATATTGATCATAGTGGCTGTGGTGGCGAGCATCAGCAAAGGCGCCGTAAAGGCGAATACTCACGCAAGGCGTGAGCCGGTTGCGCCCGAACGCCAAACAGTGAACCCTACATTCAGAAACGACAGAGAGTTCACTGTTCCTCAGGCGAGCTATGCTCCAACTGTTCATCCCGCATCATTTACCTATCCGACTGAGACGCCAAGTTCGGTCACACAGAAGAAAACTACTCCCCCAAGAACGCAAATCGTTCATTCGGAAGTAGTAGCTGCCAAGCCCAAGCTGCAATCATCGCTCAACCTATCTGATGCAGCAAGAGCTATAGTTGTGGGTGACATTCTAGGAAAACCCAAGGCGTTGAGAAGATAATTCATGCGAAGGAGAACCATTAGCAGGATAATCATAACAGCTTTGCCACTTGCCGTACTGCTTGCGATGTACGGCTTGTGGCTGTTTTTGGATCCACCGATATATTATGAATCCATCATAGCAGCCACATTGGTGCTGGGCATCTTTGCGGCTATCTATATCCGACTTGTGCCAAGCGTCATCAGCTTCTACTGTGACGATGTGGCAACAATAGAGAAGGATGAATTGCATATGCGCACAAAGAGAAAGTGCGGAGCAAGAGAGATACTCGTCCTGCTGAGTGCCATTATTGTATTTAGGGTTGCAGTAATTCTGCTGGGCTACTGGTTCTTCAATAAACAATTCGGATATACCTGCACGTTTTTTTCTGCTCAACGAATGTGGAGCATGTGGAGCGATGCACCGCACTACATGGCAATCGCCGAGCACGGCTATGTTGCACAAAGCACGGCAAGCGAAAGCGCACATCTTACGCTGGTCTTCCTGCCGTTCTATTCGTATGTCACAAAGATATTTGCTTTTTCAGGAAACTATATTCGGTCGGGCTACTTCGTGTCGCACATTTCGACCATAATCGGCTGTGTGATGCTTTATCAACTCGTAAAGATCGACTTTGACAGAAAGACTGCAAGACGTGCAGTTAAATATTTCTGCATTTTACCTGCCGCCTGTCTGCTGTATGCTACCATGAGCGATGGCATGTTCTTTATGCTGTCCGTCACCGCCCTGTATTGTGCAAGAAAGAAGTATATTCCGCTTGCATCGCTATTTTCGGCGCTTGCCGCATACACACGAATTATTGGCGTGGTGTTGTTTTTGCCAATAGCCATGGAGTATGTGTATTTGCTCCTGCAGCAACGCAAGCAAATGGGTGTAGAGCGTTGGAGGTTTGTTCTCAAACAGACTCTTTGCGGATTATCGCTGCTGCTAATTCCACTGGCGATAGGCGTTTATATGTTACAAAACTATGCAGTGTCGGGCAATGCTCTGCAGTTTATGACGTATCAGAACGAGAATTGGAGCCAGAGCTTTTCCATCTTCTTTAGAACGCCGGCATACTTGACCGATTATATGATAAGAGACATTGCATCCGGAAATACAGCTTACGTTTTCGGGTTATCCATACCCAATCTAGTGTACATATTTGGCAGCTTGAGCGTACTGCTAATTTCGATAAATAAGATGCGAGTGAGCTACGTTGCTTACTTTCTTGCTTATTTCTTTATAGCCACGTCCGTTAGTTGGCTGCTGTCGGGGCCTAGATATCTAACCTGTTGCTTCCCGTTGATTCTAGGGTTGGCATTGGTGACAAAGAAGAAGTACGTTGATATTCCGCTGACGATTTTATCTTTAGTAGGGTTGGTGCTGTATCTGTATGGATTTATAAATGGGTATCAGGTGTTCTAGTATGTTTCAACTGTATTTCACATTTTTGAAGATTGGTTCGCTGATGCTGGGCGGAGGGTACTCGATGCTTCCGCTTTTGGTTCGCGAACTTGTCGACAAAAAAAAGTGGACGACCGAGGAAGAGCTTTTGAACTATTTTTCGGTAGCACAATGCACTCCCGGGGTGATTGCGGTGAACACCGCCACGTTTGTCGGCTATAAGCTCAAGGGAATTTGGGGTGCGATACTTGCAACGCTTGGGATTATTACCGTTCCATTTGCTCTGATTGTGCTTATCGCAGTTGCGCTTTCATCTGTGTGGGAGTATCAACTGGTTCAAAATATTTTTGCAGGCGTGCGTATTGCCGTTGCTGCCCTGATTATTTCAGCGGTGATTCGACTGTTTAGCAAGAGCATAAAGGATTGGTTTTCGGTGCTGCTGTGTGTTGCAGCGTTTGCTCTGATGGTTTTTGCAGGAGTTTCTCCCATCTTCATTGTGCTGGGTGCAGCGATTGTTGCGCTTGTATGGGGGAGGGTGAAGCCATGATTACGCTGCTGTACCTCTTCTTGGAATTTTTCAAAACCGGGCTGTTCTCCATAGGTGGAGGACTTGCCACGATACCCTATCTAAATCAAATGGCTGATAGGTATGGCTGGATTACCCATCAACAGCTCGGAAATATTATAGCTATTGCCGAATCCACGCCGGGACCGATAGGTGTGAATGCAGCAACCTACATCGGATATGAGGCATATGGACTGGTTGGAGCATTCGTTGCAACCATCGCCCTTATTCTTCCTTCCGTGATAGTATGTGTCATTGTAGCCCAAATGCTTGCAAAATTTTCCAAATCAAAGGTGGTCGAGCATCTGTTCAGAGGGCTAAGACCCGTTGCAATCGGGCTAATTGCCGCTGCCGGCTGGTCGGTGTTCAAGCTTGCTACCGCTTTCAACTTGCAGCTCTCACCCGCCTCTTTTATCATTAGCATACCCGCGCTTGTGATTTTTGTCGTATTCCTTGTTGCAATGCAGCTAAAGCCTTTATCAAAGCTGCATCCGCTTGTGTATATCGTCATAGGCGGCATTGCAGGAGCAATACTTCAACTATAATTATTGACAAATTTGGAATTGCTGATAAAATGTATTAGCGTGCGATTGTGGTGGAACGGCATACACAACAGACTTAAAATCTGTCGGCGAAAGCTTGCGGGTTCAAATCCCGCCAATCGCACCATTTCTTTTGACAACAACTCATTCTGTTTTTTGGAGTGGCTATGTCTACATATCGCATCGCTGGATTTAACATTAGGTTCGAAAACAAATATCCGTACACAGACAAGCTATGTGCGGACTATCGGCACGACTGCACAAAAGTGGACTATGTCATATCAACCACCGATAAAGCAATCAATGATGAGAGAGCGTTGGTGGGCGACTCGTTCTCGCTTGGCTACTGTGAGGCGACTTGTCTATATCGTGCGCTGTGCAATCAGATATTATTTGACGATGCTTTTCTGCTTCACGGCGCAGTTGTTGCAGTTGATGGAAAAGGATACGCATTTCTTGGTAAAAGCGGAGCAGGAAAATCGACACATGCCATGCTGTGGAAGCAATTTTATCCCCATAGCGTGACGATAATTAACGGTGACAAGCCGATAGTAAGACGGCTCGATGGGCAGTTTATAGCATTTGGAACGCCTTGGTCTGGCAAGGAACAGCTCAACACCAATGCAGGCGTACCCATGCAAAGCTTGTGCTTTATCGAGCAGGCGAGAAGCAATCAAATATGCAGGCTGAGCATGGAAGAAACGATAGCAAGATACTTTCATCAGCTCTTGATTCCCAAGGACAAAGATACCGTCTCGAAGCTGCTGGAGCTGACGGACGCATTTTTAGAGTCCATGCCCGCCTATCTATTGCATTGCGATATATCAAAAGAAGCGGTTGATTTATGCTTTAATACACTAACGAACACGAGGTAGAAACAATGAAGGTAAAAAAGGGTTTTGTTTTGAGAGAGGTAGGGGGGAAGACCGTAGTTTTGGCGACAGGCTCTGCCGCTCTTAGTTTCAATGGAATGATTACTCTTTCGGACTCAGGCAGGTTCCTTTGGGAGCAGATGGAAAAGGACTGCACCCAGGACGATTTGGTTGCAGCCCTATTGAGTACCTATGATGTTGATGCAGATGTGGCACGCAAGGATGTACACGCGTTTGTATCCACCATGCGCCAAAACGAGCTGTTAGACTGATTCCAACATTTTTTCCAAAGCTGCATACCTGACACAGATGCAAAGAACGTCCATTGCCTGCTCAACTTCCTTTAGTGTGGGGTATGACGGAGCAATTCTTATGTTGCTGTCCAACGGATCGTTACTGTAAGGATAGGTTGCGCCCGCAGGTGTTAATTTCAAGCCAACGAGTCTACACAATTCAACTATCCGTGATGCAGTATGTGGCATGGCATAGAAGCTGACAAAATAGCCTCCGTTGGGGCGTCTCCAAGTGGCAATGTTTAGCGGAGATATGTTTTTGTCAAGTGCAGTTAGTACGGCATCAAACTTTGGACGCAAAATTTCGGCGTGCTTTTGCATGTGTGCAAGAAGGTTCGCCTTATCTTTTAGGAACCTAAGGTGCATATATTCGTTGATTTTGCTGTAACCGATGGTTTGATAAGCGGCAAGACGCTTATAGTATTCAAGATTGTTTTCACTTGTTGCAAATAAAGCAAGCCCACTTCCTGCATAAGTGATTTTGGAGGTGGACATGAACATATACACTCTATCGGGACACCCATAATCTTGGCAGATGCTCAACATATTGGGCAAAGGCTCATCCTTATAGATTGAGTGTATGCAGTAAGCATTATCCCAAATAATAGTAAAATCTGGGGCAGCAGGCTGAAGCGAAGCAAGTGCCTCACAAGTTCGTTTGCTGTAAGTGATGCCATCGGGATTGCTGAACTTTGGCACGCACCATATTCCCTTGACCGAAGGATCGCTCATGTGCTTTTCAATTTGTTCTATTGACGGACCTTCCGGGGTCAAATCAATCGGAATCAGCTCCATGCCAAATGACAGCGACAAATTGAAATGCCTGTCATAGCCGGGGCAGGGGCATAGGAATTTTATTGTTTTTTCCTTGCTCCAAGGCTGAACGCTGTGCAATAGACCATGGGTATACGCCTTGGAGATAACGTCGTACATAAGCTGCAAACTGGCGTTTCCTCCAATGAATATCTGGGAGGCATCAACCCCCAAAACATCGGCAAACAAAGCCCTTATGGACGGAAGACCGCCCAAAACGCCGTAGTTTCTCACATCTATTCGGTCAATAATGAACCCATCGTCCGATGCACAATTCATAATCGAATTGGAAAGATTCACCTGCTCGCTGGAGGGCTTTCCACGGGTAAGGTCCAAGGACAAGTGAAGGTCAGCATAGGTGCTATACTGACTCTTCACCAACTCAAATTCATTTTTGAGTGCGTTATTATCTAATTGAGGATAGGGCTTCATTTCACGCCCAGCCTTTTCTTCATGGTTTTTTCAACTGCGTTAAGAATGTTTTCGTAGCCTGTGCAGCGGCAGAGATGCCCACTTAGCAGCTTGCGCAGCTCATCACGAGAGTAGAGCTTTCCGCTTTCAAGAATTTCAACGGCGGTCATTATGAATCCGGGGGTACAGAAGCCACATTGAACCGCTGTTTCATCAATAAATGCCTGCTGAATGTCGCTCAATTCGCCGTTGGGACCGAGCAGACTTTCCAAAGTGCGGATATGCTTACCCCTTGCCCACACCGCCAGATAGATACAGGAGTTAAAACACTCACCGTCAATTAGCACGTTGCAAGCTCCACATTCGCCAACCTCGCAGCCCTTCTTGACGGAGGTCATGCGGTAGTCGTTGCGAAGCATATCGGTAAGAGAAGCTCTGCAATCGACCATGCAGGCAACGTCTTTGCCGTTAAGGTTAAATTCCACCAAACGATATTGATCCTTCATTACAGCTCACCTCCACAACGATGTACGGCCTCAATCATGCAACGCTTTGCCATTTCCACGGCGATGTGCTGACGGAACGCCTTTGCAGCACGCCACGAGTCTCTGGGGTTGATGTCATTGAGTACAGCAAGAGAAAACTGTTCGGCAGTGGCAAGATTGACTGGTTGACCATTTGCGGCCGCTTCTGCAGACGGTGCACGCATCGGAACAGGACCTGCAACGCCATAAGCAATTCGAACACGGTCAAATGTTTTCTTATCCGCCGACAGTCTGACATTGACGGAACATCCGGTTGTAGCAATATCCATAGCATTACGCATTGCGTACTTGTAGTAAAAGCCAAAGGTGTTCTGGTAGCTCTCCTTGGGAATAATTATGGCAGTCTGAATTTCGTCGGGCTTTATATCGACCAACCCTGCCTTGATATAGAACTCCTTGATGGGAACCCGTCTTGTTCCGTTTGCACCTCTTAGCTCTATGATTGCTTCCCAAGCATGAAGCGTTGAAGCAGAATCGGCAGAGGTAACACCGTTACAGGTGTTGCCGCCGATGGTGCCAATGTTTCTAATTTGTGGGCCGCCAACCATGTCGACAGCTTCGCCCAGAACGTTGATGTACTTTTGAATGAGAGGATCCTTTGTGATGTGCGAGAAGCTCGTAAGGGAACCGATTCTAAGGTCGCCGTTACTGTCCAAAGTCACGCCACGCAGTTCATC
>JAQUTY010000014.1 GCA_028694155.1 Eubacteriales bacterium
AATCCACCACATAGCCGCACTTCTTGTTCGCACCACAGGTACGGTTCACGCGGGCGATAGCTTGCAGCAGGTTGTGGTCATGCATCTCCTTGTCAAGATACATAACCTGTTCCACAGGCGCGTCAAATCCGGTGAGCAGCATGCTTGCCACGATTAATATACCGTAGCTGCTGTCCACGCCTTCTTTGGCTTCCTTGAAGCTCTCTTTAAACCCGCTAATAATGTTGGCATTTGCCGTTTCGTCTGCAAATGCCTTGATATATAGCGCGTCGTTATTCTGCGCGGAAATAACACAAGCGACTTTAAGTTTCTCAAGCTGGGCAATATCAATACCGAGCGGGTTATCTTTTTTAAGATCGGCGATTTTGAGCGGAAGCAATTCATCAAAAGCAGCTTTGTAACGGCAAGCGGCCTCACGGCTGCTTACAACGACCTGTGCTTTAAAACCGTTTGAAAACACCGTATCCACATAATGATCCAGCATGTCAGCGGCCTTGGCCCGAATAACATCCTTGTCTTCCAAGTAACCGCGCTTGGTGTATTTGCCCATGATTTTCTGTTGAACTTCAGTGTCAACAATACCAAATACATCGAGAAAGCGGCGGTTCATAGCGTCCTCGTCAGTAACCGTGCTTTCCGTAGCATGGCCTTCGTATTTGATTTCGACGACAACCTCGTCTTCAACGGCTTGCCGCATGGTATAGGTGTCGATGTAGCCGCCAAAGGTTTCGGTGGTCGCGGCAATAGGCGTACCCGTGAAAGCAACCTTAACAGAATTCGGCATGGATTTCCACATGTTTGCTGCTAGGTCGCTATACTCGCTGCGGTGCGCTTCGTCGATCATCACCAGTATTTTCGATGAGTTGTTAAGCACGGGGAAAGTTGAAGCGCTGCCGGGCTTGCGTTTTTTGCCTTTCTTTCGTTCGACCCGTCGCTGCTCTCCAAACTTATGTACCATGCCGATTGAAACGTCGCTGGAGGTGCTACGGATCAGCTCCTTCATGCCCTCGATACTTCCCGCAACGTTGCAGTTATACGGAACCGCCTGGCTTTTTTTGAATAGCTGTGCTTGTAGATCTTTGCGGTCGAGCAGCATGATGATTTTGTAATCCTGTAAATCGGCGGAGTTATACATCTTGCGAATGACGAACATCATGGTCAGTGTCTTACCGCTGCCTTGCGTGTGCCAAATCGTACCGCCCTTAGTTTCCGGCACAGTATTGCCACGCAGGCGCTCAATGATTTTCCGCGCTCCGCGATATTGCAGATAGCGAGCAACGACCTTGATAGTACGGTTTTCATCATCCTCAATATGTACCGTAAAGTTCTGAACGATATCCAGCAGGTGGTCGGGCGAAAACATTCCCGCTACCAGTATCTCCTGACTGGAGACAGCGCCCTCCGTTTTGATATCCGAAAGTTTGAACGGATATGGGTCTTTCCATTCGATATAGTGGCTAGCATTTCCGGTAATGGTGGAATACCGTGCCATGTGGTAACAGGTGGACACCATAAATTGATTGTAGTAAAACAGCTCCTGTACGCCCTCCGGCTCACGGGAGTCACGCCTGTCCTGATAACGCATGAGCTGCTCAATGCCCTCATAAATGGGGTCTTCAATGTCTGGGGCTTTACACTCGACGACAGCCAGCGGAAGGCCGTTGACGAACAGTATAACGTCTGGAACGATATGTTCCTCTTTGCCGGGGATACGAAGTTTATATTGTGAAATGGCAAGGAAGCGGTTCTTCGACTTTTCTTTGTTGAATCCTTCGACATCGGCATAGTCGATGAGGCGCACCGGGCGATTTGTCTCGCCTGTGGTCTCATCATCGCAGAAGAGCCCCTGTGTAATGCGGTCAAATACCTCTATATTGTTTTCCAACAGCTTGCCGGGGTAGGGGTAAGTACGCATTTGCAGCACAAGGTCATTTGCCTGAGCATCGGTGACCCACGGGTTAATACGCAGGATGGCTGCTCTCAGTTCCCGTTCGATGACCACTTCTGCAAGACTTGTTCTGAAACTTGCCGCAGGATCGTTGCGCGTGGACTCGTCAAGGGCAATGGTGTCCCAGCCGAGGGCGGCAAGCTGCGCCATCAGCGGGGTTTCCACATAATTCAGTTCTTTTTGCCGCAGCTCTCCGGCGTTCATATCACGCGCCTCCTTTATAGCAGTACGTCCACGGGAACCTTATGTGTGAGCAGGTCTTGCATCAGACCTTGCTTGATGTTGAGCAATTTGGTGAGGTAATCTTGCTCTGTGTCAATTTTCTCCGACGCAGCATCAAGCACAACCTGTATTCGCTCCTGCTCATTTCTATCTAATGGGCACTTTACCAATATTAAGTTGATTTTGTCCATGCCTAAATCAGGAACACCGATGCTTTGAACCCCATCAATAATTTGTTTCTGTAAATAAAAGGACTTTATGCAATACATCAGCAGTCGTGGCAGTATTTTATTATTTGTGCGTATCATTGCAGCACTATGAAGTATGCTGAACTCCGGCATATCTGGCCTAACATAACAAACTTTTCCCAATCCTGCTCCAATTCGCGTGAAAATCAAATCATTTGGACGAATATCAGTTTTCTTGCTGTTGATAAGATGTGCCTCTCGAGTTATTTGAGCGCAGTTGGAAAAATCAATGTAATCATCTTCATCGAAATCTTTTGGCGATACAATAAAAACACCTTGCTGTACATACACGGGTGTAGAATGATCTCTATCCGCTATTTTCTCAGTTAATTCACATAATGTAAACACATCCCACTCTACCGGAATCATACCGAGCGGTGAATCCTTATACTCATGTGTTTCAGGAGAGCGGATATTTCCATACTCATCGATGCCATTGGACAATAAATCTTGCATCAAGCCGGTTTTTATGTTTTTGTATTTTTCAATCAGTGCCCGCGTCTTCTCAATAGCAGTATCAACAGTTGTGAGGATTTCGGCAATTTTCTTTTGCTCATTAACATCACATGGAACAACTATTTTTTGCCGTTCTATTACACCGATAGTCAAGCCGTATCGTGTCAGTCCGTTGCTCATCTTTGAGAAATAGCGAACCGCGCTCTCTGTTTGGAGCGCATACATTATGAAAGTACCATCGAAATCGGCAGATTTAGGGCAAATGTATGCTAAATGATATCCACATACTAAGTCATCAATATCTTCTGTTACAACGGCAGGAATGCCAATGTCATCCGGGCTCTCCGAATCCTTTGTGATGATAATGTCGTTTTTATGTAGTCTATGTTTCCTATATTCGGCAGGCTTCACCGAACCAACAGAAAAAGGAAGAGTGTTTACAATACGGCGGTTAACATATACGTCCATGTAATTGCATAGCTTAATTGGTATCTCTGTTGGAACGACTTTTTTATCAACATTGCTTGGGCAGATATCGCCAACTTCTGAAAAGGTTATTTCTCTCCACTTACTCATTGATGTACCCCAACCTTTTCAGGAAAGTGTTGAGTTCCTGCTCTGCTGAGGCACGCTGAGCTAGAAGTTCGTTTGCGCTGACGAAATACTTGTCCCATAGGTGACAGACAGCCTTTACAGTCTTGTCCACCTCGGCTTTGAGGTATTTCTCTAGCTCAGTCACAAAGGCTTCATAGAGAAGCTGCATCACCATGGCCTCACACTGCGCAGCGGTGAGATCGGCCCGGATGGCGTCAATCTTCTTTTGGAGAGCGTCGGATTTCTTTTTTAACTCACGGTTAAGTGCGCTCTTTTCTTTTTTTAGCTTGGTTATCTCTTTCAGCGACGCATCACAAGCCGCCTTTTCCGCAGCAGCTGTAGCAGCGGCCTTCTGTGCTTTCAGATAGTCCTCCACCTGCTTGACGGTCGGCTCTTTAGCCTCAACTTCCTCACCCTCGTCAACTTCTTCATCATCGGTATCCGTGTCCATTTCCACAGCGTTGACGTATGCCTGCAGATCGCTTGCGGCGGTTTCGGCACCTTCTTCAAGTTGCTTCAGTTCTGCAAGTTCGTCGGCAAAATGCTCCATGGCGATTTTTTCGTCGCTGACCAGAGCCGCAACAAAACCTTCAGCGCTGATGGTCTTGAACACATTTTTGATTCTGATGACTTCTTTAACTGTGACCTTGGTTTCCTTGCCGCCGCTGGTCTCAATTTCGGTAGTCTCGCGGACGGTGTAGCTGTGATCCCACCAATTGGCAAACACACCGACAGTCTGAAATTTATCCAAGATCCCCAGAGGCTCCAGCTTTTCTGCAAGAAGACCGGTATAAGCACGCTTGAAGTCTGAGATCTTTATTTCTTCTCTTACCTGTGCCACAGCAGTAACGGCAGTATACCAATAGATATCAAAAGCTTCGCGCATTTTTGCGTTTGCCGCCAGCACACCGGGATGTGCTTGAACAAACGACTTTATTTTTTCCTTATTATTGCAGCCTTCCACAAAGGTGGCATAATGCTCGTTCGTATCAACAAAGATATCACTTTCGGCAATGCTGTATTTCCACAGCTTGCCGTTAAGAACGGCTATTTCACTCTTGGGAACCCCGCCCGCGATATGCGCCCGTACATCATGCGGTTCTTGTGGCGGTGTATTGTCTACATATCGGCGGATGTTGAGGTTGCAGTCATTGCCCTTTTCGTCAACTATCTCATCTATGGGTACGATGCGGGAATATCCCGGCACTTCTTCACAGTGATCGAAAACATAGACGATCTTTTCACTGTCTTCCGGACGCAGATAGTTCTGGTTCTTACCCTCGCCATATTCGGCATCGGCGTTAATGATGAGCACTTTACCCTTGAGCTGCTCCGGCTTATTTTTGTTGATGATCAGGAGGCAGGTAGGAATACTGGTACCATAGAACAAATCTGGAGGCAGGCTAATGATGGCCTGCACGATATCCTGCTTGTCCGTAAGGATGCCCTTGCGGATTTTCTTTTCCTCGCCGCCGCGAAACAGCACGCCATGGGGCATAACGGTGATCATCATGCCGTCCGGCTTGGTACTGGCTATCATATGCTGCACAAACATGAGATCGGCCTTTTTGCCAGTCTGGGGAGCCCAGCCATAGCAGAAGCGGTTTTGCAAACGCATTTGGTCGTTCTTCGTGTAATTCTGTGAAAACGGTGGGTTGGCAATGACGCGACTGAACTGTCTTGTAGCTCCGCCACCGGTAGCTGACCAATGCGGTTCCATCAGCGTATCGCCGTGTTCTATGTTCGCATCCTGCACATCGTGCATGATCATGTTCATTTTACAGATCGACCAGACGGTTGCGGCATCATCCTGCCCAAACAGAGCAAGATTCTCACTGTCACCGCCTTGTTCCTCTACATACTGTTTACTATGTATCAGCATACCGCCGCTGCCCACGGTGGGATCGTATATCTCCATGCCATCCTGTGGCTTGATAAGCCTTACCATGAGCTCAACAACGGGTGATGGTGTATAGAATTCACCACCCTTTTTCCCAGCACTGTCGGCAAAGTTCTTTATCATATACTCATAGGCCGCGCCCAACAGGTCGGGAAAGACAAAGTTATCATTGGTAAGGCGATATTTATTGAAGTGGTTAATGAGCTGCACAAGGCGATCGTTGGTGATGATCTGCTTGGACTTGACCTTTTTTGCAAAATCAATATTGCGCAGGACACCATCGAGCTGCTTGATATTCTCCTGCTCGATTGCCATCAAAGCACGTTTAAGTTTGGATGCAACCTCGGTTTTAAGGTTCAATATGCCTGTAAAACCATCGCCGTTATCCTCGCACTCCCAACGTGCCTCGCGCGGGACAAAGAAAGTGTTACCGTAGGATGTCTTTTCCTCCAGCAATTCCTCAATCTGAGCAGGGGTGAGATGTGGATTTTTTGCGTATTCGACAGCAAGGCTCTTACGCTTCTGTACAAAATTGTCCGACAACCGTTTGATAAAGAGCATGCCGAATATGTATTCCTTAAACTCAGAGGCGTCCATTTTACCACGTAGGATATCTGCCGCTCTGAGCAGATGGTTTTCAAGTTGTGAAATAGTTAGTTTGGCCATAAATAGGTTCCCTTCATAGTATCACTTTTTAGAGATTATGCTTTCAAAAGCTGACGTCGCTTCGTCATCATGTGTTCCTGAATAGTTGGTTACTCAGCGGTATCCTCAAACACACAAATATCATCCAGCGTACAATCAAGCGCCTTGCATATCTTTCCAAGAACCTCCATCGTAACGTTCTCGCCGCGGTTGAGTTTACGAATTGAAAACGAGCTGATACCGGCTTGTTCCATCAAGTCCTTCTTCTTCATATCTTTATCTATCAGGAGCTTCCACAATTTTTTATAGCTTGCTTTCATTTTGGCACCTCTCCGTTTTGATAAAAATCACAAGAGCATTTTATCATTCGTCAATTACTTATGCAACCAAGAATATATTGTTCAATATGTTTTACGAGCCGAGAAGGAGATGGAATATAATCGAGGACCTGTTGAAAAAGGGAACAATTTTTAGAACAACACACGCTCGCATAGAACCGAAAGCTCAAGAATTTAAAAGGCAAGATGGCATTGACCATCCGCTTTAGGTCTAATACCATGGCAGCCAGGAGGCATTCCTCTGTAGCGCAGAGGATGCATCTTCTCCAAATCTTTGAAATCAGATGCTCACGCTTGAGAACAGAGAATCTTCCTTCACTCCATATCTTTCGTTTTCGCATCATGGCGTAGTATTCTTTGGTTCCAATTCGTTTATGCCCACGGAAGAAAGCTGGATAACAGCTGCTTGCATAAATCTTTCGCTTTACTGGTGGACGGGCTGGAGGACTCTCTTTCCTTCCACGCCTTCTCTAAGCTTGACTCCCGCAAGATTGCCTCAATCATTGTGTTAGAGCGGCTCAACAAGGAGATACGGCGGCGAACAAGGGTTGTCGGAATCTTCTCAAATCCAGACTCGTACCTACGCCTGGTCACCACGTTTCTTTATGGAATTTGCGGAAGTTTGGTCGGTTTCAAGAGCCTATCTCAGCGAAGATTCCATCCGCACCCTGTTACCTCAAGTGGCTTAATTCATTGGTGGAGTGCCTCGAAATTGCGAACTCGCCTTGACAGTATCTTGATCCGTCTATCAAAAGGAACGTCATACTGCCATTTCGATTCACAGCAGCATGATCCACCACAGCAACGAACAGTCTTTCATCAAAAGCATCAATGACCGTCTCCTGCTTCGCAAGTGTGCGGATGAACTTCGCGATCAGGTCGCACTTTTCCACCCTCCGCCGACACTCCGACTCCAACTGAACGATCTGCTGAGCCAGTGCGTCGTGTTTGGCGAGGTATTCCTCCTGAAGCGCATCAACCCCGCCCTCCGCTACGCTTACATACTCCAGAATCGCAATCCGTGCCAACTCCGCAACCTTCTCCTGTTCCTTGCGTAGATCAGCAATCTCTTGTTCGAGCGATGAACAGTCGCGGAGCGACTCCCGAGCGAGACGGCAGTCCGCGATGACCTGTTCCTTCATCCCCAGAAGCCGGTTGAACGCCTCCACGAACTGAACACGGATTTCTTCCTCGGTGATATGCGGCGTCTGGCAATGAAGCTCGTGCTTGTATTTGTCATTGCATCGCCAGATGATCTTCCTATTCGGACGGTTGCTGTTCCAGACCTTGGGACCGTAATACCCGCCGCAATCGCCGCAGACGATCTTGCTGGAAAACACACTGCCGCAGGTGTTGGGGCGGCTGACTTCCTTACGCCGCGCTATCTCCGCCTGCACTGTGTCAAACTCCTCCGGTTCAATGATCGCCGGATGGGAGTGTTATTCTTATGGTAGTAGAGTTGGGGCAAAAAACCAGCGGCTCCGTCACATTCGACAGAGCCGCTATTCAGGAATTTCCCCAGTCACATCACCTATGAAGTTGTAAATGATTCGGACCT
>JAQUTY010000007.1:0-25986 GCA_028694155.1 Eubacteriales bacterium
GGGCTGCTACTACTGTCTGTGCTACTGTTGCATCTTCACAGCGTGTGCAATGGCTGCCTTCTGTCAAACCAGTCTCGGTGCAGGTTGCTGCTACTGCTGCATCTGTTACGATGTCATGGCCCAGGGCGTTTGTCTGCTCCTGCGCAACGATAATAGTGTTGCAAGCAGTACAGGTGCGTCCTGCAGTCAAGCCGGTATCGGTGCAGGTTGCTGCTACTGCTGCCACATCAACGATGTTTGCATGGTTTGCAGGATCAATCGCAATGGTATTGGTGTAGGTGTCGTCACAACGTGAGCAGGTGAAGGTTTTAACGCCAGTTGCTACGCAGGTTGCTGCTGTTGTTACTACGCCATCATCGTAATCATGTCCAAGTGCATCGATTGCTTCGGTGTAGGTGTCGCCACAAAGCGTACAAGTATAGGTTGTAACGCCTGCAGTCGTGCAGGTTGCCGCTGTTGTGACTTCGCTTGTGTAGTTATGCGTACAGGGTGCCGTGGGGGCAACCGTATAATAGGTAGTACCTGCCGTTCCCTGTGCCTTCATCAGATACAGGTCAGGATGATAGCCGCTGGAGCTGACCGTGCTTGACTTGTATGCACGGAAGTCAAAGGTGTCACGACAGGTCAGTATACGATTGTCTGTGTTGGAGCCTGCCAAGCGGTAGGTTCCGTCACCATTGTTTGTAACCGTCCAGTAGTCGGTAGCTGAACCGCCGATAACTGTGTTTCCGCTGCCTGATGACATGATGTAATTTCCTGCAGAGGTCTGCAGAGTAACTGTGCCATCGGCATTAACAGTCAGCGTGTAGATGTATGCTGCCTGATCTGCCGTCAAGGTCACTACATAGCTGCCTGCTGCGCCCGTCAGATAGGAGGTCGCATCGATTGCGGAGATGACGCCGCCCGATGGTGCGCCGCCGGCGATAACGGGATAGGTCGTGCCATTAACATAGGACGGGAACATTATTACATATGTTCCTGCTTCCAATGTGGAAGTCTGCTCGAATACATAGGGGTTGCCGCTGCCGCCTTCAGTCTTGGTATAGACAGAGGTGAAAGTAACGTCGGTTGTCGGAATGTAATCGAGATCCTCCTCGGTATAGATCGTGGGTGCTGTTGTGTTGTCTACATCAAAGCCTGTTGTATCAATTATCCAGCCTGCAAATGCGTAGTCGCCAACGGCATCACTCAACGTTTCAAAGGTCACCGCTTCGCCTTCATAGATTTGGAACTCGTCATATGATTCGCCCTTATCCATGAATGTGATTGTGTACACTGCCTTTGCTTCAAAGGTTGCTGCAATCGTAACTGCGGCTGCGCCCATGGTGTATGTACTGCCAACAAGTGCAGTACCGCCCACCGTCAGGCTCGCTACCTTGAAGGTGTTGTCAGCGGGAGTGGCTGTGATGGTCAACACAGTACCAAAGGGTACCATATCTCCATTGGTCACCGCATCGCCATTTGCATCTTCAACGAGCAGTGTGCCGTTCTCGCCACAATCAATGGTAACAGCATAGGTGTTAGCCGTCCACGTTGCGTTGACGGTCAAGTCGGCTGTGATTGCATCGAACTCTGCGTCCCAACCTGTAAAGGTGTAGCCCTCACGAGTCGGATCCGCAGGAGCTGTTGCACCATCGCCATCATCGACCTGCTGAGTTTCTATTGTGCCGCCGTAGCCGTTAGTAAACGTTACCGTATGGGTAATCGTTTCGCTGGGTGCAGCTGAGTAGTAGTTTGTTGCTCCGCCGCCCTGCTTGTATAGCTGAATGTCGGCTTGCGCTGTTGTGTAGCAGGCAAAACGGGGGCTGCTCGAATTGTACTGGAGCTTACGGGTAGTATCTCCCTTGTTCACAACCGATGCTACGCCGCTATCAATGCCGATTGTCCACAAAGCATTATCTCCAGAAGCAGCATAGGTGATCGAGTTGCTCGAAGACCAGCCCAGTGCTGCGCTCTGTCCTACCGAGGTCAGCGACCAACTACCCGTTGCGCCGCCAAGGGTGAATGTGTCTGCGCCCTCGTCGCCAACAAGAGTAATAACATTGTTTGCGTCTGCTGCAGGAACGGCCACGCTCAGCAAGTAGGTGTTGCCGGTTGCATACGGTGCGCCGGCTGCATTTGCTCCGTTTACGATGAGCAATGTGTCGCCTGCCGCCAGTGTGCTTGCATCTTCAACCAGTGTGTAAGCATTGGAGCTGCCGCTGCCGCCAACCGTCTTGACATATATTGCGACCAAGGTCACCGTTGCTGTAGGCGTATAGGAACCATTAAGCAGCGTCGGAGCTATGGTCTGATCGTCCGTAAAGGATTCGTCTTGCACCATCCAACCTGCAAAGGTGTAATCGCCAACGCCCGTGAGGTCTGCAGGTAATGTGATTGCAGTGCCATCATAAACCGTCTGGGAAGTGCCATAGGCTGCACCCTTGTCGATGTAGCTCACGGTGTACTGCGGAATAGCTTCAAATGTTGCTGCAATAGCTGTGTCGGCATTGACCGTATAGGTCTCGCCACTTGTGAAGCTCTCGCCTGCAACGGTTAAGCTCAGCAGTCTGTAACCATCGGCAGGAGTTGCAGTAACCGTAATCACTGCACCGCCAAGGACTGTATCGCCATCGCCGATGGCATCTCCGTTGGCATCTTCAACTGTCAAAGTGCCGTTTTCAACTGCAGTAATGGTTATCTCGTAGACCTGAATCAGTTCAAATGTGGCCGCAATCTCGGTTGCACCTGTTACTGTGTAGGTTTCGCCGCTTGTGAATGCATCACCATTTACCGTAAGGGTTGCCAAGTTGTAGTTTGCATTGGCAGTTGCAGTAATGGTCAAAACCGTTCCGGATTCTACTTCAGTACCGGAGACTACTTCATCACCGTTTGCGTCCTCAACGACCAATGTGCCGTTTGTAGGAGCAGTATATGTGACTTCATAGGTGGTTACTGCGCCGGACGGGTTGGCAGTATATTGGTTTGATGAACCGCCACCTGCTACATACTTGTAGAGGTCTAGGTTCTTCGTGCCTGTGCCTGTCGCCGTTGTGCCGCCGAGTCTCCAAAGGTTTGCATTCGATGAAGTCAAGTCAGTACGGCAGGACACATATCTTCCATTGCCAACAAGCTTGAATGTCCCGTCACCCACATCGGTTAATGAGAAATCGGTGCTGTAGGATGTATCGATGGCCATGTTGTTAGAGCCGCTGCTATATAGATAACCATTTGTGCTGTCGCCAAACTTCCATGTGCCCGCGGCTGCACCAGCGGCAACATCAAAGTACTTGAGGACGTCAGCTTCGATTGATGCTGCCAAATTATCAAATGTAAAGTTGTCAACATAGGTAGCAGTGGTCGTCTTCTTATACATACCAAAGGTAGTACCGTTTGCAACGATGACAACCTTATCGCCTGCAGCCAGTGTGTCGCCTGCTGCCATCTTGGTAAGAGAAGCTGCGCCACCGCTGCTCAAGGTCTTTACATAAATGGCGACCAGTGTCACTGCTGCTGTTGGCGTATAGGAGCCGTTAAGCAGCGTGGGTGCCGTGGTCTGATCGTCCGTAAAGGTCGCATCGTACACCATCCAACCTGCAAAGGTGTAATCGCCTGCGGTTGTATAGGTGGGAAGTGTGATGCTGTTGCCCTCAGTCACGTTCTGTGATGTGGTTGTACCACAATTGCTCAAGGTAACTGCGAAGGTTGATGGAGTTGCAAAGGTTGCAGCGAAGGTTACGTCAGCCGCACCCATTGTGTAGGTCGCAACACCGTTGGTGTTGTCCAACTCGACGCCATTAGCAGTTAGGCTTGTGAGTATGTAGCCAGCCTCAGGGGTCGCCGTAATGGTAAGCGAGGAATTATATTCTGCGCTGTCTCCATCTCCGATTTCATCGCCTGAAGCATTTTCAACAAGCAGAGTGCCGTTTGTGGCAGCGGTGATAAATACATCATACGAATTAATCGTCCACGTTGCCGAAACATCGAGATTGGCTTGTACATTTGCATAGCTCGCATCCCATCCGTCAAAGGTGTAACCTGTGCGGGTAGGATCAGCGGGTGCGGTAGCAGAGTCGCCTGCGCTTACTGATTGTGTTGAAATAACTCCACCATCGTAGCCGTTCAAGAAACGAACGGTGTACGTACCCGCAATTGCTTCATAGTTTTTCGGAGTGCCAACACGAAGCTGATTACTTCCGTTATATGCAGAGAAAACGCCGTGCAGATTCACGGTCGATCCGGCAACGGCTGCAGTATTCTCCGACCATGTGCCGGTATAGGAAGCTCCTCTATACATCGGGATGGTTCCGTCTGCGCTGTCCGTGTGATTTACGGTGCTGCTTGCAGTGTATGTCCCCAAGGTGACATTCTGAATGCATACATACTCTCCGAGAATGTCACTTGCAACTGCTGTGGCTTCCGCCCATGTTGCAAAAGTCTGAACTACCGGAGCGGTCTGACCCTCAGGAGCAGTTTCCACGGTAGCGGTAACATTTGTCAACTGTGGAATGCCGCCGTATGCTCCGACTGTACCAGAAATTTGCACGTAATCGCCAATGCTAAAGGCCGTCATAGCGTCGAAGATGACCAAACCGTTAGTGGTGCCGTTGGTTCCGCTGTAATCGGAAATGATGGTCGTGTTCAAGGTATCATCACTGCCGTACTTGTAGGTGACCCAACCACGGGTTGTCGCCGTACCGGACGTCATTGCCTTGACATCGGCGAGTGTAGGTACTGCGGTGCCTTCCGTCTTGGCATCATTAAAGGTTGCAATCGCCGTCTGCAGGGTGGCGGTAGCACTGTCGATGGCAGTCTGGTCCTGTGAGGACAAATAGTCCTGCGCGGTAGTTACTGCCGTATCCAACTCGTCAATGGCTGCTGAGGTTGCCCAGTAGGTTCCGATTGCTACTCCTGCGCCGTCAGACGACGACACGGTGGTCGCAATCAGGCTCTGTGCCGTTGCAATCGCACTGTTCAGTGCTGTGTAGGACGGGCCACTCGTTTGAACCTCCAGCTTGTACAAATGAAGTGTGTTCATCGAGGACTCGGCATAAGACCTAAAGTCGGTTTGGTAAAGCGAAATACCACGACTTCCTCCCGATGCGTGATTCGTAATGAATCTAAAACCTTCGGTTGCGTGCAACGTCACCTTATATGAAGTCGAAGCAGTTGCGTTCATTGCAAAGCCCTTAGTGGAATCTTCAGTGATTTCGCAGTAACGGCTTAGGCTTTCGTTGTAAAGTGTCCATGCATCTGTCTGGCCATCCAAGCGCCAAACAATAGCCGCTGCCGGATCTGTAATAGTGTCGCTTGTGATGGTGACCGCTGTGGCCTGGGGTCTCGTTGCAGAAGCTGCTGCTGTCAATGCACCGGTATAAGAATTATTTATACCGTACAAGACATAGTAAGCACCCGCTTCGAGGTCGGCAACCGATGACACCTTTTTGAAAGTGCCTGTGCCACCATAAGCCGCATTCGCCGTTATCGTGAATGCTGGCAGAAGCGTCAGCACCATTAACAACGACAGTAAGATTGACCAAAATCTTTTCACTCTTTGTGTTCCTCCTATGTTTCTTTTCTTAGTTTTGCACATCCCTTATCTATCCCTACTTAATAGGTAAGGAATGCGGCTTGTTGGAATTACATCTCCTTTGTACTGCATGGATATACACAGTATTTAAGAGTATATAACATTATGAAGATTGTATCACACCACATTGGTAATTGCAACCAAAAAAGGCAAATTTGTGAACGAATTTTGAATGAAATGTTAGCGAAAATGGGCGGTTGCAAAGGCGACTGTTATCTAGTATACTATAGCTACATCAACAAAGGAGATATTGATATGAATACTGTTATCGAAGCAATAGAAGCAAGAAGATGTGTCCGTTCTTACAGAGCGACACAAGTAAAGACTGAGGATCTCAATTTGATTATGGAGGCAGGCACCTTTGCCCCCACGGGCAGCGGCAAGCAATCGCCGGTTATCATCGGCGTGCAAGACAAGCAGCTTCGTGATGAGCTATCCCGACTAAATGCGCATATCATGGGCAAGGATACCGATCCGTTCTACGGCGCACCCACAGTTATACTTGTGCTTGCCGATGGCACTCGATCGACCTATCTTCAGGACGGCTCGCTCGTAATGGGCAACATGATGCTGGCGGCGTCCACTCTTGGGCTTGGAAGTTGTTGGGTGCATCGTGCAAAAGAGGTGTTCGAAACCGACCAAGGACGTGAGCTTCTAAAGGCATGGGGACTTGAGGGCTATGTTGGCATTGGCAACTGCATTGTGGGCTATCCCGAGGGCGACAAGCCAAAGGCAGCCCCACGCAAGGACGGCTACACAAGGATTATCAAGTAAGACGTTTCCTTTATTGGACGGTGCAAGCATTTTGTGCCGTCCTTTATTATACCGTAATATTGATTCGGGACGCATCTGCATTGCGCAGCGCAAGTACAGTTCCTCTGACCGAATATGCGCGTGGGTCTTTGCATGGCGCATTAAACAAGCAGCGGATAACGCAGCCCTCTGTCATGCCAAGTTCCTCAAGCCTATTTGCAAGGTCTCCTTGTATCTCAATTCTTTGTACCTTGCCCTGCTGACCACAATCAAGTTCTCTCAATGTCATATGAAATAGTACGCAAAAAAAGAAGGAGCCGTGACTCCTTCAAAGTATTGATACAAATTATTTAGTTTTGGGTTGGATCGTTCACTGCGCCCACAAACAAAACTGTACCGTTGTCGGAAGTAATGGCAAAAACGAACGGACGGTCGAGCGAGAAATCATACTTTGGCGAATGTGAGATGTTTACGCCCCTGGTGCTAATGACCGCCTCGGTAAACCCAGACGCCTCTATTCCCTGTTCATCTATGCTGATACAGGTCTGCTGTGCGACCTTTGAAAGATACGCATCACCATCGGTTGCGTTGGAAAACTCTGCTTTATCAAGATCGAACGCCCTGTGTACGCCCAAGCTGTCCAGCAGACCATTCAGCTCCATTTCATCTTCAAACGAGAAGGTTGGCAGACTGACGTCAACAGAAAATGTTTCCTCTTTCCCACCCAAGAGTGCATTTTCAAACGTCTGCGGATTTGTCAAAAAGTCGTTTGCGCTGTATCCCTCAAGCGGCAGAATGAAATGCACCTTTGCACCCAGAGTACCCGTTTGCAATGTAAATCTTGCAAAGCTGTCTCCAAGATACAACGTGCTATCCAAAAAAGACTTGTGCATGTACGTTGCCGTAACAGTCGTTCCATCGGCTTTGGTGAATACGTCATCTGAATTACTGTTCTTGTCAAAAGGCTCTGCCCATGCGTCCTTTAGATAGATAGTGCTCATCAAAACCAAAAGGTCGAGGTCGTCAAATTGAAAGTCGGGGACGAGCGTTCCTTTGGTATTGTCGGACACCCATTGCGACATCTGCTCCCAAGTATCGGCGTTATTCATCAAAACATCGAAAACGTCCGCACCATAGCTATTCTCAACCATGGTCTTAAACTCGTCCTTAACGCCCAAATTCTTGTTGCACCACAGGGCGTTTGCAATGGTCAACAAAGCGTCCTTATTCTCCTGTACTATCGTACGGTTGATTAAGTCTGCTGACAAATTGAGCGACTGTGCGCTATCCTCGCCAAGCAGGTTCATTAGCTCTGCCTGCGTGTCACCGGAGGCGGCTTGGGCGACCATAGCCAGTGCCATATACAGACTGACAGGCGAAATCATCTTATTTTGGTCTGTCCCATAGAGATACGCCGCCGACACAAGCGCAGCAAAATCAGCGTAGTCTTCTACAGGTGTACGCTCCTGTGCCACACTTGGCGGAGCAGGGTCTATCATCATTCCGCCCTTGCGGTCGGCATCGCCTTCATTCATCGGCTCTGATGAAGTATCTGTTGATGGTAATTGCTGCATTTGTCCCTCCGATGATTGGGGTGCTGTTCTGCAGCCTATCGAACAAAGCAAAAGCGCGATGCCCATAAATGTTGCAAGTACTCGTTTCATTTGATACCTCCTTGTTCATTTACAATAACACCGCGCCGATCGTCATAAGGTTGCAAGCACCTGCTCATATACATTGTCCGCCCTGCGGCAAATATCAGTGCAAAGAGCAGCTCCTCGCGAATGGTACTCCTCCTTGAACGCCTCGTCCGAAAGCCCTGCAAGATTGATAAGCATATTGAGCCACGCACCCTGTACCGCTGTCTTTATGCACAATGCTCCTACGCCCAAATCGGACGCACAGCTTGGATTTATCTTGCCTAAGAGAGTCTCCAGCACGTCCATCGCCTTTGCACAATGCAGCATCAGCACAAACGGCACTCCCGTTGCGTCCTTGGTGGCAAGCTCAATGGCGTTGCGTCTTACCTCCTTGTCGTGATCGCAAGTCTTTGGCAGCCCATAGGCTTCCATCACAACGTTAAAAACGTCCGTGTCCTTGTCAATGCCCTCAATCATGCTGTCCGCAACGGAAGAGCCGTCCGCAATCGCCTGCTGCATCAGCAGTTCTCTATCGGCATACTTCTTTTTGCCTGCGGTCAGGCTTGCAGTCATCACGCCCAAGCCCATGCCAACTGCGCCAATGAGTGCGGAGGCTGAACCGCCGCCCGGCGCAGGAGCGTTGCTCCTAAGAAGGTCGATAAACTCAACAATGTTGAGCTCGGTGAGCTTCTTTTCCATTTACATCACCTGTTCAAGCATCTTGACAATTAGATGCTTTGGCTTTGCGCCGACCGATTTTTCAACAATATCGCCGTCCGCAAAAAGAATAAGGCACGGAATTGTGCTAATCTGATACTGTCTTGCCAGATCGGGCTGCTCGTCAACGTTCACCTTGCAGACCAAAAGTTTGCCGTCAAATTCGTCTGCTATCTGCTCAACCGTGGGCATGAGCATTCTGCACGGACCACACCATGATGCCCAAAAGTCTACCAATACGGGCTTGTCCCCATTGATAAGTTCATTAAAGTTCTCATTCGTTCCAATAATCTCTTTAGACATTTTCATTCTCCTCCGCAATTCGGGTTATCTGTGGGACAAAACGCTGACTGTGTTTGATTTTCCTTTCCACCAGTCGCAGCAACAAAAATGATAATGCACAAGAACCCAATCCGATTACCGCCGCCCAAACGTCGCTGATGAGCGAGCCAAGGTAGGTGCCAACAAGCAGCAGTCCAAGCGGTACGGCATAGCACATTGCGCTTGCCTTTAGCATGGTTGACGCAAGCATGGTCACAACCACCCTGTCGCCCTGCTTAACTCCGATTTCGTCCTTTGCCTTTACCTCCATTTGGCTGTCGCCTGCCACTAAGCACACGCCACAGCTCTTGCAGGCACTCGACCTTACAAAATGAACGGTTGCCATGCCTTCTTCAACAGCAACGACCGTGCCCAGATGATCCAGCTCCTGAGGTCTTGACATTTATTCTTTCTCCTCTACGCAACGAATATGTAATTCATTAAGCTGCTTTGGATCGACTCCGTACGGAGCGTTTGTAAGTGGGCAGGACGCATTCTGCACCTTGGGGAACGCAATGACATCACGAATACTGGGTGTTCCGCAGATAAGCATTGCAACTCTGTCCAGTCCGTAAGCCATGCCGCCATGCGGTGGTGTACCGAAGCGGAACGCATCGAGCAGGAAGCCAAAGCGTTTCCATGCCTCTTCCTTTGTAAAGCCCAACACGGAGAACATCTTCTCCTGCAAGGGTGCGGAATGAATACGGATAGAACCGCCGCCTATTTCAACACCGTTTAGCACAATGTCGTATGCCTTTGCTCGAACTGCACCCGGGTCGCTGTCCAACTTGTCCAAATCCTCGTCCATGGGCATTGTGAAGGGATGGTGCATGGCAACAAAGCGGTTTGCCTCCTCGCTCCACTCCAGCAGCGGAAACTCCGTCACCCACAAAAGATTATACTGATGCTCTGCAATCAGGTTCAGCTTATCGGCTATCCTGCAACGCAATGCGCCCAGTGATGCCCAAACAACATCGTTCTTATCCGCCACGATGAGCAGCAGGTCGCCAGTCTGAGCATCGGTCAAGCGTTTAATCTCGTTTATCTCGTCCTCGCTTAAGAATTTGGCTATTGATGAAACCAACCCCTCGTCCTTGAAGTTCATCCATGCAAGTCCCTTTGCACGATAGGTTTTTACAAACTCACCCAGCGCATCAATTTCCTTGCGTGAAAAATCTGCGCCATGCCCTTTGACATTGATGGCACGAACGCTTCCGCCTGCCGCGATGGCATTTTTGAATACCGCAAATTCGCTGTTGCTGACGGCGGACGTAATATCTTTTAGCTCCAACCCAAATCTTGTGTCGGGCTTATCGGAGCCGTACCTGTTCATTGCATCAATCCACTTTATCCTAGGAAGCGGCAGTTGAACGTCAACATTCAGGGTCTCCTTGAACACACGCTTTAAGAATCCCTCGTTAACCGTCATAACATCATCAGCTTCAACAAATGACATTTCAAGGTCTATTTGAGTAAAATCAGGCTGACGATCCGCACGCAAGTCCTCATCACGGAAGCAGCGGGCAATCTGCATATACTTGTCATAGCCCGATACCATCAGTATCTGCTTGAAAAGCTGCGGGCTTTGCGGAAGCGCATAGAAGGCACCCGCCCTTATTCTGCTGGGGACCAGATAGTCTCTTGCTCCCTCGGGCGTGCTTCCTGTCAATATGGGCGTCTCTATCTCGATAAAGCCGTTGGAATTGAAATAGTCATGCGCACAGTTTGCAATCTGATGACGCATGATTAGATTGCGCTGCATACACGGACGGCGCAAATCCAAATAACGATACTTGAGCCTCAAAAGCTCGTTGGCATTGCAATTATCGTCAACATCTATAGGTGGTGTTTCGCTCTGCGACAAAATTTTGAACTCGGAAACGAGAACTTCAACATCGCCCGTTTTCATATCCGGATTGACCATGTTGCCTGTGCGCTCAACCAGCTTGCCTCTGATTGCAAGCACATACTCTGATCTAATGGTGCTTGCACGCTGGTAATCCTCCTCAGATAATGTGGACGAGTTGAATACAACCTGCATAAGTCCCGTCCTGTCTCTCAGCTGCACAAAAATCAATGCGCCCAAGTCACGGCGTACATTCGTCCAACCCATCAACGTAACTTCCCTGCCCACGTCTGCCTTCGACAGCTCTGTGCAATAACAGGTGCGTTTCCAACCATTCATCAATTCGCTCATGCTCTGATCCTCCCATAGATCTTTTGGGGATCCAATGCAACCTCTGCCTCGTCCCCATTGTTCATATTTTTCAGTTTGGCGGCGTTTTGCTCAAGCTCGCTTTGACCAATCACCATCGTATATTCTGCTTCTATCTTGTCAGCGTACTTCATCTGTGCCTTGACACTCCTGCCCATGTGGTCGCAGTCAACCTTCATGCCAAGCTGTCTCAAACTGCAGCACAGCTCAAACGCCTTCATTTTGCTGCTTTGGTCCATCGAAAGGAGCATCAGCTCATAGCGCAAAGGCTTGTCAATCTCTATTCCTCTTTGCTCCATCAAAAGCAGCGCACGCTCCATACCCATTCCGAAGCCCACAGCAGGCATTTGCGGCCCACCAAGCTCCTTTACAAGTCCGTCATAGCGACCTCCGCCGCACAATGTTCCCTGTGCTCCACCCATGCCCGATACTATTTCAAACACGGTCTTTGTGTAGTAATCAAGACCTCGAACAAGCATCGGATCGAGTTCATAGCTTATGCCCATGATACGGAGATATTCTTGAAGCTCGTCCATGTGGGCTTTACATTCATCGCAAATATAGTCCATCGTGTGGGGCGCGTCCTTTGCAATCTCCTTGCATGTGTCAACCTTGCAATCTAGCAGGCGCAAGGGATTTGTCTGGTAGCGTGTCTGACAAGTCTCACACAGCTCGTCCAAATGCTTGCCAAAGTATTCCTTGAGCGCATCTTGATAACGACCTCTGCACTTTGGGCAGCCGATGCTGTTGAGTTTGACGGCAAGCTCTTTGAGACCTATCGTGCGATAAATCTCGGTAGCGATTGCTATTACCTCCGCATCTGCGCTTGCGTCTGATGATCCTATAAGCTCAACGCCAAACTGATGATGCTCACGAAGTCGTCCTGCCTGTGGACGCTCGTAACGAAACACGGGACAGTTGAGATAGAATATCTTTGTGGGCTGCGCTTCGGAATATATGCCGTTTTCAACAAACATACGGATTGCGCCTGCCGTACCCTCAGGCTTTAGGGTAATGCTCCTGTCGCCCTTGTCCGTAAAGGTGTACATTTCCTTTTGAACAACGTCTGTCGTTTCGCCAACGGAGCGCAAAAAGAGCTCCGTATGCTCGATGACGGGCGTGCGGATCTCCAAAAAACCATATTTTGCGGCAATATCCCGAATCATTCCTTCGAGCGAATGCCACTTGTAGCTCTCCAAGGGGAGTACGTCCTTTGTCCCCTTCGGTGCCTTGTAAATCGCCATAAATCCCTCCAAATAGAGCATATAGTCAGTCCGACTCCTACGAGCCTTCCTTAACTAAATAATTTTATGACGAAATCCACCATTTGTCAATCAGCAAATAACCGCTGCCGAAAGTCGGTCATTACGCTAGATGCTCGCTTCAATCTTGTTGAGTCGCTCGCAGAATGCTCTATCCTCAGCCGCCGTCATCATCAAGGGTCTAAGATGATCTGCAATGGCAAAAATGAACTCGGCATTTATCGGCATACCCTTCTTATCGAACGCACAGTAGCCAAAGATTGAACGGTGCAGCCTCACATTGCCACGGTTCCAGCTCACTTCGATGGCATGTCGCATTGCTCTGTCTGCCATTACGGGCGATGTTCCCATCTGTTTTGCTACATACGGGTACACGTCCTTCATCATTCTCAACTGCGGTGCGTCAGGTTCATTTAGAACATATTCAACGGCGCAGAGTATATACCGATAGCCAAGAAGATGTCTTGGTACGCTCAAAGCGTCTAGGCAGGTGCCTATCTGCAACGCTGCCCATTTTTGAGCTGACTGCTCATCCTTTTGCTCGCTGCTAAGTTTTGCTATTCTATCTGCTACGCGCTCGTATATCAGCGGCTTTGTAAACACATAGTCTGCCTGTCTTGTCCATACTCCAAGCTTGTGCGTGCTATCCCTTCCCGACAGCACAAACACCTGCTCATTCTCCGAAGGTCGAATGTCCGAGATCATGCTCTCGTCCACAACCAACACGGTTTTGTTGGATTCGTTCTTTGCTCGCTTGCTTCTCTCATTCACGGACAGCGCATACCCAAGTTGTGCTGCCTGAGGTCGTTCCTTTGACAGTATCTTGACTTCCATATTCTTTTTTCCCCCCCTTGAAGCTCTCAGCTTCATATACATTATAACAATATCCGCCGAAAAAGAAAGTGTGAACAGCTCTCGATTCTTGGCGGATTTCTTAAACAAAATGTAAATATGTCTTATACTTATGAAAATAGCTGCCTTTTTTTGCAAAAAAGAGATTCCAGCTTGGATCCGTAGGTCGCAACATCTTTGGGATTGGGAATTCGCTCTACTCGATTTTCATTGGCAAAAACACGCTTGCTCATCGCACCTGCACCGTGGGCAAGAATGCTGACCGTCTCCTCCATCATATCAACATTGTACACACAGTTTGCGCCACAAACGGCGTATCCCACGTTCTCCAAATTGCCCTGCATATATTTTTGGCGGTACATATAATATGGGTGCATATCCATCTGCTGCGCCGCCTGCATTCCCAATACTATCATCGTCTGCACGTCCTCTGCGCTCGACTGCGGATACTGTTCCAATGTTTGCTTGAGTCTGCTTGAACGCTTTATGGCAAGCGTATGCACGGTAAGGTTATCCGGCTTTAGCTCCTTAACACGTTCAAGCGTGTAAGCAAAATCTTCAACGCTCTCGCCGGGAAGCCCTGCAATCACGTCCATGTTTATGCTCAAAAAACCTGTCTTGCGCACTTGGTAAAAAGCTCTTTCAATTTCATCGGCGGTATGCGTTCTTCCAACAAGCCGCAGAGTCTTGTCGTTCATCGACTGGGGGTTTACCGACACACGCTGCACTCCATATCCCCGCATAATATCCAGCTTCTGCTGCGTAATCGTATCCGGTCTGCCTGCCTCAACGGTGAACTCGGTGCCAAATCCCCGATAGCTGTTTACAGCGCAGCTAAGCAGATTCTCAAGCTGGCTCTCATTAAGTACCGTTGGCGTGCCTCCCCCGATGTACATTGCTCGCAGATTGTAGCCCTTTTCCTCAAGCATCGCAGCACCGTCATGAATATCCCTTTTTAGATAGCTCAGGTAATCCTCCAAAGCATTGCTGTTGCGTGCTACCTCGCTGCCAAAGGAGCAATACAGGCAGCGTGATCTGCAAAAAGGAATACCGATATATACATCTACATCGTTTGCGCCGACACTGTTGATGATTGGACTTTGCACCGAGCATATCTCCCGTGCAAGCGCAATCTTCTCATCGGAAACGGAAAAAACGTTCCTAAACTGTTCCTCCGCCTGCTCCTTGCTGCTCTTGCGCCAAATCTCACGAAAGAGCTTCGTTGGACGTATTCCCGTAAGCGAACCCCACGGAGTATCGGTTGCATACAGTTTCTTTAGCAGAGTATAGGCTGCCAGCTTCACAGCACGTTTCTGCTGACGCTTCTCATCTAATGGGTCTGTGGGGTCAACTGTTATTGGTATGGTACACGTCTCTCCATCGGTGCTGATTCTGCCGGTGGCATATTCTTTGGACAGCTCTATTTCAAGCGTAAACTGTACATTCTCCCCTTCGGGTCGCACTTCAACCATGCCCATAAGCAGGCGTATTTCATCGGCTATATCATTAAAAAAACGTGGTGCGTTCGTAATAAGCTGAACCAAGGCTACCTCCTGATATGCTGAATGAGTGGATTGAACTGGGCTTCATGCGCAACGGTCGTTTCCTCGTCATGTCCCGGTAATAGTCTGTAACCTGTAAGTGGCATTACCTTGTCGAAAAATGATTCGATGAGTGCCTGCGTGCTGCAGCCGGGCATATCGGTTCTGCCCACGCTTTCATAAAACACCGTATCACCGCAGAAGGCGAGCTTCTCATCATCTACTGCATACAGCACTCCGCCGGGGGTATGTCCGGGCGTATGAATCACTCTAAACTTAATTCCTGCTGCCTCAACTATATCACCATGGTGAAGCTGTCTGTCGGCATGAACCTCAGGCAACGTCTCTCGAATTAGCACGATTAAACTTGCACGATTGGAGTAGAGTGCCTTTGCGTCCAGCTCATGAATGCAAACGGTCGCATTGGTTGCGTCCTTGACCTCTTTAAGCCCATAAATATGGTCAAAATGTCCGTGCGTGAGCAAAATGTGCGTGCATTTTTTGCCAAGCTCCTTTAGAGTTCTTCGAACCATTGCACCATCGGCAGGGTCAATTATCACGCAGTCGTCACGTCCGTCCAAATAAACAAAGTAGGTATTTGTGGACAGCGGCCCACAGGTTAAAGTGAATATGTTCATCAGAATGCCTTTCTGCTGTCGAGTAAAATAGTAAACGGGCCATCGTTGACCAGCCCAACCTGCATGTCTGCACGGAAGGTGCCACATTCAAGATGCACCCTGTCTTTGAGCTTTGATATACAGCTTTGATACAGCGGAACGGCAAGATCGGGCTTTGCCGCCTCAATGTAGCTGGGTCGTCTGCCCTTTGTGGCATTTCCCATCAGCGTGAACTGCGACACCAGCAGAATGCTTCCGCCCACTTCGCAGACGGAAAGATTAGGTACTCCTGCTTTATCGTCAAATATTCGCAGCCCTAACAGCTTGTCGCAGATGTACTCCACGTCCTGTTCTGTATCGCTCACGGCTATGCCCAACAGCACCATCAGACCGTTTCCGATGGAAGCGGTGACGCAGTCGGCTATGGTAACTTGTGCGCTTGTAACACGTTGAACAACAGCTCTCATCAGTTGCTTATCCTAAACACGGAGATAACCGCATCTACCTTTTTCAGCGTTGTTATGACCAGTTGAAGCTGTACCGCATCCGTAACCGTAAAGGTCATATCGACCACGGCATAGCCCTCGCTGGTCGCTTTTGAACTCATGTCGGAAATGTTTATGTTGAGCGTTGTGAGTGCCTTCGACACCTCAAACAGCGCACCAGTATGGTCGGCAAGGTGCATTCTAAGTGATGCCGTAAAGCTCGCCTTTGCTTGCAGTGCCCATTCAACCTCGATGATTCTGCCTTCGTCCTCACTCAGATTCTGAACGTTCTTGCAATCTGCCCTATGAACCGATACCCCTCGTCCACGGGTGATGTATCCCACTATTGGATCGCCCGGAAGCGGATTGCAGCAGTTGCCAAAACGTACCGCCATGCCCGTGTCGCCACGCACAATCACGGTATTCGGATTCACGTTGTGCTTTTCAATGGTCTTGCCGTCATTGTGGTCTCCGTCCTGAAGGCGAGACTGCATCTCAACGAGCTTGGTCGCCTTCTTGTTGAGATCCATCAGCTTGTGCAAAATCTGTCCGCTTGATACTCCGCCGTAGCCTATGGCCGAATACATATCCTCCAAAGAGGCGAAGTTGTGACGCTTCAATACCTCGTTGTAGTACTCCGGCTTCATCAGCGTGACAAGCGACTGCGCATGACGCTTTGCGGCTTCTTCGAGCATCTCTCGACCCTTTTGTATGTTCTCATCTCGATTGGCACGCTTGAACCATTGGCGAATCTTGTTCTTTGCAGATTGGGTTGTAACCACATTGAGCCAGTCCCTGCTCGGCCCAACCTGCGAATTTGAGGTGATTATTTCAACGACATCATTCGTTTGCAGCTTGTAGTCAAGCCGTACCATTGCTCCGTTGACCCGTGCGTGTTGGCAATGATGCCCGATGTTTGTATGTATTCTGTATGCAAAATCCAGCGGTGTAGAATCCTTCGGCAAGTCGATAATCTCGCCCTTTGGCGTCAAAACGAAAACATATTCTCCTAAAAAATCCTTTAGAATGCTGTCAACAAATTCCTTGCTGTCCTCGGTAGTCTCCTTGGCTTCCAGAACCTCTCTAAGCCAGTTGGTTTTCTTGTCCAAAAGGTTCTGATGTACTCGACCTTCCTTATACATCCAGTGTGCAGCGATGCCGTACTCGGCGGTTCGATGCATCTCGAGGGTTCGAATCTGAACCTCAAAGGGAATACCCGAAGAGTTCAGCAGCGTGGTGTGCAGAGAGCGATACATATTGGGCTTTGGCATGGCAATGTAATCTTTGAACCTGCCGGGAAGCGGCTTCCATGTCGCATGTATGACGCCCAGCGCAGCATAGCAATCGTTTACAGAGTCAACGATGACACGAATGGCAATTAAGTCGTAAATCTCGTTTATGCCCGTGTTCTGTCGTGCCATCTTGCGATACACGCTCAAAAGATGCTTGGGTCTGCCCGATATTTGATTGTTGATGCCTGCATCGGACAAAAGCTGCTTCATTGTGACCATTGCCGTTTCGAGCAGTGCCATTCGCTCGCTTCTCTGGCGGTCTACGAGCTTCTTTGTATTTTCATATTCCTCGGGCATCAGACAGCGGAACGAGAGATCCTCCAGCTCGCTCTTTATGGCGCCCATGCCGAATCTGTGTGCAAGCGGCGCATAGACCTCAAGCGTTTCCTTTGCCTTGCGCTGCTGCTTTTGAGGAGTGCAATATTCGAGCGTTCGCATATTGTGTAGGCGGTCAGCAAGCTTAATAATGACGACTCGCACGTCCTCGGCAATAGCCAAAAAGAGCTTTCTAAGGTTTTCAGACTGTTCCTGCTTTTTGGTAATGTACATCGTCTTGCCAGATTTTGTCAGCTTTGTAACACCATCGACCAAAAACGCTACGTCTTTGCCAAAACGCAGCTGAATGTCTTCAACGGTGATGCTCTCGCCGTCCTCAACAACATCGTGAAGTATGCCTGCAATGACGGTGGCAGGGTCCATGCCCATGTCCATCAAAATTACGGAAACGGCAATCGGATGGGTTATGTACGGCTCGCCCGACTCACGTTTTTGTTCTTTATGGACATCGGCAGCAAAGGCGATGGCAGCTTTCATCTGCTCCGCCTGTTCTGCGCCGTACAGCTCTATAAATCTTTTCAATAAAGCATCGCCCAAAATACATACTCCCGTCAGCTCAAACTGCTCTTCGATAATGATTTTATACCACGTTCTTGGCAATCCGTCAATATTGGCAATTTCTTGCGAGCCCCACAAATAATTATCCGTACAAAAAAGCTCCCATTGTGAGAGCTTCTAATGAACATATGATGATTCAGAACAGAACGATGCTATTCTCCTTCAAAGCTGACAACCGACTGAACATCGTATTTGTCCAGAAGGTCTCTGCCGTGCAAATCGCTAAGCTCGATTGCAAAGCGAGCTGCAATAACTTCACCGCCCATATCCTCGCACAGCTTAATAACAGCCATTGCCGTTCCACCCGTTGCAAGAAGATCGTCCACAAGCGCAATGCGCTGACCCTTCAAAATAGCGTCCTCGTGCACTTCCAAAACATCAGATCCATATTCAAGTCCATACTCGATACGTCTTGTCTTCCATGGCAGCTTGCCGGGCTTCCTTGCCATCACAAATCCTGCGCCTATGGCGTAGGCAACTGCCGAACCCATCACAAAGCCACGGGCTTCAGGCCCGATAACTATGTCAATGTTTTTATCTCTGAGAGAATCGGCTATTGTGTCGATTAGTTCGACATATGCTTCCTTATCCTTTATCAAGGTAGTAATATCGCGAAAAAGAATTCCTTCTTTGGGAAAGTTGGGTATGTTGCGAATCTTGCTTTCAAAATCCATGATGTTCTCCTCCTGTGGGCACCGTCTCACTACGGTACAGTCCATTATACATGATTAAAACGAAAATTGCATTAGTTTTTTTAATTTTTTTCGCTCTCAAAGCATTTTCTTATGGACACCAATATCAATTGGCAGCTTGAGTTGCCTTTGTACACATTTTCACGCATTCTGACCAGCAAATCTGCTCGTCCGAATGTAGACCATTCCAAAATCATATCGCCACGATTGAAGGCGACTACCCGTGCCGACCTACCCTCTTTATTTATCATCATACTCAGATGTTTGCCGTCCTTGCCCATCGAAGCAACGTTGAGAATTTGACAGTCCTCAATCAGAAAGACCGGCTCCTCATTGCCGCTGCCAAACGGTGCAAGCGATTGAAGCGATCGGGCATTATCAACGGTACACTCGTCAAGCGTGATGCTCTCCTCGTATGAATAATCAAAGCTGTACTCCCTGTTGACAAGTTGACTGATGAACGCCGCACAGAAATCATCATATCTGTCGGCTTGCAAGCTTACGCCTGCCGCACCGCAATGCCCCCCAAATCGAATGAGATGCTGGCTGCATTTGCTCAAAGTATCGAATAAATCCACACCCTCGACACTTCTTCCCGAACCCCTGAGAGTTCCGTCCTCAACTTGGGTCAACAGAACGGTTGGGCAACCATATCGCTCACAAAGACGAGAAGCGACAATCCCGATAACTCCGCTGTTCCAATCCTTGCCACGAAGTATCAATGCTCCCTTAACGGTCTTATCTGCCGTGAGAGATAAGCACTCGTCCATTATCCTTTGTTCCTCTTGTCTGCGAGCCGTGTTTCTGTCGTCAAGCTCCTTTGCTATCTGCTCCGCCCTTATTCTGTCCTTGCATAGCAGCAGCTCGACAGCGCACATTGCATCGCCCATTCTTCCGGCTGCATTCATTCTTGGTGCCAGTGCATAGGCAAGCATCGTTTCGTCAACAACGCAGTCCAAAACGCCTGCAGCCCTCATCAAGCAGCTAAGTCCCAGATTGTCCGCTGCGTTCATCATGCCCCGAGCAACAATCGTCCTATTTTCTCCGGTTATGCTCACAGCATCCGCAACGGTTGCAAGTGCAGCAAGCGGAAGATATCTGTATGCCTGTTCGCCAATCAGCGCAAGTGCCGCCATTAGCGCAACTCCTGCGCCGCAAAGCTCATTTTTGCGTGTCTGGTATCCATCACGAGAGGTGCAGACCACGGCGCAGCAGCTTGGCAGCTGTTCATGGCACTTGTGATGATCCAACACCACCACGTCCATGTTGAGCCTCATGCACTCGTATATCTCATCGATTGCGGAAATGCCGTTGTCTACGGTTACTATGAGCTTCACGCCCCACGATGCAATGCGCCTTACAGAGTCCATATTCATTCCGTAGCCCTCGCTATGTCGTGATGGAATGTATGGCACAGTCTCCAGCCCCATCGAGCGCAGACAATCCGTCATTATTGCAGTTGCCGAAACGCCGTCAGCATCGAAGTCTCCGTATACGCAAACCTTCTCGCCCCTTTTACTTGCAAGTTCAATCCTTGCTGTCGCCTTGTCCATATCGGTAAGCGAAAAGGGGTTCGATAGCGCACCATTTTGGGGGTGCAAAAACTCCCATGCCTTGATTTCATCCGTGATACCACGGCGATTCAAGGCACGGGACAATATAGGGGTCACGCCCCCGATTATTCTGTTGATCGGTTCTCCCTTACAGAGCCAGTTCTGCCGTGTCACGAGCTATCGCCATTTCCTCGTCAGTTGGAATGACGAACACTTTGACCTTGCTGTTAGGTGTAGAAAGCTCGACTTCTTCACCGCGCGGACAATTTTTGTTGTACTCAAAATCGACTTTTACGCCCAAATACTCGAGCCCTTCCAGTACCAGTTCCCGGACTCCTCTATCATTCTCGCCAACGCCTGCGGTGAATACGATGGCGTCCACGCCGTTCATCTCGGCGGCGTACGAGCCGATGTACTTTTTGACCGCTAGTGCGAACATATCAAGTGCGAGCTTCGCCCTCTCATTGCCCTCATCGGCAGCCTTCCACAAGTCCCTATAATCGCTTGATACGCCGGAAATGCCAAGCATACCACTCTTTTTGTTCATATAGGTATCCATTTCTTTTGCGTTCATGCCTGTTCTGCTCATCAAATACGGAATGATTGCAGGGTCAATCACGCCACAGCGTGTGCCCATCGGCAATCCCTCAAGCGGAGTCAGTCCCATTGAGGTGTCAACGCACTTGCCTGCCTCCGAACAGCTCACGCTCGATCCGTTCCCCAAATGGCAGGTAATTACACGAGCAGTTTTCGAGTTCATCAATTCAAGGCATTTGCCTGTTACATAGCGGTGCGATGTTCCGTGAAAACCGTATCTGCGAACGCCGTACTTCTCGTATGCCTCGTATGGAAGTGCGTAGAGAAACGCTTTTTTCGCCATGGACTGACCCCACGCCGTATCGAATACCGCAACCATCGGCACGTCCGGCATGACTGCCATGCACCCACGAATACCCATAAGGTTTGCAGGATTGTGCAGTGGCCCAAGTGGAATACACTCCTCAATCGCTTCTAGAACCTTATCGTTTATAACTACGGAAGCAGAATATTTCTCTCCTCCGTGAAGAACACGGTGACCCACCGCACGGATACTGCTCATATCCGAAATAACGCCTATATCCTTGTCAACCAGAACCTCCAATACCATTGCAATGGCGTCCTCATGCGTCCTCATATCAACCTGTTTTTCGAGCTTATCGCCCTTATTGGACTTATAGTTGAGAACCGAGTTTGCAATTCCGATGCGCTCGCAAAGACCCTTTGCGATGACAGTCTCCGTGTCCACATCAATTAGCTGATACTTCAAAGATGAGCTTCCTGCGTTGATTACCAATACGTTTGTCATGATTGTTGACCCTTTCAATTAGTTATTCTGTGCTTGAACGGCGGTGATTGCCACTACCGATACGATGTCTTCCACGCTGCATCCACGGCTGAGGTCGTTGATGGGTGCTGCAAAGCCCTGACATATTGGCCCAATGGCATCTGCTCCTCCCAGTCTTTGCACGAGCTTGTAGCCGATGTTGCCAGCCTGCAAGTCGGGAAATACCAGCACGTTCGCCTTGCCTGCCACGGGACTGCCGGGGGACTTTAGCTGACCTACGCTCTCTACAAGCGCAGCGTCTGCTTGCAATTCGCCGTCAACATTCAGTTGGGGTGCCATCTCCTTTACGATTGCTGTTGCCTGTGCAACTTTATCGACATTCTCATGCTTTGCGCTGCCCTTTGTTGAGAAGGAAAGCATTGCCACCTTGGGTTCCATGCCGCAAAGGCTCTTTGCCGTTTCGGCAGATGAAATGGCAATCTCTGCAAGCTGTTGAGCATCGGGAGCAATATTGACTGCACAATCGGCAAACACCAAGGTGCCGTTGTCTCCGTACTTTTTATCCGCAACTTCCATTACAAAGCAGCTCGAAACGGTGTGAATACCCTTTTTCATCTTGATTATCTGCAAGCCCGGACGCAACGTATTGCCCGTTGTGTTGATAGCTCCAGACACAAAGCCATCGCCTCTGCCGTCCTTAATCATCATTGCGGCGTAGAAAAGCGGATTTTTCATCGTCTCGACCGCCTTTTCAGGGGTGACGCCCTTCTCCTTGCGCATCTGATAGAACCAATCGGCATAACGTTCAAAGTCTGCATCCGTCTGGGGATCTATTGTAGCTACGCCGTCCAAGCACACATTATACTTGTTGGCAATCATCTCAATCTGGTCACGCTTACCAAACAGAGTAACGTTGGCAATTCCCTCACGGGCAATGATTGCCGCCGCCTGAACGGTGCGTTCCTCAGTGCCTTCGGGCAAAAGAACGTTTTTCTTGTCAGCCTTTGCTTTGACCTTGATACTGTCCATTAGTGACATAAATCTACATCCTCCACAAAAAATTCAACTTATTCTACCACAAAGCAACAAAAAATGGTATACTGATAGAGAAAAAAGTTGGAGGTCGCCAAAATGAGAGTAGTCGGCGTCGTGGCAGAATACAATCCGCTGCATAACGGTCACATTTATCAGCTTGAGCAGGCGAAAAAGCGCACAGGGGCAGCGTATTGCATAGTCGCCATGTCGGGCAATTTTGTACAGCGTGGCGAACCTGCCTGCACAGACAAGTTTACACGAGCCGAATGGGCTCTTCGAGCGGGTGCAGACCTCGTTATTGAAATTCCCTCCGTATTTGCCAATTCGAGTGCAGAGCGATTTGCCGAGGGTGCAATTCGTTTGCTCGCACAAACGGGAATTGTCACCGACCTTGCCTTCGGCTGTGAGGAGGACGATCTGGATATTCTCTATAAGCTCAGTGATATTTTATCGAATGAAACTCCGGAGTTTCAGCAAACGCTTGCCATTCATCTCAAGCAGGGCAAGTCCTACCCACGAGCACGCTACGATGCGCTTGAGGAGCTTGGAATGAATCCCGTGTTCCTTCGAGAGCTTGCAAAGCCGAACAATATCCTTGCCATCGAGTACCTTCGCTGCATCAACCGTTTTGCTCAGCAGATTTCCCCCTGTCCCATCAGGCGTATTCAGAATGCCTACAACGATGTCGCACTTAGCGGTCAAATATCCAGCGCAACCGCTATCCGTGCCGCCTTTAAGTCGGGCGATCCCACCGTCAACGCCGCATTGCCTCTGTTTGTAAGCGGTGCGCTTCAATTTGACGAGCAATTTCCCATCACCATCAATGATATAGGAGCGATGATGCTCTACAAGCTCAGGCACATGTCCGATGATGAAGTAAGAGAGATTCCCGATGTATCCGAGGGTTTCGAGCAGGTAATTGCCCGTGCAGCACGCCAGAGCTACGACACGGAGAGTTTCTTTGCCGCCGTGAAGTCAAAACGCTATACGCTCGCACGCTGCAAGCGCATTGGTATGTGCGCTCTTTTGAACATTTCCGAGGAGCTTACCTGTCAGATGCGCAAGCCAATCAACGGCTATTTGCGTGTGCTGGGTCTTAGAAAGTCAGCTCGTTCGCTGCTGTCGGCTATCGTGAGCGTGTCGAACACACCGCTGATTATGCGCAACTCCGATCAAAAATGCTGCACCCCAACGGCGCAGCAATCACTATACATAGATTCATTTTCCACCGACGTCCTATCCTACGCACTTGGCAAGGAGCTTCATAAGGACAATCAATCGGCAATCACCTTATAGCGTACAGTTTGACGCAAGCTCGCTATTGCCGCCGATAGCATCCAATATCTGCGGAATGACCGCCTCGGTTGCACGGCGTCCCTCGTCAACACATTCTTCTGTGCCCTCGGACGAGAGCAGGGACATAAATGCGGCGGACGGTTTTACCAATACGTCAACATCGGGTGGGCGCAGGGTGTCAATCTCGTGCTGCATGATGTCGAACATTCGTAATAGCGTACTGTATGCGCCGAGCTTGCCCTCGCTTATGCGATTGCGCTTTTGGCTCAAGTCAACACCGATTACAACGTCCATGCCCTGCTGTCTTAGAACCGTTGCGGGAACGCTTTCCAATATGCCGCCATCGCAATAGTAATGACCATTCATCTCAACAGGTACAAACACCCCCGGCACACACATGCTTGCACGCACGGCACGGTGCAGCTTTCCCTCGGAAAACACCGTCAGCGTACCCGACTCCATATCGGTAGCTGTGCAAAAGAAGGGTATCTTTGTTTGAGCGAAGGTCTTGTCGTGGGTAAGCACTCGAATGATTTCCTCAATCTTATTGCCCTGAAGTATACCGCCTTGCGTGGGCATGGTGAGATCCATAATTGCTTTTTTGTCAAGCGTGGATACATACCGTGACAGCAAGTGCAAGTCCGTGCCAACGCTGTATATTGCGCCTGCTATTGCGCCAATGCTGCACCCTGCAATCATATCTATGGGGATATTGTACTTTTCAAGAGTTTCAAGCACGCCTATGTGCGAGAACCCCCTCGCACCTCCCGAGCCAAGTGCCAAACCAATCTTCTTTCTCTTCTGCATCGAATAAACCGACCTCTTCTTGTGTATTGTATGACAAGGAGGGTCTATGAAACGGCTCATTATCCCCACACTTGTCACCTTGTTGCTGCTCGCCTGCCCTGCCGCCACGCTCGAAGGAGCAAAGGTCGGCATGGCATTATGGTGGAACTCAGTATTCCCTGCCCTGCTTCCCTTTTTCATCTGCTGCGGACTGTTGGAAAAGCTGGGCTTTACAACGTTGTTTGCAAACAGGCGGCGAATTGGACTGCTTCCCGTGTTCGTGTTCGGCGCACTTTCAGGCTATCCCTCTGGTGCACGTCTGTTGGGTGGCTGCCTAAAAAGCGGCGTCATCAACAGTCGTGAGGCGCAAACATTGTCGTATATTACTAATTTATGCAGCCCAACATTTCTCATTACGATAATATCATTTGAACTCTATCAAAACAAGAGGGTGTTTTTGCCTATATTGCTCGCACAGACACTTACAGTGCTAATTTTCGCAGTTTTTCTAAAAATTCCTACTGCAAAAAATATTTCTCCATCGCCTCGAATCCCGCTTGCCGATGCCCTGACCGACTCGATAATGGATAGTATGCTTGGACTTCTTCGAGTTGGCGGCTGCATCGTTTTTTGCTCTGTTCTGCTTTCCGTTATATTCTCTAAAATTCCAATCGGATCACCTGCTGTAAAGGCAGTAGTAGGTGGCATTGTCGAGCTGACCAACGGCTGCAAGGCACTAGTGTCCAGTGGAATGACTCTGCGGCTTCAGCTTGCGTTTATTGGTTTTTTTACCAGCTTTGGCGGACTGTCTATCGCCTTGCAGACGCTGTGCTTTTTGAAGCTCGAAAGGCCGCTGCGCTACATTGGTGTCAAATTTTTTATGGGCGTTGTATGCGGCATCATCAGCTATCTGCTGACACCTCTGTTTGTAGCAGATACGGTAGTAGCTACCTTGTCAATATCTCAAAACTATGTTGTAAATGCTCTCACGGTGGGCGGCATTCTCTTTTGCTCGCTTGTGGGCATGGTCTTTGTCCTGCTGCTTGCCCTCATCATGCGCCGTTCAATAAACACACGCAAATGCTAATGCAACAATCGTACATTGTGTTCTTACCCTGATGAACGAAGCAAATAATTTTTCT
>JAQUTY010000007.1:26086-123541 GCA_028694155.1 Eubacteriales bacterium
CCGAGACGCCTTCGCTTCGCTTGGCGTATGCGAACTGACCTCGGATTTTGATGAGGAGGCAGCCAGTTCGAATCATTAGATGCAAAATGCCACCCGATTGGGTGGCATGTGGAGCTGATGATCAGATACATGAGAAATTCCATCATATTGTGCCTTTGGCACAAATGCAGAGGATATTTCTCCGAGACGCCTTCGCTTCGCTTGGCGTATGCGAACTGACCTCGGATTTTGATGAGGAGGCAGCCAGTTCGAATCATTAGATGCAAAATGCCACCCGATTGGGTGGCATGTGGAGCTGATGATCAGATTCGAACTGACTACCTCCTCATTACCAATGAGGTGCTCTACCGACTGAGCTACATCAGCGCTCGCAACGTCCATTATAGCGAGATGGGTCGATAAATGCAAGACTTTTTTTAACTTTTTTAATTTATTCTTCCACCCTTATTACACTAAGTACGGATTTTACGCAGTCGAGTACTTTTATTCCCTCAACTGCCGCCTTCATATCCATCTCCATTGCACCGTGAGTAACCATTACTATACTTGCTTCTCCGTCCGTTGCCTGCGTTTGCAAAACCGTGCTCAATGATACATTGTGTTGGGCAAACACCTGTGTAATTTTCGAAAGCACGCCTGTGCTGTCAGTAACCAAAATTCGCAGACAGTACCCACTTGAAAAGTTGCTTACCAGCTCGATTTGATCCGACATCTGTTCATGGTTGACAAACGTCATATAGCGATGACGACCGTCTCGGTGGCAGGCATAGATTACATCGGACACCACCGCACTTGCCGTTGGCATTGCTCCTGCGCCCCTGCCATAGAGCATGATATCATCGACCGCCGAGCCTGTCAAAAACACAGCGTTGAACACGCCACGAGCTCCGCAAAGCGGATGATCCTTGGATATCATGGTGGGATGCACCCTCACCTCTATGCTGTTGCCCTGTTTCTTGCCTATTGCCAAAAGCTTGATGGTATAGCCGAGCTGCTTTGCCGTTTGAAAATCCATCGCACTCAATCCCGTTATGCCCTCCCGATATATCGTGGGTACGGGAAGATGAGCATGAAACGCCATTGACGCAAGAATGGACAGCTTGTATGTGGCATCATATCCCTCCACATCTGCCGTGGGATCCGCCTCCGCATAGCCCAGCTTCTGCGCCTCTATCAGCGTTTCCTCATAGGTCTTTCCTTCCTCCGCCATCTTTGTTAGAATATAGTTCGTTGTACCGTTTATAACGCCCAATACTCGGCTGATGTTATTTGCCTGCATCGAATCGGTCACGGTGCGAAGTATAGGTATTCCGCCCCCTACCGTTGCCTCGTAGTACAGCCCTGCCCCACTCTGCTTGGCAATCTTTTCAAACTCGTACCAATGCTTAGAAATAACCTCCTTGTTGGAGGTAACAACCGTCTTGCCTGCCTTCAATGCCTTCAATATGAACGTTCGGGCAGGTTCGACACCGCCCATGCACTCTATCACTATGGACACATCATCGTCATTGAGTATGTTATAAAAGTTGGTCGTAAACAGCTCCTCGGGCGCAACATCGAAATATTGCGGCTTGAGGCTTCTGACAAGTACACGTTTGGTATGCAGGTGTACACCCTCTCTGTGTTTGAGATCGTCATGGTTCTCTTTGATGATTCGATATACGCCGGAACCAACGACTCCAAACCCCAATATAGCTACCTGATAAATCTTCATTCCGCCACCCTCGCTGCTCCTATTGCCGTGGCGAACGGCGAATTTTGGGGAATGATGAACCTAACATGATGCAGCTTAGCAACTCCGTCCAAAATGCCTTGCGCAGCGGGAATGTTCATTATTGTTCCGACAAGCACTATCGTTCTTGTCAAATGCTTCTGCACCGCAAACGCCGCCATTACACCGATGCTCTCAAACACCACATTCACAAGGCCCAGTGCAAGGTCGCTATCGCTCGCAGTGGCTGCCTTTTTTAAGTTGGCAACGGTCGAATCGGGCGAAAGGTTGGAAATGGTGTCCTTACAGACATCCCCCAGCTGAAGATCTACCTTGCCTAAATCGCCCTTATTCGCAAGTTCCAATAAGCCTTTCATATCATGGACATCCAACATTCGCTCTGATAATCCTTCTATCATGCCTCCGCCAATGCCCGTGCCGCCAACGTGCCACGACCTAAGCGGTGTCACACGAACAAATGACGTTCCTGTGCCAACGCTGACAATTAGGCAATTATGCTTATGGGCTATGGTGGCAGCACCTCTTGAAAGCGATGCAAACTCATCGACACGGACGGTGCTAATTCCTGCGATATTCCCCTCGATATACGATGCGCCAACGCCGGTAATGGCGATTCGCTTGACGCCGTTTAGTGAAAATTTGCTTATTGCCTCGTCCAAGCTCTCATCATCGGCTTTGATATAGGTCTGTCTGCATCTGTTTCCTCTGAGCATGGCAAGCTTAGTGGTAGAGGCCCCAATGTCAATTCCGAGCACCAAATCCTTTGGCTGCAAAGCAAAATATACGGCAGGAATAATTACGATGGCTGCTGCAATCTCAATGACGCCGTTCAATCCGACAAGCGTGCTGAAAATGGACATGAATAATTCTGCTACGCTTGCCTTTACAAAGATGGACATTGCCGTCAGAACAAGCACTGTGTTTGTAAGTGAACCGCAGATGGTAGCTATCACAATGCCAACGGTCGTACTCAACCGTGTCTTTTTAAGCGCACCGAACACCAGCCCCGAAACGGCACCCACAAGTATTCTGGGCAACACCGAGACAAGCGGATTGCCAAAGCCGAATGGCAGATAAATTGGAATCATGTAGGCACGAACAAGACAGGTCATGCCCCAAACGAAGCCCACTATTGAGCCATACTTCCAGCCCAGCAGTACGCCTGCAAGAATGGTCACTATGTGCAAAGTAGTAATCTCGATAACGCCAACGCTGATATACCCTGTATATGGAACAAACGTCATGGCGACTACCAGCGCGCAGAATATGGCGCAAAGGATCATTTTTCTCAGGCTCTCACGATTTGTCTTCATGCTTACCTCCGATAATTTTCCTGAATTTTAATTATATACGACATTCGAGAATATAGCAATGAAAACTTGGCAAAATAAGGAGAGCATCCCACAAAGGAGGATATTTGCGTGAAGCGCTCCCGTTTCTGGCTCATCACGGGCGTAACCGTTGCAGCGGTGGTAATAATCATTGTGATTATCTGCTTGGCACAATGTGCGGCGTCAGGCTCTACGCCACTCAACGAGCCCATCATACCAACGGTCGATGTCTCACCCGATATGACCAATGTCCCCACTCACACTCCCGCACCCTCATCAACCCCAATGACTGAACCGGTTTCAGCTTATCGGTTGCCACTAGCTCCGATATGGGACGAGGACACTCCAACTCCAACGGTATCTCCCGCAGTATCGAACAGCCCCATCATTTTTAGAGAGCCAATAAAGGGGCAGTACAGCAGCAGTACCAAGGACTTTATGGCGGTAGGCACCGAGGATGGCGTTGCTACCGCCATCTTTTTGGTGAGGCTCGAAGGGACGCAGCTAAGTATAATTGCAATCCCCTATGAAGCACTTGCCTCAGTCTACACGCTTGATGATGAATGTAAAATCGTATCAACGCAGTACACTCGTTTGGGCGAGGCTACACGGCTTGGCGGTACTAATAAAACTCAGCGGTATTGGAACTTAATCTGGGCGGTCAAAAATCTTGTGGGCGTTCAGGTGTCGCACTACCTTTGCATCGAGCTTGAATGTCTTGATGCTGTGTTGGACGCTGTTGGTTCGTTTGAAGGAACGAACGCCACCTATACATCGGCAAACATTGCTCCTTATCTTGGTACCACCCGTGAACAAAAGACCTATGTGATGATGGATATTGGCGTGGGGTTGCTAAAGCGTCTGCGTGAAATGTCGCTTTGGGAGCTGCCATCAATGCAGAAGGCGACAAAGGGCTGTGTACACTCAAGTCTTGGCGCGATGGATCTAATTCCTATGGCAAGGTCGCTTCAAGGTGTGACCTCCATCAGTTGCTACACCATTCCCCTAGTATACAGTGACGGAGACTATCGCCTAGACACCCAGCAGGCGAAAGATATTCTTCAAAAGGTCTACGGAGACTGAATTTGTATTGCAATCGCCAAAGTTTTCAGATATAATAAACAAAAATAGATACGGAGGCGATATTATGGGTCTGTTTGACAAGCTAAAGAACCTATCCGCGATTGTTGACAAGATTGAAAAAGCAACGGGCGTCGATATCGATGGCTCGGACAAGCGAAACGTTCAACCTCAACAGCGAACCGCAGCAGTTGCTCCTCAGCAGCGAACCTTTGTAAAGCCTGAGCGTGGAACGGCGTACTTTGCCGCCATATTGCGCTCGAACTTTCCGCAATACATGGTGCATCAGAACGTTCCGGCATCACGGCTGGGTTTGGACGCTGTTGGCAATGAAAAGCCCTATGACTTCGTTCTGTACGGCAACGATGATATTGCCGGAGTGATTATGCTCACCGAACATAACCGTGACCGCAACATGGCATTTAGAAACGCCAAGGGTGCTGCCCAGGACGCCGGCATTCCCTTCATCAATTTTTACAAGCATTATCCCAATGAGAGCGACTATGTGATAGAACGTATCCGCAGTTACCTCAAGTAATTCTGTGAAAAAAGGCGAGGGGAATACGGGTTATCCGCTTCCGCGGTGGGGTGAAGCGGCGGTCAAATGCGACCTTGCGGATGGTCGATCGTCGTTCAGCCTTGTGTAAGCACTGCTTCCTTCAAAGCATTTCCCCTCCCTTTTTCAATAATCGTTTATTGAGCATACTTGACCAATTACAACTGAAACAGACATGGATTGATTTTCTCTCCGACAGAACCGATAAAAACAGGCTGTCGGACGAGGAGCATCTTTTCTTTACTTCGCTCATTGAAAGCGGAGATTATCTTGACGCTGCTAGGAGCGTATCTTCGCTATCCACAGTTAAAAAAATGTTAGTGAACAAGGGCGGCACCAACAAAAAGCGTGTCGTCTACACATTCACCCCCACCGAAAATGCCTCGCTCAAGATAATTGCGTTTCTTTGCAGCAGGTTTGATGGCCGACTGCCCGACAATCTCTATTCCTTTAGAAGCGGCTGCGGTGTGAAATCTGCCATTGTGCGGCTGACAAACACCCCCAACATTGATAAAATGTGGGCGTACAAGCTGGATATACATGATTACTTTAACTCAATCAATGTGGAACAGTTGATGTTTGAGCTGAAGTCTGTCATTTTTGATGATCCTGAGTTATTTGCTTTTTTTGAGATGCTTTTATCGGGTGACTGCGCAAGCTATGATGGCAAAATAGTACATGAGAGCCGTGGCGTCATGGCAGGAACACCGACCTCAACCTTCCTTGCCAACGTGTTTTTGTCCCCACTTGACAGGCATTTTATCGACCGCAACGTTCTCTACGCTCGCTACTCGGACGATATAATTCTCTTTGCTTCCACGCAAGAGGATCTGAGTGAGCATCGGGCGTACATCTCCGATTATCTTTTTGGCTGCGGTCTTACAATCAACACCGACAAAGAGGGTGTATATGAGCCTGATTCGGGCTGGGAGTATCTTGGAATTGCATATAAGGCAGGACGCATAGACCTTTCACACAACACCAAAGAGAAGCTAAAGGGCAAGATTCGCCGCAAGGCTCGTGCTCTGTATCGCTGGAAGCTAAAAAAGGGCGCAGGCAACGAGCAGGCTATGCGTGCATTTCTTCGTGCCATAAATCGCAAGCTGTACATCGAATCCGAGGACAATCGTTTCTGCTGGTCACGCTGGTTCTTTCCGCTTATCAACACCGATGAGGGGCTGCACGAACTCGATGAATACATCGTGCAATATGCACGCTTTGTGGGCTGCGGCTGCTTTGGCAGCTCAAGCTATCGCATTCGATACTCGCTTATTGGCAAGCTGGGATTTCGACCGCTTGTGGCAGAATACTGGGATATAAAAAAGGCAAAGGCATCCAAAGTGTAGGGATGTCTTTGCCTCTGTTGACTCTCAGGCTATACTACCAGATCGCCTTCCTCGCTGTTTATCACTTCAAATATCTGCTCCTCGCTGCCTGTTTGTGCGTTGATGTACACAATAAAGAACGTATTGTGTTGCGTACCCTTGAACTCATAGCAAAGAACTTCAGTTTGTGCGGTCTTGGGAATAAGCGCAAGCTCAACGCTGTTGACAGTCATTTTCTGCGTTACCTTCTTTGCAGCATCGTCCTTGGTGAGTGCAGGCGTGTCGAGTTTGCGTTCACGATGCGAGAAAACATAGCTCCTTGCATCTATTCCTATCACCTGTTGCGTATCACGATCGACATATACCTTGATTAGGTCGCTGTAAAGGATTACGCCGTCCTGCGTTGCCGCATAGTTTAGCACTACTGCGCCGTTGTAATACTGAGCATAGCTGGGCTTCATATTATTGTAGCCCTTCTCTTGCAAAAACTTTTCTGCGGCGGCGTGCAGCCTGTCCGTCTCATCATTTGAGGGCGGATCGGACTTATCGCCCGTGGGCTGCGACATGAAGTACAGCATCTGCCCACCCTTTTTGGTGATGGATACATCGAGGTTTTCGCCCTGAAAATCCCAGCTTTCGATTGACTTGCCCTTGCATAGACCATTGCTGGTAAGCTCCTTATCGGGGAACCATTGCTGTGCTATTGCCTGCGCTGCCGCCTCGTCAATGTCCTCGCCCTCCAAATAGGACGCCATATTCTCATTGCTCTCCGAAAACGGGCCATCATAAATAAGGCGAGGATAATCGGTTATTTCACTTTCGTCCTTGGTTCCCTCATAAAAGTTTTCATCGCCGCCAATGGTCGGATACTCCTCGTTCTCGATGTTTGTACGCACCTCGGTTGCAAGCTCATTGCACTTTTTTTGCAGGCTCTCAAGCTGCTTTCTGTCCGTGTCGCTAAGCTCCGTACCGTTTAGAAGCTGCTCCATCAAGGAATGGCAGTAGTCGCCCACTCGCACAATAAATTGCTGCAAGCCATAGTCGTCCGCATGTGAAGCGGAAATTTGGCTAAGTGCGGTAGTTGTCTCATTTGCAAGCCGCCAAACATCGGCAAACAGCATTATCTGTCTCTCATTTGTGGTGGCGACACCGCATTTTTTTAGGTTGGTATCTATGTCATTTAGATTGTCATGTATCTGCTGGTAAATACTCTTTGCGTTATTGCTGAGTATCAGCTCCGACTTATCCGCCCTGTTGGTCGCAATTACTGCCCATACAAGCGCACAGGCAAGAGCGACTGTCAGCAATAGCGGAATAAATATCATTAAGGATTTTTTCATTGTCACCTCACAAGCAGAACGAGTGTCTGCCAATGGTCAGCGTCACGGTCTTTGACCATATCCAAGATGAGGTCGCCGTAGCGGGATTGTAGTAATACATGCAGCCTCCCGTTGGATCCCACCCGTTCATTGCGTCCTTTGCCGCCTTGATGGCTGTGTCATTTGGTGCGAGATTTATCTGCCCATCGCTGACAACATCAAACGCTCCACGCTGATAGATAACTCCTGCGATTGACGAGGGGAACTTGCTGCTCTTGACCCTGTTGAGTATCACCGCACCCACGGCAACCTGTCCCTTGTAGGGTTCGCCTCGTGCCTCCCCATATATGCACTGTGCAAGAAGATATACGTCCGAAGAATTGGACGATGATGTGGTCTGCGATGATGTGCTAAGCGTCATGCCCAGTGCCTTTGCCGTTGCATTTCCCACTATGCCATCTGCGGTCAAGCCATTTGTGCGCTGAAAATATTTTACGGCGTTCTCCGTTCCTGAGCCGAATATGCCGTCAACCACGCCGGTATAATATCCCCACTGCTTGAGCTTGCGCTGCAGGGTCTTGACCTCCTCGCCCGTTGAGCCTCGTTTTAATGCTGCAAGGCTGCTCTGCGGAATAAGAACCATCAGCAGAATTAAAACTGCAACAAGCAGGCAGCGTACTCTCTTTGAAGCCTTCATTGTCAGAACCACCTCGCCCAAACGTCCTTAATCCAATCCCACAGATCGCTCTCAAAATCCAGCTCCTCTGTATCCACAATCTCTCCGTCAGGCGTGACTATGCACAGGGGCGGATAAAGCACGCACCACCAATTATGTCCGCCGCCATTGCCCAGAACGATAACAAGCGCATCATATTCGCCTGCAGGATACAACGTCCCCTCATACGTCCTGTCGGGAAAGCTCTCGGTTCCCAGCTGCAAATATGCTCCATACCCAGCTCCGCAGTCTTTAAGAGCCTGTTCACATATGCTCTGCACTTGATCGCCATGCTGCAGCAAAAACGAGCGTGCATCCTCGTAGCTGTTTGCCGCTTCAAAATAAGGCAGAACGGCATCACGCACCTCAAGCTTGATGTCTTGGTCGATGTCGGAATCGCTGTTTGCAAGAATGTGCAGGCGCAAAATGCCGTCTGCGCTTGTAATTGTGGCAGTCTGCTCTGCTGCTGCGGTTGTGAGCAACTGCGAGAACAACAGGCACAGGCAAAGCCCAAGCAAAAGTATCAATCGGTTTCTATCAGAAATTCTTTTCATTTTATTCACCTCGAAATAAGTATGTCCCTAGGATTGAGACGCTAATCATTTCTTGACAAATCTGTCCATTTTGGATAGATTAAAGCTATGATAGAACGATTGAATGAATGGGTTAATGAGATATGCAACGCCGATGCAAAGTTTTCTTACTCTCGTGTTGGCGACCTTTCGACCTCTGCATTTTTGCAATACAACACGGCACAGTTGATGGCGGAACGCATCAATGTCGCTTCGCACCCATTTGTCGATAAAGCCTTTGAAAGCAACGGTTGGCTGATACTGACCCTCTCCGATGCGTTATATTCCCATCTGCTAGCTGTTTGCGCACCAATACCCGACCTTGATAATTTGCTTGAAAACAGGCTCAATACATGGCTGCGGCACGGAGACAGACCATGCCCAAAGGACGCAGTTGTAAGACGCACCCTGCTAAAAACGGTGCTGGGACTGTCAACTCCTGCGGAAATACTGTCCATGACCCACCACAAGGACGGAATGGAGCGCATCGAGCTTGAGCATGAGCTTGGCGGCGTTGCAAGAGCGATGCTATATTCAATTAAAGGAGGAATAGAATGAGATACACCTATTTGGGACACTCAAGTTTTTTGCTGGAAAGTGACAGTGGCATACGCATTGTTACCGATCCCTATCCGCAAACGGTCTTTGCGCACCCGATTGTGGATTGCGATGTTGTAACTGTCAGTCATCATCATTTTGATCACGATGATATTACTCAGGTGGGCGGCAGCTTTCGGGTTGCAGATACGCCCAAACCGCTAACCATTGGCGATGTTCGCATCTATGGTGTGCCGTCCTTTCACGATGAGGTTATGGGGGCAAAGCGTGGGGATAACATCATCTATGTGTTTGAGTTTGACGGCATTAGAATAGCTCACCTTGGTGATTTGGGTCATCTTTTGACCGATGATCAGATAGCTGCCATTGGAAAATTAGACCTGCTCTTCATTCCAGTTGGCGGAACCTACACTCTAGATCCCCAAAAGGCAGCACTTGTCACACGACAGCTAAACGCAAAAAAGACCGTTCCCATGCACTACGGCACTGAGGGACACTCATTCAAACTCAAAACCGACAAGGACTATTATAAAGAGTTGGAGATTTTCGGCAGCCTCTGATAACTCAGCAAAAAGCCCCCGAATTGCTTCGGGAGCTTAGGGAGGTATTCTCTGTTTATACCGTGGTTCATTGTTCACGGTCAAATAATAGTCACTTCTTGTATCCGCACTTTGGGCAGACGCCGTTTTCATTGAGAGCTATTCCACATAACGGACAACGGTCAACACTGTCGATTGGCTCATATGACTGGGAAGCGGCATTTACACCGCTGGTAAAGGTGAGCTTTGCAATATTGAGCTTATCCTTGAGTAGCTCATACACAATCTTAATCATTCCTTCAACTGTCATGGTCTCCTTGGTTACGACCATGCGGCAATTAGGATAGGCTGTGGCTAGCTCGGTTGAAAAGGCTTCACCCTTCATCTTGTTGTTGGGTGCGCCGTCCTTGATGCCCTGTGCCTCGTATACGCTCAATATTGCAGGCAGCAACGGATCATCCTCACGAAGAATCAGCGCATGGTCGAAATTCTTCAGCACGTTCCACGCAGTTTTCTGAATCTCATTGCAGGGAAACACCATGTTCACTCCTGCTTCGATGGTATCCTCCACCTCGATGGTTAATACTCCTGTATGACCGTGAAGATACTGTGCTTCGCCCCTAAAACCGTAGAAACGGTGTGCATATTGTATATCCAGAGTGGTGATGCTTCTCATATTATTGCTCCTTCTATATCACTAATTTTACTTGCCAAAGTATCTGTTGAGCAGTCCCTCAAACGCCTTGCCGTGACGTGCTTCATCTCTTGCCATCTCGTGTACTGTGTCGTGGATTGCGTCAAGGTTCTGCGCCTTTGCACGCTTCGCAAGGTCGAACTTGCCCATCGTTGCGCCATTCTCGGCTTCAACACGCATCTCAAGGTTTTTCTTGGTGCTGTCGGTCACTACCTCGCCCAGAAGCTCCGCAAACTTTGCCGCATGTTCTGCCTCCTCATACGCTGCTTTCTCCCAGTAGAGTCCAATTTCGGGATAGCCCTCACGGTGTGCAACTCTAGCCATTGCAAGATACATGCCAACCTCGGTGCATTCGCCCATATAGTTGGCTCTCAAATCCTTTAGAATATCCTCGGATACTCCCTGTGCCACACCAACAACATGCTCTGCAGCCCATGTGCGACCCTCGTCCTGCTTGACAAACTTTGATGCAGGAACCTTGCAGACCGGACACTTCTCCGGTGCTTCATCTCCCTCGTGTACATAACCACATACTGTGCAAACCCATTTCATATTTGTAATCTCCTTTTCATAATTAAGAATGATTCTTATTCTTGAACTTAGAATAGCATGCTATTTTAGTATTGTCAATAGTTTTTTGAAAAAAATAATTATTTATTTGTAGTTTTTTGCTTTGCATTTATTTCACATGTTTGGCGCACAGTTGCAAGTATTTTTTAAGGTTTAGAAGATAGAATATCGGCATCAAACAGGAGGGTCAAAAATTATGAAAAAGATTATCCCAATTCTTTTGGTACTTGCCATGCTCATAGGTTGTGGCAGCACTAATGATATTACGTCAAAAGCACAGACGATAACCGCCGAGCCGACACAGGCAACCGTGGTGGAAGCTCCCGACATAGTTCTGGATGCGGTTGCCAAAAGCAACTCTGATGAATTGAAGGGCGATGCGAGCATATTGTTAAGTGATGAAGAAATCGTAATTAGCGGCGAGGGTGCAACCGCCCAAGGCAGCGTAGTCACCATCTCCGCTGCCGGCGAATATACCATATCAGGTACTCTCAGCAATGGGCAGATTATAGTTGACACCGACAGCAGCGAGAAGGTCAAGCTGGTGCTAAACGGCGTAGATATAACCTGTCAGGATGCCCCGCCAATCTATATTATCAATGCGCAGAAGAAGGTAGTAATTGAGCTTGCAAATGATTCGATTAACATGGTCGAGGACGGTGCGGTCTACTCCGATGTGTCCGAGGACGCTCCCTCTGCCGCAATTTTTTCCAAAGAGGACTTGGATATAGACGGAAGCGGAACGCTCTATGTTACCGGCAATTACAGCAAGGGCATTTATTCAAAGGACGACCTTAGCATCGAGGGCGGTACGATAATTGTATCTTCGGTTGACGATGGTATTCGGGGCAAGGACTCCATAGAGATGTCCGGAGGCACGGTAACTATCAATGCTGGTGCAGATGGATTTAGAACGAGCAACGAGACTGACCAAGAGAAGGGCTACATCATCATTTCTGGCGGCGAGCTGTATATCACCGCAGGGCAGGACGGCATACAAGCTGTCACCGACTGCACCATTTCAAACGCAACCATATCCATAAGCTGCGGCGGCGGAAGCGAGAACAGTTCGCAAAAGAGTGAGGATTGGGGCAGTTGGGGTGGTGGCAAAGGCGGCAAGGGCGGCTATCAAAGCAATACCGTTTCAACTTCTGACGCAACGAGCGCAAAGGGGATTAAGGCGACAGGTTCCCTTTCTATCTTAAGCGGCAAAATTTCCATTGATTCATCAGATGACGCCATTCACAGCAACGATACCATAACCATATCGGGCGGAGAAATCTTTATCTTGTCGGGCGATGATGGCGTACATGCCGATGCAAATGTGATAATCAATGCCGGCGTATTGACCATTGATAAAAGCTATGAGGGTATTGAAGCCCTTTCTATCGACATTTTGGGCGGTTCAATCTCCGTTGTTGCATCTGATGACGGAATCAATGCTGCTGGCGGAAATGACGGCTCCTCTATGGGCGGTCGACCCGGACAGAATAATTTTGCAAGCTCAGACAGCGGATTGGTTACCATATCCGGCGGTGAGATTGTGTTGAGCGCCTCGGGTGATGGTCTGGACTCGAACGGCAACATAGTACAAACTGACGGTTCTGTCGTGGTCTATGGGCCGACTAACAGCGGAAATGGGCCGCTTGACTACAATGGAAGCTACACGCTGACGGGAGGTTCGCTGCTTGCCGTTGGCGCATCGGGCATGGCGCAGAAGGTGAGTAATTGTTCACAAGGGCAGCTTGCCGTCACTCTTAACGCAAATGCAGGCAGCTCTATCGAGATATATAATGAGAGTGGCGAAAACATTCTGTCCTTCACCACTCCCAAATCAATGCAATGTTTAGTTTGTTCGACCCCCTCCATCGTGGCTGGTCAGAGCTATACGCTCGTACTTGATGGTCAACAGTTGGGCGAAATTACTGCTCAATAGCTCTACTTGTCAACATCGAAGGTTTCAAGCGTACCCTTCTTGGGCGGTCTTGAATCGCCGTGATGCACGAATACCATTGTTATGAACGCTGCCGCAACGAGTATGGCAGCATACGGGAACAGCGAGGTCATGCCTGTTTTGTCCATGATGTAGCCTGACAGAACAGGCGTTGCTATCTGTGCCGCCATAGATGCAGTGTAGTAAAAGCCGGTGTACCTTCCAACATTGCTGCCCTTTGAAAGCTCGACCACCATGGGGAAACTGTTGACATTGATTGTCGCCCAGCCAATGCCTGCAAGCGCAAACATGCAGTTCATCAGCAATGCGGAGCTTCCGCCACGCAAAAATGCCGCAACCGTGAACGAGCCTGCAAGCATCACAACGCCTGCAAGAATGGTCTTTTTCCTGCCAATGCGTGAGGCGATGAACCCAACCGGCAGATATGAGATTATTGCTGCTATGTTTGCAATCATCAATGTCGAGTTGTAATCCAGTCCCAACACCTTATCGGCATAAATTGAGTACTTGCTCGTTACCGCATTGTAGCCCATGAACCAGAGCACGACCGATGCCAAAATCAGCAGCAGCGATGCAAGCTGTCCCTTTGTCAAGCTGTGCTTCTGCCCCTCATTGAGCTGCTCTTCTTGGTCGATGTGGTATCTGTTGCTCTCCTCCTCCATGTCCCTGACCCAAAGCGGCTCTTTTACAAGCACTCTGAACGCCAACAGGGCAAGAAGCATTATACCCCCCACAATCATGAAAAATGAGGTGTAGCTCATCAGCGAGTTTGCAACGCTTCCTGTTTTGAATACAATGCCCAGCGCAAGCACCAAAATGCCGCCTGCAGTACCCATTAGATTTATTACGGCGTTTGCTTTTGACCTTAGCGGCTTGATTGTCACATCCGGCATGAGTGCAACGGCAGGCGAACGGAAGATTGACATTGACAAAAGTGCAATCAGCAGTATTCCTATGAACACTATAAGTGTGGTGGGGTTGTTCTGCGTCTGCTCCCACGCATAGGACTGTCTGGCAGGTACGACATAATCAGTATAATCGGGATTGGTTATTACCTTGCCGTTTTCATCGGCAACCTGCGACTTTATCTCAACATATTCCTGCTCGGTAAATATATCGCTTAAAACATACTCATTTCCGTCAACGTCCCTGAGTGTCTTATCGCCCTCGGTTTGATACAGAACCGACAAAGCCGAAGGATCGTCAATCTTTGAAACCTGTGCGATATTGCTCTTTTGAACATTGTCGGCAAACGACAGCCCCACAAAGGCTATAACGGCAATTATCGTGCCAATGAGAATGAACGGTGTGCGCCGCCCACGCTTGCTGTGGCAGCGGTCGGAGATTGCTCCGAACAACGGCAGCAATACCAGTGCCAACACGTTGTCAAGTGCCATGATTATCCCCGAATAGGTTTGGTTCATGCCGAACTTGTCTACCAATATCTTGGGAATGATGCTGTCGTATGCCTGCCAAAACGTGCAGATGAGGAAAAAGGCAAATCCCACAAATATGGTGCGCTTATAATTTAGCTTCATTTTATTGACCCTCCCAAATAACTGTTTTAATTATAACAAAAGTGATGTATAATGACAACATGGTTTATTTATTACTTGCTGCGCTGCTGCTTGCAGCTTTCTATGTTTATCTTCTTATGCCTTCAAGGTGCTCGCTGGCTAAGCGCACACCGTTTGCAGGTCGTACCTACGCTCATCGTGGACTGTATATGAAAAATCAGAGCGTGCCCGAAAATTCGCTTGCCGCCTTCAAAGCTGCCGTTCAGCACGGCTATGGTGTTGAGCTTGACGTTCAATTTACCAAAGATAAACAGCTTGTGGTATTTCATGACGATACGCTAAATCGTGCCTGTGGCGTGGACGCTCGTGTGGACGCTTTTACATTCGAGCAGCTCCAACAAATGCCGCTGTTCAATACCGAGCATCATATTCCGCTGTTTGTTGACGTGCTTGCGGTGTTGGATTCAAAGGTTCCCGTTATTGTGGAGATAAAGTCTGTTAAGGATTATGCGCCTCTGTGTTCTGCCACTTTGTCGGTTCTTCTTGAGTACAAGGGCGTGTACTGCGTTGAGAGCTTCGATCCTCGCATGGTTCGCTGGTTTAGAAAAAATGCTCCGCACATTGTTCGCGGACAGTTATCCGAGCCGTATCGTGGCTGGCGCAAGGGCTGTGGTACTGTTTCCGCCTACGGCATGTCACACCTGCTGACAGATTTTCTGACACGTCCAAATTTCATTGCCTTTGGCATACACGGAAAGCGCAATCACGCATGGTTTTTGTGCAAGCTCTTTGGGGCAATGATGGTCTGCTGGACTGTGCGTCCCGATGATAATTTTGAGAAATTGAAAATGCAATATGACGCAACAATTTTTGAACATTTTTTTCCAGACACAAGATATTATTGATAATGGGTAAGCTAAATATATGAGTATGAGCGAGCCGAAGGGATTTGGACAATTTATCAAATATGCGTTACTTGGGCTGATTGCCTCCGTTGCGGAGCTGGCAGTATATTTTGCCCTTGATTTTTGGGTGTTTTCCGCACTAAAGGACGTTGATTTTTCATGGTGGATTCTCGACTATTCCGTTGCAAAAGGCGGTCTTGGTACCTTCTATGCGGTGATTATTTCGTTTGCTGTGGGACAGGTGGTGAACTTTATCGTGCAGCGCAAATCCACCTTCAAAGCAAACAACAACCCTGTCTTTTCGGCTGTGATGTACTCAATCATGGTTATTGCAGTTTGGGTGCTGCAAATCTTCATCGTAGGCGTTATCATCGGCTGGCTTGCACCGATAATTGGCATGGACTGGGGTACTATCCTTGCAAAAGCTATATCCATGACGCTCTCGCTGCTGATTACATTCCCACTTAACAAGTTTGTCATCATGCGCCGCAGCAAGACTGCGCAGAAGTGATTGCCAACTCTGCGGATTGTTGATATAATACCGCCATGAAAAAGATATGCTTATTGCTGGCGGCATTGCTGCTCTTTGCCTGTACCAGCACTTTTGCGGACATCAACGATAAATGCAGCATTGAAATACATGCTGCCTCTGTCAATATGTCATCGCTGACCGATTACACGTTTTCTACCGCTATTGACATGACGGACGGCGATGGCTTTACCGTCACTTGGACAGATGCCGTTCCCCTTGAGTGCATCTATTGGGAGTGGTTGTCCATTCCGCAAAGCTATCAGCTTACCCTCAAAAACGAAAAAGGCGACACGCTCGCAACCGAAAGCAGGAGCAACGATATTCGTTTCGGCTGTGTTTATCCAAGTGATGGCGTTTACGGCATCGAGCTTCGTGTCGTGGGGCAGTGCCAACTGACGGAGCTTTTTGCCTACAAGGACGGCGAAGTCCCCAAAAAGGCGATTGTATGGGAAGACCCCGTTGACAAGGCTGACATTCTTATTGTGCGTGCGCACGGCAACGACGATATGTGGATGCTTGGCGGAATCGTTCCTACCTATGCAGGCGAACGTGGCTACTCTGTTCAGATACTCGACCTTGCATGTGATACAATCGGTCGTCAACGCAAGTCTTTACCCGGAACATATCTCAACGGAATGACACACTACCCTGTCTTTTTGGGCTTTGTGGGACTACACACCTACTCATACAGCTCTATTTTGGAGGCTTGGGAGGCGGACGAGCGTGACCCTGTTGAGCAGGTTGTCGAACAGATACGGCGTTTTAGGCCCGAAGTAATTGTTACACACAGCATAGATGGAGACTATGACGGAACGCATAAGCTGGTGGCTGAAATAGTGAACGAGGCCTATGTGGCGGCGGCAGATCCAGCACAATACACCGCATCGGCGCAAGAATACGGCGTGTGGCAGGTAAAAAAGGTGTATTTTCATCTGTATCAGGATAATCCCATCACGCTTGACTTCGATGTTCCGCTGAGTGCGTTTGACGGCAAGACCGCCTTTGAAATGGCGCAGCTTGGGTACCAATGCTGGGACCCCAACGCCGCTTCTTCGGGGCTTAGGAGCATACGCAACCGTGAATATGATATGTCAAAATATGGGCTAGCGTTCAGCACGGTTGGCGCAGACATAGAATGTAACGATCTTCTTGAAAACCTTCCCCTTGAGTGCCTGTCGGATTTTGTTCCTACACCCTCGCCTGAGCCGACCTTCACGCCTGAGCCTACGAGCGAACCAACGATTATTCCCACGAGCGAGCCAGTCCAAACTGCTGCTCCCGCAAACGAGCCTGTTCAGCAGAATGAAATATCAGAACCGACACAGGGCAATAACACACAGACATATCTATGGATAGGCTGCGGAGTTGCCGTCATACTGACAGTAGTCGGCTCATTCGTATTTGGCAGGAACAGGTCGCACAAAAAAGAACGTTGATTGAGCAAAAGAACCTCAATGATAGACTTCCTTTGAAATAGTAAGCAGCTGCTCCTGCTCGTTTGGGTCAAGTTCGGTTGACTTTCCCAGCAGCTTTGCATAGATGAGTGTGTGCGCACAATGCTCCAGCGATTCGAGCTTATAGAGAGCATCAATGGGGTCGCATCCAAGCGTGATTGCGCCGTGTCGGCTGAGTAACACCACATCGGTTGTGAGCGCAGCATCGGCGGCGTTCTTTGCAAGCTCCAATGTGGACGGGGCGGCATACGGCGCAGTCCTGACTGCACTTAGTCCGAGCATTGCCTCAGGCAGTACCGTTGGATCGAACGGCGTAGAGGTGACAGTAAAAGCGGTGGCGCACCTTGGGTGAGCGTGTACGCACGAATTGATGTCGGGTCGGGCCTTCAATATCATCACATGCATCTTAGCTTCGCTTGTGGGCTTTCCGCCCTTTAGGTAATTGCCGTCCTTATCAAGAATACACAAATCCTTTGGACGCATGAAACCTTTTGAAACGCAGGTGGGCGTGACCATGAACCTGCCTTTTGAAATTCGGCAACTGATATTGCCATCGTTTGAGGCGACCATGCCGCTTTTATAGAGTCTTCTTCCCACCTCGCATATCATTTTGGCTATCTTTCTATCAGAATTCATGGTTGTTCTCCTTCGTTCTCATTCTATCCCATAATCCGTACTTTTCGGTGTTGACAAGCGCATGGAGAATCTTTTCCTTGGCATCGGGTGTAATCTTGCAAAGATAATCCAAAAGATCCTTTGCTTCCTCACGCTTTGTCTTGCCTGCTATCTCGCAGTTGGCAGGAAGAACAGGCAGCTCAAGCTGACGTGCCATGGAAAGCGCATACTTTTCGGGCAAAAAGACTAGTGGACGAATAACCGTTACATCGCTTCTTGATAGATATGTAACCGGCGCAAAGGTGTTCATGCGCCCTTCATAGAGCATACTCATCAGTAACGTTTCCAAAACGTCCTCACGATTATGTCCAAGTGCGACCTTGTTGCACCCTCTGTCCTTTGCTGCATTGTTGAGCGCGCCCCTCCTGAGCTTGGCGCAAAGGGCGCAGGGGCTTCGCTCCTCTCGATACTCAAAAACGACCTTGCCTATGTCGGTGTGAATGACCTCAAAATCAATGCCGATATCCTCAGCCATCTTCGAGATGGGAGCGGTGTTTTGATACTTCAAGCCTAGATCAAGCATCACGGCGCAAACATCGAACTTGGCATAGCTGAAGCGCTGATAGAGCTTCATTGCCCGCATGAGCAGCAGTGAGTCCTTTCCTCCCGATACGCCAACGCAAACCTTGTCGCCGTCCTCTATCATGTGGTATCTCTCGTCCGCCCTGCGGATACTTCCCAATACTCGCTTCATGCTTGACCTCTAATCTGTATTTTGAAAAAAATTATACCTTGAGCTACTCCGTTTTGCAAGAAGTAATTGTCGTTTGTGCGTAAAGGTGATACAATATCGGCATGAAAAAGATTGTAATTTTTGTTTTGTGCTTAATCATGCTGTCTGCTCTTTGTGGCTGCGATGTGCTAAAAAGCGTAGTCGGAATTGATATTGAGCCTGCGCCCACCGCTGTTCCCACTTCAACGCCCACCGCTGCGCCGACTACTGCGCCTTTTTGCGGTGACGGCGAGCTGGACGTATATGTGATAGACGTTGGTCAGGGCGACAGCATACTATTGATTTCGCCTTCTGGTAAGACCATGCTGATTGACGCAGGCGATGGCGGGGCTTTTGATGCAATAAGCTCTCAGTTGACTAAGCTCAATATCACCAGTCTTGACGTGGTGGTTGTCACGCATCCGCACGCCGACCATATCGGAAGCATGGCAAAGGTTATCAACAGCTACGAGATTGGTTCATTTTACATGACTGATTTTGTAGCCACCACAAAAACATATGAGCGTATGCTTACCGAACTAGAAGATAACAACGTTTCCGTCTATCAGGCAACGAGCGACACTTTGATTGCTTGGGACGAGGACGTAACGGTTCAGGTGCTCTCCCCCATAGTTGGCATCGAGTATGACGACAGCAACACCTCAAGCATTGTAATGAAAGTCAGCTACGGCAACACCTCCATCATGCTGACGGGCGACGCCGAGAAGGAAACGGAAAGTGGCATAATTGCTCTTTGGGGCGAGGACGCTCTCAAGGCGGACGTGCTCAAGCTGGGACACCACGGCTCGTCCACAAGCTCAAGTTTGGAGTTTGTTGTTGCGGTCGACCCCGACATTGCTCTATGCTCCTTGGGCGTTGACAACGACTACGGTCATCCGCATCGTGAAACGTTGGCACTGATGGAGGAATTAAACATTGCGCTATATCGAACGGATCTTTTGGGCACAATAAAAATCGTGCTTGACGGAACGGATATTCAAGTGATAAAATGACCTAAATATTAACGCAGTGATCGGGAAAAGTCCCCTGCCAAATTCGAAGCGAGCCTCGGACGGTGTAAGCGAGGTAAGGAGGTTTAGGACGCAAGTTCGCCCGTGAGCGGCATCGGTGAAACTAAGTAGTCGATGACGGGTAAGCCCGATATAGCTTTCAAAGATCGCAATATGCGGTGAATTTGGGTGGTACCACGACAAGTCTCGTCCCTTTTGGGGGATGAGACTTATTTATTATAAGGAGGAAACATGATAGAAGAATTACTGAAGATCAAGCAGGACGCATTGGAACGTTTGGCTGCCGCACAATCCGAGGCGGAGCTGCAAGCACTGCAGCAGGACGTTTTCGGAAAGGGTGGACAACTGACAAGCATACTCCGCACGATGGGACAGCTTACTGCGGAAAAACGAGCTGCCATCGGCGCTGCCGTCAACGAAACTAAGCAGGAGCTTGAAAAGCACATGAACGAGGCTCGTGCCAGATACAAAAAAAAGGCGCAGGAGCTTAGATTTCTGCGTGAGGAGCTGGACATTACCGAGCCTGCGGATTTTGCTCTGCCAAAAGGTGCGCTGCACCCCATGACGCAGACCTACCGCACCATTCGTGATGCGCTCGTGGGCATGGGATTTTCCATGTTTGGCGGCCCGGAAATAGAGCTGGACGACAACAATTTTACGCTCTTAAATCTGCCGTTGGATCACCCTGCCCGTGATATGCAGGACACCTTCTTTGTCAATGAAAAGGTGGTTTTGCGCACTCATACCTCGCCCTGCGAAATTCGTGCATTGCAGACCCTCAAGCCGCCATTTAGGCTTGTCATGCCCGGTCGTGTGTTCCGTGTCGATGAGGTTGACGCAAGTCACTCCCCTGTCTTTATGCAGATGGAAGGCTTCGTTGTGGACAGAAATCTCAACATTGCAAACCTAAAGGGAACGCTTGACGCCTTCGTTCATGCCGTTTTCGGCGATGATGTGAAAACTCGTCTGCGTCCCTCGTACTTCCCCTTTACCGAACCATCGGCTGAGCTTGACATAAGCTGCACCATCTGCGGCGGCAAAGGGTGCAGAGTGTGCAAGGGAACGGGCTGGATAGAAATTTTGGGCTGCGGCATCACCAATCCGCATGAGCTGCAAAACTGCGGTCTTGATCCTAAGGAATGGACGGGCATTGCGTTCGGACTTGGTGTCGATCGCATGACTTCGCTCAAGTACGGCATCTCGGACGTTCGCTATGAGTACGAGAATGACGCACGTTTCCTCAAACAGTTTTAAGGAGGTAATAACATGAAGCTACCGAAAAAATGGCTCTGTGAATATGTTGATTTCAATGTGACCGACGAAGAATTTGTCGAGCGCATGATGTGGCGTGGCTTTGAGCTTGCGTCCATCGACAAGGAGCTGCAAAACGTGTCGGGCGTTATCACCGGTAAGATTATTTCATTGGAGCAGCACCCCAACGCCAATCGTTTGAAGGTCTGTCAGGTTGATATTGGCGACAAGGTCGTGCAGATACTCACAAACGCAACCAACGTCTTTGAGGGTGCCATTGTTCCTGTCGCTTATCTTGGCGCAGTCATCGGCGACACCACCTTTTCAAAGGCGAATATTCGTGGCGTAGACAGCTATGGTATGTTCTGCTCCGGTCACGAGTTCGGACTTACGGAAGCCGAATATCCGGGTGCTGAGGTTGACGGCATACTTATTCTCAGTGAGGACACTCCGCTTGGCATGGATATGCTCAAGGTTCTCCAAAAGGACGATATCGTTTTTGACTTCGATTTAACCCCCAACCGTCCCGATTGCAACAGCATCATCGGTCTGTGTCGTGAAGCCGCTGCCGCCCTTGGTCAAGACATGAAGGAACCCCAAATTAAGCATGTCAAGGGTGAGGGCGTTGCAAGCGCACATGTTTCCGTAGAGAACCCCGTTCTCTGCCCCCGATACTGTGGACGTGTACTCAAGGATATAAAAATTGCGCCATCGCCCAAATGGATGCAGCGTCGCCTGCGTGCTATGGGAATGCGTCCCATCAACAACATTGTTGATATTACAAATTATGTGCTGGTCGAATACGGTCATCCGATGCACGCCTTTGACCTTAGCTGCATTGCCGATGACCACATCATCGTCAGAAATGCTCAAAAAGATGAGGTTGTTACTACGTTGGACGACAAGCAGCACGTCATGGACGAGAGTATGCTGCTGATTGCAGATCCCAAAAAGGGTGTCGGCGTTGCAGGCGTAATGGGCGGTCTTAACTCCGAAATTACCGAAAGCACAAACACGGTATTCTTTGAATCTGCGGTGTTTCTTGGCAGCAATATCCGTCACACCTCCAGAAAGCTGCATCAGGTCACGGACGCTGCCGCACGCTTTACAAAGGGTGTTGAACCAGTCAATGCTTTGCTTGCACTGGAACGTGCAGTCGAGCTTGTAGAGGAGCTTGGCGCAGGCACGGTCGTGGGCGATGTTATTGACGTGTGCAACGCTGACCTTGATGAGCGTCAAATCAATGTGGACGTGGAGCATGTAAACCGTCTGTTGAATCTCAGCCTCACGGGCGAACAGATGCTGGAGCTGTTAAAGCCCATACATCTCTATGGCTCGGCACACAAGGATACTATAAAACTCGCCATACCACACTACCGCACCGATATTGAAAGCGGAATTGAGGCGGACGCAGACATCGCCGAGGAGATTGGTCGTATATACGGCTTCCAGAATATTCCCTCCGTGCTGATGCATGGCGATACCTTCCAAGGCTGCGTGTCCGAGGAATATGCAGATGAGGACAAGATTAAGGACACGCTGGTGGGCTTGGGCTGTCTGGAAATGTATAACTATAACTTCACCTCACCTGCTGCGCTTACGGCACTACAAATTCCCAACGGCGATGAACGAATGAAGTATGTCAAGCTGCTTAATCCGTTTGGCGAGGAGCAGAGCGTAATGCGTACCACATTGTACATGGGTATGCTCACCTCCTGCGCACGCAACATCAATCGCAAGACCGGTCACGGAAGATTCATGGAGGTGGGTAACGTCCACTTTGATAATTCCATCGTTCTTCCGGAGGAGCGCAAGATGATTGGACTTGCATTCTTTGGCGAAAAGGAGAGCTTCTTCACACTCAAGGCTGCAATAATCAGACTGTGCGAGGTCATGCACCTTCCTGCCGTTCGTTTTGTAAAAGGCGGCTGCGACTGCTTCCAGCCCGGACGCAAGGCTCTGATTTACAGCGGCGAGACGCTCTTGGGCGAGATGGGACAGCTACACCCCGATGTGCAGGACGCATACTCCATTTCTCAGACCATATATATGGCGGAGTTGAGCTACTTGGCAATTAGAAGCTGCAAGCACGACAAGGTGAGGTTTGCGCCTATTCCACGATTCCCCGTTGTGGGTCGTGATCTTGCTGTGGTTGTAGACAATGCAGTTGAAGCGCAGGCACTAATTGACGTTATCAAAAATACGCCCACCGATCTGATTATTGATGAGGTGGAACTGTTTGACGTGTATCGCGGACAAGGAGTTGCAGAAGGAAAGAAAAACCTTGCGTTCAGCTTTACGCTTCGGGCTGAGGATCACACGTTGACCGATGATGAGATTAGAACAGCTTTTGATGCGATTATCTTGGAATTGGCAAACAATAATGCTCCTTTGCGGCAGTAAATGAAAAAATAGCCTGTACACAAGGGAAAATGTCTGTTATAATATAGAATGAAATAATACAGGAGGTTATCGCTATGAAATTTTGCAGAGAATGTGGCGCACAGGTTTCCGATGATGCGGCGTTCTGTCGTAATTGCGGATATAAGTTCGCTCAAGAAGCGTCTACGGAGAATGTGCCCGATGAGACGGTTGCCCATGAACAACCCGTTGATGTTGCGCAGAGCTCTGATGAGCAGGTATTAGAAGCTCCCGTTGCCCAAGAAGAACAGACCATTTTTGAGGAGACACCCACAGAGCAGTATGAGCAGCAGCCTGATGAACCTCTGGTGGCACCCCAAGAGCCGCTTGCTCCCATTGCAGAACCTGACAAGAAGCAGGAGAAAACGATTATCACCCGCGACAAGCGTCAGACATTGAGCGTTGGTCAATACTTCTGGCTGATGGTTCTATTCCTAATCCCAGTAATCGGATTGGTATTTCTCTTCGTTTGGGGCTGCGGCAATCCAAAGAACAACGGCTTGAAGCGTTTCTCGCTCGCATGTTTGATTCTAAGGCTCATCTTTTGGATCGTCGTTATTGCTGTGGCTGTGGTTGCAATCATTCTTTTCCACGACAAGTTTGATGCAATCATGAACGCAATTTGCCAGTTCATATCTGATATTGGTGCTATCTTCGGTATCTAACCTGTAAACTGCATATAGCATGATACAACGGAGGCCTAACGCAACAATGCGTTAAGCCTCTGTTTTTGTTTGAGTTTTTTGTTTAGCTGATTGCTAGTTTCCCAGCGGAACATAGCCGCAATCGTTGATTAAACGTTGTCCGTCTGTTGTGATTAACCAGTTGTAGAGGGTACGGGCTGCGCCTGTTTCGTCCTTGCGGACAACGGCGTAGAATGGGTTGCAATAGCCATACTCGCCCGAACGTATACTCTGGGTCGAGGGCATGACACCATCGATGGAAAGGAACTTGAGGTTAGACTGCGCATACATGTTCTCAGCATAATAGTAGACCGAATACCCAAGAGCACCGCTGCCGTTATCATAAGCGGACACGTCCTCAATTACATCTGCCATGGACTCGGAAATCAGCTCGGTTTGAGGCTCAATCATCGCTTCGTCCTTCATCATCAGCTTGAGCATCAGTGTCTGACTGCCCGATAGGGTTGGACGTTGAAATGCGGATATGGGTTCATCATTGCCGCCAACCTCGCTCCAGTTGGTAATCTTCCCCTGATAAATGTCCACAACCTGCTGACGTGTGAGGTTGTTGACGGGATTGTCGGTGTTGACAATGAACACAAGCGCATCAAGTCCGATAGGCTCAATATCAAAGTAGTTAAACACATCCAGTCCGTCCGCCGTGGGCTTTGAGGGTTCATAGACAATCAACAGATCCGCCCTGCCGTCCTTTAGGGCGGTGTAGGAGTAGTCGGTGGTGGAGATTAGCGTGTTCTCCTCCGCCGTAGCCGCATCACAGCCTGTTGCTGCACGCATAAGCGCAAGTATCAAGGGTACATCGGCAGTAGAACCATCCACAGTGGGATAGTCCTCAACCGTAACTGCAGGAGCATTGTACACGCTAAAGTCGGTCACATCGACATCTACTTTCAAGTTGTCGGTGTTGGCGGAAGGGTCGTCATTTGAGATTTGACCCTTGTTAGGTTCGGTGGTAGCAGGCGGCGCATAGTCTGTCGCCGTTGGAGCAGTTGGAACTACTTCCGTTTGTTTCTCGGTTGCCTGACAGCCTGTTATTAGCAGCACCGCCAAAAGTATAATTGCAATAGTTTTTTTCACTTTACTCATCTCCTGAATGGTTAGTATTGTTATATGTATCGTAAAACATATAGAACTCGGAGTCGAAGCCGTAATCAAGCTCGGAGTCTCGTGCTATATCGGGTCGGACGTTCTTGATAACCCAGTTTCCATCGTAGTCTGCAATGCCCATGTATGGCCCTCTAATTAGTATCATTAGGTCGTCCGTCAAAGGGGCAAGCAAGTTGTTGTCTGTCTCATACCTGACTTTGCCATCGCTGCCAAAGATGGTATAGGAGCGTTCAACCTTAGAATTGACCTCTGAAAATGTGCGTTGCAGGCAGGCGTCAGTCTTGGTCAGCACAAAAGTGTAGCTCGTGTAACCAACTGAATTATCATAATATACGTTCTTATACTCGCCAATTACCTCGCCCGTGGGCAGATATACAAGGCGGCTAGTTGTGTGTTCCAACGAGCTCATTACAGCGTAATACTCGTTGTAGCTCTCCAATTCTTCATCGGTATACTTTTTGTCGATATTGAGCGTTCTGCCTCCCGTACTAATGGTGATGAGCGCATCAGTTTCGGCAATCTGCATATCTGCATTTGATAGTCTGCTGTTTGTTTGACGGCGTACATATTCATCCCGTGTTAGGTATTGCAGGTTGGAATCTAGGTACTTAACTTCATCATTTGAATTGGAATATTCCACAACGTACTGGCTGCGCATAAAGTAGGATTGGTATGTCACCAGATAATCGTCACTTGTCTGATAAACAGAGTAGCCCTCACCCGTCAACGAATAACAGTTGGAAGGCTGCATCAACAGCTTACCGTTTGCATCGAATATGGCGGCTCCACCACCGTTGAGATATCCAAGAAAATAATTTCCTATTGCTGAGCAGTTTGTCAGTCCATCATCTCCAAAGGAGTGAATCAGCGTTCCGCCTGCGTCATAGATTGCAGGTTCCAAGGTATAGCTATCGGTAAATTGTCCATCAATATATTTCGTTTCCCCACACGCATAAAGTGCATAATTGTCGCCTACTTTATAGACAGCAGAGTTGGTTGTATCATCAGGGTTATCGGCATTTACCGTGAACATCACCGTGCCATTTCGATCGTAGACAGCCATATCGCCTGTTCTTAGATCGGTGCTGAACCATATATCATCGGCAACGTTATTGACAAGCGCAACATCGTCTTTATTGAAATAAATTGGCTGCAGGGTTGACAGCGACTCGTTTCCAAACTGAGAGTTTTTAAGATATAGACCCGTGCTTGCAGCAAAATCATTGCTGACGGACGAAAGCTCTGCAACCTTTGTGCCGTAGCAATCGTAGACGCAGTATCTGGCATTCTCAATGGGCAATACAAGCACCATGTTCTCTGAAAACATGGCGTTATCTCCCGTGGGGTAGACAAAAGGCTTGGGAATTTCTCCGTCATACAGCCTTACGCCCTTGAGGTTGACTGTGGGCGCAAAGGTCAATTCGGCAGGCGAAAGGTTCGTGGGAATTGCTGATACTATTGTGATGGGCGCAGTTGCCTTGCTTCCTTCTGCTTTATCAGATGAACACCCGACAAGTAACAATAGCAACAATGCAACGCACAAAACTCTCTTCATGGGTTTCCCCTCCTTAACGCGTACATTGTAGCACCCAAAATACACTATTTTGTATTCAACCTGCAAACAAGATGTAAAATATTTACACTAAAACTCTGCCGCCCTTTATCACCGTGTCAACAAGGTTTGAGCCGTAGCGATAGCACAGCTCGTTGAGGTTGTTCGTTCGCCATACAACAACGTCCGCCTGCTTGCCCACTTCGAGCGTTCCAAGGCTGTCCGCCTTGTCAATAGCGGCGGCGGCATTGAGTGTGACGGCGGTTAGAACCTCCTGTGGTGTCATTTTGAGTCTGAGACAGCCAAGCTGCATTGCAAACTGCAAATTGAGATTGGGCGTTGAGCCGGGGTTGAAATCGGACGCAAGTGCAATGGGTACTCCATGCTCGATGAACTTGCGGGCATTTGCATAATCCTTATTGAGATAGAACGATGTGCAGGGCAGCAGCGTAGCTATCACTCCTCCATTTTTGAGTGCAATCATGCCCTCATCAGTGGTAGCGGTCAAATGGTCGGCACTTATTGCTCCAAGCTGGGCAGCAACACTCGTGCCGCCAATCTGATGTATCTCATCGCTATGAACCTTTACTCCCAGTCCCAGTCCCTTTGCGGCACTTAGAATCTCCCTTGTCTCGTTGGCATCGAACACACCCTGTTCGCAAAATACATCGCAAAACTCGGCAAGCCCCAAATCGGCTACTGTGGGCAACACGACATCAATCACATAGCGGATATAGCCCTCCCTATTGGAGATGAAATCCAACGGAATGGCGTGCGCTCCAAGATAGGTGGAGGCTATGTCAATTCCTGTATCACGTTGCAATAGGCGATTAACTCGAAGCTGTTTAAGCTCTGTCTCAAGGTCCAGCCCATAGCCGCTCTTTGCCTCAAGTGCGGTCGTGCCATGTGCTACCATCTCGTTTACAAAGCCCTCAGCACGCTCGTACATCTGCTGCTCGTCCATGTCACGGGTAGCACGAACAGTTGACAGTATTCCGCCACCCTCCCTAAGAATATCCATGTAGCTGACGCCTGCCAGTTTCTTTGCAAGCTCGCCCTCACGCCAACCGCCAAAGCTCAGGTGCGTGTGGCTGTCGATGAGCCCTGCCGTCACAAGTCCGCCCTTTGCGTCAATCTGGGCAGTATAGGGGTCGAGCATCTCCTGTGGCGGCTCGCCCTCCCCAATATTTAGCACCTTCTCATCGGCAATGGCAAGATAGGCGTTGGTGAGCATACGAATATCGCCCTGCTCAATTCCGCCCTTTGCCGCAGCACCAGTTGCCGTTGCAAGTTGTCCGATGTTGTAAATAATGACGTCCGCTTTCATGTAAATCTCCTTACATCAAATTGTTTTCCAGCACCTGCTTATGCTTATCAAATTTCTCTAATTTAAGATAGTAGTCGGCCGTGTCCACCAGTGCCTCAAGCGGGGTAAGCCCGATTATCTCGCTGCCAATAACCGATACGCCGTAGCGTGCCGCCTCGATTTTGACAAGCTCCATCACCCGATACAGCGGGGTCTGATGGAAGTTGCACATGTTTATCGACACCTGAGCAATGTTGCGATCCTCCAGCATGATGCCAAGCGCCTTGACGTCCTTGAGTCCGCCGCTCGATTCACGAATGATTTTGGCTATTGCACTTGCAATGGCTACATCGGCTGTTCCAAGATTGATATTGAATGCAACCAGCGGCATTCTTGCGCCTACCGCAACAACGCCAGCAGTGGGGTGGATACGCTCGCCGCCGAAATCGGGATGCCATTTGTCCTCGTGCACCTTATTTGCCATGCCCTCGAACTGTCCCTTGCGGATTGAAGCTAAATTTTTGCGGTGCGATGCAGTTGCGCTCTGCTCATAAAGAAATACCGGAAGGTCAATCTCATCTGCGATGCGCTTGCCAAGTTCAATGGATAGATCCACACATTCCTTCATCTCCATCTCGCGAATTGGCACGAACGGAATAACGTCCACGGCACCCATGCGTGGGTGTTCTCCCTGATGCACGTTAAGGTCAATCAGCTCTGCCGCTTTTTTTGCAACCTTGAACGCTGCCTCGGCGACTGCTTTTGGCTCGCCTACAAATGTTATCACGCTCCTGTTGTGGCTCTCATCGGAGGAATAATCCAGCAGGGCAACTCCTGCCGTACCTCTAACCTCATCAACAACTGCCTCTACTACCTCAAGCCTTCTCCCCTCGGAAATGTTGGGGATACACTCCATCAATTTTGCCATGTAAGCCTCCTATTTTGATAAAAATTTATTCAATAATTCTTGGTCTGCAAGGTACGGCAATGTGATGCAATCCGTATCCTCGTTGCTCTTATTATACTCCTTGACCACCTCGATGGCATTCTCATTCCTTGCCCAAGCACGTCTTGCAACGCCGCCCATCGTGTCCCAAGGCATAGCCATTTTCAACACCGTGTCAACTCGCTCGCTTCCATCAAGCACCATGCCAAAGCCGCCGTTTATCGCCTTGCCAACTCCTACGCCTCCGCCGTTATGCAAAGCAATCAAGCTCATGCCACGAGCCGCATTGCCTGCAAAGCATTGCGTTGCCATATCCGCCATGATGTTCGAGCCGTCCTTAATGTTGGACGTTTCCCTGAAGGGTGAATCCGTTCCCCCTGTGTCGTGATGATCTCTGCCCAGCATGATGGGTCCTATCTCGCCGTTGCGTACCATTTCGTTAAATCTAAGAGCAATCTTTGTTCTTCCCATTGCATCTTGATAAAGTATTCTTGCCTGCGTTCCCACAACCATTTTGTTCTTCTTTGCGTCTCGCACCCATACCCAGTTGTCATAGTCCTGATAGCGTGCGTTGGGGTCGATGCAATCCATTGCCGCCTTATCGGTCTTATCAAGATCGCTCTCCTTTCCCGACAGGCACACCCAGCGGAACGGGCCATAGCCGAAGTCGAACAACTGCGGCCCTAAAATATCCTCAACGTAAGACGGGAAGATAAACCCTTCCTTATCGTTCTGTCCGTTTTTGGTGATTCCCACCGCCCCTGCATCGTAGCAAGCCTTCAAAAAGCTGTTGCCATAATCGAAGAAATATGTTCCCCTATCGTGCAGCTTCTTAATAAGCTCGTAATGCGTCAATAATGATCTGTCAACCTCCTTGACAAATTGTGCCTTGTCGTTTTGCAGCATTGCCGTGCGTTCACTAAAGGTCATGCCCTGCGGACAATAGCCCCCGTCATACACAGCATGGCACGAGGTTTGATCCGAAAGGAGATCAACATGAATGTCATTAATATATAGGTAGTCGAGCAGGTCAACAACATTGCCATTATAGGCTATTGCACATGCCTCTCCCTTATCCTGCGCCTGTCTTGCCCACTTTGCACATTCATCAAGCCTGTCTGTGCATTTGCTGACCCAGCCCTGATCCAGTCTGGTCTTTATGCGTGAGTAATCGACCTCGGCAATTATTGCTACCGCACCTGCAATCTCCGCTGCCTTACCCTGTGCGCCACTCATGCCGCCTAAGCCCGACGAAACAAAGAGTCGTCCCTTTAGATTATCTTTTTGCGGTATGCCCAGTTTTAGTCTGCCGGCATTTAGCAGAGTGTTGAATGTGCCATGCACGATGCCCTGCGGTCCAATGTACATCCAACCGCCTGCCGTCATCTGTCCGTAGTTTGCAACGCCCATAGCGGCTGCACGGTTAAAGTCCTCTTGATTGTCGAACGAGCCCACCATAAGTCCGTTGGTAATGATAACTCTTGGAGCCATCGAATGTGAACGAAAAACGCCCAGCGGGTGTCCCGATTCAAGCACCAAGGTCTGTTCCCTGTCAAGCCCACGCAGATATTGCTGAATCAGAAGATACTGCATCCAGTTCTGACAAACCTGCCCTGTTTCGCCATAGGTCACAAGCTCATAGGGATAGAGTGCAACAGCAAAGTCAAGATTGTTGTCCATCATCAGTTGGAAAGCCTTACCTTCAATACATTTGCCCTCATATTGGTCAATCGGTTTGCCATAGATGCGTCCCTGTGGGCGAAAGCGATAGCCGTATATCCTTCCCCGTGTGTCAAGCTCCTCTAAAAATTCGGGGGCAAGCTGCTCGTGCCACTCATTTGGAATGTAGCGCAAGGCGTTTTTAAGCGCAATCTCACGGTCGTGTTGGGACAGTCTCGCCTCACGCTTGGGCGCACGGCGGATACCCTCTATAAAAGGCTTCTTGGGTGGCAGTTCGTTAAGTCTCAATACACAATCCATCTTGTCCTCCTATTCTACTTCGGGGCAGAACCGTTCAACAAGCTTCTCCACGGCACCGCTTCTTATAAACCTGTTCATGTTCTTGACAAGGGGCGCCATCTCCGTATCCTTTTCTAACAACGGCACCTCGTTTCGTATCATCTTATTCAGTTCATCATGGACAGCCGACACACCTGTACCCCTAAGATCTATGCCCTGCGCCGCTGCCATCAGCTCGAACGCAAGCACCGAGTAAAGGTTGTCCACTATCGTGCGCAGCTTCCTTGCGGCGGTCGTTCCCATGCTCACATGGTCCTCTTGATTTGCAGAGCTGGGAATAGAATCGACTGATGCTGGATGCGCAAGAACCTTGTTCTCCGATACCAGTGACGCCGCCGAATATTGCGTTATCATATATCCCGAATTGATGCCGCCATTGGGCGTTAAAAATGCGGGCAACCCGTTTGACAAGGTTGGATTGACCATGCGTTCAAGTCTGCGCTCCGATATGGACGCCAACTCGCTTGCGGCTATTCCAAGATAGTCCATCACCAACGCTATGGGTTCGCCGTGGAAATTGCCGCCCGATATGACGCTTCCGTCATCGCAAAACAAAATGGGATTATCGGTCACGGCATTGCACTCCGTTTCAAGTACACCTCGGGCAAATTTAAGCGTATCACGCACTGCGCCATGCACCTGTGGAATACAACGAATTGCATAGGCGTCCTGCACTCTGAGTTGCTGCGCCTTATCTATCGTTTCGCTGCCGTCCAGGAGCAAGAGAATATTTCGGGCTACAAGCTCCTGTCCCCTATGCGGACGCACCGCATGAACACGGGGATCGAACGCCGAACGGAGTGCCATCAGTGCCTCCATTGTCATTGAAGCCGTTATGTCCGCAAGCAATGCGGCACGATTCAGATCATACCATGCAAGCGCACCTATGGCGGTCATGCACTGTGTTCCATTGATAAGCGCAAGCCCTTCCTTGGCAAGAAGATGGCATGTAGGAATGTTGGCACGTCTCATCGCTTCCGCACCGCAAAGCCGTTCGCCCTCAAAGATTGCCTCTCCCCTGCCCAAAAGCACCAATGCCATGTGCGAAAGAGGCGCAAGATCGCCGCTTGCCCCCAGCGAACCCTGCGAAGGAATGATCGGGTGAACACGCTTGTTAAGCATGGCAATCAGCGTTTCTATCAGCTCACGGCGTATACCCGAATAACCCTTGCAAAGCGCATTTGCCCTAAGCAGCATCATGGCACGCACGGTCTGCTCGCTAAGCGGCTCGCCCACGCCCACGCAATGACTCAAAATTAAGTTTTCTTGAAGTTCGGCACTTCTGTCGCTCCCGATTGAAACCTTGGAAAACTCGCCAAACCCGGTAGATATGCCGTAAACCGTTCGGTCTTCATTCAGTATTTTTTCAACGAGCGCACGGGATTGGTCAATCTGCTCAAAGGTCGATGGCGAAAGTGAAACGGGCGCATAAAAACGGGCAACCTCTACAATCTTTTCAATCGAAAGAGAATTGCCGTCCAATACCACAGAAACGTGCATAGCTGTTCCTCCATGTACATATTTTAACTGCTATCATTTTATCATTTATCCGCCAAAGGTGCAACAGCAAAAACAATATACTGTTTGCACATGATACTTAATCCGATTTGATTAGATGCAAAAATTCCTTGGTTCTTTCGAGCCAAGGAATCTTGCTGTGAGTGATGAATGCTTACTTGATTTCCAATCGCCGTGCTGATGTAACCTGCGGCTGCTTCTTGGGCAATGTCAGCTTCAAAACGCCGTCCTCGTATGCCGCACCGATGTTATCCGCATCAATATCCGACACATCAAAGCTGCGCCTGAATGAGCCGTAGCTGCGCTCCTGTCTCAACATTCCCTTCTTCTTCTCCTCCGACTTGCTTTGACGTGTTGCTGAGATTGTCATGCAATCGCCGTCCAAATCGATCTTGATGTCCTCTTTTTTGAATCCCGGCAACTCTGCTTCAAGCAGGTAATGATCGCCCTCGTCCTGAATATCCGTCAAAAAGCCGTTCAGAGTTGAGTCTCCGAAAAATGCTCTCTCCAGTCTGTCCATTTCGGCAAAGGGATCATAGGGTGCCGTCTGATGTCTGCGTGTGTAGGGTGTTAAATACAACATTGATTTCTGCCTCCTTTTTTTATTGTCTACACTTTAACATGTGATTATGACAGAAAAATGTTAAGAATTTAGCATAATTGTGAAAATTAGCACTCTCGCGCAAAGAGTGCTAAAATGTAATCTGTTATCATATCTCCAGCTTGTCGAACAAGGCTTGCTGCCTGCGGATTTGCTCCCTTGTAAGTCCCTTATTTGCCTGTATTCTTGCCTTTGCTTTGTTCCTGCGTGAGAAAAAACGCTTTGGAATACGATGAAAATAGTAAAACGGCAAAAGAAACGGAACTCGTTTCAACGAGGGATAAAGCTCTTTTATGTATGCAGCAGGCTCGAACACGATGTGCCAATAATGCTTTAACTTCGAGCCGCCCGATCTGATGACGCTCGATGCTTCCCGATGCTCCGTCTTGCCATACAGTCCGCCCTCAAGAATGAACTGGGTCAGCTCCTCCTGCGTTTTAGTAAGCTCCGCACCTGTAAACCATGCGGCGGCAAGCGATTCCATATTTGAAACCAAAGTCATTATGCCCATTTGTCGGCAATCGTTTTGGAACTTCTCTCGGTCATACTTACCAGCCATAACGGTCGAATAGACGTACACGTCCATCACGAACCTTGCTCCTACGCCGCCTGCCCACAGATGCTGAAGCAGGTGGAGGAACATATATTCGTAGTATCGTTCGGGCGTCATCTCAAAAATATGCTTGTGTCCCGACCTTGGGTGCGTGTATGCCCAATCATCGTCCTTGTAGGTATGCTTTGTGCCACGAGGCAGCAGCGCAGGGTGAAACTCGACCTGCGTCATTGGTGCTTTGGAAAACAGGAGGTGATTACCTGCTTCCCTCCCATTGCAGCAATAGCCCAAATTTTCCATAACCTCAATTACCTTGCGTTCGTCTGAATCGTGATAGAGTATATCCAGATCGGACATGGAACGAAGGTAGGAGTGGGGATACAGAGCTTTTATAACCGGCCCCTTTAGCGTGAGCATATCAACTTGGGCTTGTTCCATCGCTTGCTCGATCGCCTCAAGCTCATGCATGAACACCGCATCGTTTCTGATGCTGTCATACTTCGCTTTTCTTGTGAGCTTTCTTAGCTCCTGGGGCGCGCCCGACTGCTTTTCAAGCGGCACGGCAATCGAACCTAGCAGGTGATGCCTTGTTGCCAGCGCATATATCACTCCTGCATCAACGCCCTGTGGCGATGGCGCAGCAGTCTCATTGAGTGAGGCTGCTAGAAGTGCTATAAAGAATTTTTCGCTGGCGGTTATCATGCCATAATAATACCAAATACGAAACATCTTTGCAACCGAAACATTCTATGATATAATGTTGTCATGAATGCAGAATTCACTTATATGATGCATCTTGCAGGTTGCAGCGCACTTGGCGTTGAGCCTCTCCCCCCTGCTTCGATTGATTGGAACAGGCTATTTGCCTACGCAAAGGAGCAGGGCGTTCCCGTGATGGTTGCACAGGTGCTGCTTGGCGCAAAAAATATTGAGTTGCCGGATAAGGTGAAGGACTATTGCGACTTTCTCTACTATCAGTTTGTTGCAAAAGAGGGCTATAGGCGGGAGCTTGTGCTGGATTTGCTCGGCGTATTTGAGAATGCCCACATATCCGTTGCGGTGCTCAAGGGCTACGCCGTTGCAAGCGTTTATGCTCAACCCGACTGTCGCATATCAGGCGATGTCGACCTTTTAGTTGCACCCAAGGACGAAAAAGCTGCCATCAAGCTGTTGGAAAAGCAGGGCTTTGAGGTTATGCAGCGTGCGGTTGCAAGCCACCACAGCGAAGCGCATCACCAGCAGATTGGCGTTGTCGAGCTGCACAATGCCCTGTATGACAGTGCGGCGGAAAACCTCTGGTTTTCGGGAGAATCGACCTTTGCTAAGCTGGAGGAGAACTACATCACCGTTGGCGGTATGCCCTCGCTTGGCTACACCGACCATCTGATTTTTCTCACTCTACACATGATGAAGCATTTTATCGGCGGTGGGCTTAGCCTCAGAATGCTGCTGGACGTTGGACTATACTACTTTGTCAATCTTTGCAACATCAACACGGATCGTTATTGGGCGGTTCTGGATAAGCTGCGCTTTACAAAAGCTATTCGTGTCTTTTTCTCGATACTGGGGAAATACTGCGGCTTGAGCTTTGACCTTGAGGACGATGAGCTTATGGAAGCCGTTCTTTTGGACATGGAGCGTGGCGGCGCATTTTCAGTTAAAGACAAAAGTTTGGGCATTGTCAGCGCATGGGAGTATTCCAAATCATCTATCCCATCAGCGGAATATGATAAAATTAAAGCCGAAAAAATGAGAACCTACCGACTGCGCCGTTTTTTTCCGACCTATCGCACACTGATTGCCGAGTATCCCTTGCTCAAAAAATGCCCTCTCCTCTATCCCTTTGTCTGGACTTGGCGTATTGCGGCACACACGATAAAAAAGCTGTTTGGACGCAAGCCATCTTCGTTGGCAACCGCACCCGGCTCAAATATTCGTGGTGAATTGTTTTCTGCCCTTGGCCTTGGAAATGATTGACATAACACTTTTGAAGGGATAAAATTTTGTATATGAAATATCGAAATGAAAGAATTGTAAGAAATTTGTCTGACGGCAAGACTGTAAGCTGTTTTACGCCCTGTTTGTTTCGTCTGCTGCCCCAAAACTGCGGCACTCTGAAAACCGAACGGCACATACGGCTGCGCTTTCTCTATCGTTTCTTGGTCGGATATCGCATCTACATGCTGCGAGACGGTGAGGATTTTCTTGCCTATGCAATGTTTCAAAAGGGCAAAATTGCACGCTATCCCTTCGTTGAAAAGGGAATGTACATGATGGGGCCATACTTTGTCGATGAAGGACACAGAGGTCATGCTCTGGGAGGAACATTGTTGAGCGTTGCAGTTGAGGACGTTGGAGAGTTTAAGTCTATCTATGCGTGGATACTGGTTGACAACCAGCCGAGCCGTCGCACCGTAACAAAGGTTGGCTTTAGGCAATGCGGCTATCTCGACTCATCAAAGATTATCCGCAGCGTCACGCAAACGCCCACAGGCTGCCAGGTATGGAGATTGGATAAATAACGGAGGGGAATATGGGAGCATCAACTGATAAAGCGTCCGGCAGGGTCAATTCTATTATGGGAGCATTGCGCTTTGCATATCGCAGGCACTATCTGCGCAAAGAGATACGGAGCATGGGCAGCTTTAAGTCCGCCCTGACAAGGGAGCAGCGTGCGAAGGCGAAGGCTTACTGGGGCAAGTATACAAAGCACTATTCACCGTTGTGGCATGAGCTTATAGCTGCACGAACGGGCAACTTTGACGTTCATTATATTCCGGCAGACGTCATGTTTACCGATATTGAGGGCTACCTCAATGACTGGGCAAGCGCACACGGGCTTGACAATAAAAATAACTACACGATGTATTTTCCCGAAGTTCGTCATCCTAAGACGGCTTTCAAGAAAATGCACGGGTTGTTTCATGATGCAGATTTTAACATTATCTCAAAGGAGCGTGCAATACAGAATTGCATAGAAATGGGCGATGTGATTTTTAAGCTTGCCATTGAATCCGGCAAGGGCTTGGGAATTAGCTTTTGGCGTTCAACGGACGGCGAAGCTGCTCTGAGGCAACTTGTTGACGGGCTTTGCGATGATGTCAATGCACAGGAGTTTGTCAAGCAACACCCTGCGCTTGCAAGCATCAATCCTGTATCGGTCAACATCATCAGGGTGATTACACTTGCTTCTTCGGACGGAATCAGGCGGATTGCCTCTTATCTTCAGCTTGGACGTGATGGCACAAGGCAAAGTCAGATAGCAACCGGTGGCGTTGCCGTAAGCATAAAATCAGACGGCACGCTCTACAAGTATGCCGTTGACACCGATTATTTTCGCACAACTGAGCATCCAAACGGGCTTGTCTATGAGGGGTTTGAGGTGCCGGGCTACCACAAAGTAGTCGATACGGCTATTGCTCTTCACAAAAAGATTGGGAACTTTCGGATTATTTCTTGGGACTTTGCCGTTGGCGAAAACGGCGAACCGATATTTATCGAAATGAATCTCAAGAATGGTGGAATAATGTTCCATCAAATCAGCAGCGGCCCTCTGTTTGGTGATCGTACCGATGAGCTGTTGGACGAGGTGCTTGGGAAAAAATAATGCGATGACCAACTTGTCATCGGATCATGCGCATTATCCCCTCTGTAAATGAGATGTGTGGGGTAAAGCCTGTGTCACGCACTAGGCTGGTGGTATCGAATGCCCAGTCGGGCAGGAAGATTACATTGGATGTAATGCTGCCGTAGGCAATTTTTACATTGGGATTGACTATCTCATTGAGCTGCTCCAAATATTCTCTAAGTGGCTTGGGATTGCCTGAGCCAATGATATAGTTTTCGCCGTCTATTCCCTTTTCACCAATCAAATACAGGGCGTTGGCAATGTCACTGATGTGAACAAAGTCGTATAGCTGCCTGCCCTCGCTGGTTGCAGGAGATTCATTATTTTGCAGTGCACGCACAAGAGTATTGATGAGCCTGCCCGAACGCTCGCCCTCACCATATGCGTTGGTGATGATGGGCCACAGAAACTCGACCCCATTTGCGCCTGCAAGCGCTTTGCCCATAAAATGTGCGGCAATCTTCGACGATTTGTACATCAGCCCCAGATTTGTTATGGGTTTATTCAAGCCCATTTCTACCATTGCTTCAGTCTCGTGCAAGCTGCCTGCGCCCAAAAATCTTTTGATGCCCATGCCTTTTGCCGCAAGTATCGCACTTAACGTTGCCCCAGTGTTTCTCATCTGCACCTGAGGATCTTTCGCATCTGCATTTGACACGCCCTGCCACGCCAAATGATAGAATATATCAATATCTCTATCCTTTACCAGCGTGGGCAACATCTCAAATTCGCTTAGATTGCAGGTGACAGTCCTCACGCCCCAATTCTCCATCAGCGAGATGTTCGGGTCGCCCTCCATCGTGATGGCAATGACCTCTATCCCCTCGTCCAGCAGCTTTCTTGTGAGGTTCCGACCGATAAAACCGGTTGCGCCGGAAATGATCGCTTTTTTCATAGCTTTATACCTTTCTGTTGACAATAGTCCTGCAATGATGGCAGCGACCTGTCCTTCTCTGACAGAATCGGCTTTGTTCCATTCAAGGGCCACGGAATGTTCAACGCAGGGTCGTCATATCTAATGCCGCCGCAAGCAGCGGGGACATATCTTCCCGAACACTGATACGAAAAAACAGTCCTGTCCTCAAGTGCCAAAAAGCCGTGCGCAAAGCCTTCGGGGATAAACAGTCCCAAATTATCGTCGGCTCTCATCAACTCGACATGATACTTGCCAAAGGTCTTGGAGTTTTCTCTTAAATCGAGTGCAACATCGAACAAGGTGCCACAAATTACATGTATCAGTTTTGCCTGCGATTGTTCGGTCTGATAGTGCAGCCCCCTAATCACGCCCTTGTCCGAATAAATATCGCTTGTCTCGGTGAATTGGCAGTTGATTCCATTATCCAAAAATGCCGACCTCTCGTAACACTTTTTATACAGCCCACGCTCATCAGTAAAGGTGTGTGGCTTAACAAGAACAAGTCCGTCTATCTCCGTATCAATAAAAGTAAATGGCATCTGGGCTCCTTATCTGCTGCTATTGTCCTAAGTACTCACGAATTTGTTTGTCCATCATGCCCTCGATGTCGCCACCGTAGGCGTAGCACTTTGCCCACTCGACCGTCTTTTCTATTGCCGTTTGCAGGTTCCATACCGGGTGCCAACCGAATGTGTCCTTGAGCTTTTGACAGTCCAGTTTCAAAAAGTTTGCCTCATGCGGCCCTCCATCGTGGCGGTTGATCCATGTCATTCCCTCGCCCCACGAGTCAATGAACAGCTCAACAAGGTTGCCTGTGGTCAGGCAGTCGCAATCGTCCGGCCCGACGTTGTACCAGCCTGCATATTTTCCGTCCTCATACTGTCTCTTGGCAATCATCAGGTAGGCAAACAGCGGTTCAAGCACATGCTGATAGGGACGAGTTGAATGGGGGTTGCGCACGATAATTGGCTCGTGCTTCATTGCTGCTCGAATGCAATCGGGGATAATTCTGTCGTTTGCAAAGTCGCCTCCGCCAATGACATTTCCTGCTCGAGCTGTCGATATTGCAACGCTGCCATCGGCAAAAAACGAGTTTTTATATGAATGGGTCACAAGCTCAGAGCAGGATTTGCTGTTGGAATATGGGTCGAAGCCGTCCAACTGCTCATCTTCGCTGTACCCCTTCTCTCTTTCACGGTTGAGATAGACCTTATCGGTAGTCACGTTCAAAAATGATTTGACCGTATCGCACTTTCTTACACACTCAAGAATATTGACCGTTCCCATCACGTTGGTCTGATAGGTGTAGCGTGGATACTTGTAGCTGTCACGAACTATCGGTTGGGCAGCAAGATGCAGCACTATTTCGGGTTTTGATGCAGACAATGCCGACCACAACGCACCCTCGTCACGAATATCGCCTATTACTGAGGTCATGCCACGCTCCACATCGGCAAGCTCGAACAGGCTCGGCTGGGTGTTTGGTTCAAGCGAATAGCCCGTGACGATAGCCCCTGCGTTTTTGAGAATATGACAAAGCCACGAGCCCTTAAAACCCGTGTGCCCAGTAACAAAGACACGCTTGCCTTTGAAAAACTCCATCATTTCCATATCCTCCAAGGAGCATCGCCACTTGCCCAAAGCTTCTCTAACTGCTCCTTGTCACGCTGTGTGTCCATGCACTGCCAATAGCCCTCGTGTCTGTATGCCATGAGCTGACCCTCTGTGGCAAGTGCCTCAAGTGGTTCACGCTCAAGCACGGTCGAATCCCCCTCGATGTAGTCAAGAACCTTCGGATCAAGCACCATAAATCCGCCGTTTATCAAGCTGCCGTCTGCGTCACGCTTCTCTCTAAAGGCGTCAATTCTATTATTCTCGCCCATGCCCAGCACACCGAATTTCTGCCCGGCATTGACTGCGGTAAGTGTGGCAAGCTTGCCATGTCCCTTGTGAAATGCAAGCAATGCGTTGATGTCAACATCGCTTACGCCATCGCCATAGGTTAAAAAGAAAGGCTCGTCATCCAAATATCTTCCGATGCGCTTGACCCTGCCCCCTGTCATGGTGTTAAGCCCAGTATCGACCACGGTAACACGCCATGGCTCGGAATAGTTGCAATGCTCCTGTATGGTATTGTTTGACAAATCAAAGGTAACATCGGACGAATGGAGATAGTAGTTTGCAAAGAACTCCTTGATGATGTGCTGCTTGTAGCCGCAGCAGATAACAAAATCGTTGACGCCCTGTGCGGAGAATATCTTCATGATGTGCCAGAGAATCGGCATATCGCCTATCTCAATCATGGGCTTAGGTCTTAAATGACTCTCCTCGGATATGCGTGTGCCAAAACCTCCTGCGAGAATTACCGCTTTCATTGTGTTATCCTCCTTTTATTGAATCGGGACGAAATTATGTCCTTTGCATAGCTCTTTATTTGCAAATATGCCTTGCGATTGAACAACGAATTTAGCACAAAATACACACCCAGCGATACGATGGCGGCTCCTGCTGCCCACAAAATTATTGTCCAATAGCTCGACAAATCCTTGTTTGGAATGAGGTTGAACAGCAGCACCAAGCCAGCCATCAGCGCAATGTCAAGCACCCATTTTCGGTATGTCACCCAACAGCTTCTGTCCAGCAGATGCTTGTTGGCATAGATAATCATATCGTTGGAGCGATACAGCAGAGCCACTATCGTGCCCACAAGCACGCCATAAATGCCGTTGCCCCAGTAAAGATCGCAGAGTATGACCGCAATTATTGATATGACAAGATTGATGGCAGCTTCCAATACTGAACGCCATTGTGTCTGCCTAAAGTGTCCTGCAAAGGAGACGGTTTGTCCGCAAGCAGCTCTCCCACACACCATGGTCTTATAGGCAATAAACATCAGCGGCAGCCATTCTAATAGATAGTTGGCGTCCGTTATGCCAGCCGTATACAGCCGCATAAAGGGCAGCAGGAACATATAGGTGACGGCATACAGCGCAAACGACAGTGCCATGTAGTAGGTTTCATACGCCTCAAACATTCGCAGATAACGGGGCTTGTCGGTGTTGTAAATCTGCCCAAGCTTATAGATAAAGCCTGAGTTGATATTTCCTATCAGCGTTGATATCATATCCACCAGCGTATTGTAAATCACATACACGCTGACGATTTTCAGGTTGGTAAATAGCGTTAGTATCAGCACATCGGTATGGTTGAACACCATCTGCGCAAGCTGATGCAAAAGTGCGGAGTTTTTCTGTGAGATTGCATCTTCGTCAGGCTGCGCCTTGACGTTTAGCCACTTGTAATGCTTGTTGATATAATAGGCATAGTAGGCAATTTGACAGAGCGTGAACACAAGATGCGCAACCTGCAGCCAGATTATATTCAGTCCGCAATAGATTAAAACTATCTTGGTGATACTGGTCAGCAGATGGATGATGGTGGTAATGTTTGTAAGGATATACTGCTTGCCCTCCGCCTGCAGAAGGAGACGGTACTTGGCTTGGAAGAAATAGTTGAGCACGCCGCTGCCACCCAGCAGCAGAATTATCGCTACCTGCGTCAGATGGGGAATGTCCGACTGGATAACAAACGGATAGCCCACCGCAAGCACGGCAACGCCTGCCATGTAGACTAGACCGGTGCGCTTGTAAAACTTGTTTGTGGCGGAGATGATTCCGCTTATCTTATCCCTGTCGCCTCGTCCGATAGGGCCGTACAACGCCTGTACCGTAGCTGCGCCCACACCTGCTTCCAAAAGCGTCAAATAGACATAAAGCTGATTGACAGACGACAAAAATCCATTTGTCTCCGATCCATAGCTGACAAGAAACAGCCGAGGCAAAATTACGCCAAAGGCGATTGTCACTATCTGCCCCAGCACTCCGAACAGGATATTGTAGATGCTCTTTTTGGTCGTCTTCATTACCTGTGGCGAACCTTCTTTATGAGGCGGTCAACAACTCGATTGCTGCGCAGGCGAATACGCATAGTCAAGCCCCCTACTTCTTTTAGCGCACTTTTACACTCCCTAAGCTCGTCCCTTGTGCCGTTGCCCAGCGCAATGAACAGCTGATCGGCACGCAGTCTGCGCCTTGCAAGCAGGCAATACTGCTCCCTGTCGGGACAATCGAAGCGTATTAGGGTCTCCTCAATGGTGGTTTCCTGCGCCCTAAGTGCCGCAAGATTCTTCCTATAATCTCTCAGTTTTGCCGTATAGCTGTCGCTTCTGACCAAATAATCGCCCAGAGTCTCGGCGATGTAGCCCTGCAAATCGTTATATAGGAACGGAAGCTGCAGCTGATAATTCTCGCCATAGGTGGTCTGATACACTTCTCTGGTTTTGCATATGCTGTCCCATGTGCTTGTTCGCATCATGTAGGCAATCGCCGTGAAGCTGATATTTCTTGACATCAGACAATCGACAAAGCCGCCCCTGCTCACCGTCTGAGGCTTGATGTGCATTGTTCCCTTTGTTGCGCCTGTATCTTCTTCGATGATTCTCAAATCGCAATAGACCATGCCCTTATCCGCGTTGGCTTGTAGATAATCAACCATCTTCTCGATGTGTTGGGGATACATAATGTCATCGCTGTCGCAGCCGCAAAAATATTCTCCGTGCATACGCTGCATGGCGTCCTGCTTGAGCGAACAGGTCACTTGATTCTTTTTGAAATGCTCTATATTGACGATGTAGCCCTTGTCAACGAGACGCTGCCTATAGCTCTCGGCAATCGCCCCCGTGCCATCCTCCGAGCCGTTGTTATAGAAAAACAGCTCAACGTTCGGATAGGTCTGCGCAAGCAGGGCGTCAAAATACTTGTCAACAAAGCGTTCGCCATTGTAGCAGTATGTAATTAGTGTGCATAACGGTCTAGTCATTTTCCGCGTCCTTTGCCAATATTGCCATTACTGTCACGTCAAACGGTATCCCTTGGCGCATGTAATCCTCTTTCAGAACTCCTTCTTTGACAAATCCAACCTTTTGGTAAGCCGCAATAGCAGAGCTGTTGAGTGAAAATACCTCAAGAAATATCCGATTAAGCCCAAGCGTGATAAAGCCGTAATCAACCGTTAAACGTGTTGCCTGCGTTCCCACGCCCTTTCCTCTGGCTTCAGGCTCGCCTATGAATATGCCAAACTCAGCCTTCCTGCTGTGGGGGTCTATATTCTTTAGAAAAGAAGTTCCTACTGCTCTTCCGTCAAGCTCGATGATGAACTGGTGGCATCTGTGAGTATCCACCATCGTTTCCATCCATCTTAGGTGGCTTTCAGGGGTTGTATCTGCCTGTGAAAACAGGTTCAACTTTACGTCTGCTCTGTTTCTCCACCTGACGATATTGTCCGTATCGTCCCTGCTTATCGGTCGAATTGATACTGTCGACATTTATTTTACAAACTCCGACACCGTTTTTATGATGAGTTCTACGTCCTCATCCGTCAGCCACATATGTAACGGCAAAGTAATAATGTGATCGCTCATTTCTCTTGCATGAGGACAAGTGCCATCAGCGTATCTATACATGCTGTACTCTGTGTTATCACGATAATGCACTCCACCGTATATCTCGTGCTTTGCAAGCTCGCCAAGCAGAGCTTCCCTGTTAGGAACTGCCAATTCATAGATGTGATATGAACATTCGTTGGCATATGGCGCATGAATAATCTGGATATTCTTGTTGCCTGAAAACGCCTTGTTATACATATCCACGATCTGACGGCGGCGATCGTTATCCTCATCCAAATACTTTAGCTGCACAAGAGCGATAGCTGCCATAATTGCATTGCCATTGTACTTGTAGCCTACGCAATCAACATCATATTTCCACGCATAGGTTCCCTTGTTGGAGCGTGCATAGGTGTCCTTGTTAATTCCAAGCCATGCAATTTGCCTTGCCAATTTGTCAAATCTCTCCTCGGCAAAGCATATCATTCCGCTGTCGCCCGTGGGAAGATTTTTCACCGCCTGATAGGAATATACCGCAACATCAACGCCGTCCCATGTTCCCGGACACACGCCGTTGACCCTCGTTCCGGACATGTGCGCCGCATCAAGTATCAGCTTGAGATTGTGTTTTTTGCACAATTCGATTATTTTATCCAGCTTGCCGACTCGACCGCCGTAGCCAACGAATATGACTGCTCTTGTCCTGTCGTTAATCTTTCTCTCAACATCGATTGGATCAAGGCACAGGTACTCATCTACGTCCGCAAATGTGGCGTGAAGGTTCTCATATAGAATTGCATGATTGGTTGAAACAAAGGTTATGGGAGTTGTTATTATCTCGTCCCCGTCCTGCCAGCTGTTCTGCTCTTTGAGTATCTTGACAGCCAAGTGCAGACCAACAGTATTGGAGTTCAAATAGTAGGCGCACCTGTGTCCGGTGTATTTCTTCCACTCCTGCTCAAACTCTACTGTCTTAAATCCCATTCCCGTCCAGCCTTTTTCAAGGCATTCACGCACGGCATCGAGACATTCATCGATATGAAATTTCGGCTTCAAAACTTGTATTGACATATTCTCCTCCAAATAATCCTAAAAATTCTATCCGTTCAGATTCTTGCACACCTTCTGCGGCAATCATCTGTCCCCATACATTTTATCATAATAGTTTCTGTACTCACCATCGAGTATGCTCTGCCACCAAGAACGGTTTTCCTTATACCACCGGACTGTCTTTTTGATGCCCTCATCAAAGCTCGTTTCGGGCAACCAACCCAACTCATCATGTATTTTTGTGGGGTCGATGGCGTATCTTAGGTCATGCCCCGGGCGGTCGGTGACGTAGGTAATCAGGCTCTGGGGCTTGTCAAGCTCCTTCAATATGGTCTTGACCACCTCCAAGTTGCTTCGCTCGTTATGACCGCCGATGTTGTACACCTCGCCCACTCTGCCATGACGCATAACAAGGTCTATGGCGGCACAATGATCCTTGACATAAAGCCAGTCACGCACGTTCTCCCCCTTGCCGTACACGGGCAGGCTCTGATCGTGCAATGCTCTTGAAATCATCAGCGGAATGAGCTTTTCTGGGAAGTGATACGGTCCATAGTTGTTCGAGCAACGAGAGATTGACACAGGCGTTTTGAATGTTCGATAGTAAGCAAGCACCAACAAGTCTGCCGCTGCCTTACTTGCCGAATACGGGCTTGATGTGTGAATTGGCGTCTGCTCGGTAAAGAAAAGGTCGGTGCGATCTAACGGCAAATCGCCATACACTTCGTCCGTTCCCACCTGATGAAATCTGGTTATACCGTACTTTCTGCATCCGTCAAGCAATACCTGCGTCCCCATGATGTTTGTTTGTAAAAACAGTTGTGGGTTCTCGATTGAGCGATCCACATGGCTCTCGGCTGCAAAGTTTACAACTATGTCGGGCTTATGGTTTTCAAACAGAGTATTCACGCACTGCCTGTCGGCAATATCGCCCTTGACAAACGTCACGTTGGGTTCGCTTAACGCTCGTTTTAGAGAGTCAAGATTACCTGCGTAGGTCAAAGCATCCAGACAGATAATTTTATCCTTGGGATGCTTTTCCAGTTGGTAATAGATAAAGTTGCTGCCAATGAAGCCTGCTCCGCCTGTTACTAAAATGTTCATGCTTGTACCTCATAAGTAAAGTTGCAATCGCTGTCAATAAGCAGCGGTGCATTCTTATCCTTGTCGGACAAAATGGGGTCGGTTATTCCCCAATCAACTCCGATTGAAGAATCATCGAAGCGAATACTCCTATCATTTTCGGGGCTGTAAGGATTATCGACCTTGTAGTTGAACACAACGTTATCGGTCAAGGTCACAAATCCGTGTGCAAATCCACGCGGAATATAGAGCATTCTCTTGTTGAGCTCCGACAGTTCAACACCCGTCCACCTTAAATATGTTGGTGAGCCCTTGCGAATATCAACGGCAACGTCCATCACTGCTCCCCTTGTGACACGGACGATTTTGCACTGTGCCATGGGGTCATTTTGAAAATGCAGTCCCCGAATTGTTCCCTTATGCTGAGTATAGCTCTCGTTATCCTGCCAAAAATCGTTGAATATTCCTATCTGCGCCATTGCATCACGATTGTAGGACTCGAAAAAGTAGCCCCTGTGATCGCCAAACACCTTGGGTTCAATTATGTACACGCCACTAAGCGGCGTTTCTATTCTGTTCATTATCTGAGCTTGCCCTCCGCTACGTTCAATAGATGCTGTCCATATGGAGACTTTCCGTAACGTTTGGCAGAAAGCATCAGATGCTCCTTGTCAATCCAACCGAAGTTGTAGGCTATCTCCTCTGGCGCAGATATCTTGATGCCCTGTCTTGCCTCAATCATTCGTACAAAGTCCGCCGCATCGACAAGTGCCTCCATAGTCCCTGTATCAAGCCAAGCAAAGCCTCTTCTGAGCAGCTTGACCTTGAGGCTGCCATCATCAAGATACAGGCGATTGAGATCGGTTATCTCCAGCTCGCCACGCTTTGAGGGCTTGACCTGCTTTGCCATCTGCACGACACGCTTGTCATAAAAGTACAGTCCGGTTATGCAATAATTCGTCCTTGGATGCTCAGGCTTTTCCTCAACCGAGATTACCTTGCCATCGTTGTCGAACTCCACAATGCCAAATCTCTCCGGATCGTTGACATGATAGCCAAATATCGTTGCTATTCCGTTGCTTGCATCGTCTGATGCCTCGCGCATATATGCGCCCAAGCCATTGCCATAAAAGATGTTGTCGCCCAATATCATTGCACAGCAGTCATCCCCGATGAACTCCTCGCCAAGGAGAAATGCCTGCGCCAATCCATCGGGTGACGGTTGCTCCTTGTAGCTAAGATGTACGCCAAACTGGCTTCCATCTCCCAGCAGGTTGATAAAGTTTGGAAGATCGACTGGCGTAGATATGATGAGAATGTCCTGTATCCCCGCAAGCATCAGCGTGGATAGGGGATAAAAAATCATGGGCTTGTCATAAACCGGCAAGAGCTGCTTGCTTGTCACCATGGTAAGCGGATAGAGCCTCGTTCCTGCGCCGCCTGCTAAAATGATACCCTTCATGCCTTCCTCCTATTTTTTAACTTGTACAGTCGTTCCTTAATCTTGCGTATCTGTGACTTCTTTATCTTTGGACAAACTTGCCCAAATGGTTCGCTGTCCAGCCTGTTGTAGAAATCGTCCCGAGCATTCGGTCGCAGAACAGACTGCTTTGCCGCCGTGTTCCAGCGCAATGCTGCGTCCACTTCGACCTCGTCTTGCCTAAAACAGTCAATCTGCTCCAACAGCTTCTGCCCTTTATCGGACTGCACCAGCACCAGAGACGTTCCCATATCGTCATTCCAGCCCTTTATCACCCTATCAACACCCCAAAAATCTCCAAGCGTCAAATCGCTGCAACGTTGGACGGTCTTAAACCTGCAATCGTAGCAGCTTCTCCGCAGATTGAGATTGTGCAAAAATGCGTACAGGTAGGCATCTGTTTCTAAATTCTTACGGTAAAAGCCCTTCTCGTGTTCCAGCTTCATCGAGAACCCTGCCCAGCCCTTGTCCTTGTTTCTAAACGAAGCGTTTTTAATCGGCTTATGTGCCTTCAAATATGCCTGCCATGCCTTATTGGACGGCGTTCCATGACAAATAATATCCACAGCAAGAAGATTGGCATAGTCCTTGCGCAAGAACGCCTTCAGTCCTGCAATCTGACAGGGCGTTCCTGAATACAAAACAGTCTTGCCCATCTGCAGCAAGTCCCTTGCCTTGGCAAACGTATCCCCAATTTCACTTTGAACGTACTTCGAGCCGAGCATGGGCATAAGCTCAGACATGGTTGATGCCGAGCAATGAACGGCCACATTTGCTTCATTCAATCTGACTCCGAAAACGACACCGCCCTTGTCAATGACGACCTTTGCAAGCTCGTAAAACACTCCACCCGAAGAGCTTATAGTTCGAATACCATCGTTCCTATTCTGCATCACCAATGCTTTTACTTTGGGTGACTTGGGCATATTCTCTGAAGCAAGACAGGTATTGAGACACGCCCTGCAATGAATACAGGAGCTCTGCTCAACATGAGGATACAAAAAGCCTTCATTATCCTTGACCATCGTTATGCAGCCCTTGGGGCATATCGAAAGGCAGGCAGAACAGCCTGTGCAATGAGTCCGATGCGCCTCGTTCCAGTCCTCAACATTGAGATAGTCCCTTTGAGGGCGTTGCCCACAAGCGTCTTTTAGGGCGTTAAATAAATACTCATCGAACGCCTTTCTCTCCTTGTCAATAAGCTCAAACGTCCGTGCATAATCGGGCTTACTCCAGCTTTTGCCCTTTTGATACAGGCTGTCCTCAAGGCATAATTTTTTGAGCAGCGTTACTGCCCTATTATCCTTGGAAAATCCGCTTTCAGAACGTGCAAACACCCAGAAATCCCGCTTAAACAGGATCGAAAACACCGTCCCATGGAACGAATCCGTGCAGACAAAATCGGCGTGATGCAGCAGATACAAAAACTCCTTGGGCCCGTAAAGATAGCTTGCATCGTCAGTAATATCAACTAAATTAATTATCTTCAGTCCACGCTTTGATGCGATGGAATTTATCTGCTTTTTATACTCTTTGTCCTCGCTGCCCAGAAAATATGTGAGCAAAAACGGTTTGTCATCAAGTCCGATTGGCTTTTTTTCCAGCTTCGTCCATTCGTTGGCACTAAGCATCACCGTAGGATCGACAAGTATTGGAACATTCCGTCCCGTCAATTTTTTGATTATCTGCGCACCTTGCTGCTCACGAGTGCAAAGATGCGGCATTGCCTTGAGCATTTGCGTGTATGCTGCAACTCTTGAAGGCGGAATTTCGGTCACTCCGAAGCTTGGCGAAAGTGCGACACGCTTATATTCCGGTGCAAACGTGAGAAAGTTTACGGGCGATGTCATGGGATAAATGGGGTTCCAAACCTGATCGCTGCCGCAAACAAACGCCGCATATTCGTTGACCTTAGCCACATCGGCATGTGTTGTTGATGAGACTGTAAGCTCTCCAAACGGCAAGAACTCGTCAGTAAAAGCATCAAACACAGCCTTTCGCTTCTGCTGAAGCTCTTTGTAGTGCGCACGATTCTTATTGGCACGGCGCACAGAGCAAATTACACATTCATCGTTATCCTTGCGATAGTATTTGTACCGAAGCTTTGCCCTTATCGCCCCCGACACATATGAGGGCTTTAACTTTTTTATAAAGCTTGCAGCCGCAAGCGGTGTTGCAAAGCCGCGCACGGTCGTATCACGCACCGTATCGCACTGATAGCCATACCCCTGCAATATCTGTGTTACGGCGTAATGCTGCAGCTTATTGCCATAGTTCGAGCCGCCAGTCAGCGTCACTATGCCTATTTTATTTGTGCTTTGTGGCTTATTGTCCATGCTTAATCTTCCTAAACGGCAGCATCACAAAATAGAATAAACGTGGGCTAAGGCAATACAGGAAGGTCTTTAAGCCAAGCACGGATCTGCGTCCATTTATGGCGTACACCTCCTTGCGGTACTTTTTGCACTCCAACTTCCACGCCTTGAGAATGCTCTTATCTTCAAACCTAAAGTAGAAAATATCGTAGCCCAGCTCAATCATTATATTGACATATCCATTGACACCGCTATTGTGCAGCATGGGATAGAACTCGTCCGCAAAATCCAGCATCCATTTAAGCGCAACCGACCCCGTAAGCTGTCTTGCCGTTATTTTTCCTCTTGCGGCACTGCCCTCACTTTGGACATAATGATAATATGGGGTGTCGGTACACACAATCCTTTGGGCATTTTTTATCGCTTCGATTGCAAATATCGTGTCCTCGCCTCTGAAAATATCAATGTGGTATCTCGTGTCGCCAATGATTGCCCTCGAATAGACCTTTGTGACGGAGAATGGCGCAACTCGGTAAATCAACTCCATCGCCTGTTCATTGCCAATAACCCCACACACGTCCTTTTTGAAGCGATGCTCCTGTGGCTGCTGTCCCACATAATCCACCGAGTATGAAAACATCGCTGCATCGGCTTGGTTTGTGCAAATTTGCTCCATTAGGTCGCTATATGTGTTCGGCTCAATCCAATCGTCGCAGTCAATAAACGATATCCAATCGCCCTTTGCAGCATCAATTCCGTTGTTTCTGGCAGTCGATACGCCGGCATTCGCTTGAGAAATCAGCCGAAATCTGCTGTCACGCTCGCAAAATTGCTCGATGACCTTTTGGCTCCCGTCTGTCGAACCGTCGTTTACTATGATGAACTCCAAATTCGAGTACGTCTGGCATGATAAGCTCTCAAGGCAAGCGTTCAAATAACGTCCCCCATTGTAAACCGGTACAATTACTGAGAGCAACGTTCCATCTTTCATGGCAATAACTCCTCCATTGCTCTCAAGCGTTTTTCGGGCGACAAATCAAAATTATCAAGCATCTTTACTTGCGACAAGGGACGCTTGACAAAGTCGATATCAATTTCGTTTGCATTTGAATAGCTCTGCATCTGGCAAGGATTGAAAAAGGGTTCGCTCATTAGCTCATCAGAATTTGTCAGCAGCTTTCTTTTGTAGGCTATTGCCTCCAATGTTCTCATGGTTGTACCATGTGCGCCGGCTTGGTTGACCTCTAAAATGCACTTAGCATTGAGCATATTTTTAAGATATACCCCATAGGGCATGGGCTGAATATAGTGCAGACCCTCTCCCTCCTCCTGCTTATCCATATCAACGCCAACGATGTTGAAATTGCACTTTGCGCCCGCATTGACAAGCCTGTGGTATGCGGACATGATTGCGGTAAGCCTGTTTTTAGCATATCCTAGAAAATATACATCGTCCTCTTGCTCGTCTGCAGTTGTGGTGTCCTCAATCGTCTGCGCATACATCGTCTCTTCAATAAACGCTATTGAGAACTTTTTTGCTTCCTCTTTTTCATATGTTGTGATCAAGTCGGCTTTATTTTTGAACATCTCAATGGTTGGTGCACTGTCTTTTATCAGGTCAAGATATGACAACACTATCTTGCAGGTTGGATCATTCCGCCTAAGATAATCCATAAACTCCCCATTATTCTGCCTTGCGTACTGCGCCCCCAACAGAACATAGCAATTCGGTTTGTCATTGTCAAAGGGCTTGCCCATCATGCGCTTATACCAGATCCTGTGAAGCGGCAGCTTAATCCTGCGGTTGACCTTTGCCGACCAATGGAACTTGAACATCTTTTGCATCAATCTGTTCTTGCTGTCAATTCCGGAGCTTAGCACTCTGACATTGTCCAAGCTTCTAAGGCAGCCCAGAATCGGTTCGAGATAGTCCGCATTGACAGAAAAAATTGTGAAATTGTATTTGTAGTTACTTCTTTGGCTTATCATAAAAATCCTGTTCTAAAACGGTCTGGGCCACTTCACGATGGGCATCGCATCTGATAATATTCATGGAAGTCATGCGGTTGCGATGAAGCGTGTTAATAAGCAAATTATTTGTTAGTCGGTTGAGCTTGTTAAACACTCGTCCCTTGGCAAAAAGCATTGCCAAATACTCTGCCTTCTGTGGCTGGCAAAATTTGATCCAGTTATTATCTATAAAGTCTTTATCCTGCAGCCTGTTTGACGTTTCAATGAGTTCATCGACAACGGACTCGTCCAAAATAACCAGCCCGTTCTGCGTTGCTTCTATGGGAATAAAGCTAACGGTCAACTCCTCAACAGCAACCAGCTTGACCACAAGCCCCCGATTCCACTCGGTCTTTCCGACCTTATATCCAAATACGGAATTTCCCTGCCCATACAATATTTTTCCTGCGCCATAGTTTTCAAGAGTTCCAATGCAATGGCTATGCTGGCATAAAACCAAGTCAGCCCCTGCGTCAATCATTGCATGACACTTTTTCTGTAAAAGCGGAGACGGATATCGATAGTGCTCGATACCGCCGTGATACAGTACCACCAGTCGATCACAGCTCTGTTTTGCACGTCCAATATCCCCAAAACTCACATATGGGTCAAAACGATTTGCACCTGCCTGCGTTTTGCTGACGCAATTAAACTCCTCCTCTGCAAATGCAAGAAAACCAATCTTTTTTTGTCCCAGCATCAAAAACAACGGTCTGGCAGCATCTTGTGAGTTGTCACCTGCGCCAAAGAAAGGAATAGACAATTCATTACAATATCTAATTGTGTCGAGTACTCCTCTGTTTCCATAGTCTCTGATGTGGTTGTTTGCAAGCGATACAGCCGACACTCCGACCTGTTTTAGAGCTTGAAGCGAATCCGATGGTGCTTTGAGGTTCGGGCCTGTTTTAGTCTCTTTTTCTTCTGCGTCAGTCAAAGGGCATTCAAGGTTTGCGATAATTTGGGTCGCTTCATTCATTATGGGAAGAAGATTTCCAAACAGCTTGTCAACATTTCGGGTGGCGAACAGTTCGGGCCATCCCCACGAGGGGCAAACATCGCCGAAAACAAGAATCGATTCTTCCATGTTATCCCTCTTGTATCTTCTTTAGTAAATCCAAATTGTAATTCGGCTCTGGAAGGGTAATCCACTTAGCAAACTCTCTGTCGAATTTGTCGCCGTTTGGAACCATCGGGCTAACTCCGCCGCCGGGAAAGAAGGTTAATTCTCCAAATATCGTCTTTCCGTCTACACGATAAAAGTCGACACGAACGAATGGAAATGGCTTTGCAAACTCCTTCGCCAATGCCTTCATTTCTTCAAATCCTTCGGGCTTTTCAACCTTGTGATTGTTGCTTGTGGTATATCCACGGTAGGTAAACCCAGCATAATTCCAATCCATGTCAAAGAAATCAACGTAATGCTTGCCTTCAAAATCATTGTTAATCTGCATGAACTTCGGCTCTCCGTCAAAGCACATGAACTTATAGTCAATAAGCGGTTCCTTATCCAAATACTTTTCAATGATTATTCTCGGCTTAATATTCTTGTAATTCCATTCCCGACCGAATACATACAGGTTTAGCTTAAGCCATTGATTCATTATCTTTTTCCAAGTCTTTATATCCAATTTGCTTTTATCCTTGCATATTAGATTCCAGCTGCTGCCATGCGTCGCTTTTGCTGCGAATCTATTGGGCAATGATTCAAAGTCTATATCGTTGGCATTTTCATACACTCCGTAGCATTCATTGAGAAGCTCCTCATGCCCCTGCTGCTTAACATAGTCCCTCACTGCATACTTATCGGAGCATACCTCCATGATGGGGTCATGATAAAACAGCTTTAGCCATTGCAACTTCTCCGAATAGGTCGATGGAGTGCTAAGATCTATTTCTCTGCCATATCGCTCCCTAAATATTCGGCAAATAAAGTGATAATCGTCCTCCTTCCCCACGCAACGCTTCTCACGCAAGATGCGCAAGCGATAGAACAGCAAAATCCCCTTCGGTCTGGAAAAGAACGCATGCTTAATCTTCTTCTTAATCGACATATCTACCTCCATAATAACCCATATAAACAAATATCCTTCTATCTATCCCATATCCATTTGAAGGTCTTTAAGTCTGGCGATATTGATATCTGATACCACCAGAAAGCTGCAAACAGAAGCAGTACCGCAAAAATTACTATTCTTCTTAAGCGTCCGTCTTTTATCCTGTTCATCAAAAATGAGTATCCGATTATTACCGTAGCTGAGGAATAATCCGCCATTCGTGCAAGGTATGCGCTGTTCATGGTTGCAAACATAACAAAGGCGTTGAACAGGATACAGTTCATGTAAAAGTTCTCTTCTTTTGTCATGTTATTCTTGTCCGCCATTAACATATAGACCAGCAGTGGCGCATATGCAACGGCAATTCTTAGAATATTTACCGTGCCTTTCATATAACCTTCTACGGCAAATGCTCCGCCCTTGTATACGCCTACCAGCTCAAAGATGAAGTCATACGAGTATCGAAGGATTAACGAGGCTGCTACGAGCAGAATTACCTGCTTGAAATCGAGCTTGCGCGTCAGAATAAAATACGGAACTATCATTACAAGCGCCGAAATATGGAACAGGGATGCTAGGAACACAAACAGCAGATACTTCCAGAATTTTCTGTCAAGAATATATCTGTGCCCCATCAGCAGTACCGCCGCCGCCAAATACTGACGAACCGCGTTAAAGCTGGTAGCCCATGCTCCCAGAAAAATATACAGCAGGATGCTCAGCGCAAACATGGTGCTGTGCTTGTAAATCTGTATAACGTACAGCACGATGGTTATGAATGATGAAGCAAAGATAACTGCGGCTCCATCGTTCCAAAATATCTTGGCTACAAAGGCAACAAGATGAATGCCCGGTTCATCATAAGTAACTAAATGGTGAATAAATGTATTGAAGCTCCCTGAAAATACCTTGTAATATGCGCCATAGTCAGACCCGACATAATATCTGAATCCTGCGACAAATACCAGAACGGCCGTAATCAGTACAACAAAATATATCGTGGGCTTGCGAACGTATTCTCTGCCCTCCTCTTGGCAAAGGGCTCTTTCCGCCTCTTGTTTTCGTGTTGGCAGCGTTGACATGAAGGCAAAGAAGCCTACCAGCACAACGACCACATAATAGACCAGTGACAAGTATGCTCCCTACCTTTCCTTCTTTGTCTTATGCTTAATCCACAGATACCAGAGCAACCCCATAGGCAACGCTGCTATGACATAACCTTTGCGCCTTAGCTCCTTGCAAAACAGCTTACGCTTTGCAATCATGCACTCTGAAACGTAGTGCATTGCGGTGATGAAGTAAGTCCGCTTTCTGCTCCCGTCCATAGACAGTGTGAATATCCTAAAATCAGCAAACGAATTGGGTCGTTTGAAATAGTTTTTGTATTTATTGTTTGATACTCCATCGGTCTGATAATTGACCACTACCGTGGGCTCGTTTAGAATGAGCATATCAAAATGTTGCGCTATCTGCAAAAACTGCCGTGATGCATTCAATGATGTCTCGCCCGGATATTTTTTAGCAGGCGTAGTCAGCTCATAGCATTTTGTACGATACAGCATGGCAATATCCGTTGCAGTTCTCCCATACAATCCCGCAACCGTCTTTCTGAAATTGATGGTTTTCAGCTCGTTGGGAAAGCTACCGCCAATGATTCTTCCATCGGCGTAACAATCAAGGCTCACTATGCCTGCCACAGCTTCACTTCCGTACTGCTTCCAAAATGAGAGCAGCCGTTCGACCGCATCATCCAATAAATAGTCGTCCGAGTCAACGCACATACACAGCTCTGTTTCAATATGCTTTATTGCTTCGACATATGCAGTTTGAAGTCCGCCATTTTCCTTATAGAAATACTCAATGCGAAAGCCGCAATCTTCATTTTGCCATTGACTTACAACGTTCCTTGTATCATCGGTCGATCCATCATCAATGACCATCCAAATGAAATCTTTGCAGGTTTGACGCTTTAATGCCTCGAACGCCGGCAAAAGCAGCTTTGCCCTGTTGAATGTTGGAGTGAAGATGGTAAGGCGAATATTACTTTCCATCTTCTCTCACAATCTTGGGGCTGTTTAGGTCTATCCAATCGCCCATTTTCCTGTCCCATTCCTCAGGTTGAATGTCGTTGCAGCCACCGCCATGATAAAAAGTTATCTCGCCAAAGTAGACCTTGCCGTCCATGTTGTAAAGATCCACTCTGCAATGTGCAAAAGGCTTGCTTAAAATTCTTGCTGCCTCGACCATTATATCAAAGTTCTCGGGTTTTTTCACCTTATATGGTGCATTGGCTCTGGTTTCATGCACCGGTAGAAGATTGAAATCCATATCATAAATGTTTCTTGGATAGGTATTGTCGTAGCTTCCATCGTCCTTCAAAAGCTCAAGGTCGAGAAACAGCAGCTTGGGCTCGCCGTCAAAGCACATGAATTTGTAATCCAGTGGGAGCTTGCCTGCCTTATCCCGTATCACCTTGTCCGCAATGATGCAGGGCTTGATGTTCTTATAGTTCCATTCGCGTGAAATAAGGTAATACTTCTGTTTTAGGGCATACCTAAGCTTCTTAATAATTGCTTTTTTGTTGATCGGTGCGTTGGGCTTTATCAAAAAGTTCTCGCCCGAACCATGGTTGCACTTGAGTATGACCTCCTCTTTGAAAGCGGAAAAGTCAATATCCTCGGGTCTTTGATAGACTGCCACCTCAGGAATGAGTATATCCTCAAGTCCGCACTCCTTAACATAGTCCCTTACCAAATATTTGTCTGAACAACGTGTCAAAAGACTGTCACGATTATTGAGCTTCAGCCACCAAAGCTTCTCGTCAAAATATACAGGGGAATCCAAATGCAGGGTCTTTCCTGTATACGTCTTGTAGAACCATTTGGCGTACTTCTCATCGCTCCGCAGCGACATGAGCTTGACAAACGTGTTCCGAATACGCTGAAACATCATGTATCCAAATTCGCTCTTGCTCGCCCAGTTTTTTAGCTTGTCCTTTATCCTTACCAGCACTTACAGATTCTCCTTGTACCACTCGATTGCCAGTTTTATTCCATCTTCAAAGCTATAATCGGGGTCGTAGCCTAAAAGACGTTTTGCCTTTGAAATATCGGCGTTGCTGTGCTTGATGTCGCCCGCACGGTCGGGGCCGAATTTTGGTTCGATGTCCTTGTTCAACGCCTGTGTTAAGCCGTGATATATGTCTATAAGATACTCTCTGCCACCGTATGCAATATTGTATGCCTGACCTGCCGCTTCCTTGGGTGCGAGCATTCCCTTTAGGTTCGCTTCGACCACATTTTCTACATATGTGAAGTCTCTGCTCTGCTTGCCATCGCCATTGATAACGGGCTGCTCACCGTGCATGAGCTGCTTGATAAACTTGGGAATTACCGCTGCATATGCGCCATCGGGATCCTGTCTTCTGCCAAACACGTTGAAATATCTGAACCCGATCGTTTCCAGTCCATAGTGCATATAATACATCTTGCCATATTCTTCATCGCAGCGTTTTGTAAGAGCATAGGGCGAAAGAAGGTTGCCCTCCCTGCCCTCGGTCTTTGGAAGAATCGGCTCATCGCCATAGACGCTGGAGCTTGAAGCATAGCAAAAACGCTTGACGCCATTCTGCCTTGCTGCCTCCATCATGTTTAGCGTGCCGCGAATGTTGATTTCCTCATACAAAAGGGGCATGGCAATGCTCCTAGGGACAGAACCCCACGCCGCCTGATGCGAAACATAATCGACACCCTTACAAGCAGCCATACAGGTATCAAGGCTGCGAATGTCGCCCTCGATTAGCGTAAAATTCGGATTTGCCTTGAACGGCTCTACATTCTCGCGCTTGCCCGTCGAAAAATCGTCAAGGCAACGCACTTTGTATCCCATCTGGAGCAACGACTCAACGATGTTCGACCCGATGAACCCTGCGCCACCTGTGACCAGAAAAACCGAATCCTTGGGGAAAATCAGATGTTTATATCCCATTACAGCCTCCAGTAGTAGTAGCCTGCGTCCTCAAATTCCTTGCGACTTAGCAGACCCTTTATGTCTAGCAGCACCCTTTTATCATCCTTGAACAGCTCGTCCATCTGCGCTCTTGTGATGGAGGTAAAGTCCGTATGCGCCACCGCCAGAATGACTGCGTCCATATTCCTGATTTCGTCCATCGATACAAACTCCACCCCATATTCACGCTTCGCCTCGGCAGCATCTGCCTGCGGATCGGTGATGAGTGGCTCGATGCCGTATTCTTTGAGTTCATTGACTATATCAATTATCTTCGTATTTCTCGTGTCGGGACAGTTCTCCTTGAATGTGAAGCCCAAAATGGCAACTCTTGCATGCTGAACAGGCTTATCCGACTTGATGAGCTGCTTTACAAGGTTCTCGGCAACATACTTGCCCATGTCGTCATTGATGCGTCTGCCTGCCAAAATGATCTGACTGTGATACCCCAGCTCCTCCGCCTTATATGTAAGATAGTAGGGATCAACGCCAATGCAATGTCCCCCAACAAGACCGGGAGCAAATTTAAGAAAGTTCCATTTTGTCCCTGCTGCTTCAAGCACCGCCTTTGTATCTATGCCCATCTTATTAAAGATGACCGAAAGTTCATTCATAAATGCTATGTTTATATCACGTTGGCTATTCTCAATGACCTTTGCGGCCTCGGCGACCTTTATGCTCTGTGCTCTGTGTACTCCTGCCTCGACCACCAGCTCATACACCTTGGCAACCGTATCGAGCGTCTCATCGTCCATACCGCTGACAATCTTTGTGATAGTCTCCAATCTGTGTACCTTATCGCCCGGATTGATGCGCTCGGGACTATATCCTATCTTGAAATCGACTCCGCACCTAAGTCCACTCTCACGTTCCAAAATGGGAACGCAAATGTCCTCAGTTACTCCCGGATAGACCGTGCTTTCGAACACAACGATGCTGCCCTTACAGAGATTTCTTCCAAGGATTGTGCTTGCCCCCTCAACGGGACTTAAATCCGGAGTATGATCCGGGTTCACGGGTGTGGGAACTGCTACAATGTGAAATTTGGCTTCTCTCAGCTTTGTTTCATCCGAGGTGAAGTCAACCTTGCACGCTGAAATAGCATCGTTGCCAACCTCTTTGGTTGGATCTACTCCGCTTCTGTACATGTCGATTTTATGCTTGTTGAGATCAAAGCCTACAACATTCAGTTTCTTGGAAAATGCCACCGCTATGGGCATTCCAACATAGCCCAAACCCACCAGTGACAGCTTCTCCTCATGGTTAATCAGTTTTGCGTAAAGATCATTCATACTCATACTCCCATTATTCTTCGCATCTGCGCGTTGACTTTATTTACATCATATTTTTCTTCTGCGATGGTGCGACTTCTCTGCCCCATTCGCTTGACCTCATCGCCATGTTCAATGCACCAAAGCATCTTTTCCTCTAGTGTCTTGCTGTCCCCAACTGGTATCAAAAAGCCATTATCGCCGTCCTTAACGGTCTCCCTGCAACCGGGTGCATCTGTTGTAATTATTGCCCTGCCAGTCGCCATCGCCTCAAGCACGGTGCGTGGAGTGCCCTCATGATATGACGGCAGCACGAACACTGAACATTCCCTGTAAAACCTATCTACATCATCACGCTTACCATGGTACTCAACAACATTGCTGCACTCGTCCATGTCCTCAATCTTTATGGCGGTAGGATTGGAGTCCAGCGGGCCGACAACGGAAAACTGTGCTTGGGGATATTTTTCCTTGGTCGCCTTGGCTGCTGCGATAAACTCTGCAATGCCCTTGTCAAAAAGCAACCTTCCGACAAAAAGAAATGATGCTTTATTCGGCATCGGCGTGAGTGCAAACTTATCAAGATTCACACCTGACCCATTGATGATACTCGTTTTCTCCCTGCTGAGCAGCCTTTTGTTTACGAATACCTCCAGATCGTCACAATTCTGGAACATCACTCCATCGGATTTTTTTAACGCCATTGTGTAAAGCATTTCCATCACAAGGCGCACCAGACGGTTTTTAAGTCCGCCCTCCGAGCGAAACACCGAGCCTAGACCATTGATGGTGCAATAGCCCTTACAACCTTTAGGCTTTGCCATCAAGCCGTATATCACTGCCTTAGCACCGCTGAAGGCATACACCATGTCTGGCTTTTCTTCCCTGAAAATTCTCTTGCAATCCCTATATGTCTTTCTGTCGGACAGGGGATTGCTCCCCGTTCGCTGCATGAAGATGGTACGCATCTGTACTGCGCCGCACAAAAAAAACTTTGTTGCGTCCCAACTGTCGGGTGTGAGAACCAGCAGCTCGTGTCCCAAATCCAACAGGCCGCACATGAACTCCCGTCTCGATTTATACACGTCCTCTGCCGATACTGCAACTATGGCTATCTTCATTGTTCGCCCCTTTTCAAGACGCCTGTAACGGTCTTTATCATGGTCGATATATCGTTGATTAGACCAAACGAGCGAAGCTGTTCGAGATTGTATTTCATCTTTTGGGGCAGAACCTGCTCGATATAAGCACGTTCGGGATCCTCGGCGGCACCCAAAATTTTATCCTCGTCCTTGTAACGTATGCTTGCAACAGAAGTAATTCCCGCACTCTGCAAAAGAGTAGCTTTCATCTGATCGGTATAGTGATCAACGTATCTTACCACCTCGGGACGAGTGCCCACAAAGCTCATCTGTCCAATCAGAACATTGAATAGTTGCGGCAGTTCATCAAGCCTATACTTGCGCAAAAATCTTCCGATTCCCGTGATGCGAGCATCCTCGCCGACCGTGACCTGTGTGCCCAGCTTCTCGGCGTTCTTGACCATTGTGCGAAACTTTACTATTCTAAATTGCTTTCCGTATCGGGTAACTCGCACCTGTCGAAAGAACACTCCTCCTTTTGAGCCCAGTCCCACTAAAGCGGCAAGAACCAAAAACAGAGGTGAAAACACAATCAGCATCAATGCGGACATTACTATGTCGAAACCACGCTTAACAAAGCGTTGAACAGGCTTGCCCTTCAATATGACATAATATGGACGAACCTCCTCGGTTCGCAATTCTTGTGGCAGCCTATCCCAGCTTCTCATAGACAGTCTTTAAGTGTATCAATAACATACTGCACGTCCTCATCGGATAGTTTTGTGTGCAGCGGTAGCGTGATCTCGTTTTGATACTGGCAAAACGCATTCGGATAATCGTCCATCGAATATCCCATATTCTTGTAAGCGGTCATCATTGGCAGGGGCTTGTAATGGACGTTGGTCGCAACTCCACGCTCCGCCATTCGTGTTATCAGCGCATTTCTATCCGTTTCAGTTGCATTTGGTATCCGCAACAGGTAGAGATGCCCGCTGGACTGAACGTTATGGGAATAATGCTCGAGCGCACTCAATCCCAAGCTCTTTGCAGCCTCATCATATCTTTCGATAATGCTTCGTCTTCTTGCCAAAATATCCGTATAACGGTCGAGCTGTATCAGCCCTATTGCCGCCATAATATCAGTCATGTTGCATTTGTATGCAGGATAAATAATGTCATATTCCCATGCGCCAATTTGATTTTTCTTGAACGCATCCTTGTTCTGTCCGTGCAGCGAAAAGAGCATGAATTGATTGTACAACCACTCGTTGTCCAATCCCTCACGGGGCAGCCATGTTGCTGCACCGCCCTCGCCCGTTGTCAAATTCTTCACAGCATGAAACGAGAAACAGGTGAAATCGGCAGCCTCGCCGCTGTTTTTGCCGTCTCTTCTTGCCCCAAACCCGTGCGCACTATCGGCTATGACAATCACTCGGTCGAACAGCCTTTGAAGCTCCGTTGAGGGTGAATACAGTTCCTTTTTGCTTTCGATAGCAGCAAGGATGCGTTTATAATCGCACATCCTTCCCCCGATATCAACAGGCATTATCGCCTTGGTGTTTTTGGTTATCTTGCCTGCAATACTATCATAGTCGAGTTCAAATGAATCCTTCAAAACATCGATCATGATTGGAGTTGCTCCAACGTGACAAACAACAGAGGCGGTAGCAGTATATGTGTATGCTGGAACAATGACCTCGTCGCCATCTTTGATGCCCAGTATTCTCAAGCACAGCTCCATCGCTGCGGTAGCCGAATTTAGGCACACAACCTTTGGTGCGCCGATCCATTCCGCCAACCGTTGCTCAAACAACTTAGTCCGCTTGCCAGTAGTAATCCAACCCGAACGCAAGGCTTCTGCAACTTCGTTGCACTCTGCCTCTCCTATATCGGGCGGTGAGAAGGGAATTGTTCTCATATTCTGCATAACCTCATAATTTATTCATGGCTTCGCCATTGGCACTCCCCTTGGGAATGTCATTATCCGACAAAGATAAGCGATAATCGACCGCAAAACCGCACTGACAGTGTGTGAATCCGCCAACTACCTATAACTAGCCATAATGCTCCAGTTCATATCATTATACAACTATATATAGACTCTTGCAAGAAGTATTTGGTCGTAATTGTGTTGACAAATTCGTTATTGTGGGGTACAATCTGTTCATCACAGGGGCGTCGAAATCGACTGAGAAGCACCCTTTGAACCTGTTGGGTAATGCCATCGTAGGAAGTGATAATCAGCTTTTCTAAGATTGAGGATGCCCACGGGCATTCTTTTTTCATTTGTAGGAGGTACTGATTATGAAATACTCTATTAGATCACTCGTTGAAGGTGCGCTGTGCATCGCCATCGCCTTTGTTCTCAGCTACATCAAGCTGTGGCAAATGCCTTTGGGCGGCTCGGTAACGCTGTTCTCCATGCTGCCCTTGATGCTGTATGCCAACCGCTACGGCTGGAAGGCAGGAGTTCTGGCAGGTCTTGCCTACGGAATGCTCCAGTTCATTCAAAAGCCTGAGATAACGCATTGGGTTCAGGTCATTTTGGACTACCCACTCGCATTTGCCGCCATAGGTCTTGCAGGTGTTACAAAGCAGATGCAGCTTGGCTGCATCATCGGCGGTCTGGGTCGTTTTGTCTGCCATTTTCTAACCGGTGCGACCTTCTTTGCCATTTACATGCCCGAAAACTTTTCAAATCCGTGGTTCTATTCACTCTGCTACAACGGAGCGTATCTGGGAATTGATATTGCGCTTTGCGTCTTGGCTTCCTTCCCCGTTTGTGTTATACTCAAAAAAGCAAATTTAGGAGGAACGCCGCGTGCGAATTGACCGTTTTGAAGGCGAAGTTGCCATTATCGAGTTGGATTCTGATGTTTTTTTCGAATTGCCTCGTGCCGCCCTGCCACAAGAAGCGTCAGAGGGCGATAAGCTCGTTATAATCGTAAACAAAGCCGAAACGATGGCAAAAAAAGAAGAGGTTCAAGCCAGACTGAACAGATTGTTCAAAAAATAGCCTAAGCCACTTACAAAAAAGTTGTTGACACGACAAATTATATATGGTATATTATCCGCAATGGTTTTGACTCGGATGCCTAGTCGCGGATTGATTGTCTACAGAGAGCTCCCGTTTGGTGTGAGGGAGTGACGCACCGCAGATGAAATTACCTCCGAAGAGCCCACGGGTGAATGACGTTTTTGTCGGTAGCCTTGTGCGGGTCGCTCCCGTTACCGAGCGAGGCGATAATAGTCGCTGCTTGAGCCCGTTTATTCGGGGAAGAAAGGTGGTACCACGGCATAGCCCGTCCTTTCCATATTTGGAAGGACGGTTTTTTATTGCAAAAAACTACATTGGAGGAACATAAAATGAAACGCATCATCACTATTACACTGGCACTTATCATCGCTCTTGCGCTCGCGCTTGCTTGCTTTGGCTGCAAGAAGGGCAGCACCGATGCAGAGCAGGCCGGCAAAAGCATTCATGTGGGCATTCTTCAACTGACCTCGCACGCTGCTTTGGACGCAGCAAGCGAAGGCTTCATCAAAGCCCTTGCCGACAACGGCTTTGTAGATGGTCAAAATGGCTTTTCGATAGATTTTCAGAACGCACAGAACGACCAGTCGAACCTGTCAACAATCTCTGACCGCTTTGTTAGCGCAAATTGCGACCTAGTGCTCTGCGTAGGCACTCCTGCCGTTCAGGCTATGGCGGGCAAGACCACGGAGATTCCGATTCTTGGCACTGCCGTAACTGACTTTGAGTCTGCTAATTTGGTGGATTCAAACGAGCTTCCGGGCGGTAACGTATCCGGCACAACGGATATGAATCCCATCAAGGAGCAGATTGAACTGTTGACCCAGCTTGCTCCCGATGCCAAAACAATCGGCTGCATCTATAACGGCGGTGAGGACAACTCCATTTTGCAGGCAAATATCGCAAAGTCGGAGATTGAATCGCTTGGGCTTGAGTACATTGAAGTCACCGTAACCTCCACAAACGACGTTCAGCAGGCAATGCAGAACCTTGTTGGCAGATGCGATGCAATCTATATTCCCACAGACAACACCGTTGCTTCTGCTATGCCCATCGTATCTGACGTAGCAAACGGAGCAAAAATTCCAGTTATCTGCGGCGAGAGCAACATGGTTGCTGCCGGCGGTCTTGCGACCCTTGGAATTAACTACTACAACCTTGGCTACCAGACGGGCAAGATGGCGGTTCGTATCCTAGTTGACGGCGCAGACATATCCACAATGCCGATTGAGTCGCTTGAGAACATGGACTATGCCATTAACGCTGAGGTGGTCGATCTGCTAGGCATCACCATACCTGAGGCACTGCAACAATTTGTAGGATAAGGGCTGGATATGCTTAACGAATTTTTAAGTGCAATATCTTTGGGGCTGCTGTGGACGCTGATGACCTTTGGCGTCTACTTCAGCTACCGCATACTGGATATAGCAGACCTTACCGCAGAGGGCAGTCTCACCATGGGTGCCGCCATCGCTGCTATCTGCATCGTCAACGGCGTTAATCCCTTCGTTGCGCTGCTGCTCGCTCTTATTGGCGGAATGCTCGCAGGATTGGTGACAGGACTTTTGCACACGGTTTTGAAAATACCTGCTCTTCTTTCGGGAATACTCACCATGATTGCGCTATGGTCAATCAATCTTCGCATCATGGGCAAGGCAAACATACCCCTGCTCAGGGTTGATACCGTGTTTTCAATCTTTTCGGATTTGACCGGCATATCAAAGAACTATTCCGTCCTCATCATAGGCTTCCTCTTTGTGGTGGCAGCAGGTCTGATAATCTATCGCTTCTTGGGTACGGAAATCGGCTGTGCGCTTAGGGCAACGGGCTGCAACGGCGGTATGGCAAGAGCGCAAGGCGTCAACACGGATTTGATGAAAATTCTGGGGCTCATGATAGGCAACGGTCTTATCGCACTGTCCGGTGGGCTAATCGCTCAAAGTCAAGCCTTTGCAGACATTCAGATGGGTACGGGCGCAATCGTCATAGGGCTTGCCTCCCTCATCATCGGAGAAGTGCTTTTCGGACGTTCGACCGTGTCAAAAGCGATGATTGCTGTCGTTGCAGGCTCGGTGATATACCGCCTGATAATTGCATTGGTATTGAAGCTGGGTATGCCTGCAAACGATTTGAAGCTGTTCACAGCCATCACGGTTGCCATCTGCCTCTGGCTGCCGTCTATCAGATCAAAACTTGCGCAAAGAAGCAAAAAGGGAGGTCGTAATCATGCTTGATATTTCTGCATTGAATGTAGTCTTTAACCGTGGCACCGTAAACGAAAAGCAGGTGTTGGACGATGTTACTATGCACCTCGATAAGGGCGACTTTGTGACAATCATCGGCGGAAACGGAGCAGGAAAATCCACTCTTTTGAACTGTGTGTCGGGCAGTATACGTCCCACCTCCGGCAGCATCTCCATAGATGGCAAGAACATCACCAACCTTCCCGAGCACAAGCGTGCCGCATTTTTGGGCAGGGTATTCCAGGATCCCTTGATGGGTACGGCAGGCGATATGTGGCTTGAGGAGAACATGGCGATGGCTTATAGAAGAGACAAACGCCGCACGCTTGCCATGGGCATCAAGCCCAAGGAACGGGCGTTCTATATCGAACAGCTAAAGATACTTGATTTAGGTCTTGAGACACGGCTGCAAACGAGTGTGAAGCTGCTCTCGGGCGGACAGCGTCAAGCTCTGACGCTGCTGATGGCAACTATGAAGAATCCTAAGGTGCTTCTGCTGGATGAACACACCGCTGCTCTGGATCCCAAAACTGCAGCAAAGGTGCTTAAACTATCCGATAAGCTCATTAGTGAGAATAATCTGACCACGCTGATGGTTACGCACAATATGCGTGACGCAATCGCTCACGGAAACAGGCTCATAATGATGCAGGGCGGACACATTGTTCTGGATATAAAAGGCGAGCAGAAGCGGCAGCTCACCGTAGAATCACTGTTGGATATGTTTGCAAAAAGAAGCGGTACAAATGAGGTGAGCGACAAGCTGGTACTGTAAGGCAATTATAAGTGATTGCCCTGATGAATAAGCACCGTGGAACACACCCCCAGTTCTGCGGTCTTATATAAAAGAGGACCGCCAATAACAGTCCTCTTTTTGTTATAGTGATTTTAGAATCCTCGTCCGCTGCCTCCGCCGCCGAAGCCTCCACCTCCGCCGCTAAAGCCGCCGCCTCCGCCGAAGCCGCCGCCACGTCCTCCTCTGCCTCTTCCGCCAAAGAACAACAGAGCTGCTGCCCCTCGTCCTCCTCGTTTGAGGGAGACACTAATAAAAATGATTAACAATGCTGCTCCTACCAGCAGGGAAATGATATCCTTTACTGTTAAATCCTCATCGACCGTTTGGGAAGAAGCGATTGCATTTTCGATATCCTGCGGAGTTTCAATGCCGTACTTCTGGTAAATAATTGCGGCTATGTGCGTGTATCCTGCAAGCATACCGTCTGAATAATCATCATTTTTAAGGTACGGCGTCATTACTCCGTCCTGTATGCGTCCCGATTGTGCATTTGTAATGGCACCCGTCAATCCTTCGCCAACCTCGATTGAATACTGTCTGTCCTCTACGGCAAGAAATATCAATACGCCATTGTCCAGCTCTTTATCGCCGATGCCCCATCGTGTAGCAAGATCGTACGCCCTGTCACGAAGGTCGCCGCCCTCAAGACTATTTACCGTGACAACAACAATCTGTGCCTTGGTCGCAGATTGCAGCGCAGCACCCATTGCTGACATTTGAGTCTCGGCTTCATCAGAAATTACATTGGCAAAATCGTTGACAAAGAATGCGTCCGTAGGCTCAAGCGTATCGAAATAGTCGGTCGTGCTTGAGCAGGCGCACATCAGTAAGATTATTGTCAGCAGCAACAGCGCCGCAAGACGCTTTCTCATCTATCAATCTCCAAAGTCTACAACCGGCACATCCAAAGAACCTGCGCTCGCCTCAAAATAATCGACCTTCTCCATTCCCATTATCCCTGCAAAAATGACCCCGGGAAAACGGCGAATCTTTGAGTTGAACGCCTGAGCAGCCTCATTGTACTTGGTGCGCGATCTCTTTATCTCGTTCTCTGTTCCCGAAAGCTCGTCTTGAAGTGCAATGAAGTTTTCATTCGACTTCAGCTCGGGATAAGCCTCTGAAATTGCCAGCAGTCTTGAAATGGCACTGTCCATCTGCTGGCTTGCATCGTTCATCTCTGCAACCGTGCCTGCGCTCATCATTGCAGCTCTTGCATCGGCTATGGCAGTGAAAATCTCCTCCTCGTGCTGGGCATAAGCCTTGACCGTGGATACAAGATTGGGAATTAAATCCGCACGACGCTGCAAATCAACCTGCACGTTGGACTTCATGCTCTCAACATTCTCCTGCGAGTCAATCAGCCCGTTGCAGCTAGATATGCTGACAATGACCAAAATCAAAATGACAGCAGCCACTATTGCTAGTATTGTTAAACCTGTTTTACCTTTCATATTGTCCTTCCTTTCATACAAGAAACTGCGCGGACGCAGTTTCGTGTTCGTATCAATGATTCTCTATACAATCAGCTCACTTGCGTATAGCCGAACAACGTATCAAATGATGCAATGTCGGTGTAATCCAGACTGCCTGCCGCAAGCACAAAATTGTTTATGTCGGGCGACACCGTAACATACAGCAGCATATACATGCGCACTCCGTCATTATCTGTCTCGGCAAGCGCCCTTATGGCAGGATAGCCTGCTATGGTGGCGTTCGCATCGGACTTGGTGACCTGAATGTCCGCATCTGCAATCAACCCCGACAAAATCGAATTAACCTGCTCCTGCGTCAGCCCACTCTCTGCGGTGACCGTGGGAACCTGAATATTGTTGCGCATAGATATGATGGTTCCAGAGTCGATATAATATTCATTGGATATTGCCGTGAAAGTTCCGCTGAGTTCGGACGCTGTCCACTCTTGCGGAATGTATATCGTAAGTCCTGAAAATGCAACGGGCTTTGATGCAATCGAGGGCTGGGCAGTTGACGGCGATGCGCTCGGATCGGCAGCAGTCATCACATCCAAATCGGATTGCGTTGGCTCCTGCGTAGGCTCCAAGGACTGCTCTTGCGTCTGATCCTGCTCCAATTGCTCGTCCTTACTTTTGCAAGCAACGATGCTAAGCACAAGGCAGGCTGCCAAAATGATGGCTAAAAATTTTCTCATACGTCCTCCTTATTCAAAGGCTACGGCGTTGGCGTGCCAAACAAATCTTCAAATGTTACGACGGTTGCGCCATCCTCATTCCAATCATCACTCCAGCCATCACTTGATGATGGCAGCCCAACCTCGCCGTTTGGATCGTCAGTCGCCTGTGCAGTTGAAGTTGGCACTACGGTTGGAGCTGCTGTCTCCTTGGCAGGCGCAACTGTCTGCGTAGGTGCATTCGATGCACTGGGCGGTGCTGTTGGAGAATCGGGATAGGCTTCGGGGTTGGAATAGACGACCTGCGCATCTTGGGGGATAACGCTGATGGTATCCAGCTCGTGCCACTGATCATTCTCATAGTAGCCTACAATAGCATCGGGCGGCAACTCTGTACCTTCCGCGATTTCAACCAGCTCATAAACGGTCTGACCCGCCTCGTTAGTCGTCTGTATCGCATACGCCTTTTTCGCTTCATCGCCACGCTTGCCGATAAACACGATGAGCAACACAACCAACGCCAAAAGCACTATGCCAAGTGCGATGACGCCAATCCATTTTTTATCTATGGCGAACTTATTCGTCTCCATAACATACTCCTCGCTACTTTATTCAAGACATAATACCATACATTCAAAAAAAGTGCAAATTGTAATTGCAACAAAGGTGTAACATGAGCGTGAATTTGAACACTCCAAATACCTAAACGTATGAAGATTGGCTACGGGTTGACCTCAGTTGGCACAAGGTATATGACATCACGCAGGTTACGATTGCCCGTGGGACTGTTCACCAACTTGTCATGGTATAGCAGTCGAACCGTCTCACCGCCGTCAAGATTGTATGCGGCCCGACAGCCAAGGTCATACATGAGCTTTGACAGTTCAATCAGCGTCATTCCCTGCGAGTATCCAGACTGTCTGCCGTCCACAAGCACCAAGCAATAATGCCCTGGCTCGTAGTAACCAATAGCGGCTCTGGGATTTCTCGCGCTGATGGAATCGGGAAGGTTGAACTCTCGCATGGGCGCACCAACCGAATCGAGAAGCATCGGCCCGAAGCTCCAAGTCTGCCAAGGTTCTTTCTGCAAAATCGCATCAACATATGTGTCCTGAGGCGAATAGCACTGCATCGTGCCGTCCTTATACAGCACGCAGGCGTCCCATTTGTCAATAATTTTGGTGCGCAGCACCTCGCCGTTTCGCACGATAAGTCCGCCCGAACGTGTCTCAACGGAATCGCCCGAAATTGCCAAAAGTGCGCCTAGCTCCTTGGATATGGACGTTGCCGATGCCGTTCTGTTGCCGAACGATCCGCCTGCAAAATAGGTGCGCAGGCACTCGATATTCTGAACGAAAATATCAACCACAAAGTAGGTCAGCGGGTCTCCTGTTCGCCTATCGTCTGCAACCTTTGTAATGGTGATGTCTATATCCTTGCTCTTGAATGAATTCTTTTTGTCTACTATGTCGCCATCGGTAAATCTGCCTTCAAAGCGTGTTCCGCACAGTCCGTAGGGCGTTGGCGTTGGCTCCTCTGTCGGCTCTGCCGTGGGGGTTGGAATTGGCGTAGGTATGGGGGTAGGCTCTGCCGAATAGTCCATGGAATACACAAGTGTTTCAAGCTCTGTTGGGGTCGGCATCTGTGTATTTTGAGGTGCAGTAGTATCTGTTGCCGATGGCACGCTTGAGGATACGGGCTCGCCATTGCCACATGACGCCGCAAAAAGAATTATCAATGCTGATATAAGTATGACGCCCCGTTTCATTGCTGCCCCTCAAGTAATCTCAACCTCAATATACCACACGGCAAGCGCACATTCAAGCTATCCTTCGGCTTGAATGTAAATTATGTCGCTGACTACTCTTGATGAGCTGGTGGGATTGTTGTATATAGCCCCATTCCAAAATAAACGTGCTGATCCGCCGCCATCGAGGTTGTATGCTGCCGTGCAGCCCAAATCATATGCAAGCTGAGACAGGTCTGAAAGCTTCAGGCCCTCCGAATAGCCCTCACGTCTGCCGTCAACAACTATAAAGCAGTAGTGACCCGGCTCATAATAACCTATTGCACAGCGAGGATTGCCCCCTCCTAGCGAGGAGTTGAACTTGGTCTTGACGTTGCCATCTTGATCTAAAAGCGCAGGCCCGAACGACCACGCCTGCCACGGATCACGTTCCATTATCGCGTCAAGACTATACCCGCCCGATAGATAAGTCTCCATAGTTCCGTCTCTGTACAGAACGCAGATGTCCTCACCTTCATGCGGAGTCTTTCGATACAGCTCGCCATTTCTTATCACGATTCCCTGCTTATGGAAGCAGTAGTAATCTCCCGAAATCGCTAATATCGCATTATGGTCAACGGCAATATCTTCAACATGTCCGGTGTAGTTCTTTGTAAAATCGTCACGAGCAGCAGCCGTCTTGATGCTTGTCACATCCTGCACATAAATATCGACAACAAAATATGCGACCAAATTTGAATAGGTTTCCGTATCCGATACCGACCTAACCTCAAAGGAAATGTTCTTGCTCTTGTACGACACATCGGTCATCTCGCCACCATCATCCGAAAATTTATCGGGATACCTTCCGCCACAAATTCCATCAGGGGTGGGTGTTGGTTCAGCAGTTGGCGTAGGTGTCGGCATGGGAGTAGGCGCAGGCGTTGTCGTCTGTAAAATAATTACCTCCGAAGTAGGTATAGATGTGTTTGATGCCACTTTGTCTGCTGATTCCCCGTTTTCACCGCATGAAGTGATGAACAGAAAAACACAGATGGCAATAAACAACAGACCCAATACTCGATAATGAATATTTCTTTTCACGGCTTATTTAGCGTAGCCCCTCCCCTTCGGCTTGAATGTAAATTATGTCACTTATCTTTCGTGATGAGCTGCTGGGACGGTTAGTAATATTGCCGTTCCAAAATAGCTGTGCCGAGCCGCCGCCGTCCAAATTGTAGGCGGTGATGCAGCCTAGATCGAACATGAGCTGCGATAAATCCGTCATTGTAATTCCCTCAGAGTAGCTGCCGCTTCTGCCGTCTACTATGACAAACAGATAATGTCCCGGTTCGATATAGCCAAGTGCGCAACGTGGGTTAATTCCACGCACTCTTGAATTGAAAGTGTTCGTTGGTTCGCCCTCGGGCAGCAATGCCGGCCCGAAGCACCAAATCTGCCACGGGTCACGAGCCATGATTGTGTCAAGATCATACTCACCCGATAGATAAGTCTCCATCGTACCGTCCATATACAGAACGCAGATGTCCTCACCTTTATGTATTGTGTCTCGGTACAGCACTCCGTTTCTGAGCACTAAGCCAACACTGTGGTTGTTGAAATAATCGCCCGATATTGCCACCAATGCGTTGTTGTCATTTGCCATATCCACTACCTTTGCAATGCGATTCTTTGAAAAATCGTCGCCTGCAGCAGCAGTTTTAATAAGCGTAATATCTTGAACATAGATATCTATTACAAAATAGGTTATTACATTGTTATACGTCTGCTCATCATGTACCTTTGTCACCGTGAAGCTGACGTTCTTGCCCTTGTATCCGTTTTCTGTAAGCTCATCATCCGAATCAACAAACTTGTCGGGATATCTGCCTCCGCAAAGTCCGCTGGGCGTAGGCGTGGGAGATGGCGTGGGCGTTGGAGATGGCGTGGGGCTTGGGGTTGGGGTTGGAGATGGCGTTGCACTTGGGTCAAGCGTGGGCTCGATTGAAGAAATCTCAACAATGGGTATGTCTTGTTCCGTTGCCGAGGTTGAAATCATAAGTATAACAACAGCACCGATTGCTACAAATGCAATCAGCATTGATAATGCTATTGCCAATCCAAGTCTCTTTGACATCTATCACAGTCCTATCAAATGTTCCACCAGTATTTTTATGCCCAATACTACCAAAACAATACCACCTGCGATCTCCGCTTTTTTCTTGAAGCGAACTCCGAACTTGTTGCCAATACATACGCCGCAAAATGAGATGATCGCAGTAAGCACTCCTATGATTGTTATTGCAATCCATAGAGGATGAATCCACAGGGAAGGAAGCGTTACTCCCACCGCCAGAGCGTCAATGCTGGTGGCAATGGCGAGCACGAACAATTTGCCGATGCCTGCAATGCCGCCGTTCTCCTGCTCCTTATCCGTGCAAGCATCGAAAATCATCTTGGCACCGATAATAAGCAGAAGCCCAAAGGCTATATAAGGCGAGTAGCTGTCGATATATGAGGAAAACCAATCGCCCAAAAACGCACCGACAAGTGGCATGAGCGCTTGAAATCCGCCAAAGAACAACGCTATTAAAAGCGCGCGCTTTATCATAATTTTTCTCATCGATAAGCCTTGGCACAGAGAGACCGCAAATGCGTCCATCGCCAAGCTAACCGCAACTAACACCAGTTCCGCAATTCCCATAATATTATCCTACCTCGCAGTTGTATCAAAACTGCATCAAAAAAATAAATTCTGACAAAAACATGCGCATTATAACACCAATGCGCATGATTGTCTATCATAATTGACGCTGCAAATGTGACATTTAGGTAAAGTCAAATCGACTGGCTATTTGTGATTGTGGCTAAACACCGACTACCAACGATTTTTGACCTTTTCGGCAAAGCCCCTAAGGTTGTCTACGGTCAAAACGGTTCCGTCATCGAGCATGACCGTCCCATTGAAACTGCCAAACACTTGATGCTGCTTTGAGCATATGAAAAGCGCGTTAGTATCGGAATGGCGGTCCAGAATGGGTGTGAAGGTCATTGTGAATCTTCCGTCAGTGGAGGTCATGTTCCACGGAGACATATAATCGTCCCTGCCGTTCTTTTGGGGAATACCAAAGTCCACGCCCTCGAGCTTATGGGCGATGCCGTCAAGAAAGAACATATTCTCGCTGGCAGCAGACGTGTCGCCAAATCCGTAGCCTATGTTGAATCCAATCCTGTGTCCGTCCTGCTCGCCCTGCGCCGCACCCCAGTACCATGTGTTCGAATATGTCCACACTCCTCTGCCCCAATCAAGAAGCCCAAAGCTGTTATCCTTGTCAAACTCGTAGGTCTTGCCCCTGTACTCGGCGTGACCGCTTGCACGCATGGCAATAATTTTTTGGTTGTAGTAGAATGCGGTTGCTTTGTTTGCAAACGGTGTAGCTATAACCATGCTGTCGCGCGGCTCGTCCTCAAGCCACAGCTCGCAATAGAAGGGTGTTTTGTCCTCGAAGTTCTCCATGTACAGCACAAGATGCCGCTTGTCGTCCTCATGAGTGAAAGAACCCATGCAGCCATTCAGGCTCTTTTCAACTGCCCCGTATTTGCTGGAGGGCGGAAAATTTAGCTTACCCATGGGAAACCAAAACATCGTGGACTTGGTGCGCTCACAAGGCGTCCTAAAATCGAGAAACGATGCAGAGATCATCCCCATGTAGGAATTGTCGTCAACTGTCAGCGCAACTCCAAAATCATCGTTGTATATCAGATAGTAGTCCCATTCCTTGATGCGGCTTTTGCCTGCCTTAATGGCAGTGCGGTCGTACTTTTTAACCAGCTCTGTTGAATAGCCTGCTTGATGTAGGCGACCGTTTTGATCGAGCAGATCTCCCTGATTTAGAATGTGCTGCATAGCAACCTCCGCAATACATGTATATTTTGATATTACTCTGCTCACTTTCAAAAGTCAACCTCACGCCAAGATGTATCTTGTATTTGCATGGTCTAAATGCTATACTTTATTTTGAAAGAGGGGTCGAAATGATAAAGCCCAAAGTTCTGCTTACAACCTTTGTGCCGTTTGGGGGCGAGAGCGTTAATCCTGCTCAACTCTGCGGTGAGCTTGTACATTCTGATATTGCACAGATTATGCGTGTCGATCTTCCCGTGAGCTATGCCAAGGTGGGCGTTGCGGCGGCGCAAGCGGTTGAGAATGTAAAGCCCGATATGGTACTCTGCTTAGGGCAAGCCGCCGGCAGACAGGGCTTGAGCTTTGAGCGTGTCGCCATAAACATTGATGATGCTCAAATTTGCGATAATTGTGGTGAGCTTAGATGCGATTTGGCGATCGAGCCTTTGGGGAAAACCGCCTATTTTTCAACGCTCCCCATAAAAGCCATGATCAATGCGGCACAAGAGGTCGGCATACCTGCTTGGCTGTCAAACAGCGCAGGAACCTACGTCTGCAATCACCTATTATATGAGCTGCTGCACAATTTTTTGGATATTCCCTGTGGCTTTGTTCATGTTCCGCTTGTAAAAGAGCAGGCGGAGCAACGACTTTCCTGTGGCAAGGTGACTCAGCTGGAGCCATATCTCTCGCCCGAATCCGCCGCAAAGGGCATTAGCGCCGCCATCGACACCGCCATAGCATCTATTGGGCTGTAAGGGTGTGGAATCGCATAATACAATCAACTAAAGAGACTTCCGAACACTCGGAAGTCTCTTTGAGGTTTGGATATTGGGGATTACAGGGTTTCGGAGACGGCAACTGCGACCGCAACCGTTGCGCCGACCATGGGGTTATTGCCCATGCCGATGAGTCCCATCATCTCAACGTGTGCAGGGACGGAGGACGAGCCTGCGAACTGCGCATCGGAGTGCATTCTGCCCATTGTATCGGTCAAGCCGTAGGATGCAGGGCCTGCCGCCATGTTGTCGGGATGCAGGGTTCTGCCTGTGCCGCCGCCTGATGCAACGGAGAAATACTTCTTGCCGTTCTCAACACACCACTTTTTGTAGGTGCCTGCAACGGGATGCTGGAAGCGTGTGGGATTGGTGGAGTTGCCCGTGATGGAAACGTCCACGTTCTCATGGCGCATGATTGCAACGCCCTCGTTTACATCGTCCGCACCATAGCAGCGAACCTTGGCTCTCTCGCCATCGGAAAATGCCTTTGTATAGGTAATCTCCAGCTTGCCCGTCTTATAGTCGTAGGCTGTCTCACAATATGTAAATCCATTGATTCTGGAAATAACATAGGCTGCGTCCTTGCCCAAACCGTTCAGAATGACCTGCAGGGGCTTCTTTCTGACCTTGTTGGCCGTTCTTGCGATGCCGATTGCACCCTCTGCCGCCGCAAAGCTCTCGTGTCCTGCCAAGAATGCAAAGCAACCTGTTTCTTCTCTCAAAAGCATTGCCGCAAGATTGCCATGACCCTTGCCAACATCACGCTGGTCCGCAACTGAACCCGGAATGCAGAAGGACTGCAGTCCTATGCCGATGCACTCCGCCGCTTCCGCTGCGCTCCTAACACCCTTTTTGATGGCGATTGCTGCGCCCACGGTGTACGCCCAGCAAGCATTCTCAAATGCGATGGGCTGGATTCCACGAACTATGCCAAACGCATCAACGCCTGCCTTGTCGCAGATTTCCTTTGTTTCTTCGATGCTGTTGATGCCGTACTCTTTAAGCACGCCGTTGATCTTGTCTACTCTTCTATCGTAACCTTCAAATAACATAGCGCACCTCCATTATTCCTTGCGCGGATCAATAGTTTTGACCGCTTCGGCGAATCTGCCATAGGTGCCGATGTTCTTCTCATAGGCTTCCTTGGGGTCAACGCCCTTTTTGATAGCATCCATCATCTTGCCCAGGCTGACGAACTGATAGCCGATAATCTCGCCGTTCTCGTCCAAGCCGACCTTGATGACATAGCCCTCTGCCAATTCCAAGTAACGAGGGCCCTTTGCCTTAGTTCCGTACATCGTGCCAATCTGAGAACGCAAGCCCTTGCCCAAGTCCTCCAGTCCTGCGCCAACAACCAAACCATCGTCAGAGAATGCGCTCTGGCTTCTGCCGTACACAATCTGCAAAAACAGCTCACGCATCGCCGTGTTAATGGCATCGCACACCAAATCCGAATTGAGTGCTTCCAAGATTGTCTTGCCCGGCAGTATCTCTGCCGCCATAGCTGCAGAATGTGTCATGCCCGAGCAGCCCAGCGTCTCAACGAGTGCTTCCTCGATGATTCCGTTTTTGATGTTCAGGCTCAGTTTGCATGCGCCCTGCTGCGGTGCGCACCAGCCTACGCCATGCGTAAAGCCGCTAATGTCCTTAATTTCCTTTGCCTTGACCCATTTTCCTTCTTCGGGGATAGGTGCCGGCTCATGGTTTGCGCCCTTTTTGACGCATACCATTTCTTCCACATCACGGGAATATTGCATTTAGTTTTCCTCCTGATTTTTATCGTGGCAATTATAGCACGAAAATTTACTCTTCGCAAGTGGGCAAATGTATGTTATAATAAGTTCTGAAAGGAGATCTGTATGGACAAATTGTTTCTTTGTTTGTTTATTTTACTCTCCATAGTGCATCTGTACGGTTGCTACTTTCGCAAGCCCAAGCTGCTTGCGCCTGTCACAAAGCCGCTTTTGATGCCTGCTCTTTTGCTTTGCTACCTTGCCATATCCCCCGCCTACTCATACTACGTCATAGTCGCACTTGTCTTTGCCACCATTGGGGACGCCTTCCTCATAGGACACAGCAACCCCACTATGCTTCGTCTTGGCTTGGCAAGTTTCTTTTTGATGCAGCTATGCTATGTGCTCAACTTCTTCTCCTTAGTTGGCGAACCGGGAATGACTCTCATGTTCCTCACGGTCGTGTGCTATGTGAGCGTATACGGAATTGCCATTACATTCCTGTTCTCCTTTGTTCCAAAGCGTTACCATTTTTCCATTGCCATATACATGATTTCAATTAGCATGGTCGGCGTTATGGCACTTCTGACCTTCTTCACCAATTTTAGTAACTGGACGGGGCTAATCCTCTTTGGCAGCGGCATGTTCATCTGCTCCGACTTTATCCTGTGCATGGAATATTTCAAGGAGCGTACTCGCTACGGTCACTTTATTGTCATGGCGACCTACATCATCGCACAAATCTGCATCGTTATGGGACTTGCAAACGTGGGAGGTATTTAATTGTATGGAAACTGCTCTACTCATCATTGGCATACTGTGTGTGCTTGGCCTGATTGTGGTCATCGTCCTTTTGCAAAGAAAAAAGAACGATGCTTCAGAGCTGAGTGCGCTAAGAACTGAGGTGCTCAACGGTGTCAACAACTCCGTTTTAGGCATGACGCAGATTATCGAGGGGCGGCTGAACTCATCCGAGCAGCTCAACGAGCAAAAGCTCGATGCCATTCGTTTGACAATGGAGCGCAACCTTGTCAATTTGCAGCAGGAAAACGACAAGCGGCTCAAGGAAATGCAGGCAATCGTTGATGAGAAGATGCAAAAGACACTCAAAAATGAAGTCTCACAATCGTTTAGGCTCGTCAACGAGCAGCTTGAAAAAGTCTACAAGGGTCTGGGTGAGATGCAGTCCGTTGCCGTTGGCGTTAGCGATTTGAAAAAAGTTCTCTCCAACGTCAAGACCCGTGGTATTTTGGGTGAGATTCAACTGGGTGCAATCTTGGAGGAGATGCTTTCCCGTGAGCAATATGAAACCAATGTTATCACCAAAAAGGGCAGCTCCGACCGTGTTGAGTATGCAGTAAAGCTGCCGGGCGAGAACGGCGACTATGTGTACCTTCCCATTGATGCAAAGTTTCCGGGCGATCTCTACTCCGACCTTCAGGACGCATATGCGGACGGTTCGCCCGAAAAAATCAATGCTGCTTCGGCAAAGCTGGTGGCTCGAATCAAGCAGGAAGCCAAGGATATTCGGTCAAAGTACATTGATCCGCCTGCCACAACCGAGTTTGCAATCCTATTTCTTCCCTTTGAAGGGCTATATGCCGAGGCTGTCAATCGTGGCATGGTGGAGGAGCTTAGGCGCAACCATCATATCAGTCTGGCGGGCCCGTCCACAATGGCGGCGCTGCTCAACAGTTTGCAAATGGGCTTTAAGACGCTTGCCATTCAAAAACGCAGCTCCGAGGTATGGAAAATACTCGGAGCAGTTAAAGCTGAATTTGAACAGTTTGGAGCTATTCTTGAGTCCTCACAATCCCGTCTCAACAAGGTGAACGAGGAGCTTGATAAGCTCATTGGAACTCGTACAAGAGCCATTACACGCAAGCTAAAGGACGTGGAAAGGCTTGAAAGCTCCGAGGCGGAACGCCTGCTAAACGAGTGATACTTAGCTCTTTGTTTTTGGTTTTGCAATAAGCGCAAACAGATAGCCAAAGCCTATCGCAGCGGTAATACCCCCTGCGGCAGAAGTTATTCCGCCTGTAAATGCGCCTATGACTCCACCCTCTTTTGCGCCCTTGATTGCGCCCTGTGCAAGCAGATTGCCAAATCCTGTTAAGGGTACGGTTGCGCCTGCGCCTGCAAAGTCTACAAGCGGTTGATACACGCCAATACCACCCAGAATAACGCCTGCCGTTACGAACAGCACAAGTATCTTTGCAGGTGTGAGCCTCGTCAGACTGATTAGAAGCTGTCCTATCACGCAGATTGCTCCGCCTATCAAAAATGCCCAAAGAAATTGAAGTGCGTCCATCTTTACCTCCTATTTGTGTTCCAGTACTACTGCGTGCGCTATACCCGGAATGCTCTCGCCCTGCATACTGCTTGTTGGGCTCATAAGTGCGCCGGTCGCCAAAAAGAGTATTCGCTTGACATCGCCACGTTCAAGGTACGGCAGAAAGTGTCCCGTCAATGTGACCGCCGAGCAACCGCACCCCGAACCACCACAGTTGAACTTCTCAAGCGGCGGATATATGACGTTTCCGCAATCGAAGTGCTTACCTTTAAGGTCGATTCCCTTTTGCTCACATAGCGAGAACAGCAGCTCCGACCCATATCTGCCCAAATCACCCGTGATAATCCAGTCAAAGTCATTTGGCGTTTCCCCACTCTCGGAAAAATAAGTGAGTATTGTGTCGCAGGCAGCAGGAGCCATTGCAGCCCCCATGTTGTTGCCATCGGTTATGCCCAAATCTATTACCCGTCCAACCGTTGCTCCCGACAGAGCAATATGCCTGTACACCGGATTGGGAGGGAGCTTGCGACCTACAAGCAGACACCCTGCACCAGTAACCGTTCGCTGTGCGGTGGGCGGTGATGTGGTGCCCATCTCCAATGGATATCGGAATTGCCGTTCCGCAGTGGAGAAGTGGGAACAGGCGATACACGCCACGGGGTCTAAAAATCCCCCGTCCACAAACGCGCCCCCGATCAGCAGCGATTCAGCCATGGTGGAGCAAGCACCATAGAGCCCTAAAAACGGTGTCCCAAGATTTCTTGCGCCATAATTGGCAGTGATTATCTGATTGAGCAAATCTCCTGCAAACAGGCAGTTGATATCCTCTGTGCTCAATCCCGACTTGTGGCAGGAAAGCCTGACCGCGTTTTCAAATATCTGCAGCTCCGCCTGTTCGAAGCTGTCCAATCCCATCTTGTCGTCACCGACAACCACATCGAAGCAATCGCCTATGGGTCCATCGCCCTCAATTTTACTTACGATACACGCTCCCGAAAACACTCTGGGAAGCGTAGAAAAATGAAACGTTCGCATATATTCTCCTTTGTGGAAAGTATGCTCACGCTTCAAAGATTTTATTCTATTTTGAACCGAGTTAGATTAGCCTAAATATCGCCATTGATAATGCTTTACTTATGCGTTTCGCGTGATATGTTGAGCAACACACCCATTGCAGAAAGAAAAATCAGAAGTGACGTGCCTCCTGCGGATATGAATGGAAGTGCCTGCCCCGTGGTGGGCATCAGTCCCGTGACAACGCCAACGTTGATGCAAACCTGAAGTCCAAAAACCAGTGAGATACCTGCTGCCAGCAGTCCGCCGAAACGGTTTCTGCATCGAAGCGCAATGACCATGCCTCGATATACAATCCAGCCGTATGCAATCAGCACAACCACACCGCCCACAAACCCAAACTCCTCACACAGAATTGCAAAAATGAAGTCGGATTCGCCATAAGTCATGTACAGGAGCTTTTGATAGCTGTTATTTAGTCCTTTGCCGAATAATCCGCCCGATCCGATTGCATAGAAGCTCTGAACAAGCTGATACCCGGTATCCTGCGGATCGTCAAAGGGCTTTGTAAATGAGGTAAGTCGTTGTAGCCTGTATGGAGCGATGACCGCAAATAATATGAACAATATGACGAACACTACGCCCAACACTAATAATTGACGCAAATCGCAGCCGCCAAGGTATAGCATGATTATTCCAATCAGTCCCACGATGACCGCCATTGACATATTTGGCTGGAGCATGATCAAGCCTGCAATAACGCCGATTACCAAAAGCATGGGCATCATTCCTCGCTTGAGATCCTTCATTTGGTCTCGCCTCTTTGCCATGTAGGAGCACATATAGATAATCATACCGAATTTGGCGACCTCACTGGGTTGAATAGACACACCAAATAGGTTGAGCCAGCGTTTGCCTCCGTTTAACTCATCGCCAAAGATTAAAACCGTTATAAGAAGGACAACCGAGACAAGAATCGCTATTCCGTTCAGCTTCTGTATTTTTCGGTAGTTTATCCTCGAAATGATGAGCATAATCGGATAGCCAATGGCAAGATAAATTGCTTGGCGTTTGAGATAGTAGAAGCTGTCAAAGTTACACTTTGCGGTGTTTTGCGCATAATAATAGCTGGCAGAAAACACCATCACAAGACCAAAGGCGCAAAGCGCAGATACCACCAACAGGATTGAATAATCAATTCTTCCTTGAGGCTGCTTCTCCCTTGCTCTCTTTTCTTTTTTATCCGTGCGTGTTACTGCTTGCTCCATCTGTGCCTTTCTTTTTGGTAATTTCTGTTACTATTTATATTCCTTGACTATGGCTTTGAACACTCTTCCACGCTGCTCATAATTATCAAACATATCCCATGAGGCGCACGCAGGTGAAAGCAACACCACATCGCCCTCCTCCGAAAGGTCTCTTGCCATGCTGACTGCTCTTAGAAAGTCGCTTGCACGGTGGCAAATATCGCCATAGCCTGCTTTGGTTGCAGCATCAATAATCTTATCCGCCGTGTCGCCAAGAACCACGCAGGCACGAATGTTTGAACTGAACGCATCAAACAACTCGTCAAACTCGCTATGCTTATCAAAGCCGCCCAGTATGAGAATGGTGGGCTTTTTCATCGCCTCAATGGCACGAATTGTGCTTGCAGGGTTAGTTCCCTTGCTGTCGTTGATATAATCAACTCCGCTTCGTGTGCAGACGTACTCTATTCGATGCTCCACTCCCGAAAAAGATTCCAATGTATCTCTCACTACCTCGGCAGGAACGTCCTGCGACAATGCCAGCAGCGCCGACAGCATTGCGTTTTCGAGATTGTGTGCGCCCATGATGCGGACATCGTCCTTGTCCATCAGCTCATGCTCCTCGCCGTTGATGCGATAGACCATCTTATCGCCACGAAGGAACATTCCGCTGTCAACCTCCTCCTTGCGAGAAAAATACAGCACCTTTGCCTTTGTAATTGAGGCAAACCTACGGACTATCGGATCGTCCCAGTTGAGCACGGCGACATCGGATTCCGTCTGGTTGTCAAAAATCTTTGCCTTTGCGGCAATGTAGTTCTCCATGCTGCCGAAATGGTCCAAATGATCAGGCGTAATGTTGCAAACGCCCGCTGCTACTGCATGGAAGTTGACATTGCCCTCCAACTGCAGAGCAGCAGTCTCGGCGACTATCACGTCACCCTTCTTGGTGTCAAGTGCGTGTTCGGAGATGGCAATGCCAATGTTGCCAAGCACAAAGGTATTCCTTCCGCTATTTTGGAATATCTCCCCTGTCAATGCGGTACAGGTAGTCTTGCCGTTGGTACCCGTTACGCAGACAAAATCCGCCTGTGAATAACGATAGCCCAGTTCTATCTCGGATATGACCTCCACTCCCCTTTTCCTTGCCTCTACTATGAATTGGCGTGACATGGGAATGATCGGGCTTGGAACGAGAAGATCAATCCCGTCAATTAAATCCATTGGATCTGCTCCAAGCTGCACCTCATAGGCTATGCCACAAAGAGCATCGAAAAGTCCTTTTATCTCGGGCTTTTGATCGTTAATAATGACACGATAGCCCTCCCTGTATAGTAGCTTTGCGGCAGCTATGCCACTCTTTGCCATGCCCACGATGAGCGCCGTTTTACGCTTTGCCATAACTAATCTCCCTTCAAATAGACCAGAGCAGTATACACCCAACGCAACAAATGATTGTCACCAGACTGTATCCAAATACGATCTTCGTTTCAGAATACCCCTTCTTTTCGAAGTGGTGATGCAAGGGTGCCATCAAGAAAATGCGTTTTTTGTTTCTCAACTTATATGAGCCAACCTGCAAAATAACCGATACGCTTGAGGCAACGTAGCAGATGCCCATGATTGGCAGCAGTATTGCAGAGCGTGAGATAAGCGCAACCATTGCTACTGCTCCACCCAATGCCAACGAGCCGGTGTCGCCCATGAACACCTGCGCTCTAAAGCTGTTGAATCTCAAAAAGCCCAGCAGTCCGCCTGCGATGGCGGCGCAGAATACTGCCATATCCGCAGAATTCTTGTCCTTTAGCACAAAGAACAGCGCAGCATATGCAGCCATGAATATCAATGTCACGGACGAGGACAGACCGTCCACGCCATCGATGAGGTTCACCGAGTTGACCGTGCCTACTATGATGAATATTGCAAACGGAATGTAGAACACACCCAAGTCCCATTCAACGTTCCAAATGGGTATCAGCAGGCTTGAGCCGACGTCCTTTGAAAAGTACAGCCACAGGGAAGCTCCCAAAGCAAATCCGAACTGCAAAATAATCTTTTGATATGCCTTCAAGCCGAGCGAACGCTTGAAACGAATCTTGATGAAATCATCCAAGAAACCCACAAGTGCAAACGCTACCGTAACTAGCAGCGCACAAATGACCATCGTGTTGTCCGGCGCAAAAATGAGTGTAGCAACCAGCAGCGCAATAATGAACATCACACCGCCCATTGTGGGCGTGCCTGTCTTTTCAAGGTGCGTCTGCGGCCCTTCCTGACGCTCCGTTTGTCCTATTTTCATGCGCTTGAGCAACGGTATGAACAACGGCCCTATCAGCAGTACCAATACCAATGCAATCAAAAACGCAAGTAATATCTTCTGTAATTCCATGTACTATCTGTGCTTACTCAGCAACTCCTCCACAACTTCCTTATCATCAAAATGGTGCTTGACGCCATTTATCTCCTGATAATTCTCATGTCCCTTTCCGGCAATGACGATAATATCATTTTCCTTGGCAACTTGCAAGGCATGTCCTATCGCCTCTGCCCGATTTTCGATAACCACATACGGCGTGCCGGTTCTTTTTACTCCTGCCTCGACCTCCGAAATGATGGTCATTGGATCCTCGGTGCGCGGATTATCGCTGGTAATTATGGCATAGTCCGAATGTCTGCCGCCAATCTCTCCCATAATTGGGCGTTTCGCCTTGTCCCTGTCTCCGCCGCAGCCGAACACAACGATTACCCTCGCCTTCGCAAATCCATGCACGGTGGTCAGAACATTTTCAAGTGCATCGGGCGTGTGCGCATAATCAACATAGACAGCAATCGAATGTGCGAAGGTGTTCACGCTCTGGAGTCTGCCTGCAACGCCAGAGAGCTGACCCAAGCCTGCAATTATGTCCTTTAGGGCATAGCCGCAGCAGTCCATCAAGGCAGCAGCACCCATTGCATTATACACGGAAAATAAACCGGATATATGCAGATTTATTCTGCCGTCTCCATGCGGAGTATGCAGATGGAACGTAACGCCGCTGGTTGTAATATCTATCCCGCTTGCCCGATAATCAGCCGAATTTTGAATGCCCATGCTTAAAATCGGGATTGTAAGCCCCTGCTTCATGCTCTCAGCCATCGGATCGTCAATGTTGATGATGGCGACCTTGCTCTGCCTAAACAGGAGCTTTTTAGCATTGAGATAATTCTCGAATGTCTTATGATAATCCAGATGATCCTGCGTCAGATTTGTGAACAGTCCTGCATCAAACATGATGCCGTGTACTCTGTCCTGCACCAGCGCATGGCTTGATACCTCCATTATGACAAGATCGCAGCCCTCGTTTGCCATGTGGCGCAACAGAGCAAACAAATCCGCCGATTCGGGCGTTGTGCGTGCCGTGTCGATGCGTTCATCGCCAATAAGGTTGACTATTGTGCCGATGAGTCCTACCTTCTTGCCTGCTGCTTCGGCAATCGACTTGACCATGTAGGTGGTTGACGTCTTTCCGTTTGTCCCTGTTACGGCAAGCATGTGCATACTGCGCTCAGGGTGCTCGTAAAAGCAGGCGGCAGCCTCGGCAAGCGCACTTCTGGCATCGGACACGATAAGTTGCGGCACGTCAATGTTCAACGGACGCTCACAGATGAGTGCCACCGCACCCTTGTCCACCGCTTGCTTTGCAAAATTATGTCCATCTGATACAAGTCCGACAATACAACCGAACAAAGCCCCCGCTTCGACACGCTTGGAATTGTACTCAATGGAGCATATCTCTACATCGTTTCCGAAAAATGGGACGCAAAGCTCCTCAGCGATTCTAGATAGTAACATATTCTCTCCCTTCGCTAGTCATCGGGCGTGTATGTAAAGGTGACCCATACCGTAGAACCGTAGGGAATCTCAGTCCCCTCGGCGTACTGAGTTCCCGAAACCACGCCTTGACTTTGCAATATTTCGTAATCCATCACAAGCCCCGCCTTCTTGAGCGCATCAAAGGCATCTATGCGGTTCTTGCCAATTATATCCGGCATTTTTACATACTGAATCTGCTCATCTTCCCCTCTTGCGGTCGTCCACGAGGTATACAGTATCACAGTGCTGCCCTTGACCACCAAGGAACCTGCAGGCGGCGACTGCCGTGTAACGAATGCTGAAAGCTCATCCTCCATGTATACCGCTTTTAAGTCAACGTCGTTTAGAGCATTGATTGCGTCCTGAACGGACATATTGGTCAAATCGGGAACGACTCGCGATGATTTTGTACTGTCTGGTGCAACGCCGCCGTATGTGAGCGCATTTTGCAGAACCATCTGAACAAACGGAGCTGCAACCGTGCTTCCGTATACCACAGGAACCTGCGGCTCATTGACAACAATGATGCAAAGATACTGCGGATTGCTTGCAGGAGCAAACCCTACAAATGACGCAATCAGCTTTGATTTGGATACCGATCCGTCCTCCTCATATTTCTGGGCAGTACCGGTCTTTCCGCCAACGGTGTATCCTACGACCTGAGCATTCTTACCGCTTCCGTTTTCGACAACACTCTGGAGTATTTGGCGCACCTGCTCGCTCGTCTGCTCGGATATGACTCTGCGCACAACAACAGGTGAATTTTGCAATATGATGTTGCCATTGACGTCCTCCACCCTGTCGATAATGTAGGGCTGCATGAGGTTTCCGCCGTTGATTGCCGCCGATGCCGCCGCCGCAAGCTGCATTGTGGTTGTAGATACGCTCTGTCCGAATCCAATGCGTGCCAAATCGGTATCGACAATATACTTGCGATGCGTGACCGTTCCGCTTGTCTCACCCATCAATCCGCTTCCCGTGGCTGTATCGAAGCCGAACTTATATATGTAGTCATAGAAAACATCTGTTCCCATGTTCAGTGCCATGGACATGAACGCACAGTTGCAGCTGTTCTCCGCCGCCTCCGTGAGTGTCTGATTGCCGTGACCGCCAGACTTCCAGCACTTGATGCGTTCGCCTCGAACCGTGAGATAGCCGTTGCAGCGGAAGGTATTTGTCAAAGAGACCGTGCCGCTGTCCAATGCTGCTGCCAAAGTGACTATCTTAAACGTTGACCCCGGCTCATATGTATCCGTGACCACGCGGTTTTTCGACATCTCCAACAGCACCGTTGCATCTGTACGGGGAGGATTATTGGGATCGAAGCTGGGATAGGTCGCAATGGCAAGTATCTCTCCTGTGGAGGGATTCATAAGTATGCCCTGAACATTGGTGGCGTTATTGATGGTCGCCGCCTGCTCGCACGCAGACTCCAAATAGCCCTGCAAACCCGTATCCACCGTCAGATAAAGGTTGTTGCCCGCAATAGGCGCAATATATTCCTCCCGACCGTTGACAATAGGTGTATTATCTCTATCAGTCTCCACTATCTGTCTGCCGTCAACACCTGCAAGCATGGAATTATACGTCAGCTCAAGACCAGTCTGTCCTACGCCGTCAACGTTTGTAAAGCCCAGCAACTGTGAGAAAAGCTGCCCCTCACGGTAGGAACGCTTGACATCGGAATAGAAGCTGATTACGCCTTTTTTGAACTGTTGTGCGCTCAAAAGCTCGACTGTTTCCTTCTCAACCTGATCCTTAATCTTAATCTGCTGATACTCCGTTTTTGCCACCTTGGCAGCAACGGTGTCATAATCAAGCTCGAGTATGGTCGATAACAGATAGGCAACGTGTTCACGGTTATCCTCAGTTACCGCCCTTGGATTGACGCAAACCTGATAGGTCGTATAGCTTGATGCCAGTACGTTTCCGCTTCGGTCGATTATCTCACCTCGCTGCGCTCGCAAAGAGGTGTTGAGTGTCCACTGTTTTTGTGCCTTTTGGGAATATTCTTCGCCGTTGCAGACCGATACATAGAAAAGACGAACAATGAGAATCAGAAACAAAGACATAGCAACACAGAAGATAACGATGAGTTTCTTCTTTGATGATGATATTTTCAGAACTGTCTTTGTCTTTTCAGTTGTTTGCTTATTCCTTGCCATCTGTCTCCTTATGGTTCATCAGTCGAAGTAGGTTCGTCAGTATTTGTTGGCTCCTCCGCCCAGTTCATCGTGCGCCCTGCCTCCAGGTTCGCTTGGTTGATGGACGTATAGTCGTTGAGTGCGCCCTGATCGTTTATCGCCTGCGATATTTCTTCCTCATAGTCGGCAATGATTGCGTCCAGATCGCTTATCTGGCTGTATATTTTGGTGATATCTGCATCTCCCTTGAGCGCAAACACCGCCGTTCCTGCCACGATAAACATGGCAATCAGCAATAGAATCATTGAGGAAATGGGCCATGGCTTCTTCTCTGCCTTGGAAACGGTCACATCCTCCTCGGTTGGCTGGGGTACCACAACGGGCTTGGGCGAGTCGTCCTCCTCGAGCTGTACTATTGTGACCTTGCGGTGGGTGGGTGCATATATCCTAGTCTTTGGCACATTCGTACCCCGCTTGTCATTGTCAAATTGAACCTCCATGGTACCTCCTTTCTATGTTTATGCAAGTCATAGTTTTTCTATGGCACGCAGTTTTGCCGATGCAGACCTCGAATTTTGCTCCTGCTCTTGCTCATCGGCAATGATTGGTTTTTTTGTGAGTATATGCACCGTCGGCTTTTTGCCGCAGATGCACACGGGTGCGCTCTTGGGGCAGGTGCAGGGCTGCTCAAAGCTCTTAAACGCCGTCTTGACGATGCGATCCTCCAAAGAATGAAAGGTCAAAACGCACAGTCTTCCGCCCAAATTCAATAGGTCATGTGCTGCTTGTATCGCCGCCTCAAGCCCACTAAGTTCGCCGTTTACCTCAATGCGAATGGCTTGGAAGCATCGGCGTGCAGGATGCTGCGGCTCGTTGCGAAATTTTGCCGGAATTGCCTGCTTTATTAGCTCGGCAAGCTGCGTTGTGGTCTCAATCGGCTTCTGCTCACGCTTTTGCACCAGTTGCTGTGCAATCCTTCTTGAGAACTTCTCCTCACCATAGCGAAAGAAAATATCCGCAAGCCTCTGCTCATCATAACCGTTGACAACATCATACGCACTAAAAGTCACACTTTGATCCATGCGCATATCCAAAGGCGCATCGAGCTTGTAGGAAAAGCCACGCTGGGCAGAATCGAGCTGATGTGAACTGACGCCCAGGTCCAACAGTATTCCGTCCGCCTTCTGAACTCCCACACCGCTGAGCAAGGTCTTCATTTCAAAGAAGTTGCCATGTATGGCGGTGAAGCTATCCCCAAAATGAGCCAGTCTTGCCGTTGCCGTTTCCAACGCCTCACAGTCGCGATCAATTCCGTATAAATGCGCTCCCTTGGGCAGATGCTCCAATATCGCCTCGCTGTGACCGCCTCCGCCGAGCGTTCCGTCAACAAATATTCCGCCGCGCTCCGGCATTAAAAGATCTATAACCTCGTCAACGAGGATTGGAACATGATAGCTCGAAGTCGTCAAAAGCTCCTCTTTTCCGCAAATTGCATACTATGCCTATATATATTATGAATTATACTACAATCAAATTGATTTGTCACCCTGCAAATGTAACATAAACGCAATTTTTCGTTAAACTGGAAGCACGCAGCATTTCATATTTTAAGGCGTTCGGTAATATACTATCTGCTAATATTGACACCGATGGGTTTTGGATATAAAATATTTGTGTGTAAATATGCTGTTGGAGGTAAATATGCAACACGGATTTTTGAAGGTGGCCGCCTACACACCCAAGGTGCGAGTGGGCGACTGCATATACAACACGGCGAGCATTAAAAAAGAGATTGATCTTGCTCGTGAGCACGGCGTAAACGTTCTTACTCTTCCTGAGCTATGCGTAACTGCCTACACCTGCGGAGATCTGTTTGTTCAGGACGGTATGCACGAACGTGCGCTGGCTGCCCTTGGGGACATTCGAGACTACACCAAGGGCGATGATATGTTCATAGTTGTCGGTTGCCCCATTGTTCACAGGCATCTGATGTACAACTGTGCGGTCGTTCTGCAAAACGGCGAGGCGATTGCCGTTATTCCAAAGCAGTACCTTCCCAACTATGCGGAGTTCCGTGAAAAGCGTTGGTTCCAGCTCTGCCCCCAGCAGAACGAGACAATGGTGCTGTTCGGCAATGAAATACCCTTCGGCAACAAGCTCATCTTCCGCTGCGACAACTGGAAGGAGTTGGTTATCGGAGTTGAGGTCTGTGCCGATTTGTGGGCGACCCTTCCCCCCTCCTCAATACAATCTCAGGCAGGTGCGCTGCTGTGCCTCAATTTGAGTGCAAGCGATGAGGCTGTCACAAAGGACGAGTTCCGCCGCCTCATCGTTACCTCCCAGAGCAGCAAGGAGAACCTTTGCTATGTCTATTGTAGTGCAGGTGCAGGCGAAAGCACCACGGACGTTGTGTTCTCACAGCACAACATCATTGCCGAGAACGGCGGACTGGTTGCCGAAGCCCAGCCCTACCGCAGCGGTCATTGCGAAGCTGTGATTGACATCAATGCGCTCTCGTTTGAGCGTCGCCGTCACGTTAAACACGGCTTGAGAAACCCCGAAATCTGTGAAATACCCATTCATTTTGACCTGCGTCAAATTGACATTGGTGAACGCAATATTCTCCCATTCCCCTTCCTCCCCCCCACGGCGGAGGAGCTTCCGCGAAGAGTAGAGGCAGTGCTTGACATTCAGTGCAACGGACTGCTTGCAAGAGTTGAGCATGTCAATCCTAAAAAGCTCGTCCTTGGCTTGTCGGGCGGATTGGATTCGGCATTGGCTCTGTGGGTCATAAAGCGCACTTTGGAAATGATGGGTCGCTCAAAGGACGATATTCTTGCGGTGTCCATGCCCTGCTTTGGCACCTCCCAAAAGACCAAATCAAATGCGCAAAGGCTCTGCGATGCCATCGGTATTCCGTTGCGCACGATTGATATTTCCCACGCCGTTAAGCTGCATCTTGACAGCATCGGACACAATGGTACTCCCGATACCGCCTATGAAAATGCGCAGGCTCGTGAGCGCACACAGGTATTACTGGACATTGCCAACATGGAGAATGGCTTGGTTATCGGAACCGGCGATTTGTCCGAGAGTGCGTTGGGCTTCTGCACCTTTGGCGGCGATACTATTTCACACTATGCGGTCAACTGTGACGTGCCAAAAACGCTGATTCGTGCCATGCTCACCACCATTGGCGAGCAGGAGGGTGGTGCGATTAAGGAGGTTCTTGACGATATAGTTGCAACTCCCGTAAGTCCGGAGCTTCTGCCCACCAACGATGGACAAATTGCTCAAAAGACGGAAAGCATTGTTGGGCCATACGAGTTGAACGATTTCTTCTTGTTCTATTCCGTGCGCTACGGCATGAGCAAAGACAAGATTGTTCGCATGGCGGCTCTTGCCTTTGAGGGTAAATATACTGAGGATGAGATTGATAGCTGGTGCGAGCTGTTCAAAAAGCGTTTCTACACCGCACAGTTTAAGCGTTCATCTGCGCCCGATGGCCCCCGTGTGGGCAATGTGTGTCTGTCTCCCCGTGGAGACTGGTGTATGCCCTCCGATGCGGTTGCACCGTAAAACATTCGATTAACGCAAGAGCCATTGACTCAATGAGTGGGTCAATGGCTCTTTGTTATTGATATGAATTATATCTTCTGTTTAAGTATCTCCGCATCACGGGCCAGTCGCTGCCTCAACGCTATGGAGGTCACAAGATAGACGGCTGATGCCGCATAGCAGACCCACCATTGACCAAGTGCAAACGTGAGCACCATGGGCAGAATGGTTCCTGCCATCGAACAGAGCATTAGTATCAGCACAGGTGAACCCTGTTTGACTATCTCCTGCTCATTCTTCCAGTCGAAGCGATGGTTCTTAATGTTTATCCACAGTCCAAGTACCGTGAAAAAGTATATGTATGGCACTAAAATTGCCAGCATCTCAATAATGGCAAGCGCACCCAAGCCCAGCGCAATGGGAAACACCACCGAGGCAACAATCGCAACGGGCAGCACAAACGTTAAGGCGACCAGTATCTTGCCGGAGAACCAATCATTTGCCTTGATTGGCAGCAGCTTTGCAAGCCACAATCGTTTCCCCTCTATTGATATACACGCCGTGGTTGATGGGGATATACAAAATAGCCAAGCCAATACCGTTGCAAGCACCGGCGCATAGTATTGGGAATAATCTGTGAATGCTAAAAGAAGCGGACGCACCTGACTGTTTCCAAATATTGCAATGTAGCCTATTGCCAGCAATACGATGATGGCGGAAAACGCCGTGTTCAAAAAATAGATTGTGCAAGAGGTGTAGCGTCTGAACTCGTTGATGTACAAAGCCACCCTTGCACTCCGTCCCTGTTGTTTTTTGAAGCGGAATTTGCCATTGCGATAAACTGCCTTCATTATTGTAGACAGCTTCTTAAAGCCCAGCACCACCATCAGACAGAACAGGGCCGCAAGTGCGGCGGAAATTCCGACAAACAACAGCATTGAGCCTGCATCGCCGTCACAAACCGCCCTTGAAAAGAGTGTGACAGGCGGATAGATTGATGAGATTTTGTCGCTTATTGCCTCTGCGAAGCTGCCAATATTTGCCTCAATGCTTGACGAAGCAAAGGACAGTGCCATTATGCCCACTAAAAACAGGCTCTGCACTATGGTCGATAGGACATTCTTGAACTTAAATTTTGCAAATGCCGCACCGAACAGCGTTCCAAGCGCACCGCCTATGGCAAGCGGTATGAGTGGCACAAATAGCGTCATCACCAGAAGAATCACATAAAAGCTCGCCGAGGGGTGCATATACGTTCCATACACCACTCCGGCAGGAATGAGCAATGCCACAGCAAAGAGCAAATCCAGCATATAGAAGGCAATCAATCTGGAAATAGCCACCGTAGACGGTTTGACAGGCAGACTCATCATCAAATCGTAGTCGCCGAATCCAAACAGCACACTCTTGACACGAGCTATTGAGGAGATAAGTGCAATCACCGATGCACCCATCATCATCACCATCAGCAGCACATTCATAAGTCCCAGCGGGCCGAATGCCTTTGCCATAATGGTGCTGTAAAAGCACGACATAACCACACAGGCAACAACTGTAACCAACGACAATGTACGGGCTCGCTTCGCCTGTTTTCTTTGTTCGGCACTTTTTGTGCTGCGTATAACGGACAGCCCAAACAGCGATGATAATTGTAGCTTTAACAGCAGTATCAGCTTTCTCATTTGTCGGTCAACTCCAAAAAGAGCTCCTCAAGCGAATTATCTCCACGCACGGCATCCATATCTCCGGTGACCATCAGCTTGCCATTTTTAATAATGGCAACCTTGTTGCACAGCTTCTCTGCCACCTCAAGAACATGGGTTGAAAAGAAGATTGCCGAGCCGTTGTGAACCATTTCCTCCATGATGGTCTTGAGAGTATGCGCCGCCTTGGGATCCAGTCCTACAAACGGTTCATCGAGCAAGAGCAGCTTGGGCTGATGTATCAGCGCACCAATGATGGCGATTTTCTGCTTCATTCCGTGCGACATAGAACCAATTAAATCTCCCAGATTGCTCATAATGTCAAACTCGCCAGCAAACCGTGTAATGCGCTCGTTGCGCTCCCCACTTGACACTCCGTACATATCCGCAAGAAAGTCCAAATAGCGAATACCCGTCAGATGCTCATACAGGTCGGGATTATCGGGAATATAGCTCAATACCTGCTTGCAGCCGATTGGATCTGTCTTGATGGATTTACCATCAATCAATATCTCGCCTTCAGAAAAATCCAGTATTCCGGCAACGCAACGCAGGGTCGTGGTTTTTCCTGCTCCATTGTGACCGATAAACCCAAAGATATCGCCCTTATCAACATGCAGCGACAAATCATCAACAGCGGCGGTTACTCCACCATAACGCTTTGTAAGATGAGTAATCTCAAGCATAATTATTACTCCTTATTTGCTTTCTTCTTGCCATAGAAAATCACCAGCAGCACCACGGTTGCAATTACAACAACGCCTACAATGCAGGCTACCCAGATATACGCGCTGCAGTTTCCGCATTCGGAACTGCATCCTGTGGGTGCGGTTGTCGGTTCTTCGGTCGGGTCGGGCTCGGTATCGGGGGTGGGATCCTCCTGAGCTGTATAGACCAGCATTGCAGAGTTAAGCTGGGCATTCATTGGGTCCTCAACGCACACCCAGCCCTCTTGAAGCTGAAAATACGGTGTGTATATCCACGTCAGGCCTGCATCGTCAACAAAGACATATTCGTATACTGCGTCCGATGTTGACCTTCCTTGATTATACTCGCCAGAGTTAGGATAGGTGTAAAACAGCACTTCATCGTTGTCAAACGTGGGCGTAGACTCCGTATACTCGCTAATTCTGCTGTCGTACTCCTCCATAAAGCTGATGTTATCATACTTGAGAACTGCGTCCGTGAGCCTAAACCAGCCCAGCGACTCTTGGTATCCATCAACAACAAGACCCCACACGACATTGTTGTCATCGGTGTAGGTATACTGGACATGCAACTGTTCAAAGTTCGAACACGCCGTCTGCTTTATCTCACTTTCAGGACTGATAAGCAGATTCAGCTCGCCCATAGTCAAATAATTTCTATCCAGATACTCGCACTCGTCTGCGTGCTCCTCATAGAAATCATTATCCGGAGGAATAATTACGTCCGCAGCGGCGAATGCCCCTACAAACGTCATCACCAACATGGCGACCAGTATCAAAGCGATTTTTTTCATTTTTTCTTATCTCCATTTCTAATGTTATTCAGCGATACTATATAAATGCAGTCACGATCAGCCCTGCGCCGTAGGAGAACAGATTCAGTCCGACTGCAAGCCAAAAGGGTTTGTTGACGTTGACGGCAAAGCGTCTTAGCAGCAGCCACTCCACCACCACTACACCGACCTCCAGCGGATACTCGATCCATCGATACTTGTATCCAAACATCAGCGTCAAGAACACGGTCACGGGGTTTGTAATGACATTCATCATCACTATTAGCAACACGTCCCTACCACGAACACCAACACATATAGAGTACACCAATTCGAATATTAGCGTCAAGCCCAACGATAGCGCAAGCGGTATCAGATAATCACTCATTTTGCACCTCGTGCATCAGTCCAAAGTACAGCAACACCAGCGAAACGACCGTCAAAAGGGCAAGTCCCAAGGGCGTGTTAAGCGGTGCTGACCAGCCGAACACTATTGGCAATACTCCCATGAACAGTCCGAAGGTCAAAAGACCGAACGAGAACCCCTTCATCGTTTTGAGTATCCTTGCAACCGCCCACAGCGTAATGGGCATGGTCATATTGAACAGGAACAACGCCAAAATACCGCAAATGGCATGATTAGAAAATAGGAACAAGACCGCTGCCGTTCCCAGTGACACAATCGTTGTCGTTCTTGCGCCTATGGCATCGGACACAAAGCCTCCCAACGCCTTTCCCAGAACCACCGCAAGCACAGAGTAAAACACCAACGCTCCAGATTTCCACGCAAAGGTAGCCGTCATTCCAAGATACGAGCGAAGTATCACCACAAGCAGCAGCAGCGCAACGGCGATTGCCCCATATTGGGGCAGCTGTGGGAACTCCAAGTTTACGTTCATCGAGCGATTGAAGCCACACACGAGGAATACAAGCAGTCCGATGCCCAAAAGAAGTGCCGTCACCACCCACAATGGAATTTTGTCACTCAGCACTCCGCCAAGATACAGCCCCATTGCACCCGATGAAACGAACACCCCCAGCTTGCTGCTCTTTTGCGTGCTTGCGTTTAATACGTCCAATCCGCCGCCCACATGGAACAGCGCATTGCCAATGCCTGCCACAATCCCAAGTGCCAACGGCTTTGACAGAAATAGTGCGGATGCCGCCACCACCGCAATGCCTGCTACGGCCACAAGTTTGTTTCTGTTGAGTTTGTCTGCAATTAAGCCCAAGGGTAGCTGCAACGCAAATGCGCAAAAGTTGTAGAATAATATGAACATCAATCTCTGTTGCGAACTCATAGCCAAATTAAAGGCGTAGAATGCGCAACCGAAATCAACCAACAAATGTGCGGCGGTATACACCGCCAGCCCCTTCAACCTCATCATAATACTAACACCGTTTATCTGCCCTGCAAGTTGCAGGATTGTGCAAAATACTTCTTACTCTCCGTACAGATATTGATGTATCAGCTCTTTGTTCTGCTCAATGTCAATTACGACCACCGATGCTCCGTTGATGCCGCCGTAGTGCCACGTCCCGTCAAACGGCATACGTCCCTGCTGAATGCTTATCTCGCCTGAGTCAAGCAATTCAAGCGCAAGGTTGGAAATATCTATAAATGACATATTTGTGCGAATCTGCTCTTCAGAGAAGTTCACAAGCTCAAGCATCGTATTGACGCTCATATCCGACCTGAGCTTTTTGTACAGAGCTATCATAAACTTGCGCTGACGCTCCGTTCTTGAGAAATCGCCCTGCCCTGTTCTGCGGTTGCGGACATAGGACAGTGCCTGCCTGCCCGTCATATGCGTAGGCGTGCTCTCTCCTGCCCACGATGCTCCGCAAAAAGATGCCTCCGCACGGGACATAACTACATCAATGCCGCCAATGTTATCAACAAGAGTGGTGAACTCTTCAAAAGCAAGCGTCACATAGAGCTGAATATCAAGGTCATACAGATCGTTCAGCGTATTGATAATCAGCCCCGGACCACCAAATCGAATACAGGTGTTGAGCTTGTTCCAGCCATGTCCCTCTATGGGAATATAGCTGTCTCGCATGAAGCTCAGCAGCTTTATCGTCCCTTTTGTGCGATCGTAGGACAACAGCATCGTTACGTCCGACCTGCCATATCCGTTATACAGGCGATCGGAGTCCTGCCCAAGCACCAGTATGTTTACAATGTCATCGTCTTTCTGTTCTTTTTTATAGATTGGAACAGGGGTCGAATCGGGAACCGCCTCCGAATCCGGCAAATCAACATAAAAGCTGTCCTCGCTCGGTTCCTGCTCAATGGGTTCAATACTGGGTCGTGGTGCGTGTGTCGCATTTTGTTGGGGTCGCACCACCGAATCCACTGCTCCCTCGTTGATTGCACCCATGACGGAGCACCCACGAATCAGCAGCGACACCGTTGCAATCAGGATAAGCAAAACGACCGAAGCATATACAATCTTTAGCCACTTGGGTTGCGACATGAATATGCCCAGTATCAGCCCGATAAACGCAATGACTACGGCGGCTGCAACATAAATAACCCTTGTTTTTAGCTCGGAAACAAAGAATACTGCGCACACGACCAACGCAGCGCACAGCAACGTGATTAACACTCCTATGATAATCTTAACATATAGCTTCATAATTCTCTGCTCCTTTTTGTCAGTATAACACAAGAGCTTTTAGTGCGCAAGAAATCTTAAATCGAAATGTGCCCAACATGTTGACAATTTGGGAAAAAACTATTAGAATGTGATTGATATTGTGGAGGTGTGCGGGTGTAGCTCAGTGGCAGAGCTCCAGCTTCCCAAGCTGGCCATGTGGGTTCGATTCCCATCACCCGCTCCAAATACGATATCAAGAAATATTTTAAGGAGAAACAGTAATGGCAAAGGCAAAATTTGAAAGAAACAAGCCGCACGTAAACATCGGCACCATTGGACACGTTGACCACGGCAAGACGACGTTGACAGCGGCGATCACGATCGCTCTGTCCCAGCAGGGACACGCAGCGGCAATGCGTTATGACCAGATTGATAAGGCGCCCGAAGAGAAGGCGCGTGGCATCACGATCAACACGGCACACGTTGAGTATGAGACGGACACACGTCACTATGCGCACGTTGACTGCCCGGGTCACGCAGACTATGTAAAGAACATGATCACAGGCGCAGCACAGATGGACGGCGCAATTCTGGTCGTATCAGCAGCGGATGGCCCGATGCCCCAGACCAGAGAGCACATTCTGCTTGCAAGACAGGTTGGCGTACCTTACATCATCGTGTTCATGAACAAGACTGATCAGGTAGACGATCCCGAACTGCTCGAATTGGTCGAGATGGAGATTCGTGAGCTGCTGTCCAGCTATGACTTCCCGGGCGATGATATCCCGATAGTCAAGGGTTCGGCACTGTTGGCATTGGAAGCATTGACCAACGGCGCAGTAGCAAAGGAAACACCTGCATGTCAGTGCATCTTTGAGCTGATGGACGCAGTAGACAGCTACATTCCGACACCTGAGCGTGCATCGGATAAGCCGTTCTTGATGCCTGTTGAGGATGTATTCACCATCACAGGTCGTGGCACAGTTGCAACCGGTCGTGTCGAGAGAGGCACCGTGAGAGTACAGGATAACGTGGAAATCGTCGGCTTGTCGGAAGAGACAAGAACAACGGTAGTCACAGGCGTAGAAATGTTCCGCAAGCTGCTGGATCAGG
>JAQUTY010000015.1 GCA_028694155.1 Eubacteriales bacterium
TGCGTTCCTTCTGCCGTCCTGCTGCTTGCTTATCATGCTCTCGTCCCCTTATCTTTCCTCCTCTACATTATACCACATTAACGCAAAAAAGCCCAGTAATTCTGGACTTTTTTGACAGTCTGAGAAGGCCCTCGGGCCTTCTTTTTGCATCTCCGCAACTAAATAAAATGTAGACTGTATTGTTGCTACTTCTCCCTTGCCGCAAGCTTCATGCGCTGTTCCTTGGAAAGGACACGCTTGCGCATACGAATGCTCTTTGGGGTAAGCTCGACAAGCTCATCATCGGCAACAAACTCAAGGCATTGCTCCAGCGTGAAGTAGGTTGCAGGGGTAAGACGCAAAGCCTCGTCCGAGCCGCTTGCACGCATATTGGTGACATGCTTTTTCTTGCACACGTTGACGACAATATCCTCGGCACGAGAACACTCGCCAACAAGCTCGCCCTCATATACGGGGATTCCTGCCCCAAAGAACAGGCGACCTCTGTCCTGTGCATAGAACAGACCATAGGAGGACGTATCGCCCGTTTCGTGGGCGACCAGTGAACCCGTCTTGCGCTCCTCGATAGGCCCCTTGTAGGGAGCATAGCTGTCAAAGATATGGCTCATCACGCCATTGCCCTTGGTATCTGTCAATAGCTCGCTGCGATAGCCCATCAGTCCCCTTGCAGGCACTATGAACTTCAATCTGGTGGAGTTTTCGCCCTGCGCTGTCATGTCGAGCAGCTCCGCCTTGCGCTGACCGAGCTTATCCATTACGGCACCGACAAATTCCTGCGGCACATCAATGGTCAGCTCCTCCATGGGCTCTGTGACCTGACCGTTCTCGTCCTTGTGGAAAATCACCTTGGGCTTGCTTACTGCAAATTCATAGCCCTCACGGCGCATGGTTTCGATAAGAATTGACAGATGCAGCTCGCCACGACCGCACACCTTGAAGGTGTCGGTGGTATCGGTTGTTTCAACACGCATTGACACGTTGGTCTTGACCTCGTTCATCAGACGGTCACGCAGATTGCGGCTGGTGACAAACTTGCCTTCCCTTCCTGCAAAGGGGCTGTCGTTGACCATAAAGAGCATGGCAACGGTCGGTTCATCTATATGCACAAAGGGCATAGGCTCGATGCAGCTTGGGTCGCAGGCAGTCTCGCCCACGTTCAAATCCTCAACGCCTGCAACACAGACTATATCGCCTGCCTCGACCTGTTCGACCTCAATGCGCTGTAAGCCCTCAAAGCGATACAGTCGGGTAATCTTTGTCAATCGCTCACGATTATCAACACCACCGCAAAGAACGATGGGCTGGAGACGCTTTGCCGTTCCACGCTCAATTCTGCCCACTCCGATTTTACCCACATAGTCGTCATAGTCGATGGTCGAGAACAATATCTGAAGCGGCGCATCAACATCATGCTCAGGTGCAGGAATGGAGTTTAGGATAGTATCGAACAGCGGCTTCATATTATCTTGAAGCTGGTCGGGTTCAAACCCCGACATGCCCTCGCGCGCTGACGCATACACGATGGGAAAATCCAACTGCTCGGCGGAAGCGCCCAACTCGATGAACAGCTCCAGTGTTTCGTCAACAACCTCTAAAGGACGTGCATCAGCACGATCGACCTTGTTGACAACAACAATAGGAACCTTTTTAAGCTCAAGTGCTTTGCGCAGAACAAAACGTGTCTGGGGCATACAACCCTCAAAAGCATCGACCAACAGCAGAACGCCATCGACCATCTGCAAAATTCTTTCAACCTCTCCGCCAAAGTCTGCGTGACCCGGAGTATCAACAATATTGATGCGTGTGTCGCCATAGGTGACAGCAGTATTTTTTGACAGAATGGTGATGCCTCGCTCACGCTCTAGGTCGTTGGAGTCCATGATACGGTCAACGCCGACTTCGCTGCGGCGCAGTACGCCTGCATCCTTCAAAAGCTGGTCAACTAGTGTGGTCTTGCCGTGGTCAACGTGGGCAATGATTGCAATGTTTCTAATTTCCATTAGGTACCTCTTTTCTTTCAAGCGAATTATTATACACCCCTATCATTCTGTGCGCAAGTATGTTATAATAAAAAAATGGAAGATTTGTTTGATAACGGGATAAAAACGCAGGCTCCGCTGGCGGATAGGATGCGTCCGGACTCACTTGACGCCTTTTGGGGGCAGTCTCACATCGTGGGTGAGGGCAAGTTGCTGCGCCGTGCAATAATGACGGACAGCTTGCAATCTTCAATCTTTTTTGGGCCTCCCGGCACGGGTAAAACTACTCTGGCGCATATCGTTGCAAAGACGACTGGCGCAAACATAGTGAAGCTCAACGCAGTAAGTTCGGGAGTCAGGGAGCTAAGAGCCATCGTGCAAAAAGCGGAGGAGGAGCTCAAGCTCTTTCATCGTCCTACATATCTGCTGCTGGACGAGTGCCACCGCTGGTCAAAAACTCAATCGGACGGACTGTTGCCTGCGCTTGAAAGCGGCGTTATCCGCTTCATCGGCTCGACTACCGAGAACCCCATGATAGCCATGACGGGAGCAATCGTATCACGATGCAGACTGTTTCAGTTTTATCCGCTGACCGCTGACGACATAGAAAATGCGATTCTGACCGCTTGCAGGGATACACAAAAGGGGTTTGGAAACAAGAATATTTCCATAGATGATGACGCTATGGATACCTTTGTTGCTTTGTCCAACGGCGATTGCAGAAATGCCCTAAATGCGCTTGAGCTTGCGGTGCTGACCACCCAGCAGAAAGATGGCGTGATACATATTACCAAGGAGGTTGCTTCCGAATCGGGACAGCGCAAGGTCATTGCCTGTGACGAGCAACTGTTCTACGATATGATTTCCGCATTCTGTAAGAGCCTTCGAGGAGGAGACTCGGACGCTGCTCTTTCATGGTTTGCACGTTTGATTACCGCAGGCTGCGACCCACGGATAATTGCACGCAGACTCATTGCCCACTCCAGCGAGGATATAGGGCTGGCAAATCCGCAGGCAATGGTGCAGGCGGTCACGGCGGCGCAGGCACTTGAGCTTATTGGTCTGCCTGAGGCACGGCTCTCTCTGACTCAAGCTATCATTTATCTGTGCGAGTCGCCAAAGTCCAACAGCGTTGCGGGTGCGCTCGACAGCGCATTTTCGGAGGCGCAGGGCGGAGTGTACGAGCCTGTGCCGATACATCTTCGTGACACCTCGTTTTACGGCGCAAGAAAGCTGGGACACGGCAAGGGCTACAAGTATCCGCATAACTATCCTGCCCATTGGGTAGAGCAGCAGTATATGCCCACCGAGCTTGTAGGTCACCGATACTACTATCCTTCCGACCAGGGACAGGAAGCAAAAATCAAGGAGAATCACGACAAGCGAGACGAGCTTAGAAAGCATTGATGCTTTGATGCGTGTCAAACGCTTTTAATCAACTATCTTAATTACTATTTCCATGCCGGAGTCGGTCTTGCTTTGGGTGTATTCTACGACTGTTCCTGCATCACGAAGCTGCTCAACGCTCATGCGAATACTGTTTAGAAACAGTCTGTGGTCACGAGTGAATCTAAGAACACGCAGCGGTCTTTTCTCTTTTTTGAGCAACTCTGAGGCGATGTATTCTTCAGTTTTAGAGACCGTCCATTGCTTGTCCACGATTTTGCCGATGCAGCTCAACTGTGCCGTCTCATCGGGCAACGACAGCAAGGCACGAGCGTGCCTTTCGGTCAAGCCATGCTGTATCAAAAGGTTGCGCACAGGCAGTGACAGCTTTAGCAGTCTTAATTTATTGCTCAAAAATGATTGACTTTTGCCAAGTCTGGTCGCCAGTTCCTCCTGCGATAGGGCGTAGCGTGTCAATATTGACTGATAGCTGACTGCCTCCTCCAGATATCCAAGCTCCTTCCTCTGCACATTCTCAATCAGAGCCATCATGGCACTCTTTTGCTCGTCTGCATACAAAATGATGCAGGGAACCTCGCTCATGCCCAATAGCTTACAGGCTCTGAGCCGCCGTTCCCCTGCAATGAGTTCGAACCCCTCTCCCGTATCACGCACCGTCAACGGCTGGATAAGACCCACCTGTGCGATGGAAACCATAAGCTCGTTTAACGCCTGCTTGTCAAAATCGCGTCTGGGTTGGTTCGGGTTGGGCGTGATCTCATCAATGGGCACTCTCATTAAGCACCGATTCAAATCGCGCTTCAACGGCGCGTTCAATAGCCCCTGCTGAAAGGAATATACGGGCATACGATCACCTCCGTACCAACCTTATCATTCCGTGAATGTCGAAAAAAAGGACTGCGACAAATGTAGTGGGTATTAGCATCATTTTCTGCTCTTTCACATCAAAATCACTGCTTGTGCAAAGTATTCGCCAAAAATGAACGGATAACCGCTTGCACTAGGGGATATATACAAAACTCGCAGTTGATTTTTTTACAAGCTATGATATAATTAGGTGAAATTCAACAGGAGGTAGCACTTATGGCATATAAGATTGGTGAAGATTGCATCAGCTGTGGCGCATGCGCAGCAGAATGTCCCGTAGAGGCGATTAAAGAAGGTCCCTCGATTTACGTTATCGATCCCGACGTCTGCATCGACTGCGGAAATTGTGAGAATGTCTGCCCTGTCGGCGCACCGAAGGCAGAATAACGGTTCGACGCCAACAATTGGCTAGAATCCAAGTACAAGTCACAAAGAGAGCCATTCGCAAATCAGCGGACGGCTCTCTTTTGTCATGCGCCAGCATCACCATTGCAAAAATAATATATCAAATCCGTCTGTTTGGGTTTCTACTCCCCGTAATAGCAATCCTTGAGGAGAGCTTCCATCTGCTCGGTGGTAATTGTCCGTGGGTTCGAGCCGGTACAGGCGTCCGCCACCGCGAGCTTTGCAATCCTAGGCAGCTTCTGCAAGAATTCGTCCTCACCAATACACCCGTTTTCGTACTCCTTTAGCCGCAGCGGAATTGACAACGAACGGTTCATGCTTCTTATGTGCTCTATCAGGGCATCAACATCGGGTTCGAGGTTGATGTGCGCCGCTATCTCAAGGTAGCGTTTCTTGGCGTCCACATTCTCCGCATTGAAGCGGATTACATAGGGCAGATAGATTGCGTTGGCGCAGCCATGCACAACATGTCCCGTAGAAAATGCCGCACCGGTCTTATGCGCCATCGAATGGGTAATTCCCAGCAGCGCATTTGAAAATGCCATGCCTGCCAGACATTGTGCGTTGTGCATTCGCTCCCTTGCTGCGTTATCCCCACGGAAGGAGGGCAGCAGGTTGTCGTTTATGAGCTTTATGGCATGAAGTGCAAGGGGGTCGCAGTAGTCGTTGTGCAGGGTGGAAACGTATGCCTCCACAGCGTGTGTAAACGCATCCATGCCCGTGTATGCCACCAGCTTTGGCGGCATAGTCTCGGCAAGCGCAGGATCGATTATGGCAACATCGGGCGTGATATTGTAGTCGGCAAGGGGATATTTGACGCCGTTATTGTAATCGGTAATAACCGAGAAGGCTGTCACCTCAGTGGCGGTTCCGCTGGTCGATGGGATTGCGCAGAATCGTGCCTTAGTTCGGAGCTTGGGAAAGTGGAAAGGTACGCACAGGTCGTCGAACTTCGTTTTGGGGTACTCGTAGAATGCCCACATCGCTTTTGCCGCATCAATGGGCGAGCCGCCACCGATGGCGACTATCCAATCGGGCTGAAATGCACGCATTGCCTCTGCACCACGCATGACGGTTTCAACCGAAGGATCCGGCTCGACCCCTTCAAAAACGAGCGTATCAAAGCACGCCTCCTTCAAAGCAGCCTGCACCTTGTCCAAAAAGCCGTACTTTTGCATACTGCTGCCGCCCGTAACAATCATAGCACGCTTGCCCTCAAGCGAATTGAGTGCATCAAGAGCGTTCTGTCCGAAATATATGTCTCGCGGAATGGTAAATCTTCTCATGTTCATCCTCCTTTTTACAGGAGTGTGTCCATTATTGCTCGGAATTATTCTCAAGATAATTCATTATGCCTAATACTATCGCATCTGCGAGCTGTTTTTGATAGTCGCCGTCCTGAAGCAGAAGCTCCTCCTCGTGATTAGACAAGAAGCCACATTCCACAAGAGCCGCAGGGGCAGGTGGAATCCGTGTGACAAAGTTGTTGCCTGCGGAGGCAAGGCGTGGTTCTCGTCCTAGTGCTTGGGTGAGTGCGTCCATGATGCTTTGCGCCAGATTTTCGCCCTCGGCTGCGCCTGTCTGATAATAGACCATGGGGCCTCTGACCTTCCTGTCCGTGAATTTGTTCATGTGTATGGATACCACTATGTCCGCACCCTCTTGGCAGAGTATCTCCCCTCTGTTGTCCATGTCCTCACGCTTGGTGTCGCCAATGGCGTCCTCGCTTGTTCTTGTGAGTATCACCTGAACATTGCGGTCGTATAAACCCTGCATCACCAACGTTCCAACCGCCAGATTAAGCTCCGCCTCAACTACTCCCGTTTCGTTTCCGACCGCACCGCCGTCAAAGCCTCCATGCCCAAAGTCCAGCACCACGCAGAAGTCGGGCTGCTCAAGGGTGATTGGCGTATGCACCTCGTCCGCCGGTTCAGCTCCGCATCCGATGAGAAAAAGAATAATGATTAGTGTAACGGCATATTTCATGCAAAATCTTATGCAATTTCCTTTGTAAAAAGTCCTTGACATCGAGCCTGTGATTCGCTATAATACATGAAGTCATGGCGGCGTAGCTCAGTTGGCCAGAGCATTCGGTTCATACCCGGAGTGTCGTTGATTCGAATTCAACCGCCGCTACCA
>JAQUTY010000008.1 GCA_028694155.1 Eubacteriales bacterium
TGCTCGCACGACCCATTAACTTTTTGCACATTTCACCGTTTTATCTCATCTCTCATGATTTCACTTAAAAAGAACCGTGTCTCACTCCTGAAACACGGTTCTTTGACAGTCTGAGAAGACCCTCGGGCCTTCTTTTGAGTTTTGCTTGTTTGTTATTCTTCGTCGGGCTTGTAGTTTGCAAACAGGTTTGCCAGCGAAGTTGTGGTCGACTCAACGGGCGGCAAATCATAATCGCCATCCTCGCTGCGACGTCTGCGGTCGGGGCGAGACTCTCTGCGTTCGCCATCCTGCTGCTGCGGTCTGCGCTCTGTGCGCTCCTTGCGCTCGGATGCCTGCTGTGTCTGCTGCTCCTTCTGTGCTTCACGAGCTGCTTTGCGCTCCTGATACAGACGCTCACGCTCTGCCTTCTCGGCTTCAAGCTCTGCTGCCAAATCGGGGTTCTCCTCGATGAGAACGTCCTTGCGGCTCAGGCTGATGCGCTTGGCTTCAACGTTGACCTCAAGCACCTTGCAGCGAACGATGTCGCCAACCTTGAGTGCATCTTCAACCTTCTCAACACGTCTTGCGGACACCTGAGAAATGTGGATAAGTCCATCAATGGTGGGTTCAAGCGCAACAAATGCGCCGAACGGCACGATGCGGACGACCTTGCCCTCTACGACCGAACCAATGGGGTACTTTTCGGCTGCCATCGTCCAAGGCTTGGGCTGAAGCTGCTTGTAACCCAAGGAGATACGCTCCTTTTCGGCGTCTACGTTGAGGATAAGAACTTCGATTTGCTGACCGACGCTCAGCACATCGGACGGATGCTTTACTCTGCCCCAAGCTGCATCGGTTACATGGACGAGTCCGTCCAAACCGCCGATGTCTACGAATGCGCCAAAGTCTGCGATTCTACGGACGATGCCCGGAACCTTGCTGCCAACTACCAGCGCGTCCCACTTTTCCTTCTTCTGTGCAGCCTTTGCTTCCACCGCTGCCTGCTTTGCAGATGCAACGATGCGCTTCTTTGCACGGTCAACTTCGAGAATCTTGACGTTCATGGTCTTGCCCACAAATTCGTTGAGATTCTCAACATATTTGATGGAAACTTGCGATGCCGGAATGAATGCACGGATACCATTTAGGTCCGCAATCATGCCACCCTTGACGACTTCCTTACCGACTGCCTCGAAGATCTTGCCTTCGATATCCTCTGTGAGCATATCGTCCCACAGCTTGTTGCCTTCGGCTTTGCGGCGAGAAAGCAATACGTTGCCTTCGCCATCGTTGACCTTCACAACTTCGACCTCAATGCTGTCGCCTTCTTTGCAAAGCTCGCTCACATTCACGTCAGGATCGGTAGAAAACTCACCCTTGGGAATGATACCGTCAGACTTATAGCCAACGTTTACGAATACTTCACCGTCTACGACCGAGAGCACCGTGCCCATGATCGTTTGACCGGGACGAATACGCTTGACCGTCTTTTCAAAGGCTTGTTCAAAATTGTCAGAGGAATCATCTTCCTCGACAGCATCTTTTGCAGGGGCTGCATCTGCCACTGCGGGTTCCGCTTTCGCTTCTTCCGCTACGGGCTCTGCGACTGCTTCGGTTGCAGCGGGCTCTGCCACTGCGGGTTCAGTTGTTTCGGCGACAACCTCAGCGGGAGCTTCCGCCTCGATGGTTTCAATCGTCGTGTTTTCCAGTTCGCTCATTCCTTGTTTAACCTCCCTAATCATCGGGTCCGGCGCTGATGCGCCCGCAACCACACCTATTATATCATCGCATTTTATTTTTTCAAGCATAAATTTATCGATATTTTCTATAATCTTCGATTCTTTGCACCTTTTTTGGCATATTCTAAACAACGCACGGGTATTTGCGCTGGAATTAGACCCCAAAATAAACATCTTGGTGCATTTTTCGGACAACCTTTCCGCCTCACTCTGCCGCTGTTGAGTGGTTACACATATTGTGTCCTCAATATTCAGCTCCCCAACTCGTTTCTTTAGAGCCTCGGCTATGCCCCAAAATCCTTCCTTTGTGATGGTGGTCTGTGCAACAAGCCTTCCGCATTTGCATTGTTCGATTGCATCTGCATCGGACTCATTTTCAAGCACGATGCATCCCTCGCCTGCCCAACCTGCGATGCCTATGACCTCGGGGTGGGTGCGCTTTCCTGCGATAAACACCCTCTCACCGTCCTGATGTGCCTTCGAAACGATGTTATGTATTCGCTTGACAAACGGACAGGTTGCATCAATAACGGTTATTCCCCTTTTCTGACAGGTCGAAAAAACTTCGGGTGGCGCACCATGAGCACGCACAATCAACACATCGCCAAAATTGAGTTTATCAATGCTGTCAACGGGGATTATCCCCTCATTTTTCAGCTCGTCCACAACACTTTCGTTGTGTATGATATGTCCGTAGGTGTAAACAGGGCGAACTGCCTGCTCCCGTGCCATATCGACCGCACGGCGAACGCCAAAGCAGAACCCCATGTGATTTGCAAAAATTACACGCATCAGAGCTGCTCCGTCTGTGCTCGAAGTGTGATAAACGCATCATGAATAGCGTTTGTCACGGCATCGACCGCCTTAGACGACCTGTTTTTGGTTGCGACCTCTTCGGGATATATTACCTCACCCACCGCCATGCGAAGGCGGACACGCTTATTGGTGTTCGGGTCGATATACATTGGAACAATCGGTGCCTTTGCTCGGAGTGCGATAAACGCCGCACCCTTCTCCAGATGGTCCATATCGCCTGTGGGACTGCGATGTCCCTCAGGGAATATGCCGAACGCCTGACCCTTGTTGAGCGTATCTATGGCACGGCGGACGGACTTTAGATCGGCGGTCTTTCCATGCACGGGGAATACCATCATGCTTTTGAACAACAGGTTTCCCAGCTTTGACGCAAACAGGCTCGCCTTTGCCATAAAGCGGATTATCCGTGGCGCAACAATTCCAATATACAGGGGGTCTGCAAGAGAAAAATGGTTGCACACATAGATGACCTTGCCCCTGCGGAACATGTTTTTATAGCCCTTTATCCTCGGTCGGAAAAAGATGAAAATAAACGGAGCAATGAAGAACTTTCCAAAATAGTACAGCATTCTATCTCCCTTCGACTATTGCACGAATTTTCTGTACCGCCTCCGCGATACTGAGAGTGGTTGTATCTATTAGCACCGCATCATCCGCCATTTTTAGCGGCATGTAGCTTCGCTCTGTGTCCTGCTTGTCTCTGATTTCCAAGTCTTTCAATATAGCATTATAATCAACGCTCTGTCCGAGTGATTCAAGCTGCAACTGCCGCCTTTTTGCTCGCTCGCTGCTCGATGCGGTCACGAAAAACTTATATGGGGTATCGGGCAGCACGTTCGTTCCTATATCCCTGCCCTCCAAAACGAACTGGTCTGTATGAGCAATTTTCCGCTGAAGCGCAGCCATGGTGTCACGCACACAGGGCAGCTTTGAGACGGTGGATGCGCCCATGGATATTTGCTCGCTCAAAAGCAGCTCCGTCACGTCCTCTCCATTCAAAACCGTATGCTGCTCATCGCCTTGATAAAACACCGTGATGACCGCATTGACAAGGAGTGCGCCAACACCCTGCTCATCGGAAAATGCTATGCCGTTGCGCGTGGCAAGCAGCGCAAGCGCACGATACATTGCTCCGGTATTGAGATAATGTATGCCCATCTGCTTTGCAAGGAGCTTTGCAACCGTACTCTTTCCTGCTCCTGCAGGCCCGTCAATGGCTATGCTGTTATTCATACGCTTCTCCCTGCCAACGCTCCGGTAGACCACGCAATCTGAAGATTGAAACCGCCTGTGAATGCGTCCACGTCCAGCATCTCACCGCAAAAATACAATCCCTTAATCAGCTTGGACTCCATTGTGGAGGCGTTGACCTCCTTTGTAGATACTCCGCCCCGTGTGATTATCGCCTCGGCTATCGGTCTTGCGCACTTAACCGTGAGGGGAACTCCCTTCAATGTCTCGATAAACCTATGCCGCTGCGCCTTTGTAAACTCCGACACCGTGCCGTAAGGGTCAATTTGTGCCTGCTCCAGCACGGCAAGCAGCAATCTTTCGGGCAAAATGCCACCGAATGCGCCCTGAACGGTCTTTTTCTTGTTTGCGTCCAAGTCCCTGAGCAATCTGATTTCAAGCTGCTCCCTTGACAGCGCAGGCTTGAGGTCAATCTTCATTTTGATGCCCGAGGGTTGGTCGGCAATGACGCTCGACAGGCTCAAAACAAGCGGCCCTGACACTCCAAAATGCGTGAACAGCAGCTCGCCAAGCTCACAATAGACCTGCTTATTGTCACGCCATGCGGTAAGGGTCACGTTTTTTAGCGTAATGCCACTCAATTCCCTGCACCACGTCTGCTCTGTCTCCAACGGCACGAGCGCACCTCTTGTGGGCATTACGGTGTGTCCCAGCTTTTGAGCCATTCTAAGTCCTTCGCCCGTGCTTCCTGTCTGAGGATAGCTAACACCGCCGGTTGCCATTATCACCGCATCAAAATCTATTTTCTGTCCGCCTGCAACGATGCCGCAAACCGACCCATTCTCCACAATTACGTCCTCAACGGGACAATCGAGATGAACCCTTACTCCCGTGTTGCGACACTCCAATGCAAGCGCACGCAAAACATCGGAGGATTTATCGGACACAGGAAACACCCTGTTTCCACGCTCAATCTTTGTTTGAACACCGTTTTTGTTCAACAGCTCAACAATATCCTCTTGGGCAAACGCATTCAATGCGGAAAACAAAAAGCGTGGATTGTGCGGAACGTTGGAAAAGAACTCGTCACGGTCGCAGGCGTTGGTAACGTTGCATCTGCCCTTGCCCGTCAAAAAGAGCTTTTTGCCGAGCTTTTCATTCTTATCATATATGTGGACTTCATGCCCATTTTTTGCCGCTTCAATCGCCGCAAGCTGACCTGCTGCGCCTCCGCCGATGACCACAATCTTCATACTATAAATAGGTGTCTTCCTCTCTCCACACATTCTCAAGCTGCTGCATATGTTTTTTTGCTTCCTCCCTGCGTGACAATCCGACCGCCACCAGCAGCGCATTTATCAAAGACAGCGGCGCCGCGATTGAGTCGGCAAACGAAACCATGTTCGTCTTTGCCTGCAAAACTATATCGGCAATCACTCCTGCAGGGCCGTCCTTTCTGTCAGTAAACGCCAGCACCGTTGCTCCTCTGGACTTTGCTTCGTTCATTGCGCCTATGGTCTTGGTATCGTATCTGGGAAAGCTGATTCCTATGAGCAAATCCTGTTCGTTGAGACGCACCATGCGCTCACGAATATTCTGCACCGCACCGTTTATAAACATCACATTGTCGCAAACAAAGTCCAGATAATAGGACAGAAACTGCGCAAGCGGCATTGCCGAGCGCAGCCCCAGCACATAAATCTTCCTTGCATTAAGTATTGCCTCAACTGCCTTGTCGAACGCATCAAAATCAACATTTTCAAGTGTCTCTCTCAAATCGAGCATATCACCAGAAAGTACGGAGCGCAGGGCATCGGAGCGTGCCATTCCCACAGCCATATCGGCACGCTGCACAGTCGTTAAGCGGCTTTTGAGCATCTCACGAAGCTGCTTTTGCAGTTGGGGATAGCCCTCAAGCCCTAAATCTGTGGCAAAGCGCACCACGGTGGACTCGCTCACTCCCACTCTTTGACCCAGAGCTGCCGCAGTCATGAACGCCGCCTGCTCGAATGAGCCAACGATGAAATCAGCCAACAGCTTTTTGCCCTTGGACAGCTTGGGATAATTCTCTTTGATTGCGTCAAACAGAGCCATCTATGGTCAATTCCTCCAGACTTACGCCCGTCACTGCATTGTTGAAGGTCAGCGGAGTCACCGTGACCCAGCCCTCCTTGGACCATCTCTCATCGGTGTCCTTGTCTTGGAGATTGGATATCTTTAGGCGAGGTGCCCAATAATAATCCCGTCCGATGTTATCCTCTCGCTTGATGTATTCATTTTCATATTCGACAATCCCCAGCTTAGTCTGCCTGATTCCCTTTATCTGCTCCATTGGAAGATCGGGTACGTTAACGTTGTAGTATGCGCCAAAGGGCAGGGGGTGATTTTTCAATACCTGTATCATTGTGTGTGCAATCTTTGCCGCCGTATCGATGTGTTCGGGTCTGAAGGAGCAGCAGGAAAGAGCAATGGCGGGTATTCCACGCACCGCCGCCTCCTGAGCTGCAGCGCAGGTTCCCGAATACAGCGTGTCCGTGCCGATATTATGTCCAACGTTGATACCGGATATGGCTATATCGGGCATACTTGACAGCAGGTTGCCCAAGCCGAGCCTTATGCAATCCACGGGCGTACCCGATACCGCAAATGCTTCCACATTGGGATAACCCAAAATATTATGCGGAGTCGCACGCAGGGGATTATACAGCGTCAACGCCTTTGATACCGCACTCTGCTGGGTAGCAGGCGCACTGACCATGACCTCATACAGAGGCGTAAGCTCCTTTAGTAGAGCTGCTATGCCGATGGAATCAATACCATCATCGTTACTTAGCAATATTTTCATAGATATATCGTACCGCAAACAGACAAATTTTGCAACAGAAAAAGTGAATCGTTGCATTTGCAGGGCGATGTATTGGGAGCCGACATATCGGAATTCATGTAATATGCAATGAGTATTCAAGCGGAATATTCTGAATATTCAGATGAGGTATTCTGTGGATAACTCAAATTTGGCAACAATTTAGTCACAATTACGGTGGATAACTCTGTGGATGATGTGGATAGATATACGATTATGCAACTTTTTTGAGGCGAATGAATATGCAGTCAAGCTCTTGCAAAGATTTGCCTTTGGTGGTAAACTCATCTGCGTGAATCCGTTTGTGCGCCTGTATCATCCTCGATACATGGTCAAAAAAGAACTTGTCTGCGGCGCGCTTCCCTCTCTAAAAGAAGCGTATTCAACGAGCTTCAAAATTTCGTGGCCATCTGCCATAGAACAGGTTCTGGTAGCCGCCATGGGGTTCATCGACACCATCATGGTAAGCTCCATGGGCGAACTTGCTATCAACGCTGTTGGCATCACCACACAACCTAAATTTTTATTGATGGCACTCTTGCTTTCACTCAACACGGGCATTACCGCCGTGGTTGCTCGTCGTCGTGGCGAAAAGGACTACGATGGCGCAAGGCGCACGCTTAAGCAAACCCTTCTCATTTGCTCCGCCCTATCCGCACTGATGACCGTCTGCGCCATTATACTTGCAAAGCCGCTGCTGTCGCTTGCAGGAGCAGAGCAAAGCTATGTGTCCGATGCGGTTGCCTACTTCCGAATCGTAATGATAGGGCAGTTCTTTGGGTGCATAGGCATGGCGATAAATGCCGCCCAGCGTGGCTTTGGCAATACCCGTATCGCAATGATTTCAAATACGGCTGCAAACCTTGTCAACATTCTGTTCAACTTCCTTTTGATTAACGGAGTATGGATTTTCCCTCGCTGGGGCGTAGTCGGAGCTGCCGTGGCAACTGCTCTTGGGAGCTTTGTCGCATTTTTGATGGCTCTGTTCTCGGTGCTAAAACCACGAGTGAATACAGACACGCCAACGCTGTCCCTTCTTGGCAAAGGCTCATGGCGTGCAGATAAGCGCACGACCTCAAGCGTTGTTCGAGTGTCGTCCTCTGCGTTTGCCGAGCAGATATGTCTGCGTTTCGGCTTTTTTGCCTATGTCGCCATAGTCGCCCGACTTGGAGAAATACCATATGCCACGCACCTTATATGTATGAATATTATTCACATATCCTTTTCCTTTGCCGATGGCTTTGGAATTGGAGCAACCGCACTTGTGGGACGTTCGTTGGGCGAGGCTCGTCCGGATTTGGCTATGATATATTGCAAGGTGGGACAGCGATATTCGGCGACCATCGGACTGTTCCTATCCCTTTGCTTCGTCCTTTTACGCAAGCAGTTAATTATGCTGTTCTCCTCTGACCCTGCCGTGATTGCACTGGGCTCGATAATCGTACTGTTTGTTGCGCTTGCCTGTCTTTTTCAAACCTCGCAGGTCGTGCTTTCGGGCTGTCTGCGTGGGGCAGGGGATTCACGCTATGTCGCCATTTCCTCGCTCATCAGCGTGGGCGTTTTTCGTCCGCTTATCAGCTATATTCTTTGCTATCCACTCGGTCTTGGGCTTGTGGGAGCTTGGATTGGACTGTGCTTGGATCAATTCATTCGCCTTGCGTTCTCATCAATGCGAATGCGTGGAACAAAGTGGCTGACAATCAAGTTATAATCTCGGTCGAGCAATCCTTTCATTTGTTAGTTATACACATATGTTTTGCTTTATTTGTCTATACCGAAAACACGATTTAGTCATATGACCATATATATCTGAGGGTGGATTCAGTGTGCAAATTGTGAAAAAAGTTGCAAGAAAACTTGAATATTTATTCGCATTGTGATATTCTGTTATCGTAACGCGGACAGAGTCTGCCATTCAATTCATTATAGACAAGAGAGGAGGTTGTATAGTCATATTCTATCCGTAACAATCATCATAATTCTTATTTTATTGGAGGTAAACGAATGAAAAAACTATTTACAGCTTTTTTGGCACTCATTATGGTGCTGGCACTATTGCCGGTCATGACCACATCGGGATTACCCGATTATACTCGTGAAGACGCCGCAGTTTTCCTTGCCGAGAAGTTTGCTTTGGCAGATATTCATGCTTCCGCCATTGAGGGCAGCGAAACAACCCCGAAAAACTTGGGATACACGGCTTCCGCAGGCGCGATTGTAACTAAAAACGTCATCGCCGCCGCAAAGGACTGTGTAGAACTTGAATCCGCACCAAAGATTGAAGCTGTTATCAACGCACAGCTTATGGGACTTGCGGCGGACGGACTGAGCTTTGAGCCGAATGAGCCTATCACCGTTTCCCAAATGGCGACAGCAGTTGCAAAGGGTATGTTTGGTGCAGATTTGAGCATCGACCATTTGCAGACAGCCATAGATGCAGGACTGTTCACGGCCGAGGCAATCACGGACGAGCCTATCACCGCAGAGCAAATCCCGACCCTGTTTGGCTTCCTGGATAATATTGAGATAGTAGCCCTGTTCGCAACCAGCGACATTCACGGCAACTATCTGCCCTACACTTCTTCTGATTCTGCATTCACCATCGGCTCGGTGGCACGCATCAAGACCATCATGGACGAGGTTACCGCCATGGTTGGTGCGGATAACGTCATTTATGTTGACGGCGGCGATTCTCCCTACAACACCACGCTGGCAAACGTCACCAACGGCAACGTGTCCGTAGCCTGCTTAAATGCACTCGGACTGGATGCAACCGTTATCGGCAATCACGACTTTGACTATTCGTTTGAGAATCTTCTCAGACTTCGTGACGATGCCACTTACAATATGCTTTCCTGCAACGTCAAGTTCAAGAGCGACAAGATATATGAGGGTGAAACTCTGTATCCCTTCGATGGCTACACCCTTATCCAAGCCGGCGGTATCACCTTTGGTATCTTTGGCGTAACCGATGACAACAGCGCAGCAACCACGCTTTACAGCAACACGGTTGACATCGAATTTGACGATGATCTTACCAAGGCAGCGGCAGTTGTGGACGAGCTGGATCCGCAGGCAGACGTTATTGTTGCCCTGTCGCACGTCCACTCAAAGAACGCAGCACTGGTCACCAACAATCCTGAAATTGACATCTCCATCGGTGGCGGCAACGATATAGCTGGTCGTCCCACCATCTTGGGCGAGGATCAGTATTTGATTAACCCGGGCAAGCATGGCGAGGCTCTAAATCAAATCAACGTTGTTATTTACAACGGCGAAATGACCGGTATCGTTTACAATCAGGTATTCCTCACCGATGCCTATGCCGAAGACCCAGCGGTCAAGGCGATTGTTGACGAATATAATGGACAGGTCAACACAGCAATGGACGAGGTTGCAGGTTATAACGCCGCCAACCTTGATTGGTCGTCCCAACTGGTCAGAGCCCAGAACTCCCCCATTGCCAACCTCTGCACAGATGCTCTTAGAGCCTACTTTGTAGATGATGAAGGCAACCTCCCCGATGTGTGCTTTGTCAACGGCGGCGGCATTCGTGCCAAGCTCGACGAGGGCGCAGTCACACTCCGTCAGCTCAATGCGGTTCTGCCCTTCGACAACAACATGATGCTTGTCGAAACATCGGGCGCAACCATTCTTGCAGCACTCAACAATGGCGTCAAGTCCCTGCCGGGGCTCAACGGCAGCTTCCTCCAGCCCTCAGGTCTGACCTACAAGGTGGACATTTCCAAGCCCATCGGACAGAGAGTTGCAGCAGAGGACGTACTTATCGGTGGTGAGACTCTCGATCTTGCGGCGAAATACACCGTAGTTATCAACAGCTTCTTGGCAGGTGGCGGCGATGGCTACACGATGTTTAACGTATTGAACACCGAAAATGTGATGGCGACCGATTGCACACAGCTTGTGTATGTCAATCAAACCTATATGCGTCACGCATTGGAGCAGTATATCCGCACCTCCACAGCCGAAAATCCGATTGTTGCGGATACAACAAGCCGCATTGAAATCATAGCAGGAGACACCCTTACGGTTGACTTCATGGCGACCACCGATATGCACGGCAGAGCCGCACAATACGATGTAGCCACAACCAATGAGGACGTAAACTCCATGGTTCGAGTAGCCTCCGTAGTGGCTGCCAACAAAACAACCTACCTCGGAGAAACACTCATTGTGGACAACGGCGACACCTTCCAGGGCAACCTGCTTGCGCAGTACGCCGCCACGATTAAAACCGCCGAGGTCAACCCCATGACCACCGCCATGACAACCATTGGCTATGACGCATTTGTCATGGGTAATCACGAGTTCAACTATCTGCCCACGGTACGCGACACGCAGATGAACCTGCTGGAAGATGCAGGCATTGATGTGCTTGCAGCAAACCTCACGCTGGTCGAAGATGGCAAGAACTTCGCAGGTCAAGACGTTGAAGCTGGCGACACCTTCTACAAGCCCTATATGCTCAAGACCTTCACCAACACCAACGGTCAATCCGCAACCATTGCCGTAATCGGTATTACCAACGCAAACTGCGATGGCTGGGATTCCACACAGAACTTCCCCAACCTCAAGTTCTACTCTGACGGAAACACCGACAGAAAGCTCGAAGTTGAGATTCAAAAGTGGGTTGACTACATCGAGGAGAATGAAGACGTTGATCTCATCATTGTGTCTGCTCACTCCGGCTACGGTTCATCCTCACTGGAATCGCAGATTGTCAGCGGCGTTCAGAACTCCAGCGGCGTTGCTCTTGTCAGCGGCGGTCATGACCATGGCGCAAGGACAACGACCCTTCAGAACAAGAACGACGAGACGGTGTACGTCATCAACGGCGGCGGCAGCAATGTTGCAAACGCCGTAATCGAGTTCACCTTCGATGCAGCAGGCGAAGTAGCAGGCTACACAATCAACACTTCCAACATCCCCTTGAGCACAGCCACGGTCAATAAAGCGTTGGCAGATGCGATGACTCCTTGGTATAACGATGCCCGCACATGGGCAAGCCAACCTCGCGGAACCTTCGGTGAAGGCTGGAATGAAGTTGCAGACGAAGCCACAGGCAAGACCGACACGCAGATGACCTTCTCCCAGACACACCTGATGGACCTTATCCACAAGGCACAGATTTGGGCGACATGGCAGAGCGAATCTCTTGGCATTAAGGGCGCAACCGTATCCATTGCTTCCCCTGTGTTTGGCAAGACTAGCGGCAAACTCAGTTACATTCCTGCCGATGGCGACACGGTTTCGCTGCTGGACGTTTCCAGACTGTACCGCTACTCCAACAACCTCTTGGTCGCAGTTGATATGACAGGCGAACAGCTCTATGCTTGGATGAGCAAGGTTGCCGATATGTACACCTACAACACAGAGACCGGAAACATGGGCATCAACTCCAGCATCTACGGTGTAGACACATTCTATGGCGTTGATTATCATATCGACCTGTCTCACCCTGCAGGCTCCAGACTGGTTTACGCCAAGTACGAAGGCGTCGATTTGCGTGACTACGAGGGAACAATCCGTGTTGCGCTCAACAGCTATCGTATCGGCGGAAGCTACGGCTTCTTTGAAGCAACAGGGCTCGATGGTGACGATTGCGTATGGACAGCGGCGGCATATCTTGGTGACGAGCGTGCCCCCGTACCCACTCTCATCTGTGACTATATTGAGTACATGGAATCGGTCACTCCTGATGATGCTCCCTTTGCCGGAACAGACTCCACATGGTCAGCAACCTACGATTTGCTAAAGGGCGATGCCAACAACGATAATGAAATTACTGCGGCAGACGCAGCTCGCATTCTTCGTTGGATTGTCCACATCGATGGCGACAGACTCCTCGACTTTGTGAACGCAGAGGTTGACGGAGTAACCGGAATCACAGCAGCCGATGCAGCCCGCATCCTCCGCTGGATTGTCTACATCGAAACAACGCTGGGCTAAACAGCACACAACACAGAAGGGGCGGTTTTCCGCCCCTTTTAGCTTGCCAAAAATCCTATGGGCCGGCATGAGCCTGCTGCATAAGTTCAAACTGGCGAACACAGTTCGCCCCTACATCGGCGGCATGTGTGCCGAAACGCTCTGGTTGTCAAGACCAAAGAAATGCACAGGGCAATGCAAAAACTTATTGACAGCGCAGGCGCAACCGTTGTACAATACGCATATGATGTGTGGAATATCCAACTATCGGAAGGCAATTCTCGAAGCACGAACAGATTCTACGGCAAGATGTGTTCGATGATGCTAAACTATGACTATATGATAATGATGTTGAAGTGAAGCGTGGCAGATACTGACGTTGAATGTCGAGGACGGACGCCGTTTCTACGGTTTAGATGATGCCGCAGACGATGAACATTGCTGAATGTGCTACAAAGGTGTTGTGCAATATGCACTTGCCTGATGCTCTGCATGTTCTATATTTATGGCAACAGGTTATTATCCAAACGTGCAATTATGGGGGAAACGCTATGGCAAAATCGGCTAATCAGAAGCTAAAAATTCTCTACCTTGCTCAAATACTCACGACGCAAACCGACGAGGAACACGGCATTTCCCTCGAAAATATTCAGCAGCAGCTTATGCTGCATGGCATTTCTGCCGAGCGCAAGAGCCTATACGATGATATTGAGACATTGCGCACTTTTGGGGTAGACATTCAAATGGTGAAGAACCCTACGGCACAATATTTCGTTGCAGGCAGAGATTTTGAGATACCTGAGTTGAAGCTGCTTGTTGACAGCGTACAGGCAAATCAATTTCTGACCGAAAAGAAAACCTATGCGTTGATAAAGAAGCTGGAACGACTTTGCAGCCAGCACGAAGCGCAACTCATGCGGCGGCAGGTGTATGTCACAAACCGCATAAAGACGATGAACGAGAGCATCTTTTACAATGTTGACGCTATTCATAACGGCATTGCGCAGGACAAGCAGATTTCTTTTAGGTATTTCGAGTACTCATTGGAAAAGAAAAAGGTTTTTCGCCACGACGGCATGACTTACAAGGTCAGCCCGTTTGCGCTTACGCTCAATAACGAGAAATACTACCTTATTGCCTACGATGATGAGGCAGGAATGATTAAGCATTATCGTGTTGATAAAATGGATTCAATTTGCATCGAAGATGCACCTCGTGTCGGACACAACCAATATAAGGATATCGACCTTGCCGAGTACTCCAAGCATACGTTTGATATGTATGGCGGTCAAAAAGAAAGCGTCACAATAGAATTTGCCAATCATCTGGCAGGAGTCGTGATTGACCGATTTGGCAAGGATACCGCCTTGATAAAAAAGGACAACGAGCATTTTTGGATACATGTTCAAGCTGCTGTAAGCCCACAGTTCTACGGCTGGGTATTCAGCATGAACGGCGATGCAGTGATTATTGCACCGCAACAGGTTGTGGAAGGGTTCAAGTCGCAGCTTATCCGCAACGAACAAAGATATTAGCCTGCAAATAATTGCAGCGTCAAGCATTTGGGCAGTATTTCGGCTGCAAAGTCCTGTTTAACGGACTTATCTTTTGCTAAGATGAATATGGTGATAGTGATGATAGTGTATAGGCAATCGAAAGGAGAAAAAACATGGAAGGCATTTTTGGAGATTTGTTCGACATTGACGGAGACGGCAAGCTGGACAGCGTGGAGCAGGCGGCAGACTATCTTGCATTTGACAGAATGATGAATAGCGATGACGATGATGATGTTGGGGAGGACTTTGATTGCGAGCAGGACAGTGATTTTGACAGTGATTTTGACAGTGGTTTTGACAGTGGTTTTGATGACGGTTTAGATGGTGGTTTCTAACGGTGGTTGTGATGGTGGTTTCTAACGGCAAAAAGCCCCGAACATTGCGTTCGGGGCTTTGCTTGTAACAAGTTTTGAACTTATTCTGCTGTGATTGTGAAGACAATCGAATCGGAGAAGTTGTAGGTATGTCCTGCGGGCAGGTTCAGAGTAAGAACGTCCGCGATGCTCAGCACTGCAAGACCCGTCTGTGTTTCGGCTGCGGTGAATGCCCACGCATCATCAATCAAATACGGAATGGAATAGGTTCCGCTGGTCAGATTGCCGGAATCCTTGTTCAGTGCTACAAACACGCCTGTGTGAGTTCCAAGGCTGGTGACCTGAACGTTGAAGGATGCACTTGCGTCCTCGGCAGTCAGATCCAGTGTGCCAAAATCGATAGATGCAGGAATTACATAGGTGTAAGGCTGCTCGATAATCTCGGTTACGGTGATGACAAAGGTTACGTTTGCCGACACGGTGTAGTTGTATACGCCTGCTTCTGCGACCAACGCATTGGTGCCATCTGTAATGCTGATTAGCTCATAGTTCGCATCGGGAGTAATCGTAATTGTTACCTCGGTGCCATCTTCAACTGAGCCACCATTGATTATGGGGGTGTCACCGTCCACAACAGATACTGTGTAACCGGTTCCGTCGTTCCATGCAACCGTAAAGTTGTTCACGGGAATGGCTTCAAAGGTTACTGCGATTGTTGCGTCCGCTGTCAGCGCAAAGCTGGTGCCTGTGATGGCGGTTCCGTTGACTGTGATGGAAGCGACCTGATAACCCTCTGCCGGTGTGGCGTTGACATAAACTGTCGTGCCCTCAACCACTTGGGAGCCGCTTGCAATGGCGTTGGTTCCGTCTGTAACGGTGAAAGTACCATTTGTTGCTGCGCTATAGGTCACGGTGAAGGTTGTCTCCTCAATCGTTACGGCTGCAATGACGTTGGCATTGACGGTATCGTCTCCGGCAGGAGTGGGGGTGGGAGTGCTTGTGGGGGAGGTGCCTTCCAGCTTGAGAATGTAGAGATCATCCGCCTGTGTGCCAGTATAGAAAGCGAAGTAGTCGTTTCCTGTTGTGTTGTTCAAGCTCAGATTACGGGTTATATCCGTTGTGGATGTAAATTGGAAGGTGCCGTCGACCGCTGTGTCATTATCTGTCAACGTCATGGTCATTCCGGTTTCGGTAAGAGTTCCGCTGTTGCCGCTTGTCCATGCCACATAGGTGCCAAGGTCGCTCTTGAGCAGCCAGTTTACACCCGATGCCTCAAGCGTCCACACCGCTGCAGCTGCAGGGTCGGTGATGTCTGCAATGGCGGATAAGCCTGAATCAACCGCCGTGAAACGCTTTGTTGTCGCCGTTCCCAAATCAGAGGTTGCGTAGTACAGATTTCCCGTTGAACGCTTTGCCAGCAGCATAATCTTGTCGCCGCTTGCAAGTTCGCTAAGTGAGGTGACCTGCTTATATGTGCCGGTCGCCGCATTGGAGGTAATCGCCATTGCGGGAAGCAAAGCAATAATCATTGCCAATGCCAAGAGTAAAGCCAGTTTCTTTTTCATTGTGTTCTCCTTTTTTGTGTTCCTTATTTTCTACCGACACAACAGTCGGCTTGAACCCTATTTATTGAAAGCCCAGCAGATGAGGGAATAAAGCGAAGAGGGCAGAGCGTCCATCACAACGCCGTTGAGCATGTAATAGCTGTGATCGTTATAATACCAAGTGTTTTCCAGATGGACTAAAAAGCGCAGAATCGCTGATGCGTCCGCCGCTGTAACGGCATTGTTCCTGTCGGCAGGGTCGTCACTTGCCGTCCAAACGCCATCGACCTCGTGGCCTATGACCCAGTTTCCATAAGCGTCCTCACGAGTGTTGCTAAAGTTGCAATCACCCAGCGCAAAATTGCGGCCTGCATCTTCCCAGTTCTCAAGATGCACCAGCAGTCTTAAAATAGAGGCGGCATCGGCTGCGGTCAGCCCATCGTCCAAGTTCACATTGCCCATCAGCTTTTTCTCCTGCAGCGGCACTGGAATGACCACGGTTGCATTGACGGTGGAGGTCTGAGTGTCCTCACCGCCGTCCTCGGGTTCCTCGGTTGCAAATGTAGACAACGAAAAACTCAGAGCAAGAAGAGCGATTAGTAAAAATGAAACAATTTTTTTCATGTTATCCTCCTATCCCTTGGCGACAAGCGTGAACTGCATACTGCTGCTGTTGGGATACAGTGCTTTTGTGTTAATATCATAGAAGTAGGTCAACAAACGAGCGTCATACTCGCCAACCTCCAATGGCTTGTTGAGGGTGATGCTGCCCAGCGTTTCGCCCGAAGCAACATACTCGCCTTTAGGAGTGCGGTACAGCTCAAAAATGTTTGTAATGTTGCCTGCATCATCAAAGGACAACAGCTCGATAACAAAGGACATATAGCAGGCGTTCCCCTCAGGATTTACAAGAGCGACTCGCACATCAGTCTTGCCGGCGGCGACGTTCATCTTTGAGAACCCTGCAACCTGAAAGCTGGGAACAGACTGGGACATATCATAAGCATCATCGGGAATGACCACATCGGGAGTTGCGGTAGCGTTTGCATCGGGGCGAAGGTAACGATCATCGGGTGCGGCGGTGCGAACAAAGTCGGCAACGGAGTCCTTGTCGCTTTGACAGGAACAGCCCACAGTCAACACCATTAAAAGAGCCAAAAGCCCGACCAATAATTTTTTCACAATAATACCCCGTGCAACGAATAATATATATGTTACCATTTGACAAAGAAAAAGTCAACTTAAACAAGACCAATATTACAAACAATAGACGATTGAGCGATTTTTCAATAAAGTGCTTGCAATTTTTCGTTTGACATGTTACAATACACTCTGCGCCGAAGTGATGGAATTGGCAGACGTGACGGACTCAAAATCCGTTGGTAGCGATACCGTGTGGGTTCGAGTCCCACCTTCGGCACCAACAAGAAAACCACTTTTGTCTACCATGACAAAGGTGGTTTTTGTTTTTCTCTTGTGCGATATTTAATCATAAAATATAATAACAGAGAGCAAAACGGAATACGAAGATTATTTATATTTTGCGTGTAACGCAAAATGACTAAAGACTAATGGTGAAAGGTGAATGACTATGGGTAACGATAGCGAATTGACACGATATTCAATAGATTTGGCTGTAAATATGGTTGAATATTATAAGTGGCTCGTAAGTGAGAAAAAAGAATTTGTCATGTCAAAACAGATATTACGAAGTGGAACAAGTATTGGTGCAAATATTCATGAAGCATATTATGCGGTTAGCAAACCTGACTTTATTGCTAAAATGCAAATTGCTTTAAAAGAAGCATCGGAAACGGAATATTGGTTAATTGTTCTCGAGAAAACAGGATATTTTGATGAGAGGTTCGATATAATTAAAAATCAATGTCAGTCATTGAAACGGATGTTGATTGCAACATTGAATACGAGTAAGGGGAATAAAAATGGAAATTGAGCGATTTACAGGTGACATAGCAACATTAGAAATTTTGATGAAAGAATATAAGGATGCAATTGAAGAAGAACGGCTTAATGCCATACAGTATGCCCGTCTGCAAAAGGCTGTAAATAATAGTGAAATTGTTTTCTTTGTTGCGATGGATGAAAATCTACCTGTTGCTATGTGTTCAATCAGCAGAACCTTTTCTACCTTTAATTGTGCATTTAGCGGAGTGTTTGAGGACTTTTATATTTCTCCCCAATATAGAAAAAGCGGAATAGCAAGGATGTTGACAGATTATGTTTTTAGCTACTGCAAGTCCCAAGAAATCAATACTCTTTGGGTAGGATGTGCAGATTGTGACATAACGATGTACCAACATCTTGGGTTTGATATTCCCTTAGGCAATCTACTAACATGGTCAGCAGAATAGTTCTTCACTATTCACCATTCGTCATTAGCCAATCTCCGCTTTAGCGGAGATTATGAGCATAACCCGCATACACAGTCGTTGGGCTGCGCACCTTTTTGGACGTTTCTGTCATATAATTAAAGAAGTCTTCGGGCTTCTTTTTCCTTTGGAATGATGTTGCCTGCGGACGTTATGCCTGATGCATTTTTGCATCTTGCTGCTTGTTTCTTGTTACATGGCTCAAGGAAGAAAATGCTACACTTATAATAGCTTTAGCAGGAGCATGAATCCTGTTAGGATTATCAAAAAAGCAAAATTGAACGCTGAAAACAGTGCTATATAATGCTTCTTTTGATTGGGATAATGCCTTGTGTACTCTCTAAATGTAATCAAGCTGGCAAGCGAAGCGATTAACGTTCCCGTTCCGCCGATGTTCACTCCAACCAGCAAATCCGCATAATTGGTTGTGAATTGGGACAGCAGAATGGCCGAGGGAACATTGCTGATTGCCTGACACGAAAGAATACTGAACAAAAGCGTACTTTTTTCCATCAGCCCTGATAAAAGGCGGTGTACCGATTCTATTCTGGACATATTCCCAGCAAAGATGAAGAAGAAAACGAAGGTGAACAGCAAGGGGTAATCTATTGTCATCAGTGCTTTTCTGTCCAGAAAAAGAAGTGAAACAGGAATTACTACCAAACCAATCCAAAAGGGGATTCCTCTAAATACGATGGCAATAGCCAGCGCAAACAACGCCAAGTAAATCGCGGTTCGTCTGGGATTGAGCGAAACCTTTTGCTCAGGCAGAATTAGCGATTCGGGTTTTATAAACACGATACAGCATACTGTTATCAGAATAACAGAAAGGACAAAGGGAGGAGCCATTATCCCCATAAATTCCCATGTCGGTATCCCAAATTTTGAATATAGATACAGGTTCTGGGGATTGCCAAACGGAGTCAACATTCCGCCCAAGTTCGCAGAAATATTCTGCATGATGAGCGTCACAGCCATATACTTTTCCTTGCCGGTTGTGGACAGCACAAAAAGCCCCAAAGGCAAGAACGTGAGCAACGCCATATCGTTGGCAATTAACATGGAACCAATGAATGTAATATAGGCAAGTGCCAATACGCACATGCGTGCATTCCTAAAGAGCATGACAATTTTCCGTGCAAGAATGTAGAAAAAATTGATGTTTTTCAGTGCCCCAACTATTGCCAACACGCAAAACAGGCATGTTAGGGTCTTTACATCGAAGTAAGACAAGTATTCCTTGTCAGGCGGAACAAAGAATGCGGTAATAAGTGCCGCAATGATTGCCACCAAAAGGATGACATTTTTCCTCAAAAAGTTCAGGATTGTCGCAAATAACGGCAAGGACTTCTTTTCCGATTCCTCCATCAGATATTCACACCATCCTAAATCTCAACAACATAATTTGCAGTCCTTATCTACAAATAAATATTCGTCGCTGATAAAGCAGCTCACAAACAATAATCCAATAAAACCATCTTGTCAAGCGCAAAAATTATCGCCGTATACCCCAAAATTACGACAACCCCTTTGCCTGTTATGACAAGGGGCTGCTGATTGTGTTATTTTGCTTTGCAGTTGCACTTAACCCTTACATCGCTGTCGCCCAAGAAGAAAAGAGCAAGTGCGCCCGGCCCGACATGCGCTCCGGTCACAGGCTCATAGCAAACCGTCAAAATCTCCTTTGGAGGCTTCACTTTGCTCAATAGCTCGGCGAGCTTTTGGGCGTCCTGCGGACAATCCGCATGTGCAATGCCGATCATCTGACTGCACGGGTCGGTGGCGAATGCCTCGTACTTAGCTGCAAGCATCTCTATGGCACGTTTTCTGCCGATAACCTTGGAAAAGGCAACAATCCTGCCCAGAACATCGCCCTTGAGAAGCGGCTTGATGTTCAATACTGTTCCTGCCACCGCCGTGATATTGGATATTCTGCCGCTTTTTTTGAGGTGCATCAAATCGTCCACCATAAACACTTGGCACATGCAATGACGCATCGACAGCAGCAAATCCGCATTCTCGTCCAGTCCCATACCATCGGTTCGGTTTTGAATTGCCCTAAGAACAAGCAGACCCTCGCCCAGCGAAGCACCGTATGTATCTACCAAACGAATGTTGCGCTCCGGAAACTGTTCCTTTAGCTCCGCTGCGGCAAATTCTGCCGAGGAATAGGATCCGCTTATGCCTGACGACATTCCAACATACAGAATATCCTGTCCTTGCGAAAGCAGGGGGTAAAAAAACTCGACATATCGTTGGGGATTTATCTGCGACGTAGTTACCGCAACACCCTTTCTGATGGAATTATAGTACTCTGCTCCGTCAAACTCCGAAATGTCAATGCAGCAGCGCTCCTCACCCTCTACATAATATGAAAAAGGAACAACGGGAACGGCGTGGGGTTCGAGCATACTATATGGTAAATTTGCGGACGTATCCGTTACGATTGCATAACTCAAAGTTTTTCTCCTTATTTATCTAATGATTTATATTAGATTATCACGACTTAATTATTATGTCAAGCCGTGTACACTCCATATTCCCTTGCATATGACCGTAGATTGTGCTATTATAGAAAAAAATCACAGGAAGTACACATTATGTTATACGATAACGCATTGGTTGCAGGAAAATTGAGACGGTGGGAGAAGTATCTCAACAGCTTTCAGCTTCCCCAATGGGAAGAAATACCTGATTTTGGTCTGTACATGGAGCAGGTCATCCAGTTGCTAAAGCAATATCTGGACTACCTTCCGCCCGAATTGAAGGAGGAGCAGTTCATCACGGCTGCCACGATTAACAACTATGTGCGAATCAAGGTTATGCCTGAGCCGCTGAAGAAGCGGTACCATCGGGTGCATATTGCCTACCTCATAATTATTCTTACGCTTAAACAAAGTCTGAACATCGCTTTGATACAAAAGATAATTCCCATGGATATTTCTGGAGAGGAGGTCGAGCAAATATATCGCGCATATGTGCGACAGCACAGGATTGCGGCTCGTTTCTTCACCGAGCAGGTTCGTCTTGCAGGTGCTGCAATCCTAAATCACGAGCGCACATCAGAATTTGTAGTCGAGCAAACGAGCGATTTAATCACCAGCTCGGCAATTATCGGAGGATTTGCAAGAGTGCTGTCTGAAAAGCTGCTTCTGCTGGAGGGGAAAACACTCGAAAACGGCGGCAGCATCGAGCCTCGTTCCTAACGCTGTAAAGAAAAGAATAAATGCTCATAACGATGCTTGACAACAAGGGGGAACGGCTGTATACTGAAACAGTTGAATTTTCAACAGTTGCAATTTCAACCTAAGGAGCAGGTATGGACGTTACTTTGATAAATCTATTGGCAAAGTATGCCAAGGAATACGGACATGCAAAAATTCGCCAAGCAGGAGTGACCGACACCGAGCATACAATTTGTACCTTTTTGTATTTTCACAGCGGTACATGTCAGGATATGCTTGCAAACACGCTGATGCTCGACAAGACCACCGTGGCAAAGGCTCTTTTCTCGCTTGAGACACGGGGGCTGATTCTGCGATTGCAAGATCCCAACAACAGGCGAAAAAACATATTATCCATCACCCCAGACGGAAAAGCTGCTATCGGTCAGACAATAGGCATATACGATGAGTGGCTTGCTCGGATTATGGAGGTTCTTTCGCCAAAGGAGCAACAAGACTTTGAGCAATACTGTGACCGCCTGCTGGCAGAAGCTAAAAAAATCAATGAGGAGAAACAATCATGAGTTCATTTAAGAATCTTCGTATGGTGGATAATTTTTATCAAACATCGGCATTCTTCCCCATGCCGACCGTGCTTATTTCAACGCTTGCGGACGATGGAAGCACGACCATTGGGGCATATTCGCTTTGCTTTCCGTACTACATAGCGGGGAAAAGCTACTATGCGATGCTGCTGGAGTGCCGCAACAGCTCCAACACAGCGCAAAATATACTCAAGCGTGGCGTATGCGCTCTCAACTTTTTAGATGACTCAAAAGATGATTTCCGTGAAACCGTCCGCCTTGGATTTCCGGGCGAAACGAGTGCCCAGAAGATGAAGGACTGCAAGTTCGAGCTGGAAGTGGGGCAGAGCGAGGGCAAGCGTCCGCTGGTCATATCAAAAGCATTTCAGGTCATGGAGTGCAGTTGGGACGATTCACTTGAGAATGCGTTTGAGGATCGCACCCGTGTGGGTCAGCTTGACGGCATCGAACCGCCCTACCGCAGCTTCAACGGCATAACGAGCAAATTCGGATGTCATTTCATTCTTAAAATTGACAAGATGCTGATGAAGGAGCGTTTCTACAACGCCATCGTCAACGGCGTAAAAGCATCGGCGTTTCCCCATGTTCCCGTTGACTATGGCTATCGTGACAGCACAAATTTCTGGTACACAAAATTCACTCGACCGATTGCAATGAAGATACCTGCCGCAAAAGAAGCGGATTTGACAGGCGTAGTATACGCCGCCAATCGTATTGACGACAAGGTCAAATTTACCGAGGACGCATGTAAGATGATGACAAAGGTTCCCAGAGTGTTTTTGAAGGTCGCCCTTCAGGGTTGTGTAAACTGGGCTAGGGTGAACGGCGTCACGCTAATCACGCCCGAACACATGAAAATTATCAATGATAAACGTTCAAAGGAAAAGAGCAGATGAAGATTTGCGTATTAAACGGTTCGCCAAAGGGCAAGTACAGCATCACGCTGCAAACGGTGCTGTATCTTGCTCAGAAGTTCCCAACCTGCAGCTTTGAATTTATCAATGTTGGTCAGCGGATAAAGTCGTATGAAAGAGATATGAGTGAAGCCCTTGATGCAATCAGTCGGGCAGAGCTGCTCCTTTTTTGCTACCCCGTCTACACCTTCATCGCACCCTATCAGCTCCATAGATTTATCGAGCTGCTCAAGGAGGCAAACATCGACCTTGGCGGTAAATATGCCGCACAAATCAGCACCTCAAAGCATTTTTACGATGTGACTGCGCACCAGTACATTCGGGAGAACTGCCACGACCTGCAACTGCGCTATCTGGGGGGACTGTCTGCGGATATGGACGATTTGTTAAGCCCCAAAGGTCGTGCGGATGCAGAAGCATTTTGGAAACACACCCTGTTCTGCGCCCAAAATGGCGTGTTTGATGCGCTGACTCCAAAGATGCAAGCCCTGCCTGTGTCGTATGAACCATTGGGCATGGAGGTTGACAAGAGGGGCGGCTTCGATACCGTTATTGTGACAAACCGTGAGCCGAACGATGACACTCTTGCGGCTATGATTTCGGACTTCGATGCCGTGTATCCGTTCAAAACACGGATTGTCAATATTGCAAAATACCCATTTAAGGGCGGTTGCTTGGGCTGCTTTGGCTGCGCTGCCGATGGCAGGTGCGTCTATAAGGACGGATTCGACAAGTTTTTGCGAGAGGAGATTCAAACGGCAAGTGCCATCGTGTATGCCTTCTCCGTCAAGGACCACTCGATGGGTGCGTCCTTCAAACAATACGATGACAGGCAATTTTGCAACGGGCATCGCACCGTGACGATGGGTATGCCCATGGGGTATCTCATCTGCGGCGATTATTCAAATGAAAGCAATTTGCGCTTGATTATCGAGGGCAGATGTCAGGTGGGACAGAACTTCCTTGCAGGCTGCGCAACGGACGGGGAAGGGGTGCGCAAGCTGGCGAAAAACCTCAGCTATGCGTTGGAGAACAAGTATGTGCCGCCACAGAATTTCTTGGGTGTGGGCGGCATGAAAATCTTTCGAGACTTGATTTATCTGATGCGTGGCTTGATGAAGGCAGATCATAAGTTCTACAAAAAGCACGGCATCTATGATTTTCCGCACAAGAAGCTCGGCACTATTATAAAAATGAAACTGCTGGGAGCTCTTGTCACAAACCCCAAGATAAAAGCCAAGATGGGCAACAAAATGAACGAGGGCATGATTGCCCCCTATCAAAAAGTAATTGAAAAGGCGAAACTAAATGATTTCAAATAAACAAACCGACCTGATGGGCAATGCGCCCGTGGCAAAGGCAATACTCAAAATGTCTATTCCCGTTGTGTGCGGAATGATGGTGCAGGTGCTGTATAACCTTGTGGACACCTATTTTATAGGCAAGCTGAATGATTCTAACCAGCTTGCTGCCGCAAACATTACCGCACCAATTTTTATGCTGATGATGGCAATAGCAACCATCGTAAGCACGGGTGCGGCATCGTACATCTCACGATGCCTTGGCATGAAGGACGGCAAATCTGCCGGCAGAACCCTATCGACAGGCGTTGCAATATCTGTGGGACTTGCGCTGCTTGTAATGACCTTAGGGCTGATATTTCTAAAGCCCTTTATCGTGCTGCTGGGCGCAACGGAAAGCATCTATCCCTACGCATTTCAATATGCGTCCATCATGTTTATAGGCACGTTGCCTGTCATGCTGAGTTATACAGGGGGACAGCTTGTACGCAGCGAGGGGGCAGTTATGCCCTCCATCATCGGAATGTTTATTGGCACGCTTATCAATGTTGTGCTTGACCCGATATTCATTTTTGCACTGGACATGGGCATTCAAGGAGCTGCAATCGCCACCGTTTTGGGCAATGTGGGAGCAGTGGCGTTTTATATTCGATACTATCTGTCAAAAAAGTCGCTCGTCAGATTCAGCATCAAGGATATATGTGCTCAAAAGCGAATTTGGAAGGAGACCTTTGCAATCGGTATTCCTGCGGCGCTGAGCCAATTTCTGATGAGTATTGCTCTGATTATCTGCAATAATCTAGCCAAGCCCTACGGAGAGGATGCAATCGCCGGAATGGGGGTCGCCGCCAAACTCATGTACATAGGAACCTTCATCTTTATGGGATTTGCGGCAGGTTGTCAGCCGCTGATAGGCTACAACTACGGCGGAAACAACATTCATCGTGTCAAATCCATCATAAAAACAGGTGCGCTGATGACGGGGGCTATCGGCATTGCGCTCACGTTGCTGTTTGGCATCTTCACCCGTGGATTAGTCTCTATATTCACGCCCTTGCAGCCTGTAATTTCGGCAGGTGTTACCGTTCTTGGAATCTACAAGTGGTCGTTTTTGGTGCTTGGGCCGCAAATGCTTGCGTCCACCACAATTCAGGCATTTGGAAAAGGAACGGCATCGCTGCTTCTTTCCATCGCAAGACAGGGGCTATTCTATATTCCGCTTCTGCTCTTGCTCAACAGTGCCTTCTCATTCCAAGGTTTGTTGTGGGCGCAGCCGGCAGCAGACGCAATCACACTTGCGCTAGGCACGATTCTGCTATTAGTTATTCTCAAAAAAGCTCTGCACACAGCGGATTCTCAGCCTGTAATTGTAACCGATATGGCAACTGAAGCCGAGCCCAATTAATACCAAACCTTTTTTGACATACTAAAAGGGCAGCCGTTTGGCTGCCCTTTGTTGTTTACTTTCTGACAAGAGGAATCCATATTTGGCTATAATATTTTTCGTCCTGAGTGCCGTCTTTATAATCGCTGGGGCAAGAATAGAACTCAACGTTATAGCCGCCGCCGAGTTGGTAGTCCTTGCAGTTTGGCAGCCACTCGGAAAATATCTTTGAATTCACATTCTGCAAGGCCTTTGGCATGGGCCCTACACAGGGAAATATCGCCCAAGTGTGCTTTGGTATCTCAAAGACCTTGAATTGCTCAGGCAATTTTCTGTCCTCCCGATAATCGTCTGCAATGAGGTATTCAAACTCCTTGTTCGATTCGTTCGATTCAATACACACACCGTACATTCCGCTGATGTACTTGCCGTATCCGCGCTGATAATGCTGCGTCCAAAACTCAGGTATCTCGTGATAGGACGATTCCATGTTGAACATCTTTGACGACCCAATCACCTTAAATGCTTCCTTTTCCACAATCTTGTAGTCCATAATAAATCCACCTTCCAAAATAATTTTGAGTTGTAACGGCGCAAACGTCTTAATCGCTTGCCCATCTTTTCTGACTGCAGAAGGAGTCGAGCCGTGAAAGCGAGTGAATGCTTTGGTAAAGCTGTCGGGAGAATCGTATCCGTACTTCATTGCAATATCAATGATTCGTTCATCGGTTGTCAGCACATCTCGTCCTGCTGCAGACAGCCTTCGATTGCGAATATACTCTCCCACCGTGAAATCGCACAGCAAGCTGAACGCTTTTTGAAAGTAGAACGGCGAAATCAGAGCTTGCGAGGCGACATCTTCAATCCTAAGGTCGCTCTCCAAATTATCCTCAATGTAGTTGATAGCCCTACCTATGCTTTCAATCCAGTTCAAAGCTTCTCTCCTTGTTGCATGTGTATTGTAGCAAAAGACCCAGACTCATTCCCGATATTTTGTGCTAAGTTTTGTCCGCTTTACCACCTGTCGCCATGACAGCGACACTGTCTTTACGCTGTATTTTATCATGCCGCATTTAGTCGAGTCAACGCATATGATAAGTTATCCGCATAAAGGGCAACGCCCCACAGACAATAATCCGTGAGGCGTTGCGGGGGGGGGGATGGAAATCGCAATGTGAAAACACTGCGTAGTTCCTTTGATTTACCCTTGCAGGTTATTTACCAAACTCCGATTCGAGCTGTGCAAGGGCGGTAGCTGCATCAACGCTGTTGACAAGGAAGTTGTTCATCATGTTCTTCAACTCTGACCACAGACCTGCAGATGTGTAGTTTTCGGTCACAAAGCCCGGCAGAATGAAATAGGATTCTGCTTCCTCAGTTGCGACCAAGGATGCAAAGTTGTTGTTCTCAACGCACCAGTTGTAGAAGTCTGCACTCTCGGCAACAGACTTGCGAATGGGCATGTAGCCGCTTCCACAGGCTGTCTTGAGGTTAGCTTCGTAGGAAGTCATGTACTTGATGAACAGCCAAGATGCCAAGATTTGATCTTCTGTTGCGTTCTGGTTGAGTATCTCAATGACGTGACCCTCTTGGAAAACGTAGCCGTTGCTTGCGTCATACTGAGGGATGGGTGCTGCTGCCCACTCCAAGCCGTCAACCGCCTTCTGATTGATCCAGCTCGACTCGGTGCTGACACCGATGTACATGGGGACGATTTCGTTGGCGAACGGGCCGGAGAAGAAGTTGTCCTCGCCTGCCAGTCTCCAAATGCCCTCTGCGATGCAATCACTCCACAGCTTCATAACTTCGTTGCAGGTATCCTTGTAGTTGAACAGCAATACTTCGCCGTCTGCATTAACAAACTCTGCACCGCGCTGCTGAATCATGGTTGCAAATGCGCTGCCGGGATTGTCCCAACCAAACGCAGGCGAGCCAGTTTGTGCGGTAATCGCTCTGCAAACTTCAATCATCTCGTCCCATGTTGTGGGAGCTTCCAGATTATACTGCTCAAAGACCTTGGTGTTGTAATACAGAACCTCTGCCTTCATGTGCAGCGGGAGACTGTACATACCCTCTACCGCATAGCTGCTGCCCTGCGCAAGGAAGGTCTCATAGAAGTCGTCAATGTCGTCAAGTCCCACTACGGGATCGTTGATGTAATCTGTCAGGTCCTGTACGCACTCTGCCTGAAGATATCCAGCGGTGAAGCTAGGTGCAGACAGCGTTACATTGGGTGCGGTGTTGGACATGATTGCACCAACTACTGCAGCATCCAAATCTTTTGCGGAGCCCTGTGCATAAGCGTTGACCGTGATTCCTTTTTCTGCGCCAATGCCGCTGTTGAAATCGGCAATGAGCTGGTCAAGTATTGCCAGATGGGTTGCATTGGAGATGCAATGCCAGAATGTAATCTCAACAGGTCCACTCAGCTCGGTTTTTACCGTGCTGACAGGTTCTTGGGGAGCGTCGGTTACTTCTGCTTGGGGTTCCTGTGTGTTGGGGGTATCCACCTTGGGTGCCTCCGTCGTCTCTGCATCGGGCTGCGGCTCGGTCTTTCCGCCACAGGCGACCAACGCAAACACCATACAAAGTGCCATTACTAAACAAACCAGTTTTTTCATGTGTGCCTCCTCATAATTATCTCTTTATGTATCTTCAGCCTTTCGGCAGTGAAGCCCTAGTCCAGCAGCTGTGATATTGGTGTGCCATCACAATTTGGCATGTCAAAGCCCAGCAGCCTTGCCATTGTCGGTGCCTGATCGACAATGTTTCCGCTTTCAAGTGTAATCCTCTTGCTTGAATATGGGTTGCGCACTATAAAAGCAGGTTTCTCGCCCTTTTCGGGAAAATGTCCGTGTCCTGCGACACTTGTTCGGTAGTCGGTATTATCTACGGGCGTTTCAAGCGGAACTGTCCAGCGTGGTGAAAATGCGGTATGCCCGTCAGTCTCCACCAATAAATCGAAGTCTCCGTCCAAATGATACCTTTGCTGGGCCTGTTCTCTTGTAAGAATTTCAGCTATACCTAATCTCTCCTTGTTGTCAAGCAATAGCTGCATGATGCTTTTTGCAGAGCAGGATTGGGACGCATTCACATGTATATAGGAGGTAAGTGATGCAGAGTGCGCATAAGCGTCCCAGTCCTGTAAGCTGCCATCGTCATTAAGTCTAATCAAGCCCGAATCGACAAAAAATCTGTTCAGCGATATTACCCTGTCAATATCCAACTGTCCATGATCACCCGTAATACAGATTATCGTATCGTCCAAAGTGCCAGCATCCTTCATGGCATCGAGCAATCTTGCCATTCCGTCATCTAAAAACTTATAGGCAGGCGCAAGCTGATCCGAGAAAACTCCGTAGGCATGGCGAATGTGATCCATCAACACAACATGGATAAGGGTAATATCGGGTTTATACTTTCTAAGAAGGTATTCCGCCGACAAAAAGCAGAAGGAGTCGGATTCTTCATAATGCTCCTTGCCCCAGCAGGATTCAACAAAAGGAGCAACCTCATCGAACAGACCCTCTGTGGAATTGTCCTTGATGGTCTGCTGCTGAGATTTATTGCGCTCATGCACCCATGCTCTACCCAATACCCAGTCCAAATCCATTCCGATTGTCAAAGGCCAAAAGACCGAAGCACAGGTATAGCCGTACTGCTTTGCTATCTGCGGAAAAATTGGAACCTTGACCAAATCTGCTTTTTCCAGCCATGGAGAGAAAGCCTGTCCGGGCAGAAAATAATCGTTGCTAATGATGCCGTGCTTGTCCGGATAGCAGCCCGTGCCGATGGATACATGCACGGGGTGAGTCAGAGTGGGACAGATTGGCAACACGTTTTTTACTATTGACGCCTCTCCGATAATACTGCCAAACGCAGGCAACTCCTTCATTATTTCGATATCCTTGCTTATCATGGCATCAATGGATATAAGTAATAATTTTTTAGGCATATAAACCTCCTTCAATCAGAGCAATGAGACGGTGCGTCCAATCGTTTCCGTCAACATTGACCTCGGGAATGACGGTTGCACAGTTTCTTAAAAAGTGCAGCTCGTCTCTGCCGTGCTCCTGTCCCCAAAGGGTATGCTTGTCAAACACATAGCTTGGAAACTCCAGTTTTGCAGGCGGGCAAGCCTCACCTTCGGTCATGCTGTGCTCTTTTAGGCACAAGCCCGTACCATTTTTCAGGCAGCACAGATAACGGATAGCGTGGGTGAAATACATTGGGTGGATTCCGCTGTCCTTGTAATTTTCGCTTCTCATTCTGTTGAGCGTTTCCACCAGAATTGCTGCATTGGGCTCAAATGCCAGCTTGCACTTTGCAAAGTTTAGCAAGCACTCCCATATGCCCTGATAGTATTGGCTTCCCTTGTTGGCTATTGCATATGCAGTCAAGGCTGCCTGCTCGGCATCACCGTCAATCAATCGTGCATACAACTGCTCCACGTTAGCCTGAGCATTGCTGCTTTGGAATATCGTTCGTATAAGTTGCGCCAAGATGCAGGAGCCTCGCTCCTTGTTGCAGCCGCAAAGGTCAATAATTGCTTCATAGTACAATGCTTTTTGGGCGTCTGCATCGTTGTTGCTGCCAATATGCTGCTGATATTTGTCGTATGTGCGGACGCTTGCCATTGGGTCGCCCAAGCCGATGTCCTCTACGCTTATGACCATCAAGCGACTCCACATATATTCAAACAACTCCCCATTGGACAGAGCAAGCTCGTTAGCACATGCAAGCGCTCTGGGTATGTCGGCACGACGGACAAATTTTTGCAGCCCAGAAATAACCACGTCACACGCAAATCCATTTATTGTTTTTATGTCGGAATAAATTATATCCATTTACTATCCTCGCAAAGCTCCTTTATACATTCTCCATCGCAATCACTCATAGGTATTCCCATCAGTTTTGCAAGCGTAGGTGCCTGATCAATGATGCGCCCTCGTTGCAGCTCGATTCTTCTTGAAGCGAAGGGATTATACAGAATGAAGCAGGGCTGCGGCCCCACGGTAGGCAGATGCCCGTGCGTTGCAACGCTGTACCGATAGTCCTCATCGCCCGTGCGCCCCACAAGCGGCGCATTGTAATCGGACGAAAACGCCGTATGCCCATCTGTCTCAACAACGAACGAAAAGCCTCCGCGCAGGTGATATTCGTTCTCCGCCTGCTCTGCGGTAAACACCCGTGAGATGCCCAGAGCCGCACTGTTCCTATCGAGCAGCGAATAAACTCTCTCTGCCACGCTTGAATCAGACAGATATATCTGAGCAGAAAGCGCACAGGTATGCGCATACGCCTGCCAAGTGTCCAACTCACCATTGTCCTTGAGGCAGAGAAGCCCATTATCTTTAAAGAATCGATTGAGCGACACTACACGCTCAACGGGCAGATGACCGTGGTCGCTGGTTATGTTGACGATGGTCTTGTCAAGCAAGCCCTCCTGCTCAAGCGTATCCCAAAGAACCTTTAGCTCTATATCCAAGAATTGATAGGCTTGCTCGATGTGTTCACCGTACACGCCCTTTTGATGTCTCATGTGATCCACCAAAATCAGGTGTACATACATGACGTCGGGCTTATGCTCTTTGTACAGATACGCTGCTGCACGGCAGCTAAATCTGTCAGATGCTTCAAAATGCGGCAGCTCATCCCAGCACTTCCCGGTAAACGGCTCCACCTCATCGACCAAGCCCTCCGTGGATGATGCTCGCATTGCCTCGCCCTTTTGCTCCAAAGGCACACGAATCCCTGCCCTGTGCAGCACATAAGTCATATCCGCACCTACGGTCAGCGGCCAGCAAACCGAAGCGGTGGTATAGCCCATGGACTTACATAAATCAGGCAAGGTTGCAACCTTCAAATCCGAAGCCTTGTCATACCAAGGGGCATGCAAGTTGCCGGGAATAAAGCGTTCGTTACTGATTACTCCGTGTCTGTCGGGGTAACAGCCGGTTATGATGCTCGAATGAATCGAATGGGTCAGGGTAGGATAAGTGGAGGTCATTTCCCAAACCACGGAAGAGCGTCCCAATATATCGCCCAGCGTATCGAGCTTGGCAATAATCCTAAGGTCGTCCTCAATCATGGAGTCTATGGAAATAACTAATAACCGTCTATCCATGGCTTATCCCTTAATTCCGCCCTTGGCGACACCCGACACAATCTTTTTGCGGAAGATAATGTAGAATATGACCATCGGTAAAAGCACAATAGTAGTACCGGCCATCTGAAGATGCACTTCAGAGCTTACCGAGTAATTAAACTGCATCAAGCCGATGGACAGAACTCTGTGCGCATCGGTGTTTGTAACCATCAGCGGCCAAACAAAGGAATTCCAATAGCTTATAAAGGATAGAATGGCTATTGTGGATACGGCGTTCTTGCTCATGGGAACCATGACCTTCCAAAGGTATCCCCATGTACCGCACCCATCTACCTTTGCTGCCCTAAATAGGCTGGAAGGAACCTGCATGAAGTATTCCCTCAGCATGAAGATGTAAAAGCCATTGGCAAGGGTAGGAATGATGATGCCTCTAAACGAGTCTATCCACCCCAACTTTGTAACCGTAACGTAATTTTGAATTATCAGCAGCTCGGAGGGAATCATCATGGTTGCCAAATACAGCATGAAGATGATCTTCTTTCCGGGAAAGCTGAATATTGTAAATGCGTAAGCCGACAGAATGGAGATCAATACCAACAGCGTTGTTCCCACTACTGCAATAATCAGGGTGTTGCGGAAATAGAGCAGCCATGGAGCAACTCCCCATGCCTGAACATAGTTGCCCCATTGTGCATTTGCAGGCAACAGGGTAGGAGGTATGGATATCGACTCCGCACCCGTTTTAAGTGACGTGGACAGCATCCACAAAAAGGGAACGAACACAAAGAGTGCGCCAATGATTAGCAGCAAATACTTGACCGCCTTGAGCATTCTGTCTAGCATTTTGAATTTCTCAAAAGAGCCCATTCTCGCACCCCTCTCTAAACATAATAAACGAAACGCTTTGAAATAATCTTCTGAATTGCGGTCAATCCGATGACAATAATCAGGAAGATCAGTGCGGCAGCGGCGGCATAATGCACCTGTCCCTTTGTGAAGAACATATTATATATGTAGAATATCACGGTGATCGCCGAGTTGCCCGGTCCTGCGGCATCGCTGCCATAGAGGGCGACAATCTCGCTGTATGTCTTAAATGCGTGGATGACCGAAATCATTGTGACCATCCATATCGTAGGCGACAAAAGCGGCATGGTAATCTTGCTGAACACACGCAGACGTCCTGTGCCATCGACCTTTGCGGCTTGGTAATATTGCTTGTCAATCTTCTGCAACCCTGCCAAGAAAAGAATGACCTTCAATGCAAGTCCGTTCCAGATGGTGAACAGCGTAACGGACAGCACCACATATTTAGGGTCGGTGAGCCAATGAACGGCGTCCGCACCGAATATCTTGATAAATAGATTGATGTAGCCGTAGTCGGAATGGAAAAGCCACTTGAATACGATTCCCACCGCATAAATAGAAGTTACATAGGGCAGGAAATAGGCGCATTGGAAAAAGCCTTTGCCCTTTGTCAGCGAATTGATAAGTATTGCAATGAGCAAAGCCAGTCCCACTGTTATGGGTACTCCGATAAACACTATAAAGCAGGTGTTCTTTAGCGCAAGCTGATAAACCGGATCGGCAAGCACATGTTTAATCGAGCTTAGCCCAAAGCCCGTTCCGGTACTTGTTATGTAGACGTACCTTTCAAAGAAGCCCATGCGGAGAATCTTTATCAACGGGTAGAACAGAAAAGCCACCAAAACGATGACGGCAGGAAGCAAATAAAGATATGCCTTGGGACTGCGTACGGAGATTTGACCGTTCTCAATGACGACCTTTGACCGTTTCCCCTTGATGCTTCTTTTTTGCTTTAACTTAGACAGCATATATCTCACCACCATTATCAACTCGGTTGCCCGTTTGTGGATCGAAGAGATAAACAGTATTGGCTGTGAGTGTGAGCTCAAGCTCATCATCTATATGCAGCGGAAGAAAACCATCCAAAATAGCACGAGCCTTGTTGCCGAAAATATCGAAGTTGACCAGCTGTTCACGACCTCTGATCTCCAAGTTCTTTACGGTGACCCTTACGCCCTTGCCCTGCTTCCAAGACTCGGGTCTGATGCCCATAATGAGCTCTCCGTTTAGGGATTCCTTGACACGGTATCTCAATCCGTTGCCCATAGGCACGATGCCGTCCTCCGCCTGAACCGTAAAGAAATCAATAGGCGGATTGCCCAAAAATGCGGCAACAAACTTATTTTCGGGATTGCAATACATTTCATATGGAGAACAGACCTGCTGAACGACGCCCTTTTTCATCAGCACTATCTGATCGGTGATGCTCATTGCTTCTTCCTGATCGTGGGTGACAAAAACGGTAGTAACGCCCGTTCTTATCTGTATCCCACGAATCTCCTCACGCAGCTCCAGTCGCAGTCTTGCGTCCAGATTGGATAGAGGTTCGTCCAGCAAAAGAACCTTGGGAGACTTTATAAGCGCACGGGCAATAGCCACACGCTGCTGCTGTCCGCCAGAAAGCTGTGAGGGTCTGCGCTTGAGCAAGTCCTCAATTTGAACAAAGCGCGCCATCTCTGCCGCCTTTTGACAGGCAATCTTGCGCTTGATTTTTGCGTTTCTAAGGGGAAAAATAATGTTTTGCTCTACGGTCATGTGAGGATAGTGTAGCGGCGCACGAACCGTGTCAATTTTGGCGCACGAATCGTGTCAATTTTGAAGCGCGATTTAACTGCATAAATATAACAAAAGCGGCGAGGGGTTAATCTCGCCGCTTTTGTGTGGGGAAGAGCTCTAAATTTACTTAGGAATAGTAAGTGCGTCGTAGCCGCCGTTGGCTGCTAAAGCGACGATAAACGCATTAAAAGCGCACAGTATAATCGTCGACCAGTTGAATCCTGCTGTGAATATGGTGGCAGCTATAAGGATAATAAGTGCGATGATGTACGAGAATATGCGGGTCGGAATGCGGCGTATAAACGGTACCTCTTTTAGAACTTGCGTAATAATCAGCGTAAGCATCAGCGCACCGGCATAGGTTGCGAGCTGCGCCCATGTGGTAAAAAAAGCATCCTCCAAGACAGGGGCTGATGCCTCTTCCGTGGTAGCCAGTGCCGCTGCCGGCATTGCAAGAATCAGCAGCAGCGTGAGCAGAATAATCAGTATTTTCTTCATATTATATCTCCTTTTTCTAGGCGATGGTCGCCACCCTATTTGCAAATCGGCTTTTCTAATTTCACCACACATCGCAGAATGTAGGCCGCATCGGAGGCGGTAATCTGACCGTCACCGTCAGCGTCTGCCTGTGCAAGGGTTAGAGCGTTTTCCAGCTTCACGATTGAGCGCAGTATCTTTGCAGCATCGGCAGCGGTTAGCTTGCCGTCACCGTCTGCATCGCCCATGAGCGCACCAGTGGGAGCAACAAGCGCAGTAATGGCGGTTGCGATTGCGCTCCACGTCATGAATCCGACAATGCCGTCCTCTTGGATATGCGCCGTGCGTTGGAATTTTGCCACTGCCGCTGCCGTGTCCTCGCCGTAAATGCTATCAACGCCGCACTTGCCGATGTAGTAGCTGAGCGCGGACAGGCTTGTCTGCACCCATTTTACATCCGAGCCACGGAGCAAAGGATTTTGGATGGACAGCTCACGGTAGTAGCCGTCAGGCTCGGTCGTGGGGGGAGGCTCGGCGGGCAAATCCTTGAATGCTTTGGGACGCCCGAAGGCATTCCAGCGTGAGGACAGTCGATTTTTTACAACGCCTACGTCCCGCCCTTGCGATTCTATGACGTTGCCATTGCCGATATATGCGCCGACATGGTAAATCTCGCTCACGTCAAAGCCGTCACCGTCTTTATCAGTCCAGTAAAATATCAGGTCGCCCTCGCGCAGCTCTTGCTTGGCGATGGGATTGCAGATGCCGTATAGCCCTCGGCTTGACAGGTCGGAGCTGACTACACCGAGCTTATTAAGGCAATAGTAAATCAGACCGCTGCAATCATAGGCTCGTATCGGATTCACGCCAGCAGCAACACGTTTATTGTATAAGGCAATAGCCCTTGCTGCATTCTGCGTGCTGGTTTCGTGTTTCTTTATCCATGCCACGGGGTCGGACATGGCGGATAGGTTTTCCCCATCGCCGCCCCAGACGTAAATTCCTTTTCCAACCTGCTCTTCCAAAAGATCGATAAATTCTGTTATCTTACTCATTGTGTTTCCTTCCTAATTCTTGAAAAATCGCTGCACAAATATCATCGGAACGATACACGAGTGTCACCTGAGCGACTCACTAGCAGCAAAAAGTTGTTTCATTTTAAGCGCACCCATAGCCTTTCTCTGCTGATACGTGAGGTACCTATTGGATTTGCGCTGTCGTAGACTACCGTAAAATATCTCGCGGATTGATACTGAGCTATGCCAACTTCGACTGTATTTTTCGGCAGCCCAATTAGGGAGTTTCCGTTGAAGAGATGCCACGATATTTCGTGGCTTCGTTTTTCTCGGGCGCATCCGAACAGACGAAGTGTCGATGCATTATACCTCAGTTTCACAAGCGGAAGTAGATATGTGCACAAGTCAATATCCTTATATCCTGCGGATATATCTGAAGCAGTGATTGGTATTTCCTCTTGGATATACCCGTCATTAGGCATCCACACTGGAACAGCGGGATGAGTAATTGTTTCACTGCTCCACGTCTGCGTTGTTCCAGCAATCTGCCCGTATCCCCATCTATCTGCATAACCCCATCTGCCACCCTTGCCACGGGCAGATGCTTTGCGGTAAAGCTTCAATTTTAGGTCGTCGCCCTCGGTGTATGCTGATATTCCTTGAAGATGGACTCGTATGATGGCAGTGGGAGAACCTTTTGGGTGTTTAATCTTTTCAAGCGATACGGAGCAGGCGGCTGTCGAACCGAGCTTTGTAACCGATATTATGTCGTCGGAAGGGATAAACTCATTGTTTACTTCATAAATCGTACCGGAGCAAGATAGAATCTTGTCCCCATCTTGGAAAGTGATCCCCGTCGCTCCCGCGATGCTTGAGCGTGGGATATTTCCATAAATAGAGATGTTTTGGTCTGCGCTATAGTCCCTTGCCGCGTAGAAAAGCCGAGGGCAGTTCACAACCGCTGCAGTCAGCTCGTCGCCGTTGGAGCTATCCTCTAATAATCCCGCGTCATCGCCGTTGACTATGATCTTAGTGATTATGTTTTTTTCTCCAAGTTGAAGCTGTGCTGTGGTTGACACAACAGGGCAGTAATCAGCATCGTCAAGAGGCGTTCCTACTACCCACATTTTCCCCGTTGTCTGGTCAATGATATAGTCGTCTGTAGCAACAGACAGTTTTGAAGGAACGGTGTTACCTTTAAGATGCTGGTACGCAATTACACATTCAGCTGTTGCAGATATTTGCCCATCGTAAGCTTCTGGACTTTCTTCCGCGAACCAAATATTTGCACCACGCCCAGCCGGACCGGTGCTGCCGGTATCGCCTTTGTCGCCCTTTACACCCTGCTGCCCTTGAATACCTTGCAGTCCTCGGAGGGTTACGCCCTGCCTTGCAATTGAGGTTTCCGAGGCCGTTGCTGATACTACAAGGGCTAGATAGCCGTCCGAACCGACGAGGATGTCGGCGGGCAGCATCTCGGACGGATCTAAATCGTTCTCTTGATTAGCAAGAGTAGTACCTCCTGATGCCCCAATGGGTACATGAAGAATATGCCAACGGGTCGAGGTAGCCGCAAACGCCGACAGCACTTGTTCAAGCACTGTAGGGGTGTATGGGATAGGATCGCTTCCCGATATCGGCGCACCCGGTTCAACCTTGATTCGGCACACTTTAGAGGCCATTACCCTGCTGCCGATTGCTCCGGTGACGCCTATAAGTACGTCGCCAGCCTGCCGCAGGACTTGATATGGGACTATGCATCTGTCCGATGTAAGAGCTATGCGCATCGGCTCCTCTGCTGCGTAGGAGAATGTTGCCATTTTAGCAGCACTCGTCCAGTCTGCGTCAAAGGTGAAAGCGCATTCCACATATTCTACATTTCCTGCGCTTAAAGCCCCGCACGAGTCGGTGCGGACAATATCGTGCTTCGTTACATTAAAGGATAAGGTTATCATTGTGAGCCTCCTCTTATTAGCGTACCGTCTGCTCCTACGCTAAGTATTTCAGTGGCAGAGCGTAGCCCGCCACGCTGCTGTACATATACCTCTCCACTCTTGATCCCATCGTTGGGATGGTGGTAGTAAAGGCTGCTCACCTGCTGTTCTATAAGCAGATAAGGGGCGAAGTCGCCATCCTTGCCGATGGTATTACAGTAGGTTCCATGCTCACGCTGCGCCTGCAGTGCTAAGCCGTGGTTGGATGTGAGCATAGCCTGTACGATAGGCAGCACGTCAAGCTCTACCCACCGATTTCCGCCGTCAGGCTCGCCGTCATCATCTGTATCCGCTAAGATGCGCTGCACGGGCTGGGTAGTATCAATTAACCCTGCATGGCGGGCATATGAAAGCTTGACGATGTCGTATGCCTGCGTTACCCGGCACGGACGGATTGGAAGATCATATCTATACGCCCCGGTATCCTCGGTGATATACAGCTTGAGCTTGGCAGCCGTGACAGTGCCACGGATACCGGATAGGTCTGCAAACTGCAGAAAAACGTGATGACGATAGTAGGTGTAACTGTAGCCCAAATAGAGACGCTCTCGCCCATATCCTGTCGAGTTGACATACTGCTCGGTTACATAGGTGGATGCGGTGCAGGGAATAATCGTTAGCATGACTATTCCTCCTGTAGCTTGATGTAAATATCGCCTATGCCAAGGCTGGCGACATCGGGATCGCCGTAGCCAGCCGAGATATGTGACATAGACACTTTAAGCTGCCGTCTGTCTATAGTAGCCGTGATATCGCTGCCGGATACGGTGAACTGGTACAGTGGAAGCTCATATATGCTTGCCGTTTGAGTGAGGGTCGGAGCAGATGGCGTTGCCGCCGTTTCTGCTCCCGATATGACCTCTAAAGCTATGGTGCGCGCTTGGACATTAAGCCGAACCACAATGATATCGATACGCGTCATGCCACTGGCGGCAGCGGTGAGAGTGACGGACTTAGTCGCCGTTGAAATGCCACTGTAGCCCTGTATGAATACTGCTCCTGCGCCCAGGGTGCAGGTGCGGCCTGTACGGGTAAGCCCAAAGGCTGTGCCATAGCCCGATACGATGCCGTCGCCGACTATAAGCTGCATGACTTTGGCGTACTCAGTAGCGGTATACTCATAGGTGGCGTCATCGCCATTCGCGTAGTCGAACATTCCGAAAAAATCCATGTTCATGTGTTTGCCTCCTTACAGTTATCGTTTGATTAGTGATTTTGTGACACGATTCGTGCGCCGAATCGAGTCAGTAAAAGTGGACTTTGCGTAGCCAAATTCAAGCTCAATCCTGCGTCCGTCTTCATCGTAGACCTCTGTAGCCGCCGTGATCCGCATATCGATATCTTGCTCATGCAGGATACCCTGCAGAGTGACTATATCGCCTACATCAAAGGCGTTGCCAAAGGACTCTTGAAGATGGGGGGCGAGTACGGCCTCGATTACGAGCCTGTCTCCGTAGTCGGCCAAGGCGGTTTTGCCAACGCTTGGCAGGTCCGTTTCCTCGTTCTTGTCTCCCGCTTCGGCGTAGCATTCCCAGCGATCAAAGCCTGTGCTATCTCCCAAAGTCTCAATAATGCGACTTGCGCCCGAACCTGCGCCGGCTATCAGCGCAAGATTGGGCAACCGCTGGTCCTCTATCATAAACTCGGAAAAGGAGTCCAGCTCCAGTGATAGTATCAGCGGATGCTGCGATGTTGTGGAGCGGTCAACACCGTGATAGATCTGCCAGTGTATGACTCCGTCTATGATGGTTGCACGCCATCCGGCATTACCGTCTGTGGCATGATCCTCCAGCAGCTCCGCCGCCGTTTCATATCGTCCTTCGAGTGTTGCAGTCTCGGCGTCAGAGGGGACGGTGTAAACGTCCAGAATGCCGTTTATTGCCCTTTCGGAAGCTGTTGGTGCGATAATCTGCGCCGTGATGATTGCCGCCATTATAGCCTCGTGAGTGGCGTCTTCGAGCTTTTGAAACTCCTGCCCAGCGGGAGGATATACCAACCGTTGGGATGCAAGTCCCTTTAACTCCACGCCCTTAACGGTTATAGTCGTCTGATGATCACGAAGCTCTCGAACCACCGAGATTATAAGCCCCGCACGGGTAGGCGAGTACCATATGATATTAGCCGCATATACCCGTGAAAGATTGGGACTGTCGGGCGGCATGACAAGCTCAAAAGAGCCTATACCGCTGTACAGGCATTCAAAGTCGAGCGATATAAAATCGTCGACCAGTCCTATCCACTTGATCTCGGTAGAGGTGTAATTGTATAGGTAAATATTCATGCTACACCCCCGTGTACCAGCTGCGCCAATAGACTGCAACATCGGCAGTCGTCACATCATCCGATGTGAAAATCAAGCGGTTGCGCCCCGGCTTTAGCATAAAAAATGTGCTGGCAGGATCGATCTGATCAAAGGCGTCTGTTAGTACTCCTGCAGCATCCGTTAGCTGCACTGCCTTATCGCCGTACCCCGTGCGGATGGTTAGCATCGATCCCGTAGATACGGTGATAGGGACGGATATAAGCTCGCCGGACGACTGATTAGTGATGATCGGATTTACCGTTCCGCCACGGATTTCAATGCGAACGGGCGAGGGATAGTCACCATCAATGGTTATGTTGGCGACTGCTCCCGTGGTGCCGTACTTGGCGGGCAGCCGCATAGGGAAGCGCAGACCGCCCGATATATCGGATAGGTAGGCTACCCGTTCATCTAAATCCCGCCATAAGGGATTAGGAGCAGTAAGCTCCAGCTTATAGAGCCGAAGCGTTCCTTCGCTCTCGCGCTCTTCAAGTGGAGAGGATACATAGGCGGGGATGCTTACTGTCAACGAATTGTTGGCGTAGATAAGCGTTCCAATGCCCGCAAGAGGGCTAAAAATGCGGCTAAGCTGACGGCGCAAGGCGTACAGCTCAGCCGCCGTTTGAGCATGAACATATAGCTCTATGGGTATCTCCCGTGCGCCCATGATGGAGCGCACATAGCTTTGCCCGTGCTGACCAAAACCCGATGTAGCTATAGGCTCTATATCTGCCTCGGTAAGCCCGCCAATGCTCTGTAGAAATACGCCCTGCGAGCTGTGTGACGCCACAACGCGGTCGCCGAGGGCTGAAATGAATTGAATCTGTTGCATCTAAAACACCCCCGCTAAATCACGGTCGAGCCGCTTTATCTGCCGCCGCTGCTCGGCAGCCGACATCTTATGTCCGTCGAAGCTCACATGCTGCTCTACGTGGGCGGTCCTGCTGCTTGTGCTTACCGTCCTGTTGTTATTGTTGATAATCTTACTTACACTGCTCGGTATACCGCCTCCGCGCATAGGTGCTGTTGCTCCGAGATTGCTCATGGGCGCAGCAAGCTTGGTTGCTGCCAGCTTGCCGGTAGATGCCAGCGCATCCAGCTTATCCATCGCCCCTTGAATTACCCCGACGATATAATACCTGCCGCCCGCACGTCCTACTTTAGACGGGGACTGAATTTGCAATGTGCTTGTAAATCCCTCGTTCACGGCATTTGCGGCATCGATGCCAGACTGCCGCAACGCTGCTTCCTTGCCCTTTACGCCTGTGATAACTCCGTCGCCAAATGCTCCGCCCGATTCTGTGCCTTGCTCTCTGAGCTGCTGCGCCGCATTATACGCCTCAGCGTTCTCGGTAAGATACTTCCACCGAGCCTGTTGTGCCGCAGCGTTCGCCTTGTCATTGGCTATATCGATATAGTTTGTAGTCCCCAGTGTGCGGCTTTCCCGCATCTCGGCCTCGAAAGACTCACGCTGAGCAGCCGTTGCTTTTACGAGGTCCTTGACGAGCTGCCCTGTAGACTGAATCCCTTGATTGTAAAGATACTCAATGGTTTCCGGCGAGAGTCCCTTTGTTGTGAGGGTTGCCAAGTTATCGAGCCATTCTCGCATGGAGTCGTTGTTAGGTGTCAAATTGGACAGTGCTTTTTTAAGCCCCGGTCCTGCTTTTTTGATGCGTTCAAAACCGTTGATGATACTGTCAGAAAAGTCGTTTACCGTCTCCACAGTGTCCTCGGCCGCTTCGCCCACGCCGATTATTCCCTTGCTGCCGTCCTCGCTCGATGTGATAATGTCGCTCATCGCATTTCTGTAGACCTTTTCAGTTGCCTTAGTTTTCTGAGCTAAAGCGTCCTGTGACTCGCTGAGAATTTCCTCACTACCATATATTTGTGATAGGGCGGCGGCATATTCTGTGCTGTACCCCTCAACATTTTGAAATATGAATTTCTGAAAATAGTCTAATGTAGCCTGCTCAGTATAGCCCCACGCATTGCTAAATTCTTGAATAACCTCGTTGTTTTCCGCAAACATCTCGGCAATGACTGCCTCTGCGCCGTCCGTTTTAATCCTGTTCTGCAGCTTTATTACGTTCTCTACCCCGTATTGTCCGGTAAAATCAATTTGGGCATATTTTTCCAAGGCATCAGCCATTCTTGCTGCAAATTGCTCGTACTCTATGCCTTCCTGCGCTAACGTTTCAGACAAAGACGCTTTAGCCACCTCTAAATCGACCTCAAGATTTGTTACGGCTTGGATATCCGTCTGAAGCGCAGCGTACATGGTTTGCTGCTTGATTAGCTTTTGCCACTCTTCAACCTGAGTAGACAACGCCGCTGCGCCTCCTTCGAGCAGCCCCGTTTGTTCGTTAATCTTTAGATTTACATCGGGGAGCAACTCTTGGAGCTTGGCTACTATGGAGTTGTATGCGGATTGCTGGTCGGCAGTCTTTACACCCTCTTTTTCCATCTGCTTTAGGGTTTTTATGTAGTTGCCCGCTATTTTTGCAGTCGCATCTATCTCGTGCAGCGTTTTTTCCTGTGCCTCGGCAGCCGCTTTGACGGATTCTTTATAGTCGTCCGTCGCATCTTTCAGCTCTTCTCTAGCCTTTTTTGCTTGCTTTTCAGTCTCGGTAAGCTCCTTTTCACTCTTAGCGAGAGTGGCCACTACGGCGATTAGTCCCGCAACAGCTCCAATTACCAGTCCCCATACGCCAAGAACTGCATTTGCAGATGCTCCGAGGGCCACCATTGCTGCCTTAATTGCGCTTATAGCCTTGATAATCTTGCTTGCCATAAGCAAGGCAGGTCCGACTGCGGCTATGATAAGCCCGATTGTTACAATGGTTTTCTTTTGGCTGTCGTCCAAGCCGTCCAGCTTTTCGGCAAGGCCGGATATAGCACTTGCTACCGCCTCTATTATGGGTGCGACAGCGTCGCCAAATTCGATTGCCGAGTTTTTAATGAGATTAAGTGCTACCTGTAAGCGATTTCCGGCGGTGTCCGCAACTGTGTTGTAGGCATCATCAAGCGCGCCCGTATTAGTCCTCATCTCAGCCAGCGACTGAGTCATTACTGCTGCACCCTTTTCGCCCGTCAAGGTGAGTATTGCATTGAGGGCTTCTACCGAGCCGAAGAGCTGCGCCATAGCGTCGGTATTCCCTCCGCACTTTTGTTCGACATCTTTTAGAAATGCCACCCAGCCCTTTGCCTTAAGGGCAGATGCCGAGAAGTCTATGCCCAGTTCCTTCGCCTTTTCAGCGGCTTCAGATGTAGGTTTGATTACGTTTGCCAAGGCTGCCTTAGTGCCGGTGATTGCCGTTTCGGTCTTTATGCCGGCGGCTGTCAGTGCGGCTATAGACGAGAGAAGCTCATCTACCGACATGCCCGCAGCGGATGCCGTAGGCGCAACATTACCTATAGACCCGGCAAGCTCATCAAAGGTGGTTTTGCCAAGATTTTGAGTAATCAAAAACTTATTTGCCAGGATCTCGGCATCTGAGTACGCCATGTTGTAGGCGTTCATTGCCGATGTGAGTCCGTCAACTGCCGTAGCAGCGTCGGTAAATCCGCCCTTGGACGCACGAGCGGCTACATCAACAAACGTAAGCGCATTGGCTGCGTCTACGCCCGCCGAGATGGCGTCATATTGAGCCTGTGCAAGCGTTGTTGCCGCCATGCCGTACTTATTGGATATATCAAGGATGCCGTCCGCTAAATTCTGCCGATTAGCATCGCCCGTGAGCGTATAGACAGCAGCCATGCTGTTTTCAAAATCTATCGAAAATTTCGCGATAGCCGTTCCTGCGGCTATTATCGGTGCGGTAATGTAGGCGGATAGCCCCTTGCCGACCTTCTGCATCTTGTCGGCGGACCTGCTGAGCTTATCGCCCGTCTTGTCGGCATTATCGCCCAAGTCCTTTACCTTTTGAGACGCCTCTTTAGCGGAGCTGCCGACCTTATCCTCTCCGGATGCCGCCGCCTCTGAGCCTTTCTCAATGTCGGTCAGTGACTCTTCTAAGTGCTCTACCGTGACTACAAGGTCTTTTATCTCGGCTTGCGCCTTTTTTACGTCAATTTCAACGCCCGATTCGACGCTGCCAAGATTGATTCCGGCCATGCGATTAGCTCCTTTCCTTCATCATGCGGATGCGAGAGCGAAAAGCACCCTCATCCAGCTCAGTTTGATTTAATCTTTCACATTTCTTGAGGTAATCCCGTCCACTCTCGGTCTCCTGCAGCTCGCCAATGATGGATGCTCTAAGCATTCCTTGAAACATCTGTACAGGGAGTCGGAGTGCCCTATAAAAATCGAGTCCGCTGAATGCGCAGACCCGATGGATAGCGGGGAGTATTTCTTCCTTCCCGTCGCCCTCGCCCGGAAGGGACGGGATCATGAGTTTGGGTCAGACAATAGCTCATTAATCCAGCTAGTATAAGCCTGCACCAATGCGGTCTTTTGGGCTATATTAAGCTCCGATTGCACCCACTCTGCAGGAATACTGCTCAGTGAATCATTGCTGTTCAATATGCGGATTACTATCTCGTTGAGAGCCTCTATGATCTCCTGTGGATCGCTCTTTGCAGTGACGCCACGAAAGCGCATAAGCTCTATCTGAGCATCCTTGCTGGGCTGCATGAGGTTGAGCGTCCGCCCATCGGGCAGCAGCACGGGCATGGTGTTTTTTGCGAAAAGTCCAAGGTCTAAAATCTGTTGCATATTCTTCCTCCTATATGTCGTTGGAGGGGCTTGCGCCCCTCCGTTTGTTCCTTATACGGCAGTGCCGTATTCCTCTTCGAGGATTACAAGTGTGCCGTCAGAGTCGTGTGCCGCTGCTTTTAGCTCGGCATCGATTACGGTTGCGTCATCCGGCTTGAAAGCCAAAGAAAAGCCATTCTGAGCCGTAGCAACGAGCGTCACTCGGAATTTATTCCCGTCCGTCTTCGTATGCACGAAGCGGAACAGGTGCTGCGTAAGCTCGATAGCTCCGGCCTTTCCCAGTGTCAGAGTGCGCTTGTGCGTAGTCTCATCGTCTACATATGTGCCGGATGCCGACAGCAGCTCAAGTGTCTGTAGGTCCCACGTCATAAGCCCGGACTTGAAGGTTACATCCTCCTTTACAAGGAAGGTTTTTATAACCTTACGAAGGTCGTCAAAAACCTCCTTCAGCTCCGGCTTGTACTCAAGAGTTGCGCCGGACTTTATGTAGCCCGTTCGATTGGTTGCAATCTCGATGTCGGCGTGTGTGGGAATCGTTCCCGTAAATGCCATGTGATACAGCTCGCCAGAACCTAAGCGAATCTCATCAACAGTTTCATTGTTCATGTGTTACTCCTTTCCCGTTAGGGTGAAATATAGTAGTGTGTGGTGCATTTGGCGGACTTCATCATAGAGCTGCCCGCCGCCCGTAAGTATGGACTTTGTGATATTTCCAATGGGTCGATCGCCAAAGGTGAGCAAAAGTCGTTTTAGTGCCGCCTCGGTTCTTCGGCAGTCGCCGAGATTAGTGCATATGACGGTGAGCTGCAGCCTTGCCGTTTGTACGCTTTCCGAGGCTGAGAGCGTGTAGTACTCGTAGACTATGCATGGTCCTGTGAGCGTCGAACGGACTGGATATAGGAACCCTTGACCGAAGATATCGGTCAGCTCCTCATCCTGCGCAAGCAGGGCGATTATCCCTTCAAGCATTGCTGTATCACCTCATCCATCTTAGCCTTCAGCTCCGGCATACGCTCATCTACAGCGTCTCGCAAAAACGGCTGGGGCTTTTGCCCCCAAGTCCAGTGTTCTACACCTTTATCATCGGTATATCCCCAGCCGCCTTGGCGACCTTTGCCATTCTCAGCGTATATGCCCGTACCTTCGTGGACGTAGGGGGCGTACCCGCCCTCTACATTCGCAACGACTCTGCCTATGACTCGCCCGTCCTCAAGCTTTACCTCGGTTTGAATGCTTTTCTTCAAATCGCCGCCCGGATCCGGGCCGACCGGACATTTATCCTTAGCGGTCTGCTCAATCATGAAGCAGCACTCGCGTACCGCCTTTTTGGCGGCTTCGATGAGCAGCTCGTCCGCTAGCTTATTGAGGCTCGGAGTCAACGTGTCCTTTATCGTCACCTTGATTCTCATGGTGCATCCTCAACCAAGCTGAGATCCAGCACCGTGCGGGGAGCTGTCGCCGGGATATAGTCCACCTTGTAGCGACGGCCGGCTTGGACAAGGATATCGCCTCGCTGGATATCCGCTTCATCTGTGATGCCAGTGTGGGTGCTGTTCACTGATATAACGCTGCTCATGGTCTGCGGCGAACCGCTGCGGGTGGAAATGGCAACAAGAATCGTCCTCAATGGCTGATGCTCCATTCTCGTATCGCCGTATGCATCTCGGGTCGGTACAGCTCTGTGCTGCTCCGCCAGCTTCATGTGTTGTATCATATGGCTCTGCACCTCCTGTATCGCTGCAGCTGCTTTACAATGGCGGCGGGATAGCCGTCTATATAGCTGTCGGATACTCCCGAAAAGCTCTGTCCGCCGTTGGACTCGGTCCCTCTGCGGTCATACGCTATACACGCCATCTTCACAATGAGCTGTTCCGCCGAAGCGGGTACGGCGGATTGCCCGGTGTAGTCCAAGAACTCTGTCTCCGCCTCGGCAAGCAGCATTTCCAGCAGCTCAACAGATGCGGCATCCGCCCGAGGCGAAAGCCGCACCCTCATATCTTCTGCCCTTGCCATATCCTTATGCCATCGGGACGCTTACGCCGTAGCCGACTGCTTTTACCTTCGAATCGCTGTCCAGCTCGACTACCTCGATAACAGCACCTGCTGCGGCGGTTATCTTAGTAGTGCCGCTGGTAAGTGAGGTGTATGCTGCCGCCGTACCGTCATCTCCATATGCTGCTCGGACAGAGGGATTGACACGGTACTTGAGCGTACCCGTGCTGCCCGTGACGGTCGCTACCGTCTTGCCGGAGTCCGATGCTCCTGTGGCGGCTGCACAGGCAACTGTCAGCACGGACGGCATATAGACGGCTCTGACTGCCGCTGCTCTCAGCACCTTGTGACCGAAGCACATACGCCCCTTGACTGCGCTTGCACCGATGTATTGGCTGTCGCCGTCAAGCGATACCACTTTGGGAGGCACTGAAAAAGCGTGGACTCGTGTCGCAAATCGGGGATGACCGAGGATAAAAGCGAGGTTCGCTGTATCGTCGTTCATCTCGAATACATTGTAGCCTGCTATCCTTCCGATTGCGCCGGTCTGCTGCACCGCATCTCCAAGATCGCTTGCCTTAGTAAACATCGGGCTTTTCAGCAGCAGTGCGTACCCATCGGGGGTGGCAAGCAAAAAACGCTTGCCGTCGTTGGGAATATTAGCCTTGATGTGCGCCTTGCGCTGATCTACAAGTGCATCGTAGATTGTGTCCTTGGTTTGCGAGCCGATACCTATTGCAGTACCCTGCGACAGCAGGCAGCTTGCGCCACGGCTGTCCAGTGCCGACTGCAGGGCATATGCGCCGCTGTCCAGTCTCTCTGCGACTATACCGTCCGGCACTACCTCGGCGTCATATCCATCAATAATCTCATTGATAGCTACATCCTCGGTAATCGGAAGCGAAACATACTGTGTCGTTCCCGTGCCGGGTGCTATGCCCGTCGCCTTATTGTAATTGCCCGCAGTCACTTCCGTGTCTCTCACGGGGATCTTGACGACTCCCGCCTTGGGGTCGCCCTCGTAGTCATTGTTAAAGACTACGCCGTCTTTCAGCGCCATCTCCTTGCGAAGCTTTGCAAGGACAAGGCCGCTGTAGGATTCTCTTGCTTCATGAGCCATATCGTATTACCTCCTTAGATGGTCAAGCCCGGATTGCGGGCTAAAAATGCGGACGTTACGCCGTCCTGCGCTGCGGCAGCATTGCCTGCCTTTGGGGTGGTCGTCCCTGCCAAGCGAGCCTCGACAGCTGCGTTTACGGCGGCGTTGAAAGTCTCCGCAAAGGCCGTGGTCTGTGCCTTGGTCGCCGTGGCGTCTGCGCCGATGAGCATCTCGGCAAATGTCGTTGGAATGTTCTTGGCGGCAAGTGCTTCGGTAGCTGCCGCCTTGAGCTGCGCCTTGGTCTGTGCCTGCTCAAGCTCCTGTAGCCTCGCCTTGGCTGCTGCCAGCTCTTCAACATTGCGCTGCTCTGCGGTCAGCCCTTCCTGCCTCGCCTTTTCGGCTGTTTCCTTTGTCCATCTTTCACGCTCGGCGGCAAGCGTCGCCTCATATTCCGCCTTGTACTTATCGTCCTTGATGAGTTCATCAAAAGACGGCTTCTGTTCCGCCACATTCGTAGCGTTGTTTTCCGCTGCTGCTCCTTCTGCCGCAGCTCTGTCGCCCGATGAGGGCGACAGCAGGGGAAATGGGTACTTAATCATGTGTAACCTCCTTAATGGTCGTTTAGTTGTGCATTGTTTCAATTCACGCCCTAATGGGCGACTTTTGAGCAATCAAAAAACACCCCCGAAGGGGTGGATGGGATTCGGTTGGATTCAGTGTATTGGTTTAAAATAAAGCCGATAAATCTATTTCAGACTCCAAATACACAGCATCAACCTCGTAATCATTGGACACTTTAATATTCTTCCCGTTAAACGTATACATTTGAAATTCCGAGCCATCAACATCTACCAGCTTGGAACATATGACGATATTTTCAAGCCCATTTTCAATCCTTGCGCATAGTTCGAGAAACTTAGAGCCACTAGCTTTTTTAGCGTATGTGATGTCGTACACTTTATTCATCATTAAGTCCCAGCTCCTTATTAACGTTCTCGTTGGTTTTGCTCGCCGTTAGTAGTATGTCCGCAATTGCTTCGGCTCGTGACATTCTCTTTCGGCTCATTTTTGAGTCCACTAACTGTTCAAATGATAGCATCGGTCGGGTTGACTCTAGCTGCATCCTGAGTTCTTGGTCTTCCATCATGTCACGTGCCTTTGTCCTTAGCTCATTTCGCATTTCAAAGGCTTGCTTCGCTTGCTCCGCTGCGGGTAAATCTCGGTTAATGAGTGAAGGTATCTTTGCTACCTCTCCTACATAATACTCTCTGACCTCTTTATTGGTCATCTTAATTATATCATCTTTTGAAGCCTTTGCAAGTCCTTTTTCTTGATTTTCTGCGGGTTTCGGGGCTATATCACTCGATTTAGGAGCATTCTCACCACCGTAATACTGCTTAATCCGCTTGTCGTCGTTGAGGACGGGCGAGTAGCAGCAGCGGCAGCGGGGATGAACGGGAACACGAGGAGCATCATTTATTGGGTAGATGCCGCCGTTTTTGTAGGCTATATCAATGCACTCCCCACAAGCAATGCCTCCGGCGTCCAGCACCTGCACATATTCAAGCCCGCCCTCACGGTAGGACTGCATAGAGGCGTTGGCGTGTGCTGCGGATACCTCCGTCCTTACAAGGCGGTCGGCTACACTGTAGTCAACGTTATAATCACGAACGAGCTGCTTCTTTAGCTCGGACGGGCTTTTGCCCTGCACTATAATGTCTCCGATGTGCTTCTCAAGGTCATGGGCCAGTTTGTTGGTATTCTGCCAAATGCGTTTGCTGTAGTCCTCGCCGGACCAAGGGGTCTTTAGATAGGCGTCAATTAGATTCTGTGAAACGTGATTCCAATCGCCCTTGCCAAGCAGCTCTTCCATTGTCATGCCGAACGTGGACTTATAAGCCGCTCTGACCGCCTCATCCACGTATCGCTGCTGGGTAGTCATTATCACCTGCGCTCCGGCACGGGCATCTTTAATAATGCTCTGATACCTGCTGTATCGGTAAAGCTGTGTGCGTGTTAGGCTGTCTGCGCCCTTGTCCTGAATCTGCGCATATAGCGCATCCACATCCTTGAGGAGCTTGTCCCGCTGCTCTACATACAGCTTTTGTATGAGCTTGGACTTTTCGGTGGCGTAGAGCTGCGCCCGTGCCTCAATTCTTCTTACCCGCCTGTCCCAGTAGGTTTCCTCCACGTCACATCACCATCCCGGCTGCGGGTTCGGGCAGGGTGTAGCCCTCCTCGGCTTCCGCTTCGAGCCGTTCCTTTTCAGCGGCATAATCGACGTCTATGGGCAGCAGCCCTACCTGTGTCTCTCTTGACAGCAGATGCCCGATTTTGCCAAGATTATCCGCTATCTCGGAGAAGTTGGCGGGTAAGTTTCTCTTGAAGCTCATGCTAATGCTCGTGTAGTCATAGGCCTGTCCTGTGAGAACTCTTAGAATGTTGCAAATCAGCTCTATGCGCCTTTGCAAGCCTTTTCTAAAGGCTCGCTCTTTCTTGCTTGTAGCGGTTTCAAGCCCCATGAGCTTATACTGCATGGCTACCCCCGAAGCGTTGCCGGCGAACTCCTCATCCGTCATAGCTGGGCATTTTGCGAACTTATGGATGTCCTTATCGAGCCGAGTTTTGAGTGCTTCGACGAACTCCGCCGACTGGTTCTTGGTGAGCCATGCGGCGTCCCCGTCGGTTGGGAGCAGGAGTACCTTGTTGCGTCTTAGTGCGCTCAGATCCTCCTCCTCGGTTCCCTCCATGCCTTTGAGGGCTAGGTATGCATCCGCAAAAGCCGAGTAGTCGTTGAGGGTATCGCTTTCCGCCTTATCATAGGCGTCTATAAGCGATATTACCTGCTCGAAGTCGCCTGTTGTAGCACTGTTATTAAAGTACGGGGAAATCGGCACCAAGCCAAAGGCATGAGGTATCGATTCACTCTCAACCCATAGTCCGCTGCTGGTTCGGCGGTATCGCCGTATATCCGCTGCGCTGTATACCTCCGCATATTCGGTAGTCTCGGAGGTGAGGATGTCTGCATCCACATAGTAGCGGATAGCGTATAGAAGCTCCTCCTCGATGCTCGTATCATATATGAGCATCATCTGCCGAGGGTCTATGCGCTTGTATCGGATTTTGCCATCGGTATCAATATACATCAGCTCTATTCCAAGCCCGAAGATTGAGGCGTCCGTAGCCAGCTCGGCATTGGTTGCTCCTTCATCGTTGTAAGCGTTGATGCCGTTTAGAAGCTCCAACAGCTTACTGTCGTCCTCGCCGGCTGAGTAGCTTACCTGCTCACCCATGAAGTAGCCCACATATATATCCGTGATGTAGCTGGCATACGGATGGGCGATGCGGTTGTGATATAGCCCTGTATCCGATTCCAGGCTGCGCCTGTTTATCTTGTTCTTTACCATATAATAGTCCAGCAGCTTATCCATGCGTCTCACGTCGTAAGCCTTATGCTGGGTGATATACTTGTCCATGCGTCCTACCGTCATGGGGATCTCCTTATCTAATCTGTACATAGCTCCTCCTTAGAATCCAAGTGCGCTTTTACTAATAGAACGTGCACGGCGATTGCCGGTCTGCATCTTTTCCGCAAGCCCTGTTGTAGCATCTGCGGCGTCATCGTGTTTGTTCTTGCCGCTGGCTTGATATGTCAGCATCGCCCGTGCGTAGTCCTTCCACCTGCTCATCCAGTCGGCTGGATAGATAATGTTCGCCATGACGAATGTTGAGTTGCTTAGTATCCTTGCCTGTTTGTTGGCTGTCTGGGAGAACCAGGCGACATACGTCCTGCGGGTTCTGTACTTATCCCAAAGCATACGTTCAACATTCCTTGCAAAGCCACGCCCGCCGTTGTTGGATTCGATATGCGCCGTCGCAACGTGCGTACTGTAGAGCTGATTCGCTACAAGTGGCTCGGTTACTTCCATAGGGGCGTCGGTGTACACTATATCCAGCACATACGCCCGTCCGTCGAGGATTCCGGCGGATATGCTGCACAAATAGTCACTGCCCGTGTCGGCAGTATCCGTATACGATATGATGCGCTCGAACTTATCGGGCAGCTTATCATATGTCGATAGCTGCGTGTATAGCCGCCCCTGTATATCTACCGGCTCCTGCTGGTAGTTGGCTGCGGCTATGGCACTGCTTGTAAGCCCGCATATCTGCTGATAGCGTTCACGGCTCAAAAGCTCGGCACAGAGCATAGTGTCCGTGCCTTCATCATATGCAGGACGCATGAAGATGTACCACTCGGCGGCGTCCTCGCTGTCGAGCAGCCGTCCGCATAGGTCTTTAGTGGACCAACGGGTCATGTTGACTATCTGCAGGCCACCCTCCTCGACGCGGGAGAGGAAGGTGTCGGTGTACCAGCTCCATTGGTCGTCAAGCACACGGTCGTTAAAGGCTTCCATGTCGTTCTTGATTGGGTCGTCAATAATCCCCATGCTGCAGCCCACGCCGGTTATGGTACCGCCGAAGCCCGCCGCCAAATAGCTGAAAAACTGACCTTCAAGGCTCCATATTTGTGTGCTGGCGTCACCGTACTTAACTTTGGTGGCGGGGAAAATATCCGAGAAGATTGTCCACTTGGGGTCGAGCTTGGTCGCCGTGATATCGTCCCTTACTCCCTTGGCAAAGCGGCTTGCCAATGTCTCGTTATACGAGACAGAGATAATGCGAGTTTCGTTGTTGCGTCCAAAGGCCCACTCGCAGAACATGGTTAGTATATAGCTCTTGCCATGTCGGGGCGGGATGTTTATCATGAGCTTCTTGTAGGGCGTCCCGTCCGCTTTTAATAGCTTGCCCTCATACAGAGCCTGCAGTGTAGTCGCCAGCTCGTTAAGATGGCGACGGCTATCTTTATAAAACTTGGGATTACGCAGCTTGCAGTACTCCCAAAATGACTGTCGTGCTTTTAAGTATCGGGGGTCCGTCACCCCATCCGGGGCAATCAGATCATTCAATTTCACCGGTATTGCCTCCTGCTTTTCTAAAGTAGCGTTATTTGCCCGTTATCTTGCGTTATTTTGCGTTATGAGCGTATTAGTCGGGGAACTGGGCTATTCCTGCCCAAAAGCGGAAATAGCCCGTTTCAATCCCCTTTTCACTTACGGGGGATTGCTCCCCCTCTCATTGGGTTTTTAGTTGTTGTCTTGCCTTGCGGCAATAGTAGGCATCGATGTCGATTCCTATGTACCGGCGACGCTCCTGCGCAGCGGCAATACACGTTGCTCCCGACCCGCAGAAGGGGTCGAGGACTATGTCTCCCTCGCTTGTGGTTGCGGTGATAAGGCGGCGCATCAGCTCGATAGGCTTCTGCGTCGGATGTATCATCTGCGTGGACGGCAGCTTGGCGACACGCTGTACGTCAGTAGGCCGTGCTGCGGAGCAAATTGTGCCTTAGTGTTTCCCATGCCGTGACTGGCCTTGTCCCATACTATGCATGAGCGCACAGTGAGATCGGCCCACTCGATTGCTGCTTTCCAGTCGCCCAGCACATCCCATCTTGTGAAGCAGAGAAGTCCGCCATCCTCTTTGAGGATGCGGGCAGCCTCATGCAGCCACCATATATAGGGATGCTTGTCGCCAGCCACCTGCTGATTGTGCAGTGCTTGATTTTTAGACTTGTAGCTGATTCCATATGGCGGATCCGTCAGTATAAGGTCTATGCTCTCCGCTGAGAGCATCGGGAGTAGCTTCATGCAATCCGCATGATAGATGTGGTTCGATGTTACTTCGGGCTTGATGTTTACCTTCTTTCCTTGTATTTGGGTTATATTATCGGCACACCGCCGTAACAAGCTTGCTGCCCCTTGTACGGGGCAGCTCTAGGAGGAGGAAGCGGCGACTGAGTCGCCGAGCGAAGCTGTGGGGGTAGGCTCCGCCATTTGGACGGGAACCCGTCCAAGGTTGAAAACTTTAATATAATCGCCGTTGCGCCTTGCCGAGATTACTCAATCGACAGCTTGCTTAGGCTGCTTGGTATGAGGGGATAGTGTACACGCGCCTCCAGCTCTCCCAGCCGGATGGTTGCGGTCACTCGATGCTGCCTCGTATCTATCTTAATTACGTCTACCCCTTCGGGGATAGTGGACTCCAGCACTACAGCACCGTCTTGCTTGCTCCACGTGAGTGTCATAGGGTGCGAGGCTCCGTCAACCGTCATTTGCCGGATTACCTCTATCTGCTGTGCGGGTATCGGCTTAGGCATCTCGGTAGCCGTTTTTCCCAGCAGCCGAATTACGCTCCCAATATCCATTATCTTATGATATATGGCTGCTGTCAGCTCCTCGACTTGGATAAGTACGTAGGACGGTATCATCAGCCGCTCTCGCCTGTGCCACACGCCGCCTTGGCGATACAGAAGATGCTCGATCGGGACGCAGGTGTCCGTTACTCCATTGATTTTTGACACGTTTCGTGCAACGGTCTCCTCCTCACTGGGGATAACATATAGGGCATACCAGCTATCTGTCGTCATCTTTGTCAGCCTCCTCTGTAGCCGCTGCTGACACGATTTCCTCCAGCTTACCCAATAGGGTCTTATCGTCCTGTATGGCCTCACGGATGCGCTTAAGGATAAGTGCCTCGACATCCTTACACGCTTGTTTGCGGGCGGAGCGCATACGCTCCTTATATACCGCACTGCGCTGGAGCTGTACCACGAGCTTGCCGGCCTTTTCAAGCGGCATCTCGTCAAACTCTTCCTCTGCGGTGGCGATACGCTTGACAAGTCCATCTATCATGAGCGAGGTCGCCAGCTCGGAGGCAGCAATGTCTTGATTTTCACGGGCTATCGACAATAGTGCCGTGGTCTGTTCCCGTGCCTCTCGGAGCCGCTGAGCCGCCGAGTTCTGTCGAAGGGCGTACCTTCCGATGCTGCTCTTGCTGATAATCCAGCCGTGCTTTACCATTGCATCTGATATCTCTTGATAGCTCAGAAGGACATTGGCAAGGCTCTCATCCAAGAATGCTCTCGCCTCTTCCGGCAGCTCATCTATACGGCTCTTTATGCGGTTTTTTACCCGCGCCGCCATCAGATAGTAACGCCGGGGTCGTCGGCGATGGACCCTTCCAAAAGGTCGATGCCCTTGGCAGTCAGCTGGACCACGCAGTTGACTCCATGGATTTCATCGTCACCTACATCGGTGACTCGGATATATCCCTTGTCGCCGAGGTAGTACAGATGCGGGGCGATATCCGTGGTCACGGATATGAGAGCCATCGCCAATGACTTTTGGCTGATCGGCCTGCCGTCGCTCTTGCCGAGGGCGCGAATAATGCATCCGCGTATCTCTCTATTCTTTATTGCTGTTATGTCGTTTGCCATTCTCTTACTCCTTCGGCGGCAGCCGGTCAATGATTTTGTCAAGTTTTTGTTCTACGGTAGTCATGCTGCGGATGAAGTCCTCACGAGTGGTATACACAAAGGGGAGCTGCTCAAATTTCTTTTCAAGGTTCCCGATGCGCTGGTCCTGCGTCGCAAGCTGCTTGTCCTTGGTCTTTCTGTCCTGTTTCCAGAGCCATCCCAGCAAGCCGATTAAAATTCCTATCGCACCTTGTATCACCCATGTAATCCAGTCGTTCATATGTCCTCCGTAAATCAAAAATCCGCTGTGGTTAATCCACAGCGGTATTGTATAGGGTCGTTGCCATTATTGGGAATGTTAAGGAATTAATTTAGTTTCTTAATTAACTGCCGCATCGAATAGACTAATCTGTGTTGCCGGGACGGCGGCTTCTCGCTTAATACGCTTGATGATTTCATACACTTGCACGATTGATAGATCGTATCGGTGGGCTAGTATTCGTGGCTCAATGCCCTGCCTAAAATCGTGCCACAGCTGTTTGTCCCTAGTCAGTTTAATCAATCCGTCCAACTTGGGGATATACTGATAATCTCCTCCGTAGTTGGCGACCAGCTGCAGGGTGTTTTCGTACCCTATCAGTTCGGCAAAGCGTCTGTACTGCTCAGGCAGTTCTGACAGCTCGACGTCATGTACCCACGATGGTATATCTATCACATCGGCACCTCCTTTCGTTCGCCACGCCCTCCGCGCTTCATAGCCTTTAGGGCCTCGATAACCTTTCTGATGGTCTGCCTGCTCATCCAACTCATTACGTCTACCCCGAATCTTGCCTTGCAGAAGGAGGCGAGGCGGTCATCCGTCCACCCAAGCTCTGCGGCAAGCTGACGCATGAGATAGATTTCACCGTCCGTGGGGCGGAAGCGGTCGTTGGGGTCGCTCGGTTCGCCTGCCATTTCCTTGAGGCGGTTGATTACCTCGATTGCCTGCCGCATGGTGAGCTGTTTAACACTGCTCCTTCCGGTCGTCCCTTCGATTAGGGCGTGGACATCGTCATTGTCCATGCTGAGCTGGCGGGCAAGCGTGAAGATGCAGGCTATCTGTCCCTTTGATATATACTGCTTAATCTGTGCCATTGGGAAGCTCCTCCTTTCGAGTCTCGTACCAAAATTCATCGTCCACTTGTACTCCTATCCCCAGCTTAACTATGTCGTCAATCGGGTGTGCCCTAACGGCGTCCTTGTTAATCTTGGGCGGAGGATTGATTACGCACTCATCCCAACCGACAGCCTTGAGCATCCTTATTATATCCGCCTGTCGCTCCGTGCCGGTTGGGAGCTTTATCTTTGTGCTTTTACGGTAGCCCATCGAGCCGAATACCAATGCCTTAGTCTTTCGCTTGTCGAAGTCTGCGCGATTGGCTTCGCCATAGTCGCGGAGCTGGCGGGCAAGATACTCTATCCTTACTTTCGGCTCTGCCACGGCGTCTGCCGCTGTTAGCTTGATCTCGTCAATCTGAGCCTGCATCCGTGTTTCAACGTCCGTAATTGCTCGCTCACACTCTGCTATCTCACAGAGCGCGAGGTCTACTTCATCCCAGTCCTTGAGCTGCGGAAGCAGCTCCCTCGGTTTTACTCTTGCCATATTCGTTCCTCCGATTGTGAATACTTTTTGTTGTAGTTCCATATTACTTCGTTAAACATTTCTGCGGTGGCGTACTGTTCCAAGGTTATCTCGCCAAAGTTGCTGTAGCTATTCACCACTTCCGTGATCACTCTGAGTAAGGTTTCGGAGAATTTCATAGGATCAAATCCTTTACTGTTGCGCACTTTGGCCCATTCCTTTTGCACGTTTGCTACTAAACACTGGCGCGAATCCATCGGTATTACACAGTAACATTTTTTAATCTTTGGTTGTTCCATGTTCGAATCTCCTAGTACATCATCTTATATTTCTTGGCAGCAGTCACCATATCGGCGGTTATCTGCCCGCCCGCTGCCGTCTTTAGGCACAGGTCGAGGGTTTCGCACATCGTCCCCAGTCCACCGTGAGCCGTATCCCCGGCAAGTTGTGATAGCATTTGGGAAGCATCTGTAGTACAATTATATTGGCGCAGGATAGCGAGGGCTTCGGAAGCGGAAACACCCTTGAGTTGCAGCTCGTATTTCCGCCGATATAACTGTGCGAGGTTTCCTCGTCCTGTGCCTCTTGTTAGTATTTTCTCCAACTCCGGGGTGCCTGTGATTATAATCGGAGTGCCTGTGTTATCCCATATCTTGCGTAGATACTCGTATTTTTCCACGTCCCATTTTTTAAGGCACTCGGCCTCGTCCACCAGTATCACAAGCTCCTTGCGCCACTGCAGCGAACTTAATAGCTGGGTATACCGCTCGTATCCGTTGCCGCTAACCGATACGCCTATTGCCCGCGCAATGGTATTGATCAGATCGGTCACGCGCATGTTGCTGGTTGCCTCGATGTAGATACATGACGGCATGTCCACCATGAGGCTCTTCAGCAGCGTGGTTTTGCCTGTGCCGGGTGCGCCCATGATTACGCCAATCTTGCGATTGTCTATAATGTAGTTGCACCATCCCCTCGCTGCCTTGTACTCTTCATGCTCCCACAGTTCTAAATTCTGCTTGTGTGAGCCGTTGGCTTGTGCTACTCCAATGGTGGGGTGTGCCGATACATATAGCATGAGCGAGTGCATTTGCTCATATCGTGCCGGTCTAATCCCTTGGTTGACAAATTGCGAGATAGTTGACCGGTGGACTCCCGTTGCCGTCGAGATGGTGGAAAACGGCACTCCCGCCGCCTGTAGCTTGCTTAGCTGTTCTCTGAGTTCATCGATATCCATGCCGTTCGATTCAGAGTATGGCTGGTTGATGTGTAAGGGTGTTACTTCCATGTTATGTCCTCCTAGTTATTTTTATTTTTGACACGTTTCGTGCATCAAACTTGTATTCTTTTGGATGCTGCTTTGGATTGCTCATAGTCGCGAATCATTTTCGCCATCACCATGTCAGCCGACTTTTTATCGTCCATTGTTTGTCTTCTCTTACGGACCTTGATTTCGGCATTCTCGATTGCAGCTCGGCGGTACTCTGTTGAGGTGATGCCTCCTTGGTACGTTTCGTCTAAGGCTTCGCCTAACGGATCTCTGTACCGTAGCAGCGCAACGCTCTTCCTAGTCCGTTGGATCTCTTCACGTACCGCCTTTTTTGCAGCTCGTTGTCTGCCAATGTGTGCGGCCACTCGTTCCTTATCCTCGCCTACTAGAGCGAATGGAGTGTCGAGTGTCGCCGTGCAGATGTGCCGATTGCCGGAGATTACCGTTATTCCATCCATATCGTCCTTGTTGTAGCGGACGGTAACCTCCTTGCCTATATAATCCTGTAATCTCTCGTCCCAGTACACGCGGTTGTGCAGCCGTATTCCCATATATCCAACCTTGCGCGAAACGATTTCAGTCTGCAGCAGTGCCATCATGTCATACGAGGGCATATCCTGTCGTGCTTTGGGCAACGACTTGTATATTTCTATTGGTGATTGCTCGTTGCCATATCGTTCGTAATGATACGCTGGGATTATTTGCTCATGCCATATTTGTGCGAACTGCTCGATAGTCAGCAACTCACCGTTAGCCGCCATTCTCTCCAGCTTCGCACGAGATAGGTCCTGTGGACGCTCCGAGGGTTTTCCGCCACACCATCCGGGCAGCTCGCGCATCCATCTGTCCTCGACGATTCCAAATAGTCTCTCTATGGTCTTCGCCCAAGCCTTGTAGGGTTGTGCATGGATTACACTGATTTGTAGTGCTGCCAATGCGCCTTGACTGCCCAGCTGCTCATCTATATGCCCAATGACTGCTTTGGGATCGAGACTTCCTTCCATCTTTTTGCTTCGATAATCCTTGCCATTATCGATATACAGCGTTCGAACCATCCCTTGAATAATGCTATTCTGTTTCGGCATTATTGCATCTCGCAGGGTTTTGATAATCTCGGTGCTATTGGGGTTCTCTGATATGCGAGTACCCACAAAGCAGCCGGACGCTGCGTCTGAGAAGGCTATAATCCACGGACGCATGATTGTGCCATCTGATCCAATTACAAAAATGTCGCACAGGTGATTATCGCCAAACCAGCAGGCATTGATCTCGGTCGGTTTTTTGCGCTGAATTTTGTGCATGTAGTTGGCTTCCCAGTAACGTGATCCTCGTTGAGCATATGCTATTGCCCCTTTAGGGAGAGAGGCTACATATCTGTTGATTGTGCATTTGTTGATCGGCAGTACGATCCCTTTTTTATCCGAAGATGAGCAAATCTCATATTGGTCGGCTGTTTGCCCAAATGCTAACTCCCGACTAGCCAAAGACGACGGATTATGCGCACAGCGTTCACAAGCCTTGTTCCCCAAAGTTGATTGTAACTTTATGAGCTTAGAAAAAATAGCGGATTGTGGAAGCTTGCTATCCCTGTAAAGTTCATCTCTTATATAGTCTTGTGCCATGAGGCACAGGGTTTTGGACTGTCCGGCTCCCTGCTTCCGCAGCGATTGCATCAGTCCTGCAATTCCTTCATCCTTATATGCGGAGATCCAGCGATACAGCGTTCTTGTCGTGATCCCATTGTGGGAGGCGATAGTCTCGGCTGCCGATACTGTGCTGCCGTGTTTAGCATCCAGCATTTCACGCTTATAGTCAAGGACGGCAAAGTATCGCCTATTAAGCTCTTTTATTCCCTCATCTCCGTATCTCGCATGATAGGCTGCCATGTCGCACTCGCTCATCTGCTCAGCGTTAATGATATGCCGCATCTGTGCCTCCAGTGGCAGGCTCGGAACATACACCATGTACGCACGTCCGCCCTGTATATCACTGCCGGCTACCAACATTGCTGTCATTTTGCTTGTTTGACATAGCTCTCGCACCCTGCGCTCCGATACATCCATAAGCACGGCAGCCGTTGCTGTGCTGACGTATAACGGCGTACCCTCGCTGTGCGGGATGATGCCGTCTAATTGCTCATGTTGTTGGACTGCGTATACCATACATTCTCCTTGTGACCTGCCTCATCAGTGCGGGGTGGTCAACCCCTCGCATACGGGCTTGCGCCCGTTTCGGCTATGCTGTCTCCGTCATGCGTGTCGCCGCCCTCAGTAGTCGCAGCAGTCTTTCGTTGTCCCTCTCCAACTTGCTGTTCAGATCCGACTGTTTGCCCGCCTCGTCGATGATGCGGAGCAGGTAGCTGTACTCATCGTATCTGAGCTTGCCGTTGTCATACAGCTCATACAGCTTTGCCCGTGCCTCAAAATGTTTGTGGCTCATGTCGCCCTCCTTGTCCGGGCGCAGACGATAAGTGCATCCTCGCCCTTGGTAATGCCATACATTCCCACCCATGAGGGCGACTGTATCAGCCGTGCTGCCTCCGCTGGTGTGCATTCTCTAAGCTCGTATACCGCCATTCCCTTTAGCCGTCCCATCCGGCGCAGTCCGTGTCCTACCTTTAGCATCTTTCATCCTCCTGTAATTAGTATGATTGATGACCTGCCTCATCAGTGCGGGGTGGTCAACCCCTCGCATACGGGCTTGCGCCCGTTTCGGCTTGTATGCCGCTTATCTATGTGATCTGCTGCGCAGTCAGATCCCTAAATCCCAGCCCTTTTGAGTAGTCCCACTCGATAGTTCCATCCGGGTACATCCCAATGCCGTATGCCACGAGTGTCCAGCCCGATTGGGCGTTCTGCATTGTGGCGGATTGTTGTGTTGGTCGCTTGTCGATGCACATGTAAGTCCCGCCTCCGTGATTATTGTATCGCTCCCCATGCTTAGGGCAATATGGTGTAATCTCGTTATTCATCGCTCGTCCTCCTCGCTTCCGCTACAAGGGGTCATTATTTCAGTGACCCCTTGCATCTTGCGTTTTAACCGTGCGAGGAGCCCTTTTTTGGTTGGCGTCTCCAATCTGCCGTCTGCAAGCCGATCTATGGCGGCAATCAGCATATCGACTTTGGCGCACAGTGAGTTAAAGTTATCAGTTTCAGCCGCAGACTCTTGATTCGACGCGCATCCTTTTACTCCACTTTGCGCCATGCCGCCCTCGCCTGTTTTTATCCACTTTTCGTTCACATGAAAAATGGAACAAAAAGCGTGTATTAGTTGATCAGAAGGAACAACTTTGCCGGCTTCAATCCTCGACATATAGGATGGAGTAATGCACAATGCAGCGGCTACGTCTTGTTGTTTTAATCCCTTCTCTTTTGTGAATTCCTTAATACGTTCACCAATGGAAGCTGTATTGCTGGTGTCCTCCATGCGACCGATGTCTGAGAGGTGTTCCTGCCAGATGGCTTTTATCTGCTCCTCGGTTTTGCCGATATATACTCCATTTTTCTCCTCCCACAAAATATCCCCGGTTTGGTTTTGTCTGATCGGAGGCGGCATGATCCATGACTCATTCGTTGCGACATCGGTCATTAGCATTGATCCCAATGGATCAATGTCACGACAACAAAAATTCTTAAATTCTGTGGCTTTATATACTTTTCCGACTTCGATTTTTGCGGCAAAGCGAAAAATGTAGTTGATTTGCTTCTCGTATGTTTTAAGAACCGGTATTATTATCATGCTACCTCCTTGCCAATGAACATCGCTCGAAGCTGTATAACCCCAACACCTAAAATTGGAGCCATTTTATCGACAATATACGGTTTGGGGCGGTTTGACTTACCGCTGATGATTGCTGTTAATGTCATTGGACTGATCCCCACCTCTTCAGCAAACTCTCGTTTCGTTCTGCCGGTTAGGTAGATTAAATCCTCTAACCATTTACGCTTTTCAGATTTCATGAAAATTCCTCCTTTTCTTTTCTCTCTGAGTGTGATACACTTATTTCAAAACAAAAGCATTAAAACAATACTTTATACAGGTATTATAGTATTGAAATAAAACTTTGTCAAGCGGAAGTTTTAATTAATTTCGAAATATCACTAATTAAGTAATTTGGTGGAGGAGATATGGCACTGGGAGAAAGAATAAAACAAATACGAAAAGAACAAGGGCATACGCAGCTAGCCTTTGCACAACTTCTAGGAGTCTCAAAACCTCATATTTCGAATGTAGAGAGTGGTACAGCAAATCCATCTGAGAGCTTAATTAAATCGATCTGCTTTACGTTTGGCATCTCGGAGCTATGGCTGAAAACAGGCGAGGGTCAACGTGACTATTCAATCGTCGACCAGTATTCTAACTTGTCTCGTCAACAAGCTGACGACATGAATAAGGGGAGTGCAGCGCAATACAAATGGGGCTGGATTGCATCCAGTTTAATGAGCCGATTCCCATCATTGACAGAACAGAACGCATTAGCGGAATGCCTGGTCAGCAAAACCGCCGCCGATTTTTCTCCTATTTTGGACCATCTAATATTTTTGTGGTATAGCGGAGATGACAAGGTTAAAGCGCGAATTGAGACCCGGCTGAACGATCTCCTCGTTGATGCTATTGCTTATTATGAATCTAGGAAACACTAATTGTGATGTTAGGAGGACTACAACGATGAAAATAACCTCGGACGAGATCTATGTGCTTTACGCACGCAACAATCACAGACCGGATTCTCCTCCGCAAAGATACTTGCTGTACCGGCTTACTAGGGATTGGGAAAAAGTGCAATCAGAGCTGATCGAGCATGGCTATATGAAGTATGGTTCGTTGAAAGATAGAATAGAATCGTATCATGCCAATGAACTAAAAAAAGCTCTGAGGGAAGCTGGCATTGTCCCGCTGAAAGACAAGCAGGATATAGCGAAACAGTTAATGGAATGCTACGATGAATCCACATTAGAAAATCGGTTTTCCGCACCGATTCTAAAACGCACAGCAAAGGGAGACAAGGCATTAGCATCGCAGGAAGAGTATATTTTCAATATGCAGGATGGTTATTACCGTGTAGGCGATGCCGATCTCGCTGTTGCACGCAAGCAGAATCCCAAGGCTCTACCTTATGATATTATCTTCGATGTCCTTGTATCTAACACCAAATTTTTCATAAATAAAGCTAGAACAGTAGATATCAGTAATTCATCTGGAACTTACACAGAATTAAAACTGTGTTTTCATAGCATATTCAAATTGTGCAACAAAACGGGAGCTTACGATGCAGCTCTGTCGATGTCTGTTCAGATATTCAAAATTGAGTTGTCCGGATTGTCCTTATCAAAAATCTCTTTCATTAGGTTTTCGCTCATTTCAAAGCAAGATATAGATGCTGTCCTTTCCTGCCTACAGGCAAAAAACTGGTGTATTGAGGATTACATTCACCTGTATAGTAAAGAGAATCCTAAATTTCCACGCTCCTCATGCTTATTCCTTCCATCAGAAGAAAGTTCGATTATTTTTGATGTCTTATCCGGCGAGAATTGGGATGATCGGCTAAAGCGGACACGCTACGGAATATACTTTGACCAATAAGCTAAAATAGGATGGATGTTTTCCCGACTTGTATCTATGGCGATTCCCCGCCTATTCTGCATATTTCCTTAATTCTGCATATTTATGCTGCATATTTTTGTCTCTCAATTTTCGATGCAATATATAATAGGAAGAAATTGCCTAAAAAGACTTCCGACCCCCAAAAGCGCAATTTTGCCCCATATTAGGCGGTTTCTTCTCTTTTTTACCCCTTCCGACCCCCTTCCGACCCCCCTTGCGATTTTGGAACAAAAAAAGGGCTATGTTTTACCCTGTGATAACACGGATAACGCCCATATTTAGGGCAAATAACAAGTTTTGGCATTTCCTTTTTGCAAATCGTTATAGATTAGAAAAAACTGTGTTTTTGCCCGTATTTGCCCCTTTTTTCTATATGCTTGTGACACGGATCGTGCATCAACAATTATGTCGGTTTTGCCCCGCTTGTCGCTCAAAGTTTCACAGTCGATGAACCTCTCAAACCCCCTATTTTAGCCGTTTTATATCCCATCAAAGCCCCGATAAATATACCATAAACCGACGAATCCCACGTCAAATCCCGACCCGTTCTAATTGGTGACATGAGTGTGCGTGTTTACAGATAGAGAGCATAGTTTTGGAAAACCAACCCGATTCCTCGCTTTTCGGCAGGGGTGTCCGTAACATCGTCGTCACCAAAATAAATCCTGCCGGATGTGGGCTGCTCTAATCCGGAGATTAAATACAGCAGGGTCGACTTGCCGCAGCCACTTGGCCCCAAAAGCCCTGTGAGCTTTCCGTCGGCAATAGTCAAATTTACATCGTCTACCGCCAAGGTTCCTGAAAAGTCTTTTACCAGATGTTCCAGTCGCAGTTGCATAGTTGGTTATCCTCCTAGACACAAGCTTGCTCTTGCATATCAAGTTTAACCTTGATATAATATCAAAGCAAATTATCAATATTTATTGATTGATAAGTTGAACTTATAGTATTGCATTGGAGGTAAGTCGTGCTTGATTTTCGTATTCTGACCTTTCTGGATCTGTGCAAAACACATAATTATACCCGTACAGCGGAGAATCTCTTCATCACTCAGCCTGCCGTGTCCCAGCACATAAAGTATTTGGAAACCGAATACGGTGCCAAGCTTTTTTACTACAGAGATCGCACGCTGACGCTTACAGAGGCAGGTAAAACCTTGAAAAGATGCGCAACCGTGATGTACGCCAACTGCCGATCCATCAAGGATAAGCTGGCGGATTGCACGGTGACAAAGCGGCAGCTGCGCTTTGCCGCAACGCTAACCATCGGAGAGTTTGTTTTGCCCCCGTATATAAACAGGTATCTGCTTTCAAACAGCGGTGCATCCGTCTCGATGCTGGTGGAAAACACTTCCGTAATTCTCAACCTGTTGCGAGAGAATGCAATAGATTTTGCGGTGGTTGAAGGATATTTTCCGCAGGACGAGTTCCGTTCAAGGCTCATGCAGCGTGAACGCTATATAGCCGTGTGCAGCCCCTCTTATCCACTCAAGCGTGAAGTATCACGCATAGCGGACTTAATCAACGAATCGCTTGTCGTAAGGGAGGAGGGCTCCGGAACAAGGGAGATAGTCGAGCGTGTGCTTGAGGAGCAGAACCTGCATTTTTCGGACTTTCCTTTGATAAACGAGGTGGGAAATATGAATGCAATCAAGTATCTTGTAGCCAATAATCGTGGAATATCCTTCATGTATGAGTCGGCGGCAAGGGCGGAAATTGATTCGGGCGTGTTGAGAGAGATTCATCTTCTGGACTTTAATTTCTATCGTGAATTTAACTTCATCATGCTCAAAGGCAGCCTATTTTCCGATGATTTCGAGTCCATCTTCTTCAATGACATTTTAGCAGGCGGTCGATGACAGACTTGGAAAAAGAAGTGATGAATGACCTGCTGCAGGAACACATAAGCATTGCGTCAGCCTCGGCAACGTTGTGGAATACTCCAACGCTCATCAACCCTGCTTCCGTGGCGGCAGCAAGCGGCTTTTGCGAGTCGTCAAACATATAGCAGTCCTGTGCGCTCACACCCAGCATTTGGACAATATCGGTATATGTTTTGGGGTCGCTCTTGGAGATGCCTGCTTCCGTAGCGGCTATAAGGCTTATAAAACAATCCTTCAGCCCCAACCTGTGCAGCGCACTTTGAGCAAGGACACGCCGATTTGCCGTGAGCAGAACCAGCGCAAGCCCATTGCGATGCAGGGCGTTGACAAATTCGCAAGCCCCATCGAAAGCCGATATGCTCTCCGCATATTCTTGCTCAAGCAAGTTGATGATTATATCCTGCAATTCTTCGCTTGTTTTATCGACAAGATATTTCTGCTGAATATAGTTTACGGTGGGTTTGTAGCCGTTATCTGCAAAATACTGATCGAGTGGCTCATCCGTCTCTATTTCCATGGACGACAAACAGCGTGCAAAAACCCGACCGCACGCTCCCAATGAGTCCAATATTGTTCCATCAAGATCAAAAATAGCTGCTTTCATAAAATCTCCTGCTCTCAAGCCTAGCATTTACAAGCACGTCTGTCAATCACAAGTTCAATTATAAGTTGTTCTTATGGAGTTAGAATTACATATAATTTGAATTTATCCAATTTATTATGTAGAATGCTCTAGTATCGATGAAGGGGGTTATGTATGCGTAATTGGATATCATGTGCGTTGGGTATATTGCTTAGTGTCGTTGTGGCGGTCGCCGCAGTGCTGCTGTGCAGTATTATTCCCTCAAATCTGATAGGTGCCAGTGCCTTGGCGCTGCTCATTGGAATACTGGTTCGAGTAATCTTTCCAAAGATTGAGCAGTTGCGAGTGGGAACCAAGATTGTATCCGGGCAGGTACTAAAATTGGCGATAATCCTGATGGGCGCAAAGTTTTGTCTGCAGGACGTTTGGAACATTAGCGGCGATTCTCTGCTGGTTATAGCACTTAGCATTGCTCTTACCTTCGGACTTGGCTTGCTTTTAGGACGAGTGTTCAAAATAGAAAACAAATTGGTTTCGCTTGTTTCGACCGGTACGGCAATTTGCGGTGCGTCCGCCATTTCAGCGGTGTCGCCGGTAATCGATGCGGACAGCAACGACATAGCTTATGCAATATGTATAGTCTTTTTGATGGATATTATCCGTATGCTCCTGTACCCATTGCTGGGCGCATGGCTGTCGATGTCAAACGCTGCGTTCGGACTTTTCTCAGGAGTTGCCGTCAATGATACCGCTTCGGTCGTGGCAATAGGCTACGCATTCTCCGAGGTAGCAGGAGACTATGCGGTGATAGTGAAGCTGACTCGCACCCTGTTCATCATCCCTGTTGTGCTGATTTACAGCTTTATAAGCCTGCGTGGAAGAAAAGTGGAGCAGCAGACGAAAAAAAAGACTTCTTTACTGCGCCTCTTCCCGTGGTTTACGATAATTTTTCTTGCAATGGTTATTCTGCGGAGCGTGGGTGTTATCGGGCAACAGCTCGGCAGCACTTGCTCGACAATAAGTAAATACGCCATGACAATGGCATTGGGCGCAGTCGGACTGAACACCAATATAAAGGGCTTTAAGAGAATCGGTCTGAATCCGCTGTTCTTTGGCATAACCCTGTCCATTCTGATGGCGTTCATCTCCTTTGTGCTTGTAAATATACTTTAGGAATTCAAAATATCCGTTGGCAGTCACAATTTGATGGTTGTGGGAATGCCGATGATCACGTTAAGGCAGGAGCGTTTCGGTGCTTGCGCAACTCAAAACATATTGGTGCAATCAGGTATGTATAGTTGTGGAGGTGCGTATAAACGGTTTTGTGTATATGTGCTGGCTTTGACTTTACAACAGTTTGGACGATGGCGGGCGATGCCCAATACCCCTACGCCGAGCTGCTTTTAGGCTCCTCCATGCCTACACCCACGCATACACCCACGCACACACCAAAGCCCACTCCGTTTTATCAGCTGGGCTTAATCTTGGGCGATGCTAACCGCAACAGAGAGGTTGACGCCTCGGATGCGGCACACATTTTACGCTGGATAGTCAAAATCATCCCCGAACTTGTACCGTAAGTTGTGTCCGCTTACGGCTATCGCAACTTTGGTAACTTTCGCTGTCGCATCCTCGCCACGCTCAACAAGAGAGAGCCATTTGCTCGCTCGCAAATGGCTCCCTCCGTTTCTCATTTTCAGGTTCTACCCCAACTATTGACATAGAACCACTTTATTTAGTGACCGACGTAAGCATACGTTTCGGGATAGTAAACGGCAATATCCATTGCTTCCTGCGTCCATGCGCTGACTTGGTCTGTCCAAGCCGCATCGCCAAGCTCCGCACGAGCCGCCGCTGTTATGGCGTCCTTGTTTGCCGCAAGATCCATGCTGCCCGCGGTTTCTAAGGACAGAACCTTTACTATGTAGAACGCGCCGTCAACTTCAATTATGGTGCTGTTCGTGCCAACAGGCATGGCTGCCGCAGCTCCCCAAACCTCGCTTGCAAATGCCGAATCGGAAGCGAGCGTGTACAACAGGGTGCCCTTTTCCTGCATCTGTGTGTCCGCTTCTGCCGTGGAGTATTCATTCATCACGCTGACAAAATCCTCTCCAGCCTGCAGCTTGGCATATGCCTCCTGAGCAGCAGTCTTTGCGTCCTTTATGTAGAGCGCGTAGGTAGCATCAACCGCCGCCTTCAGCGTTGCATACTCCGCCTCGATTGCTGCCAGTCTGTCGGGATTGGAGCCGGTCAGAGCGAGTTTGCCGTACTCTGCCTCAAGTGCGGTCATAGAAGTCTTGTTGGCAGTATAGCTGTCCTCCAGCGTTCCCTCGGGCTTGATCTCGATAAGCTGCACGCAAACAAAGCCATCGGGCGTGAAGAGCGCAGGAACGGCGGAAGGATCTGTGTAATAGGCGTTCGCCTGTGTGCGATATGCCAGCGCATCTTCCTCAAAGGAGGAACGCTGTGCTTCCAAAGTAGTGTTGTACCAGTCGGCAACATCGCTGTCGGCTACTTCATATGCGTCAATAAATACTTTTTCAACCTTTGCATTTATTGCGTCCTCCGTGCAATAGTCACGATACAGCTCCAGGTAATCGCCAAAGGTGCAGCCCACGTTTGCCATTACGTCCGTTTCGATGGCTTCCATAACCTGTTGTTCAAGCTCGGCATCGGTCAATTCCTCGGTTGCAGATGACAAAATATCCTCTCTGTATGCGTCAATGAGGTCGGTTTCATGGGTGTTGACCGCAGCGTCAACCTCTGCAAGCTCGTCCTCGCTCAACTCTATTCCCTGCAGGCCTGCCTGCCAAATCAATGCGTTGCTGCTGACAATCTCCTGCAAAGCAATATCCAGCGTGGAGGCGATATCCTCATCTGTGGTGGGTTCGCTCATGCCATACTGGGTCAAATAGTAAACATAATCGTCATACATATCTTCAACGTCGCCTGCGGTAAAAGCAAGGTCGCCAAGAGTGAGTGCTATAGCGTCTCTGTCGCCTGCACTTGCAACGCTGCTAGGATCGAACGTTGCGGGGTCGTTGGTCGCTTGACCGCTACCCTCATTGCTGGATTGTTTTCCGTCGTCCAGACAGGCAACAGACATGGTGCCAAGTGCCAGCACAAGAACGAGTGCAAGTATGATCTTAAACTTATTCATATTATCTCCTTTGTTGTCCCGATCGTGGGACGCTTTGTAATTATACATCAACCTTTGTAAAGTTGCAATGCCACAAACGGGTGAGGAATTGTGGAAGTTTTATGACAAAATCGCCAATTTGGGCGTTTTTCTTTAAGATTTCTATTTTTACGCTCTCGGCAGCGGTCAGATGAGCTCCCTCGTGCTCGGAAAGCAGGGCGAGCAGTCTTGCACCGTCAGGCGATGCGGTTGGTGCATATTGCAGCGTCACCTTTCCGTCACGCACGGTCACAAGCTCTATTCCTGCCTTCGAAGCAAGAGCCTTAATCAGCGATAGCTGCATCAGATTCATTATTGGCGTTGGCAAATCGCCGTAACGATCAAAGAACTCATCGAGCAAATCGTCATATGCCTCCTGGTCGGATATTTGTGCGATTCTGCGGTACATATTGAGCCGCAACAGCTCCGATGGGACGAAATCACGAGGCACAAACGCATCAACAGGCACGTCCAAGGTGGTGTCTATCTCAGGCTCGATAGGCTCACCTTTGGCTTGACTCACCGCCTGCTTCATCAGCTTGCAATAATAGTCGTAGCCAATGTCTGCAATATGTCCGTGCTGCTCCGCACCAAGCAAAGTGCCTGCGCCCCTTATTTCCAAGTCACGCATAGCAAGGCGGAAGCCTGCACCAAATTGGGTGAACTCTCGGATTGCCATAAGACGCTTGTGCGCTGTTTCGGTCATAATCTTTGCCTGTCGAACCGTAAAATAGGCATAAGCCATGCGGTTGGAGCGTCCCACTCTGCCACGCAACTGATAGAGCTGGGCAAGTCCAAACTTGTCGGCATCCAAAACGATGAGCGTGTTTGCGTTGGGAAAATCTACGCCGCTTTCGATGATGGTGCTGCAAATGAGAATGTCCGTTTCGTGGCGCATGAACCGTTCCATTGCCGATTCAAGCTGTCGTTCGGGCATCTGCCCGTTGGCAATGTCTATGCTTGCGTTGGGTATCAGCTCGCTGAGCCACTTGTGAGTGCTCTCCATTCCAAGAACGTTGTTGGACACAACAAATGCCTGCCCACCACGCGCCAGCTCCCTTGACAACGCCTCTTGGCAGAGCGCATCGGAGAACTCCATCACAAAGGTCTGCACAGGATAGCGATTTTCGGGCGGCGTATCGATGGTGGATATGTCCAAAATGCCGGTCATGCTGAGGTTGAGCGTGCGTGGAATTGGTGTTGCAGTCAGAGTCAGAACATCTACCTCCGACCTAAGAGCCTTGATTTTCTCCTTATGGTTGACGCCGAAGCGGTGTTCCTCATCAATTATGAGCAGACCGAGGTTAAAAAAATTTACGTCCTTTGCAAGCAGGGCGTGCGTTCCCACAACTATGTCCAATTCGCCAGTCGACAACTGCTTTTTAATTTGCTGACGCTCCTTTGGGGACTGAAAGCGTGACAGGGTTTTCATCTTTATGGGGAAATCATGGAAGCGCGATTCGAGTGTGGAGTAATGCTGCTGGGCAAGTATGGTCGTTGGCACAAGAAATGCGACCTGCTTGCTGTCCTGAACCGCCTTAAAAGCAGCTCTTAGGGCAACCTCCGTCTTGCCGTACCCAACGTCTCCGCACAGCAGTCTGTCCATGGGACGGTTTTTCTCCATGTCCGCCTTGATATCTATGATGCTTTGTAGCTGGTCGGGCGTTTCCTCATAGGGGAAGCGTTCCTCCAGCTTGCGCTGCCATTCGTTATCCTTTGAAAAGGCAAAGCCCTTCAGCCTTGACCGCTTCTCATACAGCTCCGCCAAATCGACTGCCAGCTTCTTTGCCCCTGCCTTGGCACGGCTCACTCGTCCCTGCCAATCGTTTCCGCCCATTTTTGACAGTTGTGGTTGATAATCCTCGCCGCCGCCGACATATTTCTGTATTCTGTCGAGCTGGTCGGTGGGAATGTACAGCTTGTCATCGCCACGATACGCAAACAAGAGATAGTCCCGTGTCACGTTCTGCACCGTGAGCTGCTCAACTCCCACAAAGCGTCCTATGCCGTGCGCCTCATGCACAACAAAATCTCCCACGGACAGGTCGGAGAACTTCAAAACATTCTTCTTCCGTGGTGCCATAATGCGCTGCTGCTTGCTGAACAGCTCGTTTGCGGTAAGTACCGTCAGATGCAGCTCACTGAAGCAATAGCCTCTGGGGAGCTTCTCACTAAGTAATAATATCTCGCCATGAATAGGCGGCCTACCAAGAGCGTCCGCCACAGCGCAAGGCACATCGGCGTTTTGAAGCTGGGCATACAGATTATCACGGGAGTCGCCGCAGTAGAGCAGCACCGCCTCCTTGTTCTGCTTTTGTCGCCTAAGCTCCTTAAAAAGCGTGTCCATGTCGCCCATGTATAGGGGGGCAGGCTGAACGGAGAACTGCACCTGACTGCTGTGATGCAACAGATTGCAGGTTCGAAACAGCGTGTAAAATGCTGCGCTGTACTTGGTGTCAATTTTGCTTATAAGCTGCGATGAGGGCGTGCAGAGCTTTGCCTGTATGCCAAGTCCCTCGCCACGCTGTAACATTGCCGACACCGATTCGCAGAACAATGCCTCGTGCGTTTTACTCTCGTCCAAAATTCGCTGAGGCTCGTTCAAAAGCAGCATCGTTCCTTGGGGCAGATAATCGAATAGGGTAGTCTGCTCCTCAAATAGCAATGGCAGCAGGACATCAGCACTCACGCAGGGCAGACCCTGCTCCCATGCCTCAAGCTGGGAGGAAAAGCCTGTCGCATTTGAAAGCGTGTTGCAGCAAGCCAAAATACGATCCTTTTGTTGAGGTGTCTCATATGCAGGCGGCAGCACACAGGCAGTCTCCTGCTGCCTAGAACGCTGCGACTGAACATTGAACAGACGGATTTGATCGACCTGATCGCCAAAGAACTCGATTCGATACGGGTCGGTGCTTTGCGGCGGAAACACGTCAATTATATCGCCACGGAGGGCGCATTGCCCTTGACTTTCAAGCAGCGGAACCCGTTCGTAACCTGCCTCGATTAGCGAGGCAATGAGGTCACGGGGAGACAGCTCATCACCCACACAGATGCAGCGTTGCAGCTTCAAAAACTCCCCTTTGGGCGCAAGCAGCTCCGTTACGGCGGCGGCACAGGTGACCACGCAGCTCTGAACACCCAGCGCAAGCCGAGACAACACCGCAAGACGCTGCGATCTGCGCTCGAAAGACACCGCCTGCACATGAACCAGCGGCATTTCACGAGGCAAAAACAGAAGTGCGTCACAGTAGGCACTAACCTCGGCGTGCAGCTTGACCGCATCAAGCTCGCTTGCGGTGATGTAAAGCACGGTCTTGTCCAAATACAGTGCGGATATGACCTGCGCCCGATGGTTCTCCGGCGAGCCGAAAACCGCCACCGTTCCTTCGCCATTTATAAGCGAGGTTCGGAGGTGGTCATATGCCGGATCCTTTGATAAAAACTTTTGTAATTCAATCATTTATGGTTGTATTTAGCCTGTGCTTCCGACAGCTTTCCCCCAACTGCCAGAATCGCTGCATCGGCGGCACATTCAAATGCGACATCGAGCAGCTTAAATTCTTCTTTGGAGGGCTTTTTGAGAACAAAGTCACGCAAAACAAGCGTTTTGTCCTGCCCCACTCCAATGCGTATGCGTGGAAAATTCTCGCTGTGGACACATTGTATGATGGAACGCATACCGTTGTGTGTGCCTGCGGACCCGTGCTCACGGATTCGCAACGTGCCAAGCTGCAAATCAATATCGTCATAAATGACGATGAGATTTTCGGGGGGCAGCTTGTAGTAGTGCATCGCCTGCTCAACAGCGTTTCCACTCAGGTTCATATAGGTCTGCGGCTTAAAAAGGACGACCCTCTCGCCTGCGATGTTCCCCTCGCCGTACAAGGCGGAAAAGCCCTTCTGCTTAATTTTTATCCCCGTTTTTTGGCAAAGAATATCCATCGCCATAAAGCCTGCATTGTGGCGACTCTTTTTATATGTAAGTCCCGGATTACCAAGACCGACTATCAGATACATAAGGTTGCCTCCCAAAGTATGATTATACCATGCTTTTATACTGAGGCGCAATCTTTCTTTCTGTCAAGCCAGCATTTGACAAACTCAGCAACCGCAGGCGCAAGCTCCTTGATGCTCCAGCTTGTAGTATTTATGATAAGGTCATAGCCTGCACGGTCGCCCCACTTGCTTCCAAGAATCATCTCACGGACGGATATACGGTTCTTGTCGATGCGCAAAATACGCTGCTCAATGCTCTTTTGGGTGAGCTTTTCGTCTGCGTCCGAACGCTCCATGCAACGCTTAACCTTTGCAGCCATATCTGCACAAACGAAGATGCGAAAAGGCTTGTATTGGGCAAGAATAACATCGGCGTCCCTGCCCACAATTATGCAGTCCTTGCCTGCTTTTGCAATGTCCTCAATGACCAGCTTCTGTTCGCCAAGCAAGGTAGATTGAGAGGCAAGCGGCGTAATATTGGCAATGAAGGTGCGCCCAAAGGTGAGTGGAATTGCCTGCCATGCGCTGTTGTCGAGCGTGTTTTCAACATAGCTCTCGCTCATGTTGCGCTTTGAGGCTATCGCTGTAATAATCTCGTTGTCGTAATAATCGTAGCCCAGCACGTCCGAAAGACGCTTGCCCAATTCCCTTCCTCCGCTGCCAAATTCCCTGCTGATGGTGATAATGTTCATTCGAGAGCCTCCCTTCTTCTTTATATATATTATACTACACCGCCACGATGTTTTCAACAATAAAGTGAAGCATAAAATGAACGTTCATAGGCTATAAATTACTGCGAACAAGTCATTATTGTGACTATTCTTCGCTCATTTTTGTGTCAACAGATTGTGAGAGCTTGGTGATTAGGCAGATAAACGTGATAAGCAGCAGAAGCACTCCCGAAAGAATCATTAGCAGCTGCATCGAAACGATGTCGGCAAGCGGGCCGAACACAACCATACCAATGGGTAAAAAGCCGCTGAATATAGCACCGAAAAAGCCGAACATTCTGCCCAGCATTTGAGGGTCTGAACGCTCTTGAATAAGTGTGGTGGTGGCGGTTTGCACAAAGGTAAGCGCAATTCCGTAGAGCAGCATCAGACCAAGGTAGATATAAAAGTTGTTGACGGCACCCATTCCGATAGCAAGCGCACCGAATACCGCCATTCCCACCAAGAGAGTTTTCATTCGGTTTTTGAAGCCGCCCCACGCACCAACGATGATGCCCCCTGCGGTCATTCCTGCAAAGCCCACCAGCTCCACGACGGTGAGATACCAATACTCGTTGCCGTAGGTGCGGCTGACAAAGAGCGAGGCAAGAAAGCCGGCAGGGACGCACAGAAAGATGAACGCTCCGAACAGGGCAAATAGCTTCCATAAAAAGCCGTCCCCTATGGCATACCTGATGCCCGAAACGAGGTCGGCAAACACAGAGGGCTTCTCCTGCTGCTGATTTGGCTGCTTTGGCACCACAAGACAGACCAAAATCCCAATTCCCACAGCGGCGGTGGCAACGTCTATAAACAGCGTTAAGTTAAGGGTGCTTATTGTCAGCAGCGCACCTGCTGCGGCAGGAGCAGCAAATTGGACAATGGATTGAATGGTGGAGTTTATGCCGTTGACACGCATCAGTTGCTCTTGCGGAACGAGCTGGGGAAGCAACGCACCAACAGCAGGAGTCTGGATACCTGCACCCACCGAGCGCATTGCCGACACAACTAAAATGGCGGTCAACAGAACGGTGTCGGACTTGACATAGGGCAGCGCAAGCGCAAGTGCGAGTGTTGTCACAGCTATGGAAGCGTCCGAGATGATGATGAGCAGCTTGCGTGAATACCTGTCAGCCCACACACCTGCAAAGAACGAGACGAGAAACTGGGGCAAATAGGCGCATACGGTCAGCATGGACACCCAAAACCCCGATGAGGTTTTGAGTGCCACAAACCAGATCATGGCAAACTGCACAAGTGACGAGCCAAACAGGGAAACGGCTTGCCCGCCAAGGAACAGGGCAGTTCGTTTTTTCCAAGAATGTATAGTCATTTTACTTGATGGGCATAAGCTCAATGTAGCCACGTTCGCCACGAGGCTCGAGCTGTATGCGTGGGTTTTGGTCGTCCCATTCAAAGCCGATTGACGAGGGGTTATACTTTTTAATTGCTTCCCAAACGGCGTTGATGGCCTCGCAATAGTCCTCCTCCTTGAAGGGCTCGCCTTGGAACATCAGATACTTGCACTTTGGCAGGTCTATTACATCAAAGCCTTCGGGGATAGGCCCATCGTAATTTGAAGCGACCTCCACGCCCTGAACGTACTTTGAGGTTCCCACAGCAATGAGCTTGTCGGGCAGCCACAGGCATACGGGTTCGCCGCTGATGGATTTCATGCTCACCAGCAGCCCCCAAACATCGCAGCCGACCTCCTCACAGTAAGCGAAGTATTCATCAGCTTTGATGCCACGCTTGATGATGACCTTGCGGTCGGGTTTCTCGATAACTTGGATAAATACGCTCTTGATTTCGTTCATAATTGTTTCCCTTCTCATGTTGGATGATTTTATTCCGTAAGGAGTGAACAGGTACAGAGGAACCGGACGCTGGGAATACTCACCGGGATTGCACCCGAACTCCCTATAAAACGCTCGCTGATAACCGTCAACGCTGGAGAAGCCCGAATCTAAGGCAACATCGATAATCTTGACCTTCTCATCACGGAGACGCAGCGCAGACTTTGACAGCCGCAACCGCCGAACGTATTCGGACGGAGTCATGTTGAGCCATTGGCAAAACAGGCGATAGGAATACCACGGTGAATACCATGATGCCCCAGATAAATCCGCTAGGGTGACATTTTGCTGAAGATGAGCTTCTATATAGTCCTGCATTCGTTGAACCGCATCAATCTGTTCTTGCATATAAGTTCCCTCCTTCCATGAGCATATTAACAAAAAATCCAAGTATACTCTCGACCTTTTTTGCTATTATGAATCAATCGCACAACAATGTCCAGCCCCAATTAGCCGTGTTGACAAAAAAGAATCGCTGTGATAACCTATACTCATAAATAGAAGGAGGGATATAAGAATAATGAAGAAAACAACAAAGGTATTGGCACTTACACTGGTAGTGGTTATGGCACTGGCAATTATCGCTTGCGGCGGCAAGTCGAGCGACCTGTCTGGAAAATGGACGCTTTCCAAGCTCGAAGTTGGCGGTGAGGATTACATGTCAATGCTGTCTCTGTTCGGCATGGAAGCCGATTCGATGTATCTTGAGCTGAACAGCGATGGCACCTGCACCTTTGCAGCTCTGGAGCAGACTGCTGAGGGCACTTGGGAGGAGACGTCCGGTGGCGTAAAGATCACGGTTGACGGCGATGACCAGGAGTTCAAACTGTCCGGTGGCGAGTTGTCCATTGAAGAAGACGGAACGGTCATGGCGTTCAAAAAGAACTAATAGTATTCACAAACATGAAGGGACGGGAAACCGTCCCTTTTTATGTGTCATAACAAGGGCTGCGCTTTTGGCGCAGCCCTTGTGGTTGGGTTTTGATTAGTTGTACAGTGAAGCCTCAAGTCTTACTATCCAGCGCAGAATCCTTGAAGCATCGGCAGCGGTCAGCTCGTCCGTTTGGACTACGTTGCCAGCCTTTAGCCCAAGCCCTTCGAGCGTCTGCAGCTTTACAATGTGACGGAGAATGGCCGCAGCGTCCGCTGAATCAACGCTGAAGTTGAGGTTGCTGTCGCCCATCGAGTAGACTGTGAGCCGTGCAATGCCCGTGTCAATTACCTCAACATAGTTTCTGGGATTGATTACCTCGGTATCCATATGAATCGGATACTCTTTATTGGTACCATAATTTTCGATTACAGTCTCCGGCTCTGCCCAGCTAAAGCCCTCGGGCAGAGAAATTCCCGACAGCTTGCCGTTTGTCGTTACATCGGTCACTTCAAGCGGATTGTTCTCAAGGTCGCGTGGCAGAATGATGACCGTTGCTGAACCATGGGGGTTATCGGAGTACAACTTCTCACTTTCGGGCGCAACGTATTGCACCTGACCGCCGGTGTTATGCACATCAAGCACTGTATCAGGATTGACCCAGCTCCAGCCCTCGGGCAAAGCACCAAGCTCGCCTAGCTTCTGACCATAGACGCCACGCGCAACGAACTCTGGGGCGGGCAAAATCTCGATGCTGTCAATAGCGATGACAAAGCTTTCGCTCCTGATATATCCGTTTTGCGCTCCTCCTGTGTAGGCAGAAATACAATATTCATAGTCGTACTTATCGTTCATGGTTATTTCAATGGTCTCAAAGCCTGAAGTTTTGGGCAGTTGAATCTCAGAGCCATCGCCTTGCCAAACAAGATAGACATTGTCGCTCGCACTTTCGAACTTATAGGTAATCTTCAGCGTGTCGCCAAGTTCAACTTTTGTGTTGCCATAGAACTCACTTCGTACCCGCGTCTGCGTTTCCACACGAGTCTCCTTTTGGGTTCTGTCATCGTTGAGACGAATGTAATATCCATCGGGCAGCGTCTTTAGTCTTGGCACGGCACAGAGCCTTCCGTCAACCTCCGCAGTACCCCACTGATACAGGTTGGAGTTGTAAAACTCAATTTCCTTGCCTTGTGCATTCAAAGCCTCTTCAAGATATATCTTGGGTTCAATATTGAACCTAAAGACAACGTCCGAAACAATCGCAATGCTAGTGGAGCCGTTGGGGAAAGATGTCTCGACAAGGGTATACCCATCGGGCAGATAGTACGCCACTTCATCAAGGTATACATATTGCCCACAGCCAACCGTTCGCGTCAAAATCGTCTCGCCTGTGGTATCGTTCAACACCGTATAGGTAAAGGTTGGCAGTTCAGACATACCCCGAACGTTCTTGACGGCCGACTGTGATGGTTCGACAGCATTCGAGGAACGTCGTACATAAATTATAACACTACCTCCCGCACTAACTTCAAAGTAAGCGGTATGCCACTGTCCGGGCTCGTTTGAGAGATATTTGCCTGAATAATTGCTACCATCTGCTGTATAGCTATTGAGGTATACAGTCTCGTTCTCGTCCGCAAAATAATCAAGAGCCATATATTTGGGCGCAGTTGCGCTAACCCCAATCTTAAGATACGATTGAGTGTAATAAGTGTGATATGTGGACGAGCTGACATAGGACTTGTAGCATAATTCACCGTCCATGGTAGCCACCGCAAAGCCATTCAACGCACTAAGCGTTCGATCGGCAAGCGTGTAATCCGTTGTGTTGGGATCGCTGAAAAGGGCGGCGGGGTTGTGTGCGGTTGGCACAACGACCTGATTTATTTGGGTATCATCGTTAAAATAGGTTTGCCATGTGTCAAAGCCGATGGACAACATACCCTCGTTGACAAGGCCTGCCACAGAAGAGGGGAAAACGTTCTTGCCCTGTTGGGTGCTGATTGTCATGCCCGTTGTTGTACCCACGGGTTCTGCCAAGTTCACCGTTACAACGATGTCTTCGGCCTCGACAATCTCAATATTGTCAATATCCAGCGTGACGTATGAACCAGTCATATCGTCATTCATCACAATCTGAGGCTGAATGACAAGGTTAAGTCCGGCTTGATCTTTGGGCAGCGCAAAATAAGCGGTCTCCCATTGTCCAGCATTTTCGGAATAGATCAATCTGCTGCCATAGCCGATACAATCCAGCCTCAGTCCCTGCAGCAGGTCTGAGTTTCTAAATTCGAGCTTAACGGCGGGATTTGTGAAGCCTGTGGTGTCCACATTAATAGCAATACTCCCCGCATATGTTGAGACTATTTCCATCCTTGCAAAGGTCCTTGTATCTTCGGTGGCAACCGTGAAGGGCATATCGCCCGATACCAAGGATTGGTAAATATCGAGCTTTCCGTCCGCAACGTTCAGCGCATCATTGACATCCTGATAGTAATTATAGGTGTAGGTGCGGTTGCCCTGTTCGTCCTGCTCCATTGAGTTGCCATAATAATTCCAGCCCTCATGCGCGATGGGGGTGGAGGTCAGCATAGTTGGCTCGCTTTCGTACAGGGTGTTCTCTTCTGCGATGGCAAGTCCGGTGACCTGGTCAACATAGGTATAGACCACCGACCATGGTTGGACAAGCTCTATGTTTCGGATAAAGGCGGCGTCAATGCCCGTGTCGACCGAGCCATCCTTATAATACTCAAAACGCACCAAGCCATTTTGAATTTTTGATTGCCCTGCGCTCCAAACTCTAGCAGAACTGTTCTCAAAATAATTTCCGTTTACTATCAGCATATCGCAGTCGGATTCGCCCTCAACAAAGTATTCAAACTTTACCAGCAGACCGTTATAGGATTCGGGAACGGAAAACTCTATGATGGAGCGTGTGTTGAGCTGCCCCATGTTTGTGGAACGAATGAATGTTCCCTGCACATTTTGCACAGCTTGCCAAGGATAATCCGGTCCGTTAGAAACAAGCTCCATATCCTCGGGCAGCGGCAGCTCGGATATATCAACCTCGGTCCCGCCAATAACAAATACACCCGTTGCCTCGAGCTGATACATGGCATAGATTGTGCAGTCACCAAGAACGCTTTCCATCGCATCGCTTGGTGAATAACCCGCAAAAACAAAGCCCTCATGCATAGGAATCAGTTCGTTCGAGGGGAGAGCCGCATCCTGACCCAATTCTACGGTTTCGGTATAGAAGGTCTCAAGCGTCCGAAAATCAACGTAGTTTACGGTAAAGATGGGTGCTTCATCGGCAAGGCGAACGTTCCTCACGCAAAAGCTCATCTCGTTGCCCCTATAATCATCGAAGTCAATGTACAGCTCAACCGAGTGTGTTCCGGCTTCCTCAGCCTTCAAACACACCGTAATCCAATCGGAACAGTTCGCATCGTACTTTTCAAAATAAAGGTTGCCGTTATCCCAATCGGCATTAAGCTCAATGTCGTTTTCCCCATTGTCGTTGATAACCTTTAGGTCAACCAAAATGTACTGATTGGCTTCCATTTCGACATCAAACGCGAGATAATCGCTGTCGTCCATCAAGTCGTTTATGGGAGAGTTATACTTAGCATAGGTCTTTTCACCGTCCGTACCGACCTCCCATTGGCTGGGATTTTAGACCGAGTAAGACATTTCCATGCCATCGCCGTTTAGAGCATCTGCAATTTCAACAGACAAGGGTTGGCGTTCGCCGTCCGCAAGCGCGGCCAGCGGGATAAGGGTCAGCACCATAATTGCTGAGATAAGTAAACATAGAATTCTTTTCATCTTCATCCTCCTTATTAGTTGCTCAAAATGTACTCAAGGATATAATCCTATATCAATTATACCATACTATGTCACACAATGAAAGGGCATTTTCAAGGTAAGTTAATTAAATATATTACGCTGCAAAGGCAACATTTGACTATGCAAGATATCCATTATTTTGACTTGATAATTCGACCCGACCCCTATGGATGAATTCTGGGATTTGAGGCTAATCTGATACTATCGTTTCTGTTGCGGTTACAAAATCAAAATACGCCTCAATGGTAACCATCTGCTGATCAACATATCCGGAATAGTTGTAGTACAGGTCAAGCCTGCCATCGCCGCTTGCATCGCTAAGGGTGAGATTGTTGGCACTATTGCCGTTTTCAAAATCTCCAAGATAATGTAGTGTGTCGGCGTAGCAAAGCACGGTCATGCCTGTAACGGTATTGCAAAATACATGCGCTCCCAACGCAATCATGCCCTGGGTGCTTATGTTAATCCAGTTGCCACGCCCGTTGTTGCTGGGGTATTGCTCCTTTATCTGTATGTGATATTCTGCGTAAAACTCGTCCACCCCGCTTTGCTCACTCACAGGGACGTTCATGGGAGCAACGGTACATTCGACAGCATCGTCAATGGAGATGGTTTGGGGCGTTGGCACGGAGGTTGGGGCGGGGGCAGGAGAATAGGCGGCGGCAGCATCGGAATCATTTGGCGGCGCAACCGTTTTGGCGCAGCCAATGAGCAAAATAATCAGGATAAAGAGGGCGGCAACTCGTTTCATGTCCACTCCTATTGCTGATAGAGCTTATTGCCCTTCAATATGGGTTCGCTGGTCACAGACAGATGCAGCTTGAAAAACATGGTGGAATCCGCCACCGAGGGCATCACCGTGGTGTGAATATCCAAGCCTTGCAGCTTTGTAATCTGGTCAAGAGCAAGCTGGGCAACGGGGTTTGTTGCCGCGCAGATGGACAACGCAAGCAATATCTCATCGGCGTGGAGACGAGCATCATCGCTTTTGAGCATATCACGCTTGAGGTGCTGCATCGGCTCAATGACAGCAGGGGAAAGCAAAAGTATTTCATCGGGAATGCCGCCCAATGCCTTGAGCGCATTCAATATAAGTGCGGCAATTTGGTCAAGAAGTGAGGACGCCTTGCCTGTCAGTATTCGCCCATCGCCAAGCTGTATGGCGGCGGCAGGAACGCCCGAAGCCTGCGCCTTGTCCAGTGCCGGTTGCACAACTGCACGATCGGACACCTTTAGCCCTGCCTGCGTCATCAGAAGATACAGCTTGTTGACCTGCTCCTTTGAGCATAGTCCCTTGCGCTGCTGACACACGGCGTTGAGGTAGCGGCGAATTATCTCCTGCCGAGAAGCGAACTTGATAGCCTCCTCATCGAAAATGCACTCGCCAATGACGTTGACACCCATGTCGGTAGGAGATTTATAGGGGCTTGTTCCCCAGATTCTTCGAAACATCGCATCCAGTACGGGAAAAATCTCCACATCACGATTGTAGTTGACCGCAGTCAGACCATAGGCATCAAGATGGAAGGGGTCAATGATGTTTACATCGTTAAGGTCGGCGGTGGCGGCCTCATAGGCAAGGTTGACGGGGTGCTTGAGGGGAAGACTCCAAACGGGGAAGGTTTCAAACTTTGCATAGCCTGCGGACACGCCGCGCTTGAACTCGTGATAAATCTGCGACAGGCAGACCGCCATCTTGCCGCTGCCGGGGCCGGGCGCAGTCACAACGACCAAGCGACGTTCGGTAGGCACATAATCGTTCTTTCCGTAACCGTCCTCGCTCATGATAAGCGGAATGTTGGAAGGATAGTCGGGGATAGAGTAGTGAAAATAAACGTTGATGCCCAGTGCTTCAAGACGATTCTTGAATGCGGTTGCGGCCGGCTGAGAGGCGTAGCGAGTGATGATGACGCTCCTTAGGAGCATATCCTCGGCACGGAAGGTGTCGATAATCCGCAGCACATCGAGGTCGTAGGTTATGCCCAAATCGCCACGCAGCTTGTTGCTCTCGATGGAATTTGCATTTACCACAACGATTATTTCGACATCGTTTTTGAGCTTTTTGAGCATCTGCATCTTCGAATCGGGGGCAAAGCCCATCAAAACCCGTGATGCGTGATAGTCGTCGAACAGCTTGCCGCCAAACTCCAAATAGAGCTTGTCGCCAAACTTCCTCGTGCGCTCCAAAATGCGCTCCGACTGCACCTTGAGATACTTTTGATTATCAAAACCCTGCCTCACATTATCCTCCCGAAGTCGAACCACTCAATTCGACAAAACTAAATTTGATATATTCTATCACATCACCTGCACAGACACAAGGAAATTGAATGTCCCATTCCAAATAGACGAATAATATATTGTTTTGGTAAAAGGCGAGCGACCCTTGTTGAATCGCTCGTCTGTGATAGTATTTGAGTGGGGGCAGGCCGATGATTTTTTATCGCACCTTGCTTGCAATCTCGGTGAGGAGTTTGCCAATAAACTCATCAAGAGTATGTGTGCCCAAGTCGCCATCCTTGCGTGAACGGACAGCAACGAGGTTTTCCTCGACCTCCTTGTCGCCAAGTACGAGCATATAGGGAACCTTTTGCATCTGGGCTTCACGGATCTTAAAGCCGATTTTCTCGTTGCGCAGGTCACATTCGACACGAACGCCCAAGGCTTCGAGCTTATCCTTGACCGCAACACAGGCCTCCGCTGCACGGTCGGTGATGGGCAGCACCTTGACCTGCACAGGTGCAAGCCAAGTGGGGAATGCGCCGGCATATTTTTCAATCAGCAGGGCAAGAGTGCGCTCATAGCAGCCAATCGAGGTGCGGTGAATGACAACAGGGTACTTTTTTTCGCCATCTGCATCGGTGTAGACCATGCCAAAGCGTTCTGCAAGCTGGAAGTCAATCTGAATGGTAACAAGGGTGTCCTCCTTGCCATGGACGTTCTTTATCTGGATATCCAGCTTTGGCCCGTAGAAAGCCGCTTCGCCGTCTGCCTCGTAAAAGTCAATATCTAAATCGGTAAGAATCTGACGCATGACGGACTGGGTTTGCTCCCACTTGTCCTTGTCGCCAATGTACTTGTCCTTGTTGTTCTCGTCCCACTTTGAGAAGCGATAGGTGACGTCCTCGTCCAAACCCAAGGTTTTAAGGAAATACTGAGCCAAATCCAAGCAGCCCTTAAACTCGTTCTCCACCTGATCGGCACGCACGGCAAGGTGTCCCTCGGATATGGTGAACTGACGAACACGAATGAGCCCGTGCATCTCGCCGCTTGACTCGTTGCGGAAAAGCGTTGACGTCTCGTTGTAGCGCAGGGGCAGGTCACGATAGGAGCGAGGACGGTTGAGGTATGCCATGAACTGGAAGGGACAGGTCATGGGACGAAGGGCAAAGACTTCCGCCTCCTCATCATCGGGGTCACCCATGATGAACATTCCGTCACGGTAGTGGTCCCAATGACCGCTAATCTTGTATAGGTCACGCTTTGCCATAAAGGGAGTCTTGGTGAGAAGATAGCCACGACGCTGCTCCTCGTCCTCGACAAAACGCTGCAAAAGCTGAATGACACGAGCACCCTTGGGCAGCATGATGGGCAAGCCCTGTCCGATAACGTCAACCGTTGTGAACAGCTCAAGCTCTCTGCCCAGCTTATTGTGGTCACGCTTCTTGGCTTCTTCAAGCGCAGTGATGTAGGCATCCAAATCGGCACGCTTTTCAAAGGCGGTGCCATAGATGCGCTGGAGCATCTTATTCTTTTCGGAGCCACGCCAGTAGGCACCTGCAACACTCAGCAGCTTGACATTTTTGACCTTTGCCGTGGAGGGAACGTGAGGGCCTGCACACAGGTCAACAAAGCTGCCCTGACGGTAGAAGGTGATGACGGAGTCCGCAGGGAGGTCGCAAATCAGCTCAACCTTGTAGGGCTCGCCGAGTTCTTGACAATAGGCGATAGCTTCCTCACGGGGCAGCTCAAATCGTTCCAGACGAAGATTTTCATTTGAGATGCGCTCCATCTCCTTTTCAATCTTCCTAAGGTCGTCCAATGAGAAGGCCTGTTCAACATCGAAGTCATAATAGAAACCGTTCTCTATGGCAGGACCGATTGCCAGCTTTGCCGTGGGGAACAGACGCTTTACTGCCTGTGCTAAAATGTGGGAGGCGGTGTGGCGATATGCCCAGCGACCGTCAGCATCGTCAAATGTCAAAAACTTCAGCTCACAATCTTCATTGATTGGAGCAAAGGCATCTTTGCGTTCGCCGCCAACTGCACAGCACAGGGTCGATTTTGCAAGGCGTGGAGAGATTGCTGATGCAATGTCCAAACCGTTTGTTCCACGCTCAAATTCGCGGACGCTTCCATCGGGGAAAGTAATTTTCATAGTAATATCCTTTCTAAAATAAATAACCCCTCGCAAATAAATGCAAGGGGCGTAATTTGTACGCGGTTCCACCCAAGTTGGTTCTCGTTTTGCGCTTTATCGGGCGCACCCGTTTTCGTCATTGGGCGGTCTTGGCGGGGTCCTCTGTCGCACTCACAGCACAAGGTGCGGCTCTCTGAAAAAGGAGATAATCCGTTACTGCTTCCCAAGTCAACCGAAACATTGAACACATTATATGCCCCAAATTCGGACTTGTCAACCGCCAATATCGTTAATTATTATAAGAATTTCAGTCAAAGCATGATTGCTAAAATGAGATGTCAAGAGAGAAAGGAGGACAGATGATTAACAAAACCTATTCCGTGACGCTGGAGCTAAAAACGCCTGTTTCGATTCAATGCTTCGATGTGGTTATGGGGGATACGCAAAACGTATTCGAGTTTACATTAAGGGACGGACAACTTGCGATAGACCTAACGAATCTCACGCCTACGCTCGTTTTTTCATCGGAGATGGGCATACGCACCATCGACACAAGCAGCGGAGTGACAATCACGGACGCCCAAAGGGGAGAGTTTAATGCGGCTATTCCCTCAAACGCATTCTCTGAGGGCAACGTACTGTGCCAACTCAGTCTGCTGGACGAAAACGGACTGGTGGCAACATCGACCTGCTTCAGCTTTCGCTGCATTGCGCCGCTGCTGTCGGAGGAGGCGATAGCCGCACAGCCAAACGTCAGTATGCTGCAGGCACTTCTGCCGCAGATAAATTCTGCTTTGACCCTTCTTGCACAGAGGTCAAGAGTCGATATTGACATCTCCAATGAGCTTGTAAATGGAGACTACGAGGGTGCGGTCGATTTTATGCAGAATCAGCTTGAGAGCTGCTCACTCCGTATTTTCGATGGGGAGTTCTACTATTACTTTGACTGTTACAGGGACGGTACAAGTATCCAGCAGCAGTATTGGAGCACGGAGGAGAGCATCTTAATTCAGTATCTGCGGGCAGGAGCTGTTATTGATGGAGTAGTATCATGGCAGGGATACTTCCATTGTACATACTTTGAACCGGAAGCATATGTACGCAAGTCGGGAGGCCTCATGACGGGTGCGCTGCGCCTAAGAACGCCGTCCAACAATGCGTATCTTAATAATGAAGCAGTGCCCAAATCATATGTGGACGCAGCAATAGCCGCAGCTGTTGCAAATGAATAGTATGTAGTGGGAGGTTCAACGAATGAATATGATTCAAAGCTACATCGACCTGCTTATTTCGCAGGTCGGCAAGGGAATATATGTCTGGGGCGGCGATGGCGAGGATATGAGCGCATTTGCCGACCCGGTGGCGTGGATTAAGAAGCATGAAACCAGTACGCTCAACGCCGCAAGGGCGGTCGCCCTCTATAACAAGCGGGTTTTGGGAGGAGTTGAAACGATACGAGCCTTCGATTGCTCCGGTCTGCAATACTGGTGCTTAAAGCAACTGGGAATAGTGAACAAGGATATCAACAGTCGAGGGCTATATGGGTTGTGCACACCGCTAAAGCAATCCGAGCTTAGGGCAGGCGACCTTGTGTTCCGCTGGGCCGACAAGGACGGAGACGGGTTTGACATCTCCGAAATATATCATGTCGGCGCAATGATTGACAATAACAGACTGGTGGAGTGCCAAGGTCGTGACAGCGGTGTTGTTATAAGTAATCTCAGCTCTAAATGGGGTGCGTTCGGAAGAATTGCAAAATTGCAGGCGGCATCGCAGCCGTCCGAGGGCTTCTACCGCACACTCAAAAAGGGTGACAAGGGCGAGGACGTGCGCCAAATGCAAACGCTGCTGATGAACAAGGGCTATGACCTTGGCAGCTACGGTGCAGACGGCGACTTCGGTTCAAAGACAAAGAGCGCAGTCATCGCATTTCAAAGGGCAGAGCTGCTTGAGTACGGCACGGCAAACAAGCTGACATTGACTGCTTTGGGCGGCACATGGAAGGAAGGATAAGATGAACACAAACGTAATAGTAGCCCTGATAGCATTTGCCGGGACTGCGTTAGGCTCGCTGGGCGGAGTGTTTGCATCGGCTAGATTGACGGCATTTCGGCTCAAACGGCTGGAGGAGAAGGTAGATGCTCACAACGGACTGGTCGAACGAATGGCGGTTGTCGAACAACGTGTCGATACGCTTGAAAAGAACGTTGCATGAAAGGAGGAGCAATATGGAAACTCAACCCAGATATAAGAGCGTGCTGTTCTGGATAGGACTGGCATCTGCGGTCTATGAGGCGGTGGTAGCATCGTTGGTAACCGGCGGCGCAACGCTTTCGCCCGTTGTGGGTGCTATTGGCGTGGGACTTGCAACGGTGCTGGTCTATTGCAACGGCAACAACCCGTGTCTTAAAAGCTACTAAAACTTCATAATCTCATCAACGATAAAGGTCTGTCATCCTCAAACAAATGGGGGGTGCAGACCTTTTTGATAAGTAGAAAAATAATGCTTTCCATATATTAGTCGGTACTTGTGCTAACTAAAGGGCTCTGCTATAATGGGCGCAAGAATGAGACTTGGGAATTTCTATGGAGGGTAAGCAAATGAAACGATATATAGCTCTTATTGTTATGGTGGTAATGCTTGTGGCGTTGCTGCCAAGCACAATCGCACTTACCGACAGCGGCACGGAGGGGGTCGAGCCTGAGCCTCGGGCAAATCTGGTCTTTTCAGGAGTAGACCAGTTTGGAAACACCATCACACAGGATATTCTAAAGGAACATTCGGTAATAATGATCAACTACTGGGCGACATGGTGCGGGCCATGTGAGTCGGAGCTGCCGTATCTTCAGAAGCTGTATGAAAACTATAAGGACCAAGGCTTTTTGGTAATCGGTGTGCTGGTAGACGGCACGGTGTCGGGTGCAATGAGCCTTATCAACAGCAATGGAATAACCTATCCTGTAATCAAAGAAAACGGGAGCCTTTCATCGCTTGTGACCAGCGGATACATTCCCGAAACGGTGTTTATTGACAGCAACGGAGATAAGCTGCGCGCAAACGTTGTAGGCTCAAATTCTTATGCCGGCTGGGTCAATATCATTACGCCCCTGCTTGCCGCAGCAGGCACGCCAACGCCCACATCAGTACCAAAGATAACACCGACACCGACTGCAACACCAACGGCAACGCCGACCGCAACACCAACCGCAACACCAACGGCAACGCCGACCGCAACGCCAACCGCAACGCCGACAGCAACGCCAACGGCAACGCCGACAGCAACCCCGACTGCAACGCCTACTGCAACGCCGACTGCAACGCCTACTGCAACACCGACAGCGGAACCTGCCGAGACTGTGACCGTGCAGTTTATGGCAGATGGTGAGGTTGTCTTTACAAGAAGTGTTGACTACGGTCAGACGCTGACGGACATTCCGCAGCCGCCGTACAAGGAGGGCAATCTGGGCGTTTGGGAGACTGTGTCATTTGACAACCTGACGGCGGATATGACGGTGAACGCTATCTATTATCCGCTGACCGTCAACGAGCAAAACGGAACAATATCCAATATTCCGCCATATACAACGGTAGATATGCTCAAGGAGGTCTATGCAGATATTGCATCTCTAGTTGAGGGCAACCTTGCTTGTGGCGACACCTTGCTCATAAACGGCAAAACTTATATTGCAATCGTTGCAGGAGATGTCAACTGCGACAAAGAAATTACCGCCGCAGATGCAGCCGAGATACTGCGTGGCGTTGTGAAGCTGAGCAAGCTGAACGAGTATCAGTCCATAGCCGCCAATATCAGAGCAGCGGACGAATATACTTCGGCAGATGCGGCACTGGTACTGCGCTTCATTGTCAAAATAGAGAAATTTTTGGGAGTGACACAGTAAGGGGGGAACACAATGAAACAGACTATATTATTCCTATTGGCTGCTCTTTTGTGCGTGTCGCTGCTTGCCTGTAAAGCTGAACCAAAGCAGGCGGAAGCATCGCCAACGCCAACGCAGGTGCCTGCAACGGACGCTCCAACCGAAAAGCCAACTGAAGCACCCTCAGCAACGCCCACCGCAACGCCTATCGCAACGCCCACCGCAACGCCTACCGCTGCGCCAACGGACGCTCCTACCGCAACGCCAACGGCAAAACCTACTGCAAAGCCGACTGCTACCGCCCAACCTACCATCGCGCCAACGATGGAGCCAGCGGAGGTGACATATTGGATTAAGTGTGTAGACCAGAACGGCGATGCAGTTGCAAGGGTGACCGTAACCGTGTGCAACGACACGATTTGCGCCCCTGTACGCACAGGAGATAGCGGAAGTGCGAGCTACACCGGCAGCCCCTATGCCTATGAGATTCATGTGGTGAGCGTACCCGATGGCTACACCATAAGCGGCAGCGATACCGTAACCGCACCAATGTGGGGCGGCACGGTCACCTTCACTTTCACAAAAGCATAAGCAAAACAAAGAGACTGCCCCAAAAATGACAGTCTCTTATTTTGGAGGATAACGAATGAAAACGGTACTCATTACGGGCGGAGCAGGCGGCATTGGACGTGCCATATGCGAGGCGTTTGCCCATGACGGTTGGCGTGTGTTTTGCTGCGACCTTCACTCGATGAAAGAACCTATTGAGGGAGTGACCGAGCTGGAGATGGACGTTGCAAATGCGGAATCGGTTGAACAATGCTATCAAAAGGTGTGTGCGCTCACCGACAAGCTGGATTTGATTATGCCCATTGCAGGGGTCTTTACTATGGGCTCGTTCGTGGAGATAAGCGAACAGGAGCTTAAAAGGGTGCTGAATGTCAACGTGATGGGAGTGTACCGTGTCAACAAGACCTTTTTGCCGCTTCTTGGCGAGGGAGGGCGCATATTCATCATTACAAGCGAGCTTGCGCCACTAAAGCCCTTGCCGTTTAACGGAATATATGCGTTTTCAAAAACATCGCTTGAGTCCTACGCTCTTTCGCTTAGGCTTGAGCTGATGCTGCTTGGAATCACGGTATGCGTTTTTCGACCGGGAGCATTTCAAACCGATATGGTAAAGGCGACCGAGGGAGCAACACAAAGGCTGGTGGAGCAAACGGAGCTGTACAAGGAATACACAAAGCGATTTCAACGGATTATTTCATCGCAAACGGGCGGCGCAAAACCGCCAAAGAGACTTGCAGGACGTATTCTTCACGCTGCAAAGGCAAAAAAGCCACGCCCGATTTACACCATCAATGCAGGGTTTCTGCTGAAAATCTACAACCTTATTCCTTATAGAACGCAGGCATGGGTGCTTAAAAAGCTGCTCAAAAAGAGGAACAGTTGACAAGAAAAAACGTTCATACCAGAAGATAAGGTCTTGAACTTTGCTCAAAAACAAAATATAATATACATTTAGATGGTATTACCAAAGTATATTTGGAGGTCATAGCTATGAACAAATCGACAATTGGCTGCCTGCTGGTTGCGCTGATGCTGCTTGGCACGTTGTTTGGCTGCAAACAGGCGGCGTATGAACCCGGTGCGGAGGTGTTCTCCGATACGCTGTATGTTGAAAAGTTTGACAATCTTCCCCAAGACTTCATCATGGGAGTGGATGCGTCAAGCGTACCTGCACTGGAAGCAGGCGGAGTGAAGTTTTACGACTTTGACGGCGTTGAAACGGACGTATTCAAGGTTCTCAGAGACAACGGAATCAACTATATCCGAGTGAGAGTGTGGGTCGACCCCTACAATTCGGAGGGCAAGGGCTACGGCGGCGGAAACTGCGATATTGACACGGCAATCGAGATTGGAAAGCGTGCCACAGAATATGGCATGAAGCTGCTGGTGGACTTCCACTACTCCGATTTTTGGGCTGACCCTTCAAAGCAAATGGTTCCAAAAGCGTGGGCAGGCATGAAGATAGAGGAAAAGACCGAGGCTTTGTATCAATACACTCTTGACTGCCTAAACAAGCTGAAAAAAGCAAAGGTTGACGTTGGAATGGTGCAGGTGGGCAACGAGACAAACGGTTCAATGTGCGGCGAGAAAATATGGATGAATATTTATTATCTGATGGACGCCGGTTCCCGTGCGATAAGGGAGGTGTTCCCCGATGCGCTGGTGGCGGTACATTTTGCCAATCCCGAAAAGATTACAAACTATCAGGATTACGCAAAGAAGCTCAACTATTACAGCTTAGATTATGATGTGTTCGCCTCGTCCTACTACCCCTACTGGCATGGAACGTTGGATAATCTGTCGTCATTGCTGTCACAGATAGCACAGACCTATGACAAGAAGGTCATGGTAGCGGAATTGAGCTACGCCTACACCCCTGATGATACGGATTTCTTTGGCAACACAATAACTGCAGGGAGCATGGTTGAAAAGGACTATCCCTTCACCGTGCAGGGACAGGCGAACTGCGTGCGAAACGTGATTGATACCATTGCAAACAGGACAACAAACGGCATTGGCGTGTTCTACTGGGAGGGAACATGGATTTCATCCGGCGGCACGACCTATGAGGAGAATAAGGCACTGTGGGAGGAATACGGCTCAGGCTGGGCGACCTCCTATTCGGCACAGTACGACCCAAACGATGCCGGAAAATACTATGGCGGCTGCGCCTGTGACAATCAGGCTCTATTTGATGCTCAAGGCAAGCCGCTTGAATCGCTCAAGGTGTTTGAGATGGTCAAGACAGGAAACGTAATCGAACCCAGGGCGGACGCAATCGAGGACAGCAATCTGATGGTCGACCTCAACGGAAAGATTGAATTGCCCACAACAGTGAACGCTGTAATGTCCGACAACTCCAAACAGGAGGTAGCCGTGGACTGGGGCGAGGTTGACTACGATGGTATGTACTCGGGCGGCGTCAACAAATATGATATTGTTGGCACGGCGGACGGCATGGAAGCACATTGCTTTGTGTCCATGGTGGAGTACAATTTCCTTGAAAATTACAGCTTTGAAACGGGCGATGACAGTGGCTGGACGGTGCTTGGGGGCGAGAAGCTGGACGAGCTTTATGTGGAGAACAAACCCACCGATTCGATGACGGGAGCATGTCACTTCCATTTTTGGAGTGCGAACCCCAACACGGTCGAGTTTGCGCTTGAGCAACAGGTGAGCGAGCTTCCAAGCGGTACATACAAGTACACCATCTCCATTATGGGCGGTGACGCAGGCGAGAATGCCCAGATATACTCGTATGTAAAAATCAATGGGGAGATAGTCAAGACCTGCGATATGGAGATAACCGTTTATGACAGTTGGAACACGGCGGTCATTGACGATATTGAGTATACATTGGGCGACACACTCACGGTGGGCATATTTGTCAAGTGCCAAGGAAGCGGCAACGGCGCATGGGGAAAGATTGACGATGCCCTTTTGAACTCAAAATAACTGTGTCATGGAGGTAGACCTTTGAAAAAAGCCTTATCACTTGTCCTTGCGCTTGTCACCCTGGTGTGCCTGTGGGGGTGCAAGGGAAAGCCGCAGCTTGAGCCTGCAGCAGATCCCATTGACGACAACTATCGTGTGTTCTATCAGATATTCGTTGGTTCGTTTTCCGATTCAAACAGCGATGGCAAGGGGGATTTGCGTGGGATAATTCAGCGCATGGATTATCTAAATGACGGCAACATCAATTCGGGGGAGAGCTTGGGCGTGCAGGGGTTGTGGCTGTCGCCAATCTTCAAGTCGCCCTCATATCATAAGTATGACGTTGCCGACTACTATCAGATTGATCCGAGGTTTGGCACGCAGGAGGATCTTTGCGACCTAATTGCAATCTGTTACGAGCGCAACGTAAAGGTCATCATCGACCTGCCCATCAATCACACCTCGAAAAACAATCAGTGGTTTTCGGAGTTTTGCACCGCACACAAGAACGGCGATACTCAAAACCCCTACTACGACTACTACACCTACACCGACTTACAGGGCTGTAAGGGCGGTCACACCTATAACATTATTCAGGGCTGCTCCAACGAGTATTATGAGTGCAACTTTGCCACCGATATGCCTGAACTTAACTTTGACAACCAACAGGTCAGACAGCTTGTGGTCGATATAGCCAAATATTATCTGGATTTGGGTGTTGACGGTTTCCGCTTTGATGCAATTAAGTACATCTATTATGCCGACACACAAAGCTCGGTGGACTTTTGGAATTGGTACATGGAGCAGCTAAGAGCGATAAAGCCCGATATTTACTGCGTGGGCGAATGTTGGTCGGGCGATGCGGAGACACTAAGATATGTTCAATCGCTAAATTGCTTCGATTTTCAGATGGCGCAGGCGGAGGGCTTCATTGCAAACGCCGCAAAGGGCGTACCCATGAGTACGTTTACAAATTATGTTGAAAAATACTCCGGACAGGTCAAGGCGGCAAACCCGAACGGAATGATGATTTCATTTATCTCCAATCACGATATGGACAGGTCTGCAGGCTATTTGACCATGGCGAGCAAAATGAACTATATGGCGGCAAATCTGTATCTGCTTTGCTGCGGCTCACCCTTCATTTATTATGGCGAGGAGATAGGAATTAAAGGCTCTCGTGCGTCCGCACAAACGGACGCAAACAGGCGTGTGGCAATGCTTTGGGGCGATGACGACACAATCAAAGACCCTGCCGACACCACCTATCTTGCTTCCAAGCAGACCAATGGCACGGTTGCCGAGCAGCTCAAAAATGAGGATAGCCTGCTGAACTATTATTGCAGGGTGATTGCTCTTCGCAACAAGTACCCTGCCATTGCTCGTGGCGATTATAAGGCGATAAACTATTCCCAGGCGTGCTTTGGGGGCTTCCTTGTAAGCTATCAGAGCCAGAGCATCGGAATATTTCACAACACCTCCGAGCGTGAGGTGAAGATAGACCTAAAGAGCAGCCAAAACACCTATGATTTCACGTTTACATTGGTTCTTGACTACATCGGACAGGGAACTGCACAGCTTGAGGACGGGATTCTCACCATCGGGCCGCAGACCAGCGTAATAATGGGTTAGATTGGAGATTATGGAATGGACAAGGTATTTGCAGTAAATATCATTCATCGCCCCGAACTTTCGCCTGAGTATGCCGAGAAGGCATACGGTGCAGGAAGCGGAGTTAGGGACGAATCGCTGGACATATTTGTGTTTCAGCAGCAGACGGCGCACAAATATGGGCTAAAAACGACCATTCAGATGACCTATGCGTCACTCTTTTCCGATGAGGTTGTAGAGCTTGCAAAACACGATGCCAAGAAATACGGAGATGAGATAGGTCTGTCGTTGCTGGGCTTGCCCTGCAAACAGTTCAGGGAGAAGTACAAGACAGAGGATTTCTGCATTTGGATGTTTGACAAGAAGGACAAGGAGGCAATCGTTGATGATGCTTTTTCTATGTTCTTCGACCGGTTCGGATTTTATCCCGAATCAACAGGCAGCTATTTTTTGGACGCCTATACCATCAATTACATCAAAAAAAGGTATCCGTCTGTAAAGTGCGCCATTGCAACCTGCTGGGAGGAAGGCCCAAAGGCGTATCACACCTGCAACAACTCGTGGTACACCTTCATGGACGGTGGACCTTGGAATCCGTGGATACCCTCGGTTGTCAACTCGCATTGTCCTGCCGCCTCAAAGGAGGACGACAGCGGTATAGTTGCCATTCCGCATTTGTCCAGAGATTTGCTTGCCTGCTTTGACGGCAACGGCTCGAACTTCGGAACCCATCCGCAAAATGTGCTGCGTGGCATGATTTATTACAGGGACAAGGGAAGATACGAGTACCCATACCTGTATAATTTGATTGACCAGTATCGTCATCTTGAAAAATACAACGATGGGTACAGCTATAATATGATGTTTGTGGGGCCGGGCTGGCTCAACAAGCGTGGAAGATGGGAGGCTCCCTATTCTCTTTTGGCGCAGTCCTATGACGATGCGATGAAGTATTACGGAATGCTCAAGCAAAGGGGCGAGCTATGGGATATGACCATGAGCGAATTTGCCGACTTTTATCGGGCAAGACATGAGGACTATTCAACCGGTGAGTGCGCCCTGTGGAAAGACATTCTTTACGGCTCGAACAAGCAGTATTTCTGGTATGCAAGTCCCTATCTGAGAACCTGCTTGGACTTCAACCAAGGCGGTGCCATGATAGATCTCAGACCCTATGCTGCTCGATTGGAACAGCACACGGGCATAGGCACGGACAATGTATATGATGCTTCCTATCCGTATCTCATTCAGGCAAATTACCGTGCAGGCTATTTTACGCACTATGCAGGTGCAGGAACGGTCAAATCGTGCAGGGTGAGCTATCATGGAAAGCAGGCGGACCTTTGCCTGTGCCGAACGATGGCAAGATACGAAAAGACGGCGACAGGAGTAAGGCTCATTTGCGACCCTGTCACGGTCACGCTGGACGGATTGGACATCGTGATTGAATCGGTATTCGAATTTGAAAAGAACGGAGAAGTGGTCGTAACCCGAAGGATAGTCAACAATCTTGGAGGCGAGGCGGTCACGCTGGAGGAATATTTCACGGGTGCGTACGGAACTACGGAGTATCAAAAGGATATGACAAGCGTGACGCTGGGCGTGGACGACAGCAAGCTGGAATACAAGTATATGGGGCGCAGCATCACAGCGGAGGGCAGGGTCGTCTGGGCGAATTTGCCCGATGTAAGCACGAGAATTGAGATGGGCGGCTGTGGGTGCGTATTGACGGCAAGCGAGGGAATAGCCTTCTCGCCTGTGTATCACCTAAGCCTGCAAAAGACTATTTCGAAAGGGGAGATAAAGACATGGCTCAAGCTACAAAAGGCAAACTGAACTATCGCTGCCCGTCCTGCTTCATGCGTGATATAGATATCGATATGTTCTACGACTCCCACACGGAGGAATACTATTGCCTGCGCTGTTCGTTTCGTGGCAAGCGAGGCGAGGTGCTAAAACTGAATCAACAGGCGAGATACCGCTATAAGGCACTCAAGCTGAGAGTTGCGGACTTTGGAGAGGACAACGAGCCTGTTTCGTTCAAGCCGCATGAGGGAGGAGCTCAATGAAGCTGGGAATAGATGTTTCTACTTATTTAGAAGAGCTTCAGCACGGCGCAAAATATTACGATGGAGATACGCAGATAGACCCGCTGGACGCATTTAGGGCAAACGGTGTTGAATATGTGCGCACAAGGGTGTGGAACGACCCAAGGAGCGAAAAAGGGGAGCCGTATCTTGCAGGCAACTGCGGCATGGAGAACTTCCTTGCACTTGCTAAGCTAGTAACGGACAAGGGCTTTGAGCTGCTGCTCGATTTGCATTATTCCGATTTTTGGGCAGACCCTGCAAAGCAGGTTCCGCCTAAGGCGTGGGCAACAATGGGATTGGAGGAGCTTGAAAATGCGGTATACCAGTTCACACGCAACACCATCGAACGCATTAAAAGCGGGGGATATGAGCTTCCGCTGATTCAGATAGGCAATGAGATTACAAACGGTATGCTCTGGCCCGTGGGAAGGCTCAAGGAGAATGAGGACGGCACGAGGGGAAATTACGAGCCGCTGTGCAGACTGCTAAAAGCCGGAATTAGGGCGACAAGGGAAATTAGCCCACAAACGAGGATAATTCTGCATCTGGAGCGAAGCCACGATGCGGTCATCTATGACGAGTTTTTCACCAATATGGAAAAGTTCGGTGTTGACTATGATATTATCGGCGCATCGTACTATCCCTATTGGCACGGCACGTTGGCTGATTTATTTGCCAATTTGAACAACTGCAAAAGGTTCAACAAACAGATAATGATAATGGAGCTTGGGTATGGCTTCACACTTGAAAACTATGTGCTTGAGGGCGGAAGTGCGGCAAGGCTGGTGGTGGATCAAAGCAACGCCGAGGAGTTTGGCTTTGTTCGAGAATACCCCATTTCGCCCAAGGGACAGGCGATGTTTGTAAAGGAGTTTCTGTGCGAGGCGGAAAAGAACGGCGTTGAGTGCGTGTTCTATTGGGAACCGCTTTGGATTCCGGGCAAAGATATTTGCTGGGCATCGGAGCAGGGACAGGAGTACATTGGCGAGGGCGGCAAGTCAACCACCAACGAGTGGGCGAACCAATGTCTGTTCGATTACTCTGGAAAAATGCTGCCTGCTTTTAAGGAATTTAGTACAAATACTTATCAGTATATATAATTATCCAGTCAATAAAGTTGACAAAAACACTTTTGAAGTGTACAATGTGCGTGGGGGAAATCATCCCATATTTAAGAATAAAGGAGAAATAACATGAAAAAGGCACTAACCATTTTATTGGCATTGGCGTTAGTCCTGGTCGTCTTCTCCGGCTGCAATAAGACAGCTGAAAAGACGGAAGAACCCACAGAAGATCTGGCAGGAACATATGATCTTGTTTTGTGGGTTAGCGAGATTGAAGGCGTCAAGGAACTTACAGAGCAGCAGATTGATGCTTTTGAAGCCGACAATCCGGGAATCGTAATTAACGCTACGGTACAGGGCGTCAGCGAAGGCGAATCTGCAACACAGATGATTACCAGCGTTGAAGACGGCGCAGACATTTTCTGCTTTGCACAGGATCAGCTTGCTCGCTTGGTCATGGCAGGCGCGCTCAACCAGTTGGGCACAGCAACAGCAGCAGAGGTTACAGCCATGAACGATGCAGGCGCAGTTGCAGCGGCTTCCGTTGGCGACGCACTGTATTGCTTCCCGCTTACATCTGATAACGGCTACTTCCTGATCTATGACAAGAGCGTCGTAGCTGAGGAGCATCTCGATTCTTTGGAAGACATCATTGCCGATTGCGAAGCAGCAGGCAAGATGTTCTCATTCCAGCTTGAAGGCTCGGCATGGTACAACTCCGCGTTCTTCTTTGCAACAGGCTGTCAGTCCTCTTGGGAAACAGACCTGGATGGCAATTTCGTTGCCGTCCATGATGACTTCAATTCCGACAAGGGCGTCATCGCCCTCAAGGGTATGCAGAAGCTGCTGAAGTCTTCCTGCTACAACAACTCCTCTGAGAGCTCCGATTTCTCCGCGGCCATTCCGTCCGGCGCAGTCGTCAGCGGCACATGGGGCGTCACAATCGCACAGGAAGCTCTGGGCGAGAACTTCGGCGCAACGGATTTGCCTTCCTTTACGGTTGATGGCACATCCTACCACCTGGGTTCCTTCTCCGGCAACAAACTGTTGGGCGTAAAGCCGCAAACAGATGCCAAGAAGGCAGCAGTGGCACAGAAACTGGCAATGTACCTCACAGGCGAGAAGTGCCAGCAGGAGAGATTCGACACCTTTGGTTGGGGTCCCTCCAACCTCAATGTTCAGGCAACTGATGCAGTAAAGAGCAACATGGCACTTGCAGCATTGGGCGCACAGAGCGAATTTGCAGTACCGCAGGGTCAGATTCATGGCAGCTGGTGGGATATTGCAAAGGTATACGCAACCAGCGCAAAGGAAGCAACCACCGATGAGCAGCTCACAGAAGCTCTTGCAACATATGAAGCGGCAATCAACGGCTTGCTGGCAATGCCTCTGGATGAGCAGACTGCATTCACCGTCATCGGCGCATTTGCAGGAACCAACTGGGATACCGACTTCACGATGATTCAGAATCCCGAGAACACATGGTATTCCGATTGCATCGACTTCGCAGCAGGCGATCAGTTCCAAGTCCGTCAGGGCAAAGCTTGGGACGTACAGTTCGGCGCAGTTGGCGAAGATGGCAACAGCACCAAGGACAACTTCGTGATTGAGACAGCCGGCAAGTACTTTGTCAAGCTGGTCTTTGATCCCACAACATTGACAGGCGTTGTCACCATTGAGAAGAGCAACCCCAACGTTGGCTTCACAGTCATTGGCGACATCAACGGCGATGGTTGGACGATTGACCTTCCCATGAACATTCAGGACGATGGCAGCTGGCTGACAACCGAAGCATACGAGCTGGCAGCAGGCAATCAGTTCAAGGTGCGTCAGGGATTCAACTGGGATTGCGCATACGGCACAGAGGGAGAGAACTTCGTCGTTGAGACGGCGGGAAGCTACTTCATCAAGCTGACACTGGATGGCGAGGCGGGAACGGTTGAGCTAATCCCCGCATAATCCATATCGACTTAGAATTGACCATCTCGGAGATTGTTCTCCGAGATGGTCAAATTATTACATGCCGATTCGGACACTTAAAGAGGGGAGGAAAGCGTGCCCCAATAGGGGCAGGCTTTTGAGATAATGAGAAAACTGACCGATCTGGAATATCTGGCGTTGAACCGACCAAGGAAAATCCTTTACAGAATAGGATTGTTCTTTTGTGGCATTCCTGCTTGGTTTTTGCGCCTCATTCTTGCCATATGGGGCTATATCAAGCGTTTTGGATTAGCAATCAAAAACGAGGTTCTCGACATAATCAACACATTTAGGAACGGTTCATGGAAAACGAGAGTCTCATACTTCATCATGGGCTTTGGAAATGTAAGCCGCGGACAGATTATGCGTGGGCTTCTATTTTTCTTTTTTGAAGCTCTGTTCATTTTTTACATGGTCGCATTTGGAGGGCATTGGCTCGCAAAATTCGGCACACTTGGCGATGTTGCGCCGCACGATGAGTATAGCGCAGTATACGACGCCTATATTCGTGTCAACGGCGATGATTCGTTCAAGGTGCTGCTGTACGGACTGCTGACCATATTCTTCATCATCGCATTCATTTACACATGGCGACTCAACGTTAAGCAAAATCGCATTGCCGAGGAGATTTTATCAACAGGCAAGAAGCTCAAAAGCGGCAAGGACGACGTTAAATCGCTTATTGATGATAAGTTCCATAAAACTCTGCTTGCGCTTCCACTCAGCGGAATCATCATATTCACGGTCATGCCCATAATCTTCATGATTTTGGTTGCATTTACCAACTATGACGGTGCGCACGATGGATACAGCAATCTGTTTACATGGGTAGGCGGAGCTAATTTCAATGAATTGATTTCGGGCGCATCAAGTAATGGCAACCTCAGCTATACCTTTGGCGAGATACTGTCATGGACTTTAATGTGGGCATTCTTTGCGACCTTCACCAACTATTTTTTGGGAATGTTTGTCGCAATCATGATAAATAAAAGGGGCATACGACTGAAAAAAGTATGGAGAGGGATATTGGTGCTGACCATAGCTATCCCGCAGTTCGTTTCGCTCTTGTATGTTTCAAGGCTGTTTGCAAGCAATGGCATTGTCAACAGCCTGCTGATGAACTGGGGGTGGGTGTCTCAACCGATACAGTTCTGGAAAGATCCGACTCTTTCTAGGATAATGGTCATTCTTGTCAATATCTGGGTCGGCATTCCGTATCTGATGCTGATTGCCACAGGAATATTGATGAATATTCCGCAGGATTTGTATGAATCCTCAAAGATTGACGGCGCAAACACGTTCAAGCAGTATACAAAGATTACACTGCCGTATATGCTGTTTGTGACAGGGCCGTATCTGCTGACCAGCTTCATTGCAAACATAAACAATTTCAACGTCATTTACTTATTGACGTGGGGGCAAGCGGTGGACAATCCCGCACTCACTACAAGCGGAGGCAATGCGACCTCCGTAGACCTGCTGATAACGTGGCTGTTCAAGATAACTACCGGTGCTACGAGCAATTATAAGCTCGCAGCGGTGATTGGCATAATGATATTCGTAGTCGTTGCCATCATCTCGCTTGTCGTTTACAATGTTATCCCGTCCACCAGGAATGAGGAGGATTATCAATGATGAGAAGTAATGCGCATCACATGGGCATGAGGACAAAGACGAAAATATCCAACACTATCATATACATTGTGCTGGTAATAATGATGCTTATTTGGCTCATTCCCTTTGTCTGTATTCTGCTGGAGTCCTTCCGCATTGAATCAACGGGCAAGGTCGGCTATGTTATTCCTAAGGTGTGGGGCTTTGATAATTACATCAGCTTGTGGACAAAAACGGATTTTCCCACATGGTATCTCAACACCTTGATTATCGGGCTTGTTGTGGCGGTGGTGCAGATGGCGTTTGTGCTGTGTACCAGCTACACGCTCTCCAGAATGAGATTCAAGGGCAGAAAAGGATTGATGAACTTCATTCTGGTGCTTGGAATGTTCCCTGGGTTCATCACCATGATAGTGCTTTACAAGGTGCTAAGCGGCGTGGGACTTACCAACGAGAACGCCATATTCGGCTTGATGCTGGTGTTCACCGCCAGCAGCGGCATGGGGTACTATGTATCAAAGGGATTTTTCGATACGATACCAAAGTCGCTCGATGAGGCGGCTCGTGTCGACGGAGCAACACGTTTGCAGGTGCTCACCAAGGTTACGCTTCCCATGTCAAAGCCCATCGTAATTTATACGATACTGACGGCGTTCATGGCACCGTGGGGAGACTTCATGTTCGCAAGATACATTTCGCACCTTACCAGCAAGGGCATGACGGTTGCGGTCGGTCTGCAAAGCTGGCTGAACACAGAGCTGATGACCAACGCCTACTATACGAGGTTCTGCGCAGGCGGCGTCATGGTTGCAATCCCAATTACGCTTCTGTTTATGTTCCTACAAAAATATTACGTCGAAGGTGTGACCGGCGGCGCGGTGAAAGGATAAGTGAATTATGGCAACAGTCAAACTTACAAACGTTAAGAAGGTATACGGCAAGAACGTCGTTGCAGTCAACGAGTTCAACCTAGAAATAGCCGACAAGGAGTTCGTGGTGTTTGTCGGGCCGTCAGGATGCGGAAAATCCACCACGCTGCGCATGATTGCAGGACTTGAGGAAATAACCGAGGGCACTATTGAGATTGACGGCAGAGTGGTCAACGACCTTCAGCCAAAGGATCGTGACATTGCAATGGTGTTCCAAAACTATGCGCTCTATCCGCATCTGACCGTGTTTGAGAACATGGCGTTCAGCCTAAGACTTAGGAAGATGAAGCAGGACGACGTTTATGCCAAGGTCACCGAGGCGGCGGATATTCTGGGAATCACCGAGCTTTTGATGCGAAAACCTCGTGAGCTGAGCGGCGGTCAACGTCAGCGTGTTGCAATCGGCCGGGCAATGGTTCGTGACTCGAAGGTCTTTTTGATGGACGAGCCGCTATCCAATCTTGATGCGAAGCTGCGCAATCAGATGCGTGCAGAGATTATTCTGCTGCGCCAAAAAATCAACACTACATTCATCTATGTCACGCACGACCAGACGGAGGCGATGACGTTGGGCGACAGGATAGTAATTATGAAGGACGGAATTATCCAGCAGGTCGGAACACCCGCTGAAGTGTTTGATATGCCCTACAACCTGTTTGTTGCCGAGTTCGTTGGTGCGCCTAAGATGAACACCTTTGAAACCGAGCTGGTATGCGAAAATGGCAAATACTATGTTACTCCCTACGGCGCAAAAATCCAGGTCGAGGGCAAGAAGGCGGACAAGCTGGCACAGAGAAATGTCCAAACGCAGAGGATTATTCTTGGCGTGCGACCCGAACATATAGCTTTGACCGATGCGAACGATCCTCGTGGAATACCGTCAAAGGTTGAGGTCAATGAGATGATGGGCGGAGAGCTGCACCTGCATGTCATTACCGATGACGGCGACAGAGTAATTATCAGAGTGCAGACCATCAATTTGACAGAGGACGTGCGCGCTTCACTCACCTATGGCAGCACGGTGTACTTCACCTTTGAGGGCAAGGCGATGCACTTCTTTGGCGTTGATAGCAAGCATAATCTAATCTCATAATTTTGCCAGAATACAGGCTTTCCTCTGGCAAACTGCGCTTGCTCCCGGGCGAAAAGCCCGAAAAGAACGAAAAACCTTGTTTTTCATCGCGAAACCCCTTAGGGTTTCTGCATCAACCACAAGGAGCTATGTCAAGTCTCCGACTTGACAACTAGACCGTTTCGGCGTATATGCCGCCGAATACGGAACTTATGCAGCAGGGCTCACGCCCCGCACCCTTAGGTTTTTTGACTGTCTGACTGCGGCAAGACTAAACTTGTCGCAGTTTTTGTTGTATTTTTGAGCAAGAGTATAAAGTATACAATTTTACCGTTAGGAAAGAAAACTTTTTCCGAACTTTACTAAGAGTATCTTTTTTTTTGATTCGAGTGGCTGTACAATAACGCCGAAAGATGAAAGGAGGTACTAAGGCGATGAAAATCAGTCTGAACGAGAACATTCGCACATTCAGAAAAGAGCGCAGGCTTACACAGGAACAACTGGCAGAAGCGCTCAACGTGACGGTTGGTGCGGTATCCAAGTGGGAATCAGGTTCGTCTGTTCCCGATATATCGCTGATTGTCGAGATGGCGGATTTCTTTGAAACCTCCGTGGACGTATTGCTGGGATATGATTGGCGCAGCGGCGGAATGGGCGAGGCGGTGGAGCGCATACGCAGCCTTAGAAACGCTAAGAAGTTCGATGAAGCCTCCATGGAGGCAGAAAAATCGCTCAAGAAGTATCCTAACAGTTTTGAAATTGTTTTCCAGAGTGCAATCATGTATAGCATGAAGGGTATCGAGCAGGACAGCACTAAGGCACTCAACCGTTCGCTGACGCTGCTGAACAGGTCACTGGAGCTTATCGGACAGAACACCAATCCGCAGATAAACGAGTGGACTATCCGCAACAACATTGCTCGAGCATATCTGTGCCTAGGACAGTTCGATAAGGGGTTGGAGATACTCAAACAGAACAATGCCGATGGAAGAAACGATGAACAGATTGGGGTTATCCTGACGATGAACAAAAGGCAACCCGATGAGGCACTCCCGTATTTATCACGAGCATTGGTGACATCGTTAAACGACATAACAAGAACGCTGGGCGGAATATCCGAAGCCTACGAGCAGAAACAAGATTATCAGAAGGCGCACGATGCGCTGCTTATCGTCAAGGATTTGGTCTGCAGGCTAAAAAAGAAAGGAACCACCTCGTATTTGGATAAGATGCAGGTGCAATTACTTTCCGGCGGTGCAATGCTTTGCATAGCGATGGGCGAAAAGGCAGATGCTAGGCACTATCTAATCGAGGCGAGAGACATTGCAAAGAGCTTCGATGCCAACCCCAATTATGGGTTTGAGAACATGAAATTTTACTGCGCCAAGCAGGCGTTGACAGGCTTTGATGACTTTGGGGACACGGCAACAGAAGGCATAAAACTCGCTCTTGAAAAGGACGAGGAAACGGCGCAGGAAACACTTAGAATTTGGAATGAGATAACGGAGGAATAAAACAATGACTAACAGATATAACTATTCGGAAGGCTCGTTTGGCATAGCAATGCAGATGGACGCCAACGGCATGGTGGGCGTGTATAATCAGACAAACAACGCTATGCAATGGTACAAGAACGAGCAGTGCTGGAATTGTGAGACACAGCACAACAAGATGACTTCCAAGTGGCCGGTCAAGTTTGCCGCAAAGAAGTAATGGATAAGAGCAATTCAAAGCTGTCCCTGCTATACGCTCAGGTGGACAAAAAACTGAAGTCGCTCAAGCTGAACCAAGGTAGACTATGTGCCTACCTTTTTCCGTTTGCTCTATTTGATGAGCATAGCGTATGCCTGATGGTTGACGGAGAACCGACCATTAGGGACAAGACTTTGTACGGCTCACAGTTTGTTGCCAACACCGCCATTCCGTGGGAGGGCGGATACATGGCGACATGGTTTGTTGCCGAGGACATAGACCTTGACCGCCTTAGTTCAAAAATGCTGCACGAGATGTATCATGCACACCAAAATAGCGTTGACGACAGACGCTTTGCAGACGAGCAGGGCGCAATCTTTGAGTGCCGAGCCGATGCAAAATATCTTTCTATCAAGGCAAGGGAGAATGCGCTGATAGTCCAACTTACAAGCATTTGCGATGCTGATGCTATGCGACAACTGGCTGCACTTAGAAGAACTCGCCGCGCGCTGTATCCGTATGAGTCCGAGTATGAAGCAAAGGTGGAAACCATTGAGGGAATGGCGCAATATGTGGAGATGATGGCACTTTTGCAACTGAACCCCATGCTTTACAATGAGTCGATAACCAAAATGAAAAAGCGTGTGTTATCCCAAACAGAGATGCTGCCCATTCGCATTCCTTGCTATGATACAGGCACGCTGCTGTTGCTTGCGATGGCTCAAAACGGAATTGATGTAGGGCGGTGTGCAGCTTCTTGTCTGACAATATCGGAGGTGTTGACGGGCGAAGGCGAAGAAACCATCGCCGTTGAGACGGACGAACGGTTCGTTGAGCTTGTGAAAAATGATGAGCTGGAGCAAAGGGCAAGAATTGATGCGATAAAGGACGCAAAACCGCTTGTACAGGGTGAGGGGCTGAAGCTGCTGGGAGTCAACATCTATTCAGCCAGATTCCTAAATGGCTACATATATAGCGAGTATTTTGTCATGTTTGAGGACAAGGGCGAGGAAAAGCTGTTGGAGGGCAATTACCTGATAAAGATGGCGGACAGGGAGCGCATCGAAGCAATCTATTCTGCATAAGTTAATAAATTATTCACTACCTTTATCTCAACAGTATGCTATACTGTCATCGTTGGGAGGTAGGGGTATGCTTACGATATTCTCTCGTGCGCTGCTGGTTGCGGACATTTCGCAGGAGGAGCTTGCACGAACAAAGGGAAAACTTAAAAATGCGGGCGTCGCCTTTGAAGTGAAGAGCCGCAAAGTAAACACAGGGGATAAATCGTTGCGTACCAAACCCGCTGAACTTTTTGCCGTGTATGTTCGCAAATGCGATTATACGCAGGCAAAAAAAACGATGGAAAGAGGCTAGGGTATGCGGGACATCCTGATTATTGCAGGGGTTTACCTTGTGTTTATCAACCTTGTTACATTCGGATTATTTGGGTTTGATAAGCACAATGCAAGGCATCATCGCACTAGGATTCCCGTGGCGGTGCTGATGCTTTTTGCCGTTATAGGAGGCGCGCTAGGCGGCTATATTGCAATGCAGGTATATCATCACAAGACCAACAATCCGCAGTTTTATTACGGGCTGCCAATAATGATTCTTGTCTTCCTAATCGCAATTTTTTACCTGCTGATAGCAAATGCAGACAAGGTATGAAAACAAAGAATTCGCTCAAAAGATAAGTTTTTGCAACATATTGGTCGCATTAGGGGACTATACTTTACTCGAAATAACCAAAGGAGGTTTGTTTGGTATGAAAAAGACAATCACTATCATCATTGCAGCTTTGCTGCTGGTCTGCATGGCAGTCCCTGCAGCTGCTAATACCGATGCAGAAAATAAGGAGAAGCTATTGGATACGCTCAAGGAGAACCTTGACATGGACACCTGCCTTACCATTTATAACTGCATTGAAAAGATTATCAACAAGGAGCAGGTCACCGTATCTGATGAGCAGCTTTCGCAGCTGCTTGCCATTGACTTTGCAAAGGAACTTGCCGATGTCACCGACAAGGGCGTCAAATGGTCTGATTACAGCGATGCCGAGCAGGCGAGCGCAATCAATGTTGCAACTCAGATTTGCAGCATCATGGGACTTACTTACAGAATAGACACCGCCAACGATCCGCAGCAGGAGAGCAATATATCCGTTTCAATTTATAAGGACGGAGTGTTTTTAGGCTCGATTTATGCAGACGCAAAGACTGATGTTGCAGTATCTCCGTCCGTTTGGTATTTGGTGGGCGGCGGCGCATTGGTGCTGCTTGCGGTCATTGTAGCCGTTGTGGTATTTCGCAAGAGGAATGTTCAAACTGAGGTATGAGTAGGAATACAAAAACAAAGTTTGCGAGCAAAGGGCTGTTGTCACTACTGCCCTTTTTGCTGTTCTTTGCGGCGGTAATGCTTTGCTCGTTCTATCTGTTTACGGTCGTGCTGGAGGAGTCCTCCTATTTTGGACTGGTTGTGGGCGAGCGCATCTCAAGCACGGGCGATGATGACAACGGCTCAACGTTTGTGGCGGGAGCCGCAACGGACAGGCTGCCCTCCATTGACTACGGAAAGCAATTTGCTCAGATAAACGTAACGTGGGACGGCGGCGGTTGGGACATAAAAAACATTCCGGTTCGCTTGGGCAACGATAAAGCCATACTCAAAAAATCTGCCGGAATGTCCTTTTCAAGCGGATTTCCGGGGCAGGGACAACGTGTGATTATTTCCGCACACGTCACCAGAGACTTTGCCCAGCTTGAGGACACGCCAAACGGAGCAATAGTCACTGTTGACACAATATACGGGCCATATCAGTACAGGGTTGTCAACAAGGTACACTTTAGCGGAACCGACCGCACCTATCTTGAGCCAAGTCTCAAATATGGCGAGCAGCTCATTTTGTACACCTGCTATCCTCGTGACAACGACGGGCATAGGAGAACGGAGCGTTGTGCTTTGATTTGCGAAAAGATTAGCGGACTGGAGGTGACAAGATGAAAAAGTTCAGGACTTTCTTAACTGTCATCATTGTGCCAATCCTCATTGCAGGCGTTGCGCTTTCGCTGCTGTCGGGCATTCTTCGCTTTGTGGTTCTCAACCCAAACTATTATAAGAAGAATCTTGCCAACAAGTCTTACTGCGAGCAGATGCAGGGCTATATTAACGAGGACCTTGACCACATAGCCATTCTCTACAACCTTGAGGACGGTGCTATGGAGAATTTTGTCAGCACCGAGAGCATAAAGGAATACACCTCACGTTACATCGATGCCGTTTTTGACATCAATAACACCGATGGGTCGCTGGTTGTTCCTAAGTATCGCAACAACGAATTTGTAAACTATATCCTGTCCAACACCTCGTACAACTACGATGCCGCAACGGATTTTGGAGACGACTGCGCCGAGGCTGTGGAGAGCAACCTTGCCTCCATCAATCAGGATATTCTGCTTGATAATGTGGCGTTGCTGCTTGAAAGCGACCTTGTGATACAGTTTACGGCTTTGTTTGTGATGCTTGCAGGGCTGACGCTTGGGCTGATGGCACTGCTGATATTTATGTATATCGGGTCCCTGCGCCAAGGCGTTATTGCAGTATTTGGCAGCGTTTTTTGCGGAGCCACGCTGATATTCGTGCCGCTGTGGGTATTTGAGCTGAAGGGCTACACCGAGCGACTGAACCTTGCGCCGTCCGCAGGCTATGTTCAGCTTACGGGAATAATTAACACCTTCATCGGCGGCGGAGTGAAGATTGCAGGAATATGCCTTCTCGTTTCGCTGGTGATACTCGTTCCGCTGTTCATTTTTGCAAAAAAGTCCAAAAAGCGTGAAAAATAGGGCTTGACAAGCAGAGAAACGCTCGTTATAATGTTAATGCTTAAGCAGAGGCACCCGCCTCTCACCTGCCGACCATTATGTCAGGCACGGTTCTTCAAATATGGTATTTGAAATAGTGGGTGCATTTGCGTCCGCTATTTTTTATTTGGAGGTGTGTTTATATCGCTATTTTAGAGCAACAGATCAATGAGCAGATTCGCGATTCCGAAGTTCGTTTGATCGGTGAGGACGGCGAGCAGCTAGGCATCATGGATGTTCGCGAGGCACAACGCCTTGCAGACGAGAAGGAGCTTGATCTTGTTAAGGTTTCAAGCAACGTCCCCCCAACGTGCAAGCTGATGAATTACAGCAAGTATCGCTATGACATGATGAAGCGTGAGAAAGAACAGCGCAAAAATCAAAAGGTCATAGAGCTTAAAGAAATTCGTCTTTCCGCAACAATCGACAAGCGTGATATGGAGATTCGCGCAAAGCAATGTGTGAAGTTTCTTCAAAACGGGGATAAGGCAAAAGTTTCGATTCGTTTCCGTGGCAGACAGATTGCCCACGGCGATATCGGACTTGAGGTGATGAACACATTCTACGCGATGGTAGAGGAAGCCGCTTCAATGGAGCGTGAGCCCAAGATGGAGGGCAGAAATATGTTTATGGTGCTTGCACCGAAGAATAATTAGGAGGAAAACCAATGCCAAAGATCAAGACACACCGCGGCGCAGCAAAAAGATTTTCCGTCACCAAGAACGGCAAAATCAAGCGCAGCAAGGCTTACAAGAGCCACATTCTAACGAAGAAGTCCACCAAGCGTCTACGCGGACTCCGTCAGACCGGTTTCATCGCCGACTGCGAAGCCAAGAAAGTACGCGAGCTGATTCCGTATAAGTAAGGAGAACCACAATGGCAAGAATTAAAAGAGCAGTAAATGCAGTCAAGAAGCGTCGCAAGGTTTTGCGTCTGGCAAAGGGATACTACGGTGCAAAGAGCAAGCAGTATCGTGCAGCATCGCAGCAGGTCATGCGTTCCATGGCATATGCGTATGTCGGCAGAAAGCACAAGAAGCGTGAGTATCGCCGTTTGTGGATCGCCCGTATCAATGCAGGCGCCCGTATCTGTGGCACAACTTACAGCCGTTTAATCAACGGACTCAAGCTCGCCAACGTGGATATCAACCGCAAGGCATTGGCAGAGCTGGCAGTCAGCGATATGGCAGCCTTCAAGGCACTTGTCGATGTCGCCATGGCAGCAAGAGCATAATCGAGAAAACACAATCACTCAATCAAGTAGGCACACAAAAGTGCCTACTTTTTGCTTGCCAAAAAAATTTTACGTTGCGGTCGTGAGCCCTGCTGCATAAGTTCCGGCTTCGGCGGCATGTACGCCGAAACGGTCTAGTTGTCAAGTCGGAGACTTGACATAGCTCCTTGTGGTTGATGCAGAAACCCTAAGGGGTTTCGCGATGAAAAACAAGGTTTTTCGTTCTTTTCGGGCTTTTCGCCCGGGAGCAAACGCAGTTTGCCAGAGGAAAGCCTGTATTCTGGCGAAAAAGGTTCGAAACCTTACAACTTGTTATTAAGGTTTAGAACCTTTTTTGACAAGTAAAAAGACACGCCGTTGGCGTGTCTCAGACTGTCAAAGAACCGTGTTTCAGGAGTGAGACACGGTTCTTTTTAAGTGAAATCATGAGAGATGAGATAAAACGGTGAAATGTGCAAAAAGTTAATGGGTCGTGCGAGCAAGGATTTGTC
>JAQUTY010000009.1 GCA_028694155.1 Eubacteriales bacterium
TGCTCGCACGACCCATTAACTTTTTGCACATTTCACCGTTTTATCTCATCTCTCATGATTTCACTTAAAAAGAACCGTGTCTCACTCCTGAAACACGGTTCTTTGACAGTCTGAGAAGACCCTCGGGTCTTCTTTTAGCTTGTCAAAAAAGGTTCGCTTATAACCCGTTTGGGCGTACATGCCGCCGAAGCCGGGGGTTAGCCGCAGTTGCTGAGCTTGACAACTACTATCTCGGATGGGTTGTTGAAGCGTGGCACTATTCCCGAACTACCCAGACCACGATTGATAATAAGCGTATCGCCGCCCTTATAAAAGATGCCTTCTACATACTTCGGAAATCTGCCTTGATCGGGCGCATACAGCACGCCAATCAGCGGTATCTTCACCTGTCCGCCGTGGGTGTGTCCGCTAAGTGTCAAATCAATATCGTACTTCTCCATGCCTCCCCAACACACCATGCCCTCAGGCTGATGTGCAAGAAGCAGTTTGAAACAGTCGGGAGCATCGAATGACTGCATAAATTCTACCGTGTCAAAATCTCTATACTCTCCGGTGTAGGGATAGCCCGATACTCCTCCAATTCGAATGGCATTGCCGTTAATCTCAACATCGACATACTCCCTCTCCAGCACAATCACTCCGCAATCGGCAAGCTGTTGGGTGAGTGTGTCTCCAAATAGTGCAAAATTGTCCGTTTCGTGATTGCCAAGCGAGTAATAGACGGGAGCGATCTCAACAAGTTTTTTGCAGAGAGTCACCGCCGTCTGAACATCATTCTGCGTTGTTACAATCATGTCCCCTGTGACAGCAATCAGGTGGGGTTGCTGCGCCGCAACAAGTGCAACTAAATCTTGGTTTTCATAGCCAAACGAGTAGTTGTGCAGATCCGAAAGCTGCACAATCGTGATTGTATCGTTTATCTTTGGGCTTTCCACGTCATATTCGGCTACGGTGAGAACATCGTTTGAAAGAATGATGTCCAAGGCGGAGAATAATACAAGCCCTCCCAAAATAAGCAGAGCCACTGCGCCAACTATGCGAACCACAAATCTTTTTCTTGTCATGTAAGCCACTCAAAGGACAGCCAAACGTCCTTCTTCATCTCCCCCACCTCGATGGTTACAAGTGCGCTTCGTCTTTGGTTGTTGACGTCCTTAATGACTCCCTTGTAAGCTGCAAGTGGGCCGCCCACGACCTCTATGCGGTTGCCGATCTTTATAGCTTGGCTAACCCCGATATTGCCCTCATTTTCGTATATCCAGCGAGCAAAATCCAAATCTGCACCACGAAGCGAATATGCGCCGTCCTCATATTTAAGCGGTCTGTACACGCCGATGAGCCTCGAAAGGCGAAGCATGTCAACAAGGTCATCAGAATACACAAACACATAGCCGTTCAATAGGGGCAACCTGCGGCGCACCCACTCACCATTTTTGCGCTCATCACGCTCAAAGGTCGCAAACATGGCACGCGCATGGGGAAACTCCCTCTCGATTGCCTCAACGGTATTCTTTTCCTGTCCGCTAATGCAGAAAACGCAGATAACCTCTCTCTCCATGCGATCATTATAACACGAGCAATATTTTTTTAGCAACAGTAACCGAAATTTATCATCTTGTGCGTGGTGATTATTATTTTGGGTTGGTCGGGGATTTTACTCTTCACAAATGGGTCAAAAGTGATATAATTATGTAATTCATATGAAGGGAAGTTAATCTGATGGACGCAATCCGCTTTCCCGAGGGCTTCAGGCTCGGCGTTGCCTCCGCCGCCACGCAGATCGACGGCGACTGCCGTAACAGCAACTGGTACCGATGGTATCTGGAGGGACACATCAAGGACGGCTCTAATCCCGATGTGGCAACCCGTCACCGAGATCGTGTTGAGGATGACACCACCCTTATGGCGAGCATGGGTATCCACGACTATCGTTTCGGTCTGGAGTGGTCACGGCTGGAACCGCAGAAGGGAGTTTTCTGCGATGAGGAATATGCCCGTGTTCGTGATGAGCTGACGCTTCTTATCAATAAAGGTATTCGTCCTCTTGTTACGCTGCATCACTTTTCAAACCCACTCTGGTTTGAGGATCAGGGCGGCTTTCTCACCAAGGAGGGCATAAAGGATTTTTTGGAGTATGTTGACCAAACCATCGGTCGCATAGGTGATCTTGTCAATGAATACATCACCATAAACGAACCCAATGTATATGCGCTCAACGGTTACTTCGCCGGCACATGGCCGCCTGCCAAACGCTCGTTTTTCAAGATGCGCCGTGTGATAAAGAACATGGGCATATGTCATCGCAAAAGCTATATCCATATTCACAATATCCGCCGCCAGATGGGGCTTACCGACACACGGGTGGGCTTTGCACATCATATGCGTGTGTTTGCGCCAAAGAATCCAAAAAATCCGTGGCATCGCCTTTGCAACAGGATTGTGATTTACTATTTTCAAGATTACATATCAAAGACCTACACCATTGGCCCTCGCAAATACTACGGCGTGTATGCCGATTTCCATGCAATAAATTATTACAGCAGAACCTCGGTATCAGGTTTGCACGATGAAACGTTTGAGAACGTGGACTGCAACGACCTTGGCTGGGAGATATATCCCGATGGCATTGTTGAATGCGCCCACGACATGAGCAAGATTATTAAGCTGCCCATATATGTCACCGAAAACGGAACCTGTGACAACCACGATGCCTTCCGTCCGCGATTTATCTATGAGCATCTTGCGGCAATTTCTAAAAGCGACCTCCCCTTCCAACGCTACTATCACTGGTGCTTTGTGGACAACTTTGAATGGCTGGAGGGCATGAGCGCACACTTTGGACTTGTTTGCTTTGACCCCGCCACGTTCGAACGCACGATTAAAAAAAGCGGTGAGTTTTACAAGGAGATAATTAAAGCCGGTGGCATTGATGCCCAAATAATTAGCCAATACTGCGATTGCAGCTATCACAAGTGAGGAGTAATTTATGATTGAATGGTGGAAAAAGCGTGTTGTGTATCAAATCTATCCGCGCTCTTTTATGGACAGCAACGGTGACAGTATTGGCGACATTCAGGGCATCATTTCCAAGCTGGACGTTTTACATGAGCTGGGCGTGGGTATACTCTGGCTCTCCCCCGTCTACTGCTCGCCCAACGAGGATAACGGCTATGACATCAGTGACTACCGAAATATCAATCCCGAATACGGCACACTTGCCGACATGGATGAACTGATTGCAGAGGCAAGCAAGCGTGACATCAAAATTGTGATGGATCTTGTTGTCAACCATACCTCCTCGCAGCACGAGTGGTTCAAAAAGAGTTGCCAAGGTGTTGAGCCCTACAAGGATTACTACATATGGCGCAAAAAGCCCAACAACTGGACAAGTTTCTTTGGCGGCAAGGCTTGGCAATACGTTGAAAGTCGAGGCGAGTATTACCTTCATCTGTTTGCAAAGGGACAGCCCGATTTGAATTATGATAATCCTGCCGTCATAGAGGAAGTCAAAGGCATTATGCGTTTTTGGCTCGATCGTGGCATATCGGGTTTTCGTTGTGACGTTATCAACATCTTGCACAAAACTACTCTTAGAAACGGTCGTCCTCGAATTGCACTTGTCGGACGAGAGCATTATCTTTCACAGCCCGGCACGCATCGTATTCTAAAGGAGCTTAGAAAAGATGTGCTTTCAAAGTATGACTGCTTTACGGTGGGTGAATCCGTCATGGTCACGCCCAAGGACGCAAAACAGCTCTGCAACGGCGAATTGGACATGGTTTTCTCGTTTGAGCATATGAATGCAGATTGCTTCTTTATCAAGTGGCTGCTCAGAAAATTCAGCCCCATTCGGCTCTACAAGTCGCTTGCAAAATGGGAAAAGAAGGTCAAATGGAACACGATATATCTTGAAAACCACGACCAGCCTCGCTCCGTGTCACGCTTTGGCGATGAGAAAAACTATCCCATTGAGAGTGCAAAGGCACTTGCGGTGCTGCTGTTGACCCTAAAGGGCACTCCGTTCATCTTCGAGGGCGAGGAGCTGGGCATGACCAACTTTGATATGACCTCCATGGATCAGCTCAACGACGTGGAGAGTAAGAACGTTTACAGCCTTGCTCGAAAGCTCCGCTTGTCGGAAAATTACTGCCACAAAATGATTTGGCAAAAGAGCCGAGACAATGCCCGAACTCCTATGCAATGGAGCGCACAGAAGCACGGCGGATTCACCACTGGTACGCCTTGGCTAAAGGTGAACGACAACCATACCACCATCAATTTTGACTGTGAGCATGACGATCCCAACTCCGTGTGGAGCTTCTACAAGGAGCTTATTGCTCTTCGCAACTCCACTCCTGCCTTGCAATATGGCACCTTCAAAGTCAGCTTTATGACAAAGAATGTCTTTGCCTATGAGCGAGCCTTTGAGGGCAAAAAGATTGGCGTGATAGTCAATCTGTCCAACAAGAAACAGCGTGTTCCCTGCGTTGGCTATACCATCATGTCAAACTACGGCAGAACGCAGCTCGACTGTGAGCTTGAGCCCTACGAGGCTGCGGTACTTAGGAGGTAGAATGAGCATCACTCAAATTGATAAGGTTTTCTGTCTCGATACGGCAAAAACGAGCTATCGTTTTATGGTAAACGAGCATGGTCATTTGGAGCATATCTACTATGGTGCGCATATTGTGGGCAGCGGCGTGGACGCTCTGCGCTACAAGAGAAATATCGTTCGCGGCTCGCTCGTGCTAAGCTCGCAGGATGATTCCACATACAGTCTTGACGATGTTCCGTTGGAGTGGTCGGGTATTGGCAGGGGCGACTATCGCAACTCGCCTGCCCAAATTCTCATGCCCGATGCTACCTACACGAACGATTTTTGTTATCTGTCGCACGAGTATGTTGACGGAGACTGCCCTATGGGCTCCCTTCCTACGGCATACGGCGCAGCGCAAACGCTCATCGTCACCCTCAAAGACAGCGTAATGGACGTTAGGGTCAAGCTCTTTTACTCTGTCTATGAAGAATCGAACGTTATCACAAGAAGGGCCGTTCTTCAAAACAATGAGGCTTCGCCTCTGCATCTTCAAAAGTTTATGAGCATGATGCTCGATTTGCCGCAGGGCGATTACGACATGACCACTTTTGACGGCGACTGGATAAGCGAGGCAAACCGCCACCTTCGTCCCGTTGAAAGCGGCATATATATCAATGAAAGTACCACAGGAGCGTCCTCCAACCGACATAACTCCGGCGTTCTTATAAGTGGCAAACACACCTCGCAGCAGCAGGGCATTGCGTATGGCTTCAACCTCATTTACAGCGGCAACCACCATACTGCCGTTGAGAAAGCACCCTGCGGACTTGTCCGTGTGATGTGCGGAATCAGTCCGCACTGCTTTGATTTCACGCTCAAACACGGTGAGCAATTTGAAACTCCTGAGGCTGTTATGACCTTTTCGGAGGACGGGTTTAATGGAATGAGCCAAAACTTTCATCGCTTTGTCAACCAAAACGTTGTGCGAGGAGATTGGAAGGGTCGTGAACGTCCCGTACTCATCAATAACTGGGAAGCACATTTTTTTCGATATAAGCAGGGAAAGCTGATGCGATTGGCACGGCGGGCAAAAAAGCTCGGCGTGGAGCTTTTCGTGCTTGATGACGGCTGGTTCTCCAATCGCAACACGGATACCTGCGGACTTGGCGACTATAACGTGAACAGAAAAAAACTTCCCTGTGGCATAGATGGGCTTGCCGAACGGATAGAAAAGCTGGGCATGAAATTTGGGCTGTGGTTTGAACCCGAAAGCGTCAATCCAGACAGCGACCTATACCGCAACCATCCTGAATATGCAATAAAGATTCCTTCACGCACCCCGGCATTAGGCAGGCACCAGCTCCTGCTTGATCTTACTAACCCCTTTGTTCGTGACTATATAGTAGACAATGTTTCCGCCATACTCGACAGTGCAAAAATATCCTACGTCAAATGGGATATGAACCGTCATATGAGCGATATGTACTCCGCAAGCTGTCCTGCAGGCGAGTTCTTCCACCGCTACACAATGGGACTTTATGATGTGCTTGGACGGATTTTTCTTCCTCGTTCGCACATTCTGGTTGAAGGGTGTGCTTCGGGCGGCGATCGCTTCGATTTGGGTATTCTTTGCTTCTGTCAACAGATTTGGGCATCGGACGACACCGACCCCATCGAGCGAGTGAAAATTCAAAGCGGATTGTCCTATCTTTATCCTCAATCCACAATGGGTGCGCACGTTTCGCAGTCTCCCCACCAGCAGACCCTGCGCCATACGCCCATAAGCACACGATTTCACGTTGCCTCCTACGGCTGCTTGGGTTATGAGATGGACCTGGGCGAGCTGACGCCTCTTGAAAAAAAGGACGTTGCCGAGCAAATCTCATTTTACAAAAAGCATAGAAAGACGCTGCAGTTTGGCACCTTCTATCGTTTCGACAACAAGCCTAATCAATGGTGCTTTGAAGCTGTAAACTCCGATAAGAGCGTGGCAATTTCCACCATGGTTCAGGGGCTTGCAACCGCTGCTCCGTCAAACGATATGCTGCCCCTGATTGGACTTGATGCCTCCGCTTGTTACAGTCTTAAATCACGTCCGCAGCGAGTGTATGTGGGAAGGTTTGGCAGTCTTATCAAGCATCTTCTGCCCATAAAGCTAAAGCCTGACGGCTTGGTTCTGCGCACCTTAAACCGCCACTATTCTATGCTTGACGGCGAGCAAAGCCTTTCCGCCTCGGGTGCGGAGCTGATGGCAGGTGTGCAGCTTGACAGACAATTCATCGGCACGGGCTATCAAAAGGATATTCGAATGCTGGGCGACTTCGGTTCTAATATGTACATAATTGAGAGAGAGGGATAACTATGAACAAACGGGACAGAAAAAATATGGTGTTCTTCGGATTGGGCACCGTGGGAAGGGATATGTTTTACGCCTTTGAGGCGAATGCTATAATGTATTTCCTTTCAAACATACTCGGCTTGCCGCTTGCCGTGTATGCAGCTGCATCTTTAGTGCTGACGGTACTGCGTATATTTGATGCGCTGAACGACCCCATAACGGGCTTGATAATCGATAACACTCGCTCCCGTTTTGGCAAATTCAAGCCTGCCATGCTCGTGGGCGGTGTGCTTAGCGCAGCATTTTACCTTGTGATGTTTGCCGACCTTGATATTAAAAACGGCTGGTTTGTGGTGATATTCGGGCTTGCCTATATCCTGTGGGATATTACATACGGCATAAACGACATAGGCTATTGGTCGATGCTGCCCTCGCTCTCGCTTGAGCAGAAAAAGCGTGAGAAAATGGGCGCATTTGCCCGTATCTGTGCCAATATCGGCATGTTCATCGTGATGGTCGGCTACTTCCCCATTCTGTCCATGCTCGGTTCAACCGAGAATAATCCCGATCCTAAGGCATGGTTCATTCTAGCCGTCATAGTCACCGTTCTAATGCTGGGCTTCCAACTGTTCACCCTCCTTGGAGTCAAGGAAAACCGTGGTCAGTTCAAGCAGGAGGAAAAGACCTCGTTTAGAGGTATGCTCAAGGTGCTGTTTAGAAACGATCAGCTAATGTGGACTACTGTGGCTATGGCATTGTTCATGGTAGGCTACTGCACCACTACCTCCTTTGCAAGCTACTACATGCAGTATATTTACGGCGATGTCAATATGTATGCTGTTCTTGCTGCAATCGTTGGAGTGGCGCAAATTGGCGCACTGTTGATTTTCCCCGCCGTATCCAAACGCATGACCCGTGAAAAGCTCTACCTTGTCTCCACAATCATGGTAGTGGTGGGATACATAATTTTCTTCTTTGCAGACTATCTCAACACTATCGGTCTGTCAATCGGCGGATTCTCGTTCAATGCAAGCCTGATAGTGATTGCCGTTGCAGGACTTGTCATATTTGTTGCGCAGGCATTCATTCAGCTTTTGATGCTTATGTTCCTTGCCGACACCATTGAATACGGTCAATGGAAGCTGGGCAAATGCAACGACAGCATAACCTTCTCAATCCAGCCGCTTATCAACAAAATAGGTGCGGCTCTTGCTACCGGGTTTGTGTCGCTGGCGATTATTCTTTCGGGCATCAAGACAAGCGAAGTGGCGGCAGAAAGCATAAATGCAGGAGGGCAGCTAATTGTCAAGCTGGTGATGCTCGTAATTCCGCTTGTGTTCATCGTTGCAGGCTATCTTGTGTTTAGGGCAAAGTTTAGAATCAACAAGGAGACCTATGACAAGATAGTTGCCGACCTTAGGGAGCGTGGCGATTTAATCAGCACTGAGCAGGAGCAATGACGATTGACTGATTGGCTCAAACGTGATAAAGTCTAAGTATTATGGAGAATACGATTACAATTAAACAGCGATTGCTTGAGGCGTTCAACGTCGTCTATTTGCACGGAGTTGCCCCTCGAATATTTTTCGCCGGCGGCAGAGTAAATCTCATTGGTGAGCATATCGACTATAACGGCGGACATGTGCTTCCCTGTGCGCTTGATCTTGGCACCTATGTTGCCATACGAACACGGCACGACCAACGTAAGGTTTATCATGCGCTGGGTGCAACAGGCGACTGGGACAAATATCCCCGTGGTGTAGTAAACGCAATTTTGCAGGCAGGTTACAAGCTCAATTCGGGCTTTGACCTGTTGGTGGGCGGCGATCTGCCCTTGGGTGCCGGTCTGTCCAGTTCCGCTTCGCTGGAGGTCGCTACCGCCTTTGCCCTCAGCTCAACCTTTGGACTGGACATTCCTCTTGTGGAGATTGCAAGGCTCTGTCAGAAAGCTGAAAATGAGTATGTGGGCGTCAACTGCGGTATTTTGGATCAGTTTGCGGTTGCAATGGGCAAGGACTCACAGGCAATCTATCTGGACACCAACACTCTTGAATATGAGTATGTTCCCATGAATCTTGGCGAGCATGAGCTGTTGATATTCGACACCAAAAAGAAAAGGGAGCTTGCCTCCTCAAAGTATAATGAGCGCAGGGACGAGTGCGAGCAGGCACTAAAATGTATTCAGCGTGACGGCGTGCCAAATAGCCTTGCATCTGCGGGCGACTTAATTGACTCTATCACAAATCCCATACTGTACAGGCGTGCAAAGCACGTTGTCAGCGAGGAAGCACGCACTAAAAAGGCGGTCGCTCTTTTGAAATGCTGCGATTTGGGTGCATATGGTCGGCTGATGAATCTTTCGCATCTCTCGCTCAAAAACGATTACGAAGTATCCTGCTTTGAGTTGGATACTATGTGCGAACAACTTTGGCAATGCGATGGTGTGCTTGGCGCAAGAATGACGGGCGCAGGCTTTGGCGGATGTGTTATCGCACTTGTAAAAAAGAGCGTATCCGAAAGTGTTGTCGAGCGTGTTTTGGCGGCATATAAGGATATTACCCATCTTGAGGGATTGTGCTACCGCTGTACTGTCGGCGGCGAACCACGAGAAATATAGGAGGACGATATGAATAGACCTATTTTAGTCATTATGGCTGCAGGAATGGGCAGCAGGTTTGGTGGGCTAAAGCAAATGACCCCCGTAGACGATGAGGGGCATTTCATCATTGATTATTCGATGTATGACGCATATATGGCTGGATTTAGAGATGTTATTTGCATCATCAAGGAAGAAATGCGTGATGAGTTCGAGGATTCTATCGGCAAACGTGTGAGAAATAAGCTGAATATTGGCTATGCGTTTCAGCGTTTGACGGATCTTCCTTTAGGCTATTCCGTTCCCGAAGGTCGTGTCAAGCCTTGGGGGACAAGCCACGCAATTCTTGCGGCAAAATCTCTCATTGATGCACCCTTTGCCGTAATAAATGCAGACGACTTCTATGGCAGAAGTGCATACAAAACCATCTATGATTACCTCTGTATGCCGCACGGCGAAAATGAACATGCGATGGTGGGCTATCTGCTGAAAAATACGCTGTCCGAAAACGGCACGGTGTCGCGCGGCGTGTGCAGCATAGATGAGAACAACAAGCTGACAAACATTGTAGAACGGCTGAAAATTGATAGGCGTGGCTATACCGAGGACGGTGGCGCAACCTTCACACCCTTGGACGGCGACACGCTGGTTTCGATGAACTTTTTCGGATTTCAACCCTCTCTGCTCAATGAGCTGGAAGCACGTTTTCCGCCGTTTCTGGACGAGGGACTGCGTGTCAATCCTCTAAAATGCGAGTATCTGCTGCCAAAGACAGCAGGCGAGCTTATTGGTGAGGGTCGTGCCTCCATCAATATGCTTTTAAGCCGTGACAGTTGGTATGGCGTTACCTATACGGACGACCTGCCTCCTGTCAAGCGTGATATCAAGGCAATGAAGGACGCCGGAAAGTATCCGAAAAATCTCTGGGATTAGTGCAATCACATTCCTCCTCCCCCTTGCATAAAATGTGGTATGCTAATTTGGGGAGGAAGCTATGGCGCAATTTTGGGTCGAGGGCGGAACACAGCTTTTCGGGACTTTGAGGGTACATGGCTCTAAAAATGCAGCACTACCCATCCTTGCTGCAACCCTCATCGCTAACGGTCCTGTTTGCCTTTTGAATTGTCCGAGGCTCAGAGATGTCGAAAATATGGTGAGCATCCTTGTGGAACTTGGGTGCAAGGCGCAATGGGACGGCGATACGCTTCGGGTTGACAGCAGCTCGGCAAACAGCTATACTTTATCGGAGCCTTTGAGCAAGGAGTTGCGCTCGTCTATTTTTCTGTTGGGCTCGGTGCTTGGCAGGTTCAAAAAGGCGATTGCAACTTACCCGGGTGGCTGCGAGATTGGCAATCGTCCAATCGACCTCCATCTGAAGGGACTCAGACGCTTGGGCGCACGAATCAAGGAGGACGGTGGCTATATTAGCTGCGATGGCGATGACCTTGTTGGGACTTCGGTGCCACTTGATTATCCTAGCGTTGGCGCAACCGAGAACATCATGCTTCTTGCCTGCTCCTGTATAGGAGAAACTGTGATTCACAATGCCGCCAGAGAGCCTGAGATTGTGGATTTGCAAAACTTTTTAATCGCCTGTGGCTTCCGCGTCTGTGGAGCAGGAAGCTCAACGGTGGTGATAGAGGGCGGAAAATCAGACCGTGGCTGCACCTATTCGATCATGCCCGACCGCATTGTGGCAGGAACGTATCTGACCGCTTGCGCTATTGCAGGTGGAGAAATAACGCTCACGGGTGCTGTTAGTGAGCACTTGGTAACTGTGGTTGAAAAGCTGCAGGACGCAGGGGCTTACATTCGTCAGGAAGGTTCACGAATGATGATTCGTGCGCCTCACAGACCCAACGAGCTGCAGCGACTGGAAACCCTGCCCTACCCCGGCTTCCCCACGGATATGCAGCCGCAGTTTTTTGCGCTGTGCTCGGTGGCAAGCGGCATCAGTGTGCTGGTCGAAAACGTGTTTGAAAACCGCTTTCGTCACGCACAGGAATTGCAGAAAATGGGCGGTAAAAACAGTCTTCGTGGCACAACCGCCATCGTGCGTGGCGTGCCAAAGCTCCACGGCGCATCGGTGATTGCTCACGACCTTAGGGGCGGTGCAGCACTGGTGCTGGCGGCTCTTTCGGCAGAAGGTACTACCATAATCGACTGTGCCGAAAGGATAGACAGAGGATATGTGCATCTTGAGGACGCATTAAAGAGCGTGGGCGCATATGTGGAAAGAAAGGAATAGGTTTGCCTGACTTCGATGACAAAGCTCCTCGTTCCGATGAGGACATAACGGTTCCAATAGACTTGTTTTCAGATGAAGACGAGCCTGTTTCCGTTGCCGAAAAAGAGGCTGCCGAGGAGATTAAGCGGGAGTTTACCTTTGATCGCTACGGCAGGCGGCAGTATGCCCCAACGGACAAGCATTCCAAAAAACGCAAAGAAAAATATGGCAAGCGCAAGGACATGCCCAAGGCGGAGACACTTGTCGTTGTAAATGAAACTGCGGCGCAAAAGGACATCGAAGAAGCGGAGATACGTGCCAAAATTCGAGACGAGCAGCGTCAGAAGGTTTTGGAAAAGGAGCTTCAAAAGAAACGCCGCCAGCAGAAGTTCATGCTCAAGCGTCGTCTTACCGTCATTGGAATGATTCTGCTCATCGTGTGCGTATTGGCACTTGCGGCATACTTTATCTTTAGATTGCAGAATATTCGAGTTATCGGCACATACACACGCTACACACAGGAGCAGATTGTTGCAAACTCGGAATTGACCATCGGCAAGCACATGCTGCAACAGGATCTTGACGCCGCCAAGGAGAGCTTGGAGAACGACCCCTACATATCCGCAACCGTGGATTATGTATTCCCAAACAGTATTCAGATTATGATTGTCGAGAGAACCGAGTCGGCTGCAGTCCGCTGGGGTCTGAACTCAAGCTATATTGCCATCATTGACGGCAATGGTGTTGTGCTAAATGAGAACGCTTCTGACACCCATGGGCTTATCGAGGTTCACGGGCTTGTACTTACCGGTGCGGTTGTCAAGCAGCGCATCGGAGAACGGACTGACGAGCAGGTTTCGGGGCTTCTTGAAATGCTGGAAAAAATCAACGAGTATGGACTTGGGGAAAAGCTGCAATCTATCGACATAACCGAGACGATGGGCATAACGCTCTACACGGTCGAGGGCTATCGTGTCGAAGTGGGCAGCACGGCAGACCTTGACACCAAGCTCAACAGGCTTAATAAATACTGGAATACTATCATCGCCACGGCGGCAAGATATGTAAGTCAAGGCAATCCCAACCCGACAATATATCTGTACAGCAAAAATGGCGTCACCGTTTCGCCCTATGCGCCCGACTATGTTGTGCCTTCAAATTCGCCTGATCCTACGAACATACCCAGTGAGTATGATCCCAACGCAACCACGCCGCCCACGCCCGACCCAAATGCGCCTGCGAGCCAAACGCCCAACGCTTCGAGCACCCCGATTCCGTATATTTCGGATCCCTACTACGGCTAGGTATTTTGTCAAAAAAAGCGGGCGAACACAGTTCGCCCCTACATTATGCTGATATTTTATGTTGGCGGTGGCTATTTGTTAAACAGCCAGTAGAGCAGTGCGCAGACCGCAATTCCCAGCACCACTGCGATTGTCACGCGGAGTGCGGATATAGGCGTCTTGCCTCCTACCTTGCCCGTCTGTCCGTTGACCAAGAACTGATATATCTTGCTCTTGAACTTGAATGACGAAAGCCAGATTGGAAGCAACAGGTACTTATACGTCACCTTATCGTGCATGGTGGATACGTTCAGTCCTGAAACGTGATCGGCATGATGGCGTGACTTGATATCGCTTGATATGTGATCCTCCAGCTTGCTGTGAATGGAAGCCTTTGCGACCTCCCAACCAGAATCCAACCCGATTGAATAGCGTTCAGAAATAAATCCTGCAACATATTCTGGTCTGTAACTCTTGTTATCGGCCGTATTAAACGGCTCAATGCGTGATAATAAGTCTCTGTCGTGATGACTGCTTGCAAGAACAAGCTCATCGTCAAAGAACTCATCATACTGCCCCGATGTAGAATACCAGTCAGTTTCAATATGGGTGTTGCCATCCTTGTCTCGGACGGTTCTGTCCCTGCCGTACCTTGCGGTGTAGCTGGAATGAGTATCGCTGTCGAACGTCCAATATGGCAGATATACGCCCTTGAACGCATCGGGGCGCGCGCTCTTTTTTGCAGCGGAGGGGCAAAACAGCTTCCCCTTAATCCAGCTAGCAAAATTTGAGCCTGCCTGCTTTTCAGTTATCTGGAACGGGCATACTCCACCCGGTGCAAGTGTTTCAACATCGTTGGCGTCCATAACCTGATTTGAACCGCAGTACGGACACTCGTTGGATATTGCAAGTGCATCATACACCGATTCGGCACCGCACGACTTGCAAATAACGGTCTTTTTGTTGGCACCCCAGTCACAGTTGCCACGCTTCTCAGCATTGAGAAAATCCAGTTCCTCCGCCGCATCGTTGCCAATGGGTTCATTTGCAGGAACATCTTCCTTATGCCCACAGTATTGGCAATACAGTCCGCCACTCTCAGGCGAGTAATCCATGGTTGCTCCGCAATCGGGACACTTTCTGTCCGTCTCGTTCATGGTATTCACTCTTACAAAATCTTCTTCCATACTATCCTCCAATCCAAGGGTTATTTTATCGCAGCCCTCCGCCAATGTCAACGCCACGGAATGTCAATTGTAAAGTCCTCCGCAGATGAATCCATCCAATAGCGGGCGTCCAGCTCCAAACCATCGTCAAACATATTGTAGTCGTCCGTCAGCGGAGAATAGGTCACCATTTTTATCGTTCCTGCCGCCTCATCGACCTGCATCAGTCGCAGGTATCCATTGCCGCCATAGTCTCCTGCCGCCTGATAGTTGAGCATCATTTGATAAACCGTGCGTTCGCTTGTGCCGTCTCCATTGTCATCAAAATAGGCTGGTGTGCAATAAATCCCGTATTTATGCCCACATAGTACCATGTACAGGTTGTGGCAGGTCGATACGACCCGATCATACCACCTCTGCCCATCTTCGCTCAACTCGCCCTCGGAAGTGAAGTAATCGTGCAAACAAAGAATCGCAACACGTTGGGGATACTCGTCCACGACCTCCTTTACCCACTTAATTGCAGCCGTTGACGGACTGTGACTCATGTACACAAACAGATAGTCCGTATTGCCAAGCGTTAATAGATCGTAATGCCCTCGATTGTCCTCAAAGCTCTTGATATAGTAGGGCTTATCATCATACCTATGCTCGCCAAAGTATTTGTAATACAGTTCATAGCCGCCCGTGCTGGGTTCCATGTCGTGATTGCCGGCAAGCACTCCGTTTGGAATATTCTCAATGGAACGCATCGCTTCGTCTGCCACTATCCATTGCTGTTCATCATCGTTATTGTGAACGAAATCGCCCGTGAACACTATGTATCCAAGGTTCATTGGCTCCGCATTGTCTCTGAAAAATTCCGTCATCACATAGAAGGTGTTGGGAAACAACGCACTGTAATGCTGCGTATCCGAAAACCATGCGATTGTGTAAACCCCTTTGGAAGCTTCATAGGGAGCAGGCGTGGGTGTAGGAATGGGCGTTGCAGTGGGTGGCGTGGGTGAGTCCGTAGGGGTTGCCGCAGGCTCAGATATGACGATGGTTTGATCCGTAGGCTGCGCCGATACAACATTTATCTGCTGATCGTGTCTTGGCGCACACCCGAACAAGAGCATAAAAATAGCTAGGGTCACAAGCATCCTTAGCTTGTTGCCCATAGCTATGCTTTTCACGCAGGATCTCCAATCTTCCATCTGATTACGTTTGCCTCACCATGAGTGCTTATACAAAGAAAATAGTCCTCTATTCGCTCTTCATAAAAGATCTTATCAGCCGTTTCAAAGGTTGACATGGGACGGTAAAACCCCTCTCCCAGCAGTTTCTGAAAGCTCTCTTTTCGAGTCCAGCAGGCAAAAAATGCTTCCTGCTTATCCGAGGCATTTGAATATTGCTCAAGTTCCGAAGGTGTCATTATCTTCATTGCAAGCCGTGATGGAACGGGATGCGGCTTTGCAATATCAATCCCAACGGGACTGTCTGACAAGGCGACACAGGCATACTTGCCATCGTGCGAAAGATTGCAATTGAGCTTGGGATAGTCGATAAGCTCCAGCTTGCCCTTGCTGTCGGCCTGCCAACGACAGGGCGGCTTGAAGGAGGGCATCATCACTGCAAGTGCCTCATACAGAACATACTCGGCAAGAAGCGACCTCTGCTTATCCAATTCACCCGATAGGCGTTCAATCTTCTCTTTTCGAGCCTTGCAGATTTTATCGCCCCATTTCTTCTTCAAATAGGGCAAATCATCAATTGAGGCAACGATACATAGCACTTCGTTTTTCACAGTTTCCTTTGGCAAAAAACGTAGATACGTCCCCTTGCCACTCCATATTTTTCTTCAATTATACGTCATTTTTGTTCTGTTGTCAACGAGCGTGTAGCAAGAAAAAGCTCGACCTGCGCTGCAAATAATCCAAAAAGCACCGATAATTAGGGGTTTTTGCGGAATGTAAATAATCCAAAAACGCACAACATCCGCTTCTTGAAAAGCGGATGCTGCGAACTGGCGACCTGGAGGGGGCTCGAACCCCTGACCTCCAGCGTGACAGGCTGGCATTCTAACCAACTGAACTACCAGGCCGTGTGGTGGGAACAACAGGGCTCGAACCTGTGACCCCTTGCTTGTAAGGCAAGTGCTCTCCCAGCTGAGCTATGCTCCCGCACGCTTGATTATTATAGTGAAAAAATCTTCGCCTGTCAACGATTATTTTTTCTTTTTGTCGAGCTTTTTGCTGTTGGGCAAAAACTTGTTGAGTATGTGGTGAACCGTGTCGATCTCCTCGGCGGTCATCTGTGTCTTGGGCAAGGTGTACGCAAAGCTCTCGTTCATCACCAGATAAAAGGCATGACCCGTCTCCTCGGCGCGAACGACATACTTGTAGGCGGTCTTGCTGGTGCCTGATGCGGTTTCCGCTGTGATACCCGAAGCATCGAGCGTGATCTCCTGCTTAAAATCTTTCAGCTTGCCTTTTTTATACATGGTGTTGATGCGTAGATATATCTTGCAAACAATGATGTAGATATTCCAAAGAACAACACCCACAACGCCAAACAGAAGCCCCTTCACTAAGGCGTTTCCAAAGTTTCCACGCTCGGTAGTAAAGAGCGAAAACAGGCCGATAACCATAACAAGTGCCATAAATACGATTAGACATGTGTATATATGTTTTCGCATGACCAGATGGATATTGTACCAAATATTGTCCTTTTTGCCGATATGAAAAGTCTTTTTGAACTCCATACTTGCCTCCACTATCATTAGATATGCATTGAGTATATCATAGCATGATGAGTATTTACAAGATTTTCTTTACTTTGCTGTCGCTTTCAGTTAAAATGTATTTATAAACAATTTAGGAGGCTCGTATGCTCGAATGGATTGCTCCGATTGTAGTCCTCGCTTTGGCAGGTTTTTTTCTGTGGCTTTCGGAGATTCGCAAGAAGAAGGTTCATAAATTCTCAGATCCTTACTGCATTGCATTTATGGAAATATGCGATCATATAATGCAGGGAAAAGACTACTCGCCCGGTATATTATATGAGACTACGGGTAAGGATTCTGCTCGTATGCTGCCATTTGATAAGCAATCCCCTGAGATTCAAGAGTTGCTTTCTACCAAGCCGGACGAATACTGCCTTGAACGTTTTCGCAAGATGCATGAACTCAGGCAAGATGGGCAGATGCTGCTGACGGGTAACACGCTGATAGGCGAAAAATATAATGGCGTGTTCAATAGGCTCTTTTCGCTCGCAGATGTGTTGCTCAGCACCATGTATGACATTGACTGCCTTCAATCAAAGGATCAGCTCATTGATTTGAACTTCGTGCTGCTAAAGCAAGAGAAGTTACGCACTGTGACCCTCCCCGCGATTATGTCGAAAGAGGGTAAGGCGCTCTTGAAAAAAGCATAATTATTCTGCGAACTTACTTTATTTGATATTTTCTTACATTTTTTTCACAAAATTGTTGAATTTTTATTCAGTATGTGTTAGAATTTCGGTGGATGTTTGTAAGCGTCTACGCAAAGGGACGTAACAAATAATCAATATCAAAGGAGGTAACCACATGGAAAAAAAGAATGAAGGCATCTATGATGGCTTCAAAGAACTCGGAACCGGTAAAATGATGGTGTTAGGCATTCAACACGTCTTTGCTATGTTTGGCGCCACCGTTCTGGTTCCCATTCTGTCGGGGCTCGACATTTCGGTAACATTGTTTGCAGCAGGTATTGCAACACTCTGGTTCTTCTTTATTACCAAGAGAAAAGTCCCTATATTCCTTGGCTCGTCGTTTGCATTCTTGGGGGCATACGCATCCGTAGCAGCCGATGATCCCAATAGGCTTGCTCTTATTGGCGGCGGTGTCGTGGCGGCAGGTCTTCTCTACGTCATCTTTGCAGCCCTGTTTGGTATCTTTGGTGCAAAGCGCGTAATGAAGCTGTTTCCGCCCGTGGTCACGGGTCCCATCATCATCTTGATTGGTTTGACTCTTGCCGGCTCGGCTATCAACAATGCTTCGCAAAACTGGATTCTGGCAGCAATCACAATTATCATCGTTATCTGCGTCAACCTGTTCGGTAAAGGAATGATCAAGATTCTGCCCATTCTGTGTGCTGTGTTTGGTGCATTTGCTATCGGTCTTATTGTGCATCTAATCAGCCCGAACCTGTTTGGACTGACATGGCTCAATGCTGATCCTTGGATCAACGCCTTTGGCCCCGAAGCAACGGTTGGCATTTCCACATTTGTTGACGTTCCCCCGTTCCATCTGCCTCAGTTCGACTTCTCCATTTGCTTGACATTCATCATCGTTGCTATTGCAGCAATGGTTGAGCATATTGGTGATATCTGTGCTATCGGCGCAACCTGCGGCAAGAACTTCATCAAGGATCCGGGCCTGACAAGAACACTCTTGGGCGATGGCGTTGGCACCTCCTTGGCAGGTCTCATCGGCGGTCCTGCAAACACAACCTATTCCGAGAACACCGGCGTTGTTGCTCTGACCAAGGTCTATGATCCGAAGGTTATGTTCATCGCTGCATGTTTCTCAATTGTCCTATCCTTTGTAGCAATCTTCAAGACCTTCATTCAGATGATCCCCAATGCCATTATCGGCGGCATCTCGATCGTTCTCTATGGTATGATTTCTGCAACTGGTATCCGTACCATCATCGAGCATAAGGTCAACTACGCAAATATGCGTAATGTCATCATCACAGCTCTGATAATGGTCCTCGGTCTTGGCATTCAGTATAGCCACGCCATGGGTCTGACTGTTCTCTTTGATGATGCAGGTATAGCTTACAACACGCTAAATGGTGCTGTAAAGATCGGCTCAGTACAGTTTGGCGGCTTGGCATGTGCTGCTATTGTGGGTATTCTCGCAAATATCCTGATTCCCGGCAAAGATTACAACTTTGACATGGAAGACGGAGACACAAAAGAAACTGATCCCGCACCCCAACAGTAAAGTCTATTAAGTTATATCCCCTCGGCTGAAACCGAGGGGATTTTGTCGTATTCAGATTATGCGACCGTCCGCAGACGGAAGCATACGCCGAGTGCCCCGAGGCGGATGTTCCTCTGTTTTGCAGGTTCGATTCCGTGCATAAAAATAGCTCTTCGAGTGAAGAGCTTGATTGGAGGCGCCACCCGGCGACCGTCCGCAGACGGAAGCATACGCCGAGTGCCCCGAGGCGGATGTTCCTCTGTTTTGCAGGTTCGATTCCGTGCATAAAAATAGCTCTTCGAGTGAAGAGCTTGATTGGAGGCGCCACCCGGCGACCGTCCGCAGACGGAAGCATACGCCGAGTGCCCCGAGGCGGATGTTCCTCTGTTTTGCAGGTTCGATTCCGTGCATAAAAATAGCTCTTCGAGTGAAGAGCTTGATTGGAGGCGCCACCCGGAATCGAACCGGGGATGAGGGTTTTGCAGACCCGTGCCTTACCGCTTGGCCATGGCGCCACAACATTGGTATTATATTCAATAATTTTCGACTTGTCAATGGTGAGATTTTAATTATGAAAAAAATGTTTGGATTCCGCGCAATAGTCTCAGTATTCAGTTCTGAATTTGTGATAATGCCATGCTGCGATGAATAATCGAGTTTCTTCACGATCTGCTTGACAACATATTTATATGTACATTATAAAGCAATTAGTATTGATATTTTATGCTCGTTCGCTGCGTAATATGATAAATTTTAGTATACTTTTTTTATGATAAAAATATAATGTAAAATCTAAGAAAATTTCTGGTTTTTTCGCTTGACTTATTCCTCTGAATTGACTATCATTTGGTCTACTAAATCTGGAGGCTTAGGCATGATTAGCAAATATACAACCTTATACAAGCGAATTGCTGCGACTTTTATGGTGCTATGCATGTTGCTTTGCGGTATGCAATTTTTAGTATCGGAGACGGACGCCATTACTGGCGATCCCTACACGCAGTCGCCCCCCTTGCATGGCAAGTGGACGCAGGACAATTATGACGGAACATACGATCTAAAGATCGCAGTTGCTGGCGCACGCAAATTCGATGCGAATATCGTGTTGGTCATGGACGTGTCAACTTCCATGAAGAACAACTACATGACTGACTTGACCGGAAATGCAAGTTCGACCGCAATGAACGTGCTTTTGACGACTGCTCAGGATTTTATTAACACCATCTATGACGGTGCGGACAGCTATGCTACCGAAACCCACGTCAATATGGCCCTCGTTCGCTATGCTGGAAACGGTGAAATTATGCAGATGTGGACCGACAATAAGAGTACTCTCCTGTACGCTTTGAACAGACTGGCTACTACTGGTCTGTCGGGTAACACGAACTGTCAGTCAGGTCTGTATTTAGCAAACGAGCTATACGAATGTAACACGATTTCCGGATTAGATACAAACCGCCCCACAAACCTTGACGTGGCAAACAACTTCATTGTGTTTATGACCGATGGTGCGCCGAACCGTTGTTATATTCAGAGTGGAACTCAGACGTTAACCAAGAACAACGATTCCTATTCCATCTCTGGTGACAACGAAACCGGCAAAAACGTTGCTACTGTAGATGCTACTATTGTGCGTCCCACCACGGTCGTATCAAGTGGCTACGTTCGTACTGATGGACTCCTGAGCAGAAGCGCAACCGGTACAGATTATCGCAACATTGCAGCTTATGCGACATTGCAGGAGGCGGTGCGTTCGCATGAAAATCCAACGAACATAACTATGTTATCGGTAGGTCTTGGACGTTGGTTTACCGCAAATGATGAGGACTCAAATTTTCCAACCTCTGTTAACTTCACCCGTCTTGTTACTGCGGTAGGTAACGGGACAATTACTCTGGCGGAAGCGGGTACCGAGCTTGGTCCCGACATTGGCGCTGGTGCAATGCCCAGCACCAATCCTCCTTACCCAATTATCGACACTGTTGACGGCGTATATTTGGGCGACAGCTTCTACGATCGTTGGAAAAGTGGCTCAAGGTATGTTTTGGACGGTAACCTGACCAATTTGACGCTAGAACAGCTTAAGGAATGGATTGAAGTGTACTACGGAACTGTGGCGGTGCAAATGCTGGACGGCATTTATCGTTTATCCCCAATCACGCGAGGCAATGAAGTAATAGACGTTGTGGCGTCAACGCAGGATAAGACCTATTTTGGCGATACGGCTGTTGCATTTAATGCTGCATTTGATGACATCGCCGGCAGAATCATCAGCGGTTATACTGAGGTTCGTGTGTCCGACGCTCTATCTCGTAACGTTGAGATTAGTGGCGGCATTCCTGCGGCGGACGAGGCAAGAATGTACTTCGATGCCGAGCGAAATGCATATGTGATTGATGATCCAAGTTTCATTGATGTTACGTTCTACATTCATGCTTCATCCCGTGTTCATCTTGGCGATACCGACCTTGTCAGTCTTGACACCCAGCTTGAGAATTTTATTCTTGACGGTAATCCCCCCGCCAGATCGCGCTACGTCACCCGCTACATTCGCACAAATGAGGCACAGCCGGTAGAGTATCTTGAACTGGAGTTCGACTCGGATTACATGTTGCGTGATGATCATATTACGGTTATGTCGGTTGCGGTTCAGCCTACGCAGTACTGCATCGATACATACTACAATAACCTCAACAACTCGTCATTTTCGGCACAGGGCTACGGTGTCGATGATGTTTATACTAAGACCGATGGTATCGACCCCCAACTGGTCGGCACATCGACCGACACTAACGGTTATCCCGATGAAGCATTTTACGTTAACTATGTGACCGATGCTGATGGTGTGTATCTTTACGATGCTTCCGGTACTGCATTGCTGGCTTCGCGTATCTATGATACGGGCGCAGAAAAGGCCCCCGTATTTGGGTTCTTCACCAACACGCGCTCTGAATCTTATTTGGATTTCAGCATTGAAAACTTGAACTCGGGCTACTCGGGTCTGTTACACACGCCTCTGATGATGCCGGTCATCTCGCCTGAGCTTATTGACGTGCCTGTTACAAAAATTTGGCATGATACGGACGACACTTTGCGACAGTCCATTATGGTTACCGCGACCTGGCAGCAGGACACCTACTCTTATACTGTTGACAGCAGAGGTGTCAAGCAGGTTACTGTTACTGGCAGCGAGACAAAGTCTCAAACAATTACCCTAAGTGCGGACAACAACTGGCAGAATAACTTTACGGATCTGCCTCAGGGTCATACCTTTACATTGACAGAAACCGATCTCAACGGAGATCCTATTTCGGGATTTACTGCTGAATGGCGTTTGGGAAGCGATGTTATCAGCACTTCGGCTTCCTTGACCGGTAACCAGTTCACCATCAATCGTCCCTGCGTATCCTCAGATTTGCAAAGCGGTCTGATTCTTTGCAATGAGCAGTTGGTGGAAAAGACCGTAACAAAGGTGTGGGTTGATAACAATAATTCGCTAAACCGCCCCGAATCCGTTACAATCATGCTGTTCAAAAACGGTGATCCATACCGAGAGGTCGTTATTGCCAATCCCAACACAGGTGCCAATACATGGACCTATACCTTCACTGATCTGCCCATGTATAATATGGACGGCTCGTTGGTTGTATACACCGTTACCGAAACCAGCGACCTGAATACTGTTATGGACGAATACGGCAATCCTGTGAGCGATTACTCTGTTACCGTCGAACAGGCAACATTGACCATTACCAATACAGACCCGGGTCAGTTGACCGACAGAACCGTAAGCAAGGTGTGGAATGATAACGATGACCGTGATGGCATCCGCCCTACTTCATTAGATGTCAGTCTGTATGCGGACGGCGTATTGGTGGACACACAAACCTTGAGTGCGGACAACAACTGGTCGTACCAATGGACGAATTTAGCTGTCAAGGCGAACAATACGCGTATTCAGTATACTGTAACGGAAGAAGCCGTGGCTGATTACACGCTTTCTACTAATTACAACGGCTCCTATGTTACTCTGACCAATACGCACGTACCAGAGTTGATCGACCTTCCTGTAGAAAAGATTTGGGTTGACAATGACAATCAGGACGGTCTACGGTCCGAGTCTGTGAGAGTCCAGCTCTATCGCAATGGAGTTGCTGTCAACGGAGCTATCCTTGTGCTTGAGCCAAGCAATAACTGGACTGACACATTTGAGGGGCTTAATAAATGTGAGAACGGTGTAGAGTGTGTTTATACGGTAGATGAGCTGAACGTTTGGCCCGACTACACCGTGTCAATTGAAGCCGACGGCAACGGCGGCTACACAATTACCAACAGCTATACACCCAGAACCATTGATCTGACTGTCAAAAAGATTTGGAATGATGGCGGCGTCACCAGCGGTCGTACTGCCTCTATAACCTATCAGCTGTATGTAAACGGCGTAGCGTCCGGCTCTGCTCAGACTCTTGATGCCTCGAATAATTGGCAATACACCTACGAGGATTTGCCTGCAAGAGCAAATGGTATTGAGATAATCTATTCGGTTGTTGAGACATCTGTTCCTTCAGGCTATCAGGTCAGCTATGTGAATGTTGGCGATGAAAGAAGAATTATCAACACATCTACAACCTCTCGCACAATAACAAAGGTGTGGAATGACAATAACAACGCCGATGGTCTAAGACCGGATCATGTTTGGATTCAGCTCCTTCAGAACGGTTCCCCCTACTCCGTCCCTTCAAACTTGTCCGCAACGAATAATTGGACCTTTGTTTGGGGTGTCTTGCCCAAGTATGACGCTGACGGCAACGAGTATGTTTACTCTATCGAAGAAGACACCACAGGCGATGTGGGTACGTTCTATGCGCAAACATATTCGTCCAACGGCTCAACCTTGACCGTCACCAACACGCAGGATCAAGCCAACATTGATATTGAGATCAACAAGACCTGGAGCTCCGGCGAGGGCGAGGAAGCATTGCTTGACGCAGTATTTTCGATATATCGCACGGCAACAGTGACTTCTGGCAATACAACGACCACTATCGAGGACAACGTTTTGTACCAGACCGTTACCATCTCCGGTGCGGACAACTGGACAACAACCGTTTCGCTTCCCCAATGGCAGACGCTCAACGGCGATCGCTATGACTATACTTATACCGTTGTTGAATCGCAGGTGCGCTTGGCTTTGGACAGCACTCGCTTCACATCGTTTACCAATAACATGTCGAGCAACAGCCAGTATGTCTCCTCGGTTGAGAACACCGGCAATGTTTGGGATTTTGTGAACCATCGTCCCCTGTCTACGGTTGGTTGTCAGGCGCACGTCATTCATCAAACGCAGGCGTTGGACACCTACCCACTGTATACCGATGGTATTCGCTTTGCATACGATCTGAGCATGTCCGCACTCAACGCTATGCTTGATCCGGGCGATCTGTTTACATTTGGCTACTTGGTATACCCAAAGACGATGCTCGATGCGGCTCTTCCCACTGGGGTGCCAACGTACTCCACCGCAGACGACTACATGATGCATCTGAATATCACAAACCATGTATGGTCTTCAACGTTCGGCGAGTCTGTCGTCTACTGCGCTCGTGCCTCAGCAAAGAGTACGACCATCAATGCTAACTCGACCGTCACATGGACTACGGCTATGGAGAACGCCGCCAACGCAAACGATATTGACACTCTCATTTCGCTCATGGCCGCGGCAGAATGCGTTATCTATGAGAAGATTGACTCCGATTCAATGCGTATCGTGGCGCATCTGATGTTCTCACAGACCAATGAGACACTGCGCCTGACCCAGGCCAACACAGTGCTTTCTTATCGTGGATTCCTGCTGATGCAGCGTGACGGAGTTGACAGCGTTGTCTACACAATGCAGCGTCAGAACAGCGCAGCGCGTATTTTTGACAGCTATCGATTTGAATTTTTTGAGCCGGATTATGATAATACTGACGATGCGGACGGAATCATTGGGCTTGGTATCTCCGACTACTTCCCAACCGTCGACATTCAGGCTATGCCATAATGGAGGGATAAAATGAGAAAGATTTATGTTCCCCCCGAATTTGAATACATCGCCCTGAGCACGCCCGACTGTTTGACAGGCTCGGGCGAAACTTGGACGGGCCCTGACTATCCCGAAAACCCCGGAACTGGCGGATCAACCGATATTGGTGATCAAGGCGGCGGAGGCGGTTGGTGGGGAGATCCGTAAACAACCATGATATTTACTGACAGTAGATTCGATTTTTTGTCGAATCTATTGTTTTTTTTGACTTTTCTCTGTATCTGTGCCAATTTTGTGGTGCTTGTGGTATGCTTATTATTAGCGTTGATTGTTCAATTCATTTGTGATATTATAGCTTTGTACAATAATCATTGGAGGGGAAAATGAGAAGAATACTTACTGCCCTTTTTGCGGCCCTGATGCTTACATCAGTTGGTTGCAGGCACGAACACACGTTTATTGATGCTACTTGTACCGAGCCGATGACCTGTACTGAATGCGATTACACGGAGGGTGAGCCGCTTGGACACAGCTTTGCTGATGCTACCTGCACCGAGCCGATGACCTGTACTGAATGCGATTACACGGAGGGTGAGCCGCTTGGGCACAGCTTTGCTGATGCCACCTGCACCGAGCCTATGACCTGCTCTGTTTGCGGCATTACGGAGGGTGAGCCGCTTGGGCATGTGGAAGGCGATTGGACAATCACAAAACAGGCGTTGCCGTTAGAAAAGGGCAGACGTGAACTGCGCTGCACCGTATGCGATGAAGTGATAAAAACCGAGAGCTACGAATATGATATGTCTGTTATGGGCGAGTATCGCTCATGCTATGTTGAGAATGGGGAATTTACCTATACCGCAGGCGAGTTCAGCGAACGAATGAAAATGATTGGCTATGTGCTTGAGATGAATGGTGCGGACCTCGAAATTACGACCACCACTGATCCCGTTTTCATGATTTGCGTTGGGCCGGGAAATGAAGGATCACACTATTGTATCATTACCTTTGTAAATGGGGAAAATCCCATCACCGACCCTGACAGCCACTTTACGTCTATGCTTATAGGCGTGTCCGACCATCAGCATGAGCGTTTTGATGCGCTCATATGTGCGCTTATGTTTGCCTGTGATGATGCGAACTCGGACTATCACACAATCTTTCAGAAGATAATCGACAAGACAGCAGTCGAAATCAACGAAATATGGTACACCATAGTGTTTGTAGCAAACGACACGCTATATATGAACATATACGCCAGCTAAGTTGAACTCTATGGCGCAAAAAAAGCATCCATGACGATGCTTTTTTTATTGGAGCGGGAGACGGGGCTCGAACCCGCCACCTCAGCCTTGGCAAGGCTGCGCTCTACCAAATGAGCTACTCCCGCAACGAAAGAAATTATAACCTATATTTTCGCGCTTGTCAACCCAAATATCCCGTAAAATCATATTCCAAACTCGTCTATTGGGGGGCATCCCAAATAGACGAAATTGTTGAGTGCAGTATGTGCCGAGGGTCACTTTTGAGCATTTGCCCTTTCTTTGCAGATGTCTGCCCAATGCGGAATCTTTGCAAGAGCTGCGGAAAAGTCCGCCATTGCGGTGGGAATATCGATGCTTTGAGGGCAAATTTGCTTGCACTTACCGCAGGCAATACAGGCTGACGGCTGCTTGTCTTGCGGCATGGCATCAATGCCCATTCCCACGGAAAAGCTGTTTGCAAAGCGCATGTCATTATAATAGGAAAGTATGGTAGGAATGTCGAGCCCCTTGGGACAGTCCTTGCAGCAGTAGCGGCAGGCAGTACAGGGTAGCGAGTTCTTGAGCGATTCTGCAATCTGATACAGGGCATCAAGCTCTATTGCGTCAAGCGGTTCGAAGGTGGAGAACGTTTTGAGGTTGTCCTCCATCTGTGCCACATTGGACATTCCGCTGAGCGTCACAACAACGTTCGGAAGCGTCTGAAGATACCTAAACGCCCACGCAGGAATTTTCTCATCGGGGCGCAGGGAATACAAAGTTTCGGCCGCTTGTGGCGCAAGCGAAGCCAGCTTGCCACCGCGCAATGGTTCCATAACCCACACGGGAATGTTGCGCTCGGTTAGCAGCTTGTACTTCTCGTTTGCGTTCTGAAGCGTCCAATCCAGATAGTTTAACTGGATTTGGCAAAACTCCATCTCATCGCCATAGGTATCCAAAAAGTGTCTAAGATTGTCGGGGCGACCATGGCTGGAAAAGCCCAGATGCTTAATTCTGCCGTTCTTTCGCTGTTCGAGGAAATACTCTACAATGCCCCATTTGGGATTAAAATAAGCGTCCTGTGAAGTCTCGCAGACATTGTGAAGGAGATAGAAGTCGAAATACTCAAGGTCGCACTTTTTCAACTGCTTTTCAAATATATCCGCCGGATCATAGGTGTCGGCAATCTGATGCCCGGGGTACTTGGTGGCAAGGTAATAGCTGTCTTTGGGATACTCCTTTAGTGCTTCGGCAACGACACGCTCGGACTCGCCATCGTGATAGGGCCAAGCGGTATCAAAATAGTTGACGCCGTTGTCCATTGCCAGCTTTATCATGGTTTTGACCTGCTCAACGTCAATATCCTTGACAGAACCGCCTGCAATAAGCGGCAAGCGCATCGTGCCAAATCCCAATGCAGAAAGCTTAATATCGGAAAAGGTGTGATAAATCATCTTGTGCCTCCGTTTTTGTTTGATTATACCACACCTATTCCCATTCCGCCACTAACGGCGCACCCTTTTTTCAATCAAAGCTACCGCATAGTACATCAAAGCTGCAAGCACACAGAGCACCACGATGCTTGCCATCACCAAATCGAGCTTGAATACCTGCCCACCATACACAATCAGATAGCCCAATCCTGCTTGGCTTACAAGGTACTCCCCGACAATGACGCCCACCCAGCTCATTCCAACAGAGATTTTGAGCGCAGAGATGAGGTTTGGAACGCTTGCCGGCAGAACTACCTTTTGAAATATCTGCCACTTGTTTGCGCCCAGCGTTCGCATCAAAAGCTGCTTTTCATCGGTTGTCTCCATAAACCCTGCAAGCACCGTGACCGCAGTTACCACAAATGAAATAAGCACCGCCATTACGATTATGGACGCTCTGCCTGCTCCTATCCATACGATAAGAATTGGCCCCAATGCTATCTTGGGAAGTGCATTGAGCACAACTAAGTATGGGTCGAGAATACGGTTGACAAGCGGAAGCCACCATAGCACGATGGCAATCAGCACTCCTATTCCCGTACCAAGTAAAAAGCCCATGACCGTTTCATACAGGGTGATGCCGATATGTCCCAGCAGGCTGCCCTCGTTATATAGCCGTGCAATGGTGTCAATCACTCTTGATGGGCTTGACATGATAAACGGGTCGAACCACCCGATGCGTGCGCCAACTTCCCAAAGTGTCACTACGAATAACAGCACGAATATGCGCATAAATCGCACAAACCATTCTCTTTTGCGCAAGCGTCTCAGATACAGCGTGTGGAGTGAAGGAGCTTCAGTTTTCATGCGTCCAAATCCTCCCAAATTCTGTGAAAATAAGTAAAAAACCTCGGGTCATTACGCCTTTCCAACGGAGACTGTGCTTTGTCGATTTCTATGACAAACTCGCTCTTTACCTTTGATGGACGTTGCGAGAAAACAAGAACCCTATCTGCCATGGATATTGCCTCGGATATGTCATGCGTGACCAAAATTGCAGTTTTGCGTTCCTGCTTGATTATGGAGTATACCTCGTCAGCTATTCTCAAGCGTGTCTGATAGTCCAATGCCGAGAACGGCTCATCTAAAAGCAGTAGCTGCGGATCTGTGGCAAGTGTTCTTATCAGTGCGACCTTCTGCCGCATTCCGCCCGACAGCTCCGCAGGTTTTGAGTGTCGGAATCCACCAAGTCCATACCTGTCAAGCAGCGCAAGTGCCTTTTGCTTCGTCTGCTCATTTATCCCATGCTGAACCTCCAGCGACAACAACACGTTCTTTTCAACTGTGCGCCAGTCCAAAAGATGGTCGTGCTGGAGCATATAACCCATCTTCTGCCTGCCATCTCGAGTTGTAACCGAGCCCTTTGTGGGGGTCAGCAGTCCCATAATTAGCGACAAAACCGTAGTCTTTCCGCAGCCTGATGGCCCGACTATGGCGATGAACTCCCCCTCACTTACGGAAAAGCTCAACTCCTCCAGTGCCTGCGTTTCTGCTTGTTTTGTATGATAAAAGAGGCTGACCCTATCTAATGATACCAGTGTTGAATCCATAATATCCTCCCTTTTTAGCCTGCTCTATTCTATTCGCTCTGTCACCCGAATGGTTCTTGCTGCGTATCATGGTCTATAAGTAGATTTTTGAGGTGCGTATGAAAAATTTCTTTTGCTGCCGTAACTCCCGAACTCTTGTCGCCATTGCGCTAATCGTCATTTCTGCGGTAATTATGGTCTGTTGCCTGCCAACATGGGTATTTCTTTGCGGTCTTACCGTTGGCATTGCTTTGTGTGCGTGGCGTTTGCTCCGTTAGCTCGTCAAAAGAATACAGATTGCACGGTTTATTTCCCATGCTCTTAGGCAAAGCTATCTTGCGAAGGGGAGAAAGATCGAGGCAATTATGATACCCAAGGTAGAGATATCGGGAGTGGACACGTCCAAGCTCCCAACTCTTAACGCAACTCAGATGCACGAGCTGTTGGTTCGTGTCAAAAGCGGGGACGAGCTTGCCCGTGACCGCTTTATCCATTGTAATCTTAGGCTTGTTCTCTCGGTAGTCCAGCGGTTTGCAAATCGAGGCGAGCAGCCCGACGACCTCTTTCAAGTCGGCTGCATCGGCTTGCTAAAAGCGATTGACAACTTTGATCTCAAGCACGAGGTCAGGTTTTCAACCTATGCAGTTCCAATGATAATCGGCGAAATACGGCGTCATCTGCGTGACTATACGAGTCTGCGTGTCTCACGCTCACTGCGTGATACTGCTTATAAGGCGATGCAGGCAAAAAATCGTCTTGTTGATACTCTCTGCCGTGAACCAACCATTGCGGAGATTGCAAAGGAGCTCGCCATTTCTGAGGAGGACGTAGTGTTTGCGCTTGATGCAATCACCGACCCGGTGTCGCTCTACGAGCCCGTATTCCATGATGATGGCGATGCTGTGTTTATTATTGATCAGATAAAGGATAACAAGACCAGCGAACAACGCTGGCTCAATTCCATATCGCTTAACGAGGGAATAGAGCATCTGTCCGAACGTGAACAGAGAATATTGCGCCTGCGCTACTTCATTGGAAAAACGCAGATGGAAGTGTCCAAAGAGATAGGCATATCGCAAGCACAGGTCTCCCGTCTTGAAAAGGGTGCGCTAAAGAGCCTGCAAAAATATGTGTGAGTAATATTGCGCTGATAGGCATAAATAATGGGCAGTTTTGAACTGTCAAAACTGCCCTACTCTCTACTTCTCCGTGTTCTCCGAACGCTGATCCTGACCATCGTTCGAGCTTGAGTTGTAGTCATCTTGGGGGAGGCTCGTATACTCTCTCGCGCTGCAAAAAATCATGTTGTCATCCTCCTTTCTTGGTATGCCTAATTATACCTAAAAATGCCCTATTTTTCAAGGGTTTTCGGCATTGTTCACACCTTGTTTACCCTTGTAAAACAGAGCAAAAGTTGGTCATATTACGACCAAAAAATGTTCATAAATGTAGGCGATATTACACCGTTTTGAGTGCGTTTTGAAGCCTGTTGAGAGCATCTAAAAGCACGGCTTTGGGACATGCCAGATTGATGCGCACAAATCCGTTTCCCTCCTCGCCAAACAGCGAGCCCTCGTCCAAAAACAGCTCCGCCTTTTCAATCAAAAACCGTTCCATCTGTCTGTAATCCATACCCAGTCCATTCATATCCCACCATTGCAGATATGTACCCTCAAGCGGATAAACCTTGATGGACGGAATGTTTGCCGCCATATACTCCTCTACCATGCGCTTATTTTGGTCTATCACGTCAATCAGCTCCTCAAGCCAGTCCTCGCATCTGTTGTATGCAAGCTGGCACGCCTTGTAGCCAAGTGCGCTCAATGAGAAATAGCCCTGCGCATTGTGCATTCTTTGGCGGAGTCTTTGGCTTGCAATGATGATGTTTGACGTTTGCATTCCTGCCAGATTGAATGTCTTGCTTGGGGCGGTGCAGATGATGCTGTTCTCCACAAGCTCGCTGCAAAGAGTCCCAACCGATACATGCTCATTGCCACGCATAATCAAGTCGTTGTGTATCTCATCGCTGACAAGAAGCACGCCATTGTCGTGGCAAATCTTTGCGATGCGCTCAACCTCTTTTGCCGTCCACACTCTGCCGATTGGATTGTGAGGGCTGCAAAAAATACACATTACGTTTCGCTTGTCCTGTGCCTTGCGCTCAAAATCATCAAAATCTATGTCATAGCGCAAGCCCGCCCGAATTAGCCGTGAACGCACAATAGTGCGTCTGTTGTCGTTGATGGCGGAAAAGAACGGATAGTATACGGGTGTGAACACAATTACGCCGTCACCTTGGTTGGTGTATTGGCGCACTATCATATTGATTGCAGGGACAACGCCGGGCGTTTGCAGTATCCATTCACGCCTTGGGCTGAAGCCGTGTCGCCGTTCCATCCACGAAATTACGCTTGCAAAATAATCATCGGTAGCTCCCGTATAGCCCAGAACGGTGTTATCTAAATGCTGTTTTAGTCCCTCTATAAGCTGCGGAGGATTGGAAAATTCCATGTCCGCTACCGACAGCGGTACAATGTGGCTGCCAACATCGCACTTTTTCTCTTTCATTGCATTCCACTTGAATGAACCTGTGCCGCTTCGGTCGATAACCGTTTCAAAATCGTACTTCATCTTTCGCCTCCATTTGCATTAAGTATACAATATAACGCTGCCTTTGGCAATCTGCGCTCTTGATATGAGCATAAATATATGATAAAATTAAATCATTACTGATGAAAGTGGGTAGTAAGCAATGAGGAAGGTTATCTCCCTGCTACTGTCAATTACAATGCTTTTTGGATTGCTGGCTGTGCCTGTTTCGTACGCTGAACAGGCTTTTGGCAAAGATGTGCCTGAGCTGACGCAATATGAAATCATCGGTGATAAGGGCTATGAGGCACGCTACACTATGGACGAGGAGGGCAACGTCATATGGAATATTGTGCTCAACGGTGTCACCCAGTCCCATCGCATCAGTTCGCTTGATATTCGGGTCTCATGGGATAACACGCAACTTAGCTGCATCTCCTTCGGGGCGGACGACCTTACCTATCACAATTCCTCTCCGTCCGAGGACAGACCCGCCTATCCCACCGTCAACGTCCCCGATGGTGAGGAAGGAAGCGAATTTATTTATGCCTTTGCCAACATCAATGGCGCATGGTTTGCAGATAATGAGGACGGCGTGATTGCGTCCATCAAATTCAAAGTTTTGGACGGCGTTGAGGACGGCACCAAATGCAATATCAGCTTTTACTACACCAGAATTATGTTTCTCGTCCCCGGCACAACCGATTTTGTCGATGAGACTACCTATGTTCTAACTGCCTATGACGGCTACATCATTGCAGGCGAACGCCCCTCTGCCAACTATACCATAACACACTATACCGAACAGCTTGATGGCACATACTCCATTTTTGACACGGAAACGGGTCACAACTGGCTCGGTGAAACAATCACCCCCACGCCCCGTGACATCGAGGGCTTTACCTTCGATTCAACTGTGGAGGGTTCAATCATTGGCGGTGAAGTGTCGCAGAACGATGAGCTTGCTCTTGCGCTATATTATACACGCAACGAATATTTGCTCAGCTACTATCTGGACGGCGAGCAATACTCTCAGGTGTCGCTGCCCTATAAAACACCCATAACGGCGCTTGACTCTCCTCAAGTTGAGGACGGCATGGTTTTTTCGGGTTGGAGTGAGATTCCTGCGACCATGCCTGCACATGATGTTGATGTTATCGGCTCAATTGCTCCCATAGTGCCTCCGTCCGCCAATTACACCGTCAAACGCTATGTTGAGCAGCTTGGCGGCGGCTATACTCTTTGCAGCACTGAAATACTCACCGCCAATGTAGGTGCGACCGTCTTTGCCGCAGGCAATGCGCTCACGGGCTTCACACTTAATCCTTCTGTCGCAGGTTCTGTTTCAAGTGGTGTTGTCACCCAGGACGGTCTTTTGACACTCGTGCTTTTTTACACACGCAACAACTATTTGCTCAGCTACTATCTGGACGGCGAGCTTTACACACAAATGCGAGTTGATTATGAGCAGCGAGTTATTCCTATTGCCGATCCACAAGCACCCACAGGCAAGAAGTTTTCGGGTTGGAGCGAGATACCCACAACCATGCCTGCAAATGACGTGAGAATTGATGGAAGCTTTTTGCATGCTGGGGTCATGGGCGACACGGACTGCAACGGCAGAGTCACCGCTGCAGATGCAGCAGGCATACTTCGCCATATAGTAAAGATACATACTATTTCAGAATATGGGCTTATAAACGGAGATGTTGACAAGGACGGCAAAATATCCGCAAACGATGCCGCCATGATTCTCCGATATCTCGTTCATTTAGTTACTTCGCTGGATTGATTAACCAATAGAGCAGCTTGCCTATTTTGAGCACTCCTTTACCGTGCCTGTTCGGTATGCGTTAAGAAGCTGCGAAAGATCCTCTATCCTATCCTTAATCGCTTCTCCCACATCGGTATCCGCTACTCTGATTCGAAGCTCAGGACGGTAGACACAGGTCTGCTCGGAATGAATGTCAAGCTCGTTATCTATTGCCTCGTCCACCGTTACAAACGGGTCGTGGCATGAGAGGAACACCCCGTTGGAGCTGTATATTAGGGTGTAACCTGCGATGCCTGTGGTGGACTGATAGGGTTTGGACATTCCTCCGTCAATGACGATTACACGACCGTTCGCCTTTATGGGCGACTCACCCTTCTTGATTTTTACCGGCACATGACCATTGATTACTCGGCTGTGTTCGCCCTCAATTCCAAATTCCTTGAGCAGCTTAACGGCAAAATCTTCGCTCTCGGCGCAAACAAAATATGTGTTTTTTGTTTCCAAATGAGTTGATTTATCGTCAATAAAATAGCGTTCAAAGGTGGTCATCCTGTCCTTTCCGAACAGCGGCGAGTTTGGGCCGCACCACAGATACCACATGAAGTCCAACGCCTTCTTTCTTTGGGGCGAACCCCAATGCAGAAAGTAGCTGGAGCGTGCTGTTGCATCTGCATAGTCGAAATAGCTCTTGCCGCTGTATGTGTTTCCGTCAAAGGTTACCTTTGTAAATTCTCCGTCAGGCTCGGCAGGTACGCAACCATGGAACAGCAGATTCCCGTTGCAGCGCAGATATAGGCTGCCCTTGGTGTAAAGTGTCTGAACATGCTCCTGAAGCTTTTGCGAATGATAGAATGCAAGGCGCAGCTTATCCATTAGCTCCTGCTCATCGCTGCTAAGCGTGTAAGGCGAGGACGGCAGTATTGTGGGAAAGCTCTTATCGTTTAGCTCATAGGTACTATCGCCGATGGTAATTGTGCCTTTTTGATAGTCTATTTTATCCAGCATACGGCGTTCGTCCATCAAAAAATCGGGGTTGCGCTCGATAATATCGCCCTCAAGCTTGAAAAGAATGACCGCCATCGCCTTGTGCATCTTTGCCATGATTGCGCTGTCCCTTGCGTTTAGGGTTGCATCTATGGTTCGTGGATAAAAGTGTACGCATGGGTCGTAGTTGTACGCCTGAAGTGCAAATGTCACAAGCGGACTTAGGGATATTCCGTAGCCGTCCTCAAGCGTGTCCATGTTTCCATACTTTAGCGAATTGATGATGGTGGTGGCAATCAATGCGTCAGAGCCTGCTGCCGCACCCATCCAGAGTATGTCGTGATTGCCCCATTGAAAATCTATATCGTGGAACTGCATCAATGCGTCCATGATGATATGCGAGCCGGGCCCTCTGTCGTAAACATCGCCGATAATGTGCAGCCTGTCTATCACCAAACGCTGAATGAGATGGCTAATTGAAACGATGAATGCGTCCGCCCTCTCGGTCTCCACTATGGCACGGACAATCTCACGATTATAGTTGCTCTTGTTGTCATTATCGGCGGCATGCAAAAGCTCATCAATAACATACTCAAAGCCTCTTGGCAACGCCTTTCTGAGCTTTGAACGGGTGTATTTTGAGGCGGATAGCTTGCACACCTCAGCTAGTCTTAGCAATGTGTTGATGTACCACTCCTCCGTCAAAGCACCGCTGACCCTCAGCCTTTCGAGCTTTTTTTCGGGATAGTAGATGAGTGTGGCAAATGAGTTGCGCTCCTCAAGGCTCATGGTATCGCCAAACAGCAGGTCAATCTTCTCCCTAACCACGCCGGAGGCATTTTTTAGCATATGCAAAAATGCGGCATACTCGCCGTGCATATCGGAAATGAAATGCTCCGTACCCTTTGGCAGGCACAAAATTGCTCTAAGATTGATAATCTCGGTAGAAACGTCCGTGATAGTTGGATACTCCCTTGCCAACAGCTTCAAGTATTTCTCGCTTTGCACCATATATCCTACCTCCGTTCATACTAGCACTTAATTATACATCATATTCCTCTTGCGAGCAACAATAAACACAATGTCATGCCCACTGTAAAATGAATATTACACGCACATATTTCACACCCTAACAAAAAAAGGAGTAACCTAAAATGCCTTCAAAGAAAACCGACCAAGATTTACCCATGTCCGCATCCTCAATGGAATGTACAGGTATGATGCCCACCCCTCCCAAATCTGAGGAGGAACTTGAATCCTATCTTGACCTCTACCCCACCTCGCTGCCTGTCGATTCCAACAAGGTGTAATCAACAAAACAGCTTTGTCCTCCGTTGTAGTCCGTCAATTACGCATTGCCCCCGTGAAACTTATGTGATATAATCATATAATCAAGTAAGGGGGGCAGATTATGTATCTTGCCGATGGTTGGAAGGACTATACAATAATTGATGCAGGCAACGGAGCAAAGCTCGAACGTTGGGGCGATGTGACGCTGTTGCGTCCGGATCCGCAGGCTGTATGGACTATGGAAGACCGCCCCTGCGATGCCACATATATACGCTCCCAATCAGGCGGCGGTCATTGGGAGTTCTCCCGTTCGCTGCCCGAAAGCTGGAAAATCAACTACCGTGATTTAACTTTTATTGTCCGTCCCACAGGCTTTAAGCACACGGGACTTTTTCCCGAACAAGCGACTAATTGGGATTGGATGCGTTCGCTTATTAAACAGCGTCAACGCCCCACAAGAGTGCTCAATCTGTTTGCATACACGGGCGGCGCAACCTGCGCTCTTTTGAAGGAGGGTGCGGAGGTTTGCCATGTCGATGCCGCAAAGGGCATTGTGGCATGGGCTAAGGATAACGTTGCCGCCTGCGGTCTTTCGGACCGCCCCGTTCGCTACATTGTGGACGACTGTGTAAAGTTTGTCAAGCGTGAGCTGCGGCGTGGCAACCGATACGATGGCATTTTGATGGACCCACCCAGCTACGGCAGAGGCCCAACAGGCGAAATGTGGAAGATGGAGGACGATCTTTTCGCTCTTGTTTCGGACTGTGCGCAGTTGTTGAGTGATGAACCCTGTTTCTTTCTTCTAAATTCATATACAACGGGGCTTGCGCCCAGCGTTCTTAAAAATGTTTTACGGCTTACGCTCCCTACGGGTGACTGCGATGCCGATGAGGTGGGCTTGCCCATCCAAAGGAGGGGACTGGTACTTCCCTGCGGGGCGAGTGGCAGATGGACTATGACTAATTGATGGAGGAGATATGAAAAAGTACCTAATCGTGTTATTGGCTGTAATCCTTGTTCTTTCGGGCTGCAACATTGTAGATTCCGCACGAAATCATCTTCAGACCGAGGCTCCAACCGAGGCTCCAACCGAAGTGCCTACCGAAGTACCTGCGGCAACCCCGACCGAAGCCCCGACCGCAACTCCCACGCCAACTGCGACACCCACTCCCAAACCAACCGAAGCTCCTACTCAGACGCCTGTGCCGGAAGTTGTTGGCATAGTATATGCCGATCCCGACTATGACCTGTTCATCATGATACTTGAAAGCGACTGGACGTATTATAAGACCGATAACTGCGTTTACTTCTTTAATCCCTATGCAGCAAACTCGATGAACGTTGTGTCTATGTCGTCAACAGGGTATAAGGGGTCGAACCCTATGGCAATCATCGAGAACCAGCAAGCGGAATATTTTGAAATGCTGAAAACGCAGGCAGGCATGAAGCTTGAGATTCTTGAAAAGTACAGTGTGACCGTTGGCGACCAAGAATATTCGGGCATGGCCTATCCCTCCATTCAGGACTATGACGGACTGAAGTTTTGGACCAACTATATTATTTGGGCTGCCGAAGGCAGAATCTACACCTGTGTGATTACTGCCGATATTGGAAGTGAAGAAGAGATGACTCAAATGCTTGAAAACATGCTGGACACCTTCCAAGTGCTTTCAAAGATGGGATAAATTATGAAGAAGCTACTCGTAATCCTTTTTGCGGTAATATTGATGCTCACCGGCTGCCAATACGCCGAGGACTGGGTTGACACTCTCAGCGTTACAGAGGAGCCTTTGGGCGAGATTGTGACAAGGACGCCTGTGCCCACGTCCGTACCCACGGAAGCACCCAAAGCAACGCCGACCTTGATGCCGACCAACGCTCCTGCTGCAACGCCAGTTGACGTTAATGCGGATCCTTTTGTGACGGTAAAAGACGGCGTAACATCGGTTACGAGTAAGTCCTTCAACATCAAAGTATCTGTTTTTAATCCAAACTGGACATGTGACCCTGCTTGGGACAAATCGCAGGGTCTTACGACCGATTTCATCTTTTTTCACTACACCGCCGAATCTAGCGGCAACTTGGTGGGTGTGATAACCTACTCCTTTGATGAGGGTGATATGGAAGAAATCATGGAGCAGAAAATTGCTTCCGTGATGGACGGCGTCACCGATTACACCCGTGAGACTATTGAGGTTGGCGGCATCGTTGCCGTTCGTATTACAAGGGAGATATCCAACGGCTCATCTGCCTACATCGCCAACAATGTGTTCTGGTGTGACGGTCGTCAGCTCAACCGCATTACTTCTGCTTCCCAGTCGGATGATGCCGATGAGGTCTGGGGCATAGTGATGGACATACTCAATTCTTATGAACTATACGAGGGATAGCCTTGCAGATTCTTTATGAGGATAACCACCTGTTGGTTGTCGAAAAACCCATAAATATGCCTGTTCAAGAGGACGCCACTCACGATGAGGACGTGCTCAGCTGGTGCAAGCGCTACATCAAGCAGAAGTATGGCAAGGCAGGCGAGGTCTACTTGGGACTGGTTCATCGCCTTGACAGACCCGTTGGCGGCGTGATGGTCTTTGCACGCACCTCAAAGGCGGCGGCACGTCTTACCGAGCAGTTTCGCTCGCACAAGGCAAAAAAACGTTATGTTGCCGTTGTCAATGGTGAGTCTAAATCATCAGACACGCTGGAGGACTGGCTCTACAAGGACGAAAATACTCACTCCTCCTCCGTTGTCCCCCAAGGCTCGGAAGGCGCAAAGGAGGCTCGCCTCAGCTATCGCACCCTTGCTAGGAGCGACTCGCACTCGCTTTTGGACGTCGAGCTGTTCACCGGAAGGTCGCACCAGATTCGTGTTCAGCTTTCTCATTCGGGTTATCCAATCGTGGGCGACCAACGCTATAATCCATGTGCCAAGGGGGGTACGCAGATTAGGCTTTGGGCGTATGCGCTCACCATTATGCACCCCACACTGAACGAGCCGATGACCTTCTATTCGCTGCCCAACTGGGACGAATTTGAGACGCAGATTAAGTATCTTCCTGCATTTCCCGTGTGCTTTGCAGTATACGAGGACGATGATATTCTTGTTGTAGACAAGAACAAGGGCGTTGAGGTCACCGAGGAGCTACTTTGTCAGCTCTCCACCTTTACCAGTCCTCTTTACCCCGTCCACAGGCTGGACGCCAATACCGAGGGGCTTGTTGTGTTTGCAAAGAACGAGCGCACAAAAGATGCTCTTGACAAGGCTTTTTTCGAGCATCAGACGGACAAGATTTATCATGCGATTGTACTTGGTACGCCAAGCAGAGATGAGGCAAGGCTGGTCGATTATGCCCGTAAGGAAGGCGATGGCATGATTCTGTGCGGCAAAGACGATAGCGGTGCAGTTCGCATGGAGCTTAAATATCGGGTTGTTGATACTAATGGCGATCTGTCGAAGCTGGAGGTAACGCTGCTGACCGGTCGCACGCACCAAATTCGTGTGCAGCTATCTGCCATGGGCAATCCCGTGTTGGGCGATGACCGATACGGAAGCTACGCAAAGAACAAAGCTCACAAGTGCCGCACACAGGCATTGCTTGCAAAACGCCTGACCGTGCTTGGAAAGACCTTTTTTAGCCAAAAGGAGCTAACACTATGAGTTTGGAGCGAACGGAAGCCCTTCTTGGCGCAAAAGCTATCAGCAGGCTCAACGGCGCACGAGTTGCCGTGGTGGGGCTTGGCGGAGTTGGCGGACACATTGCGGAGGCTCTTGCCCGCAGCGGCGTTGGCAATCTGCATCTAATTGATGCGGATATCGTGGAGCAAAGCAACCTCAATCGCCAGATTTTTGCTACAAAAGATGTGTTGGGACAGGATAAGGTTCAGGCGGCAAAAGCCCGAATAATGGCGATTTGCGATTGTCAGGTGACCATCAACAAGGTGTTTGTAACGCCACAAAACGTTGCAGATGTGCTAAAAGGTAATTTCGATATGGTCGTGGACGCCATTGACAGTATGCAGGGCAAGCTCGCTCTTATTGAGCATTGCAAGCGGTACTCGATACCCATTCTCTGCTGCATGGGCGCAGGCAACAAGCTCGATGCTACCGCCTTTAGAGTTGCGGACATATCAAAGACGGAGCAATGTCCGCTTGCACGGCGTTTGCGTCAAGAGCTTCGCAAACGCAATATCAAGGACGTTCCCGTGGTCTATTCCACGGAGAAGAGTATAAAAAATGCAGTCGGCGTTATTGGCAGTCTTGCGCCCGTCACGGGTGCTTGCGGACTGGTGGCGGCGGCACAGGTAATTAAAATGTTATGTAAGGAGGATTAACAATGAACGCATTGGAACGCTATCAGGTGTGGCTTCACAGCGACAAGGTCGATGAAAAGACCAAGTCGGAGCTGTACGCCATCAAGGACGACATGAACGAAATCATTGAACGATTCTACATGGAGCTGGAGTTTGGCACCGCAGGGCTTCGTGGAGTAATCGGAGCAGGCGACAATCGCATGAACGTGTACAACGTCCGCAAGGCAACCGAGGGACTGGCTCTCTATCTCAACTCCCTTTCATCCGATGCCAAAAGTGTGTGCATCGCCTACGACAGTCGCCGCTATTCCGACCTGTTTGCGCGCGAGAGTGCCTGCGTACTTGCTGCGCACGGCATCAAGGTCTATCTTTTTTCGACCCTCCATTCCGTGCCTCAGCTCTCCTTTACCATTCGACATTTAGGTTGTTCAGCCGGAATAGTCATTACTGCAAGCCATAATCCGCCCAAGTATAACGGATACAAGGTCTATTGGTCGCATGGCGGTCAGGTCGCCCCCAAGGAGGCAAACGCCATTACCGAATATATTCGCAAGGTTGAGGACTTTACCACAAAATATATGGACTATGTTGCCGCCGTCAAGTCGGGAATGATTGTTCTTATCGGTGAAGAGGTCGATGAGGCTTATTATGCCGTGACCGAGAGTATCCTTTTGCAACCGGAGTTGGTTCAGCGCAAGGGCAAATATCTCAAGCTGGTCTACACCCCCCTGCATGGCAGTGGCAATATTCCTGTCCGCGCGCTTTTGGAGCGTATTGGCGTGACAAATGTGCAGGTCGTTCGTGAGCAGGAGCTGCCCGATTGCACTTTCCCAACCGTATCCGCACCGAATCCTGAGAATGCCGAGGCATTTGTCCTTGCAAAGAAGCTCGCCGACAAAAACGGTGCGTCCGTTATTCTTGCGACCGACCCCGATTCGGATCGTCTGGGCGTGGCAGTTAAAAAGACTGACGGCGATTGGGCGGTGCTCACAGGCAATCAGATAGCAGGCATTTTATTACATTCCCTGCTTACAGGCTATAAAACCATGAACCGCCTGCCCTCCAACGGTCTTGTGATAAAGTCTCTTGTATCCACACGCCTGGCAGACGCCATCTGCCAAAGGTTCGGCGTTGAGCTTCGGGAAGTCCTCACGGGCTTTAGGTTCATCTCCGAGCAAATTGACATATGTGAAAAGACCCACAACAACACCTTCCTGTTCGGCTTTGAGGAGAGCTACGGCTTTTTGGCAGGCGGCTTTGCTCGTGACAAGGACGCCATCTGCGCATCAATGCTCATTGCCGAGGCGTGCGTTGTCTATAAGGAGCGTGGCATGACGCTCTATGACGCTCTTGAGGAGATATACCGCACCTACGGTTTCTTCAAAGAGAAGGTGAAGTCCTACACCCTTGAGGGCAAAGCGGGGCTGGAGAAGATTCAAGCCGCTATGAAAACCCTTCGTTCCACTAACCTTGAAGCTGTCAGTGGCTACGAGGTAACAAAGACCGAGGATTATCAGAATACGGACGCAACGGGACTTCCGCCCTCCAACGTACTGCGCTATTCACTTGCCAACGGCACTTGGATTGCGGTAAGACCCAGCGGAACGGAACCCAAGCTCAAGCTCTATATCGGAGCCAACGCCGACACCGAGCCTGCTGTTGATGCTCTTTTGGAAAATGTTTTTTCGGACATGGATTCAAGACTGTTGGAGCTGCTAAAGTAGAATCCTCTTTAGATGCATTTATTTGTTGGTTATGGGTTCAGCGTCTTTGTTGCGCTGAACCCCTTTTTAGCTCTGCATTTTGCTAATCTCCCTGTGCAGGCGTTTTAGAATACGCTTTTCGAGGCGTGAGATGTAGCTTTGTGAAATGCCCATAAGGTCTGCCACTTGTTTTTGCGTGCAGGGTCGTTTATTGTTCAGCCCAAAACGCAGCTCCATAATCTGCTGCTCGCGCGCATTGAGTTGAAGCAATGCTTGTCGCAGGAGCTGACGGTCGACCTCGTCCTCCATATCTCGGCTTATTACGTCCTCGTCCGTACCTAAAATGTCCGACAGCAGCAGCTCGTTTCCGTCCCAATCAATGTTCAACGGCTCATCGAACGAGACTTCCAGCTTGAGCTTTGACGTGCGTCTTAGGTGCATCAGTATCTCATTTTCGATGCAGCGTGAAGCATATGTGGCAAGCTTGATGCGCTTGTCGGGGTCGAACGTATTCACCGCCTTTATCAGTCCGATTGTACCTATCGAAATCAAGTCCTCAAGCGCAACCTGCGTATTATCAAATTTTCTGGCAATATACACGACCAGCCGAAGATTATGCTCTATCAGCCTGTCCCGTGCTGCCTTGTCCGTCTTGCTCGCTCGGACACATTCCAGCTCCTCCTCGCTCTTTAGCGGCGGCGGCAGCGTTTCGCCTGAACGCATGTACCAAATAGTCTTTGCCCTTGCCGAAAACAGTTTTAGATAGAGCCACCCCAAAAATCTTTTTATCATTATTCTTCCTCCTATCATCGCACAATAATGTTAGCGGTACTATTGCCTCTCCATGGTCGATTCTGTTGGGCGCAGTTGCAATAAACGCATCCACGCTCTGCCATACTCCCAGTTTGACCTTGACGCTATTGGGACGCTGCGCCAAACACACTCCCCCACCGCTTGCGTCCGCAAAAGGGACGGGTATGCTGCCCTCCACGTTCATGGCTACGAATATCACAGGCAAGCCCGTGATTGGCTCGGTAACCAAATTGCCGCTGTCGATGAACCCCTGCAATGTTATTTCACCCTGCTTTGTCCTTATTCGCAGCGGCACAATACTCTCCTTGATGCGCCTTTGCCTGATGAGTGAGCGCATATATCGGGGAATGACTGCGCACAATAAGCCGCCAATCAAAGCTGCACGAATCGGCACAGTCCCCATGAGCGTTCCGTTTTTGGACACCGAGCCGCCAAGCATCAGCGTAAGAAATGTTAGTAATCCTCCCAGCAGAAACGCAGAGATGAACACGCACATCAACGCCGACAGATAGCTCCTCCCCGTCTTTAGAAACGGAAGTGCGAACAGCAGAAACAAAATTCCCTTGCACCAAAGGCTTTGCAGCACCGGAAACGCCGATAGGGACAGCAGCGCATACACCGCACCCACCAGTGAAAATGCCAGCACTGAACGAAAACGGACGCGTGTCCCCAGCAGCGTTGAGGATAGCATGAACACCAGACAATTCATCACCGTGTTATCGATGAGAAACCACTCAATGCTGACACGCATCAGGCTACATGAATGACCATAACGGTCATATCATCCCTCTGCCCCTTTTGAAGTGCAGCAGACATAACGGCATTGGCAATGGTCTTGTTGTCAGCTCCTTTATTCTTTATAAGCGTGCGTTCGATAAGCTCGCCCAGTACATCGAACACGCCGTCCGAAAGTAGAACTACAACATCGTCCTTCTTCAATTTAAGCTGCAATATTGATGGCTTTGCCTCGTCCACTATGCCGCAGGGGAGTGCCTCGCCCGATAAAATCTTTAGTTTTTCGTTGCGCAGCAGATAGGTTGGCGGCGCACCGAATTTGACAAACTCGGCTTCGCTGTTAAACAGGTCAAGCGCAACCGCATCAAGCGTGGCATACATCTCGGTGCCTGCCCTAGTAAGTAATAGGCGATTTACGTTCTCATAGACAAGCTCCTTTGAAAAGCCAATTCGGTAGAGATTGAACAGAAGTTCCAACGCCGTGGTGCTTTCCTTATGCGCTTCGGCTCCGCTTCCCATGCCATCGGACAGAGCATACAGCACCCTTCCGCTTGGAAGGCGGAACTCGCCCGTTGCATCGCCGCAAATGCCGTCCGCCTGTTCGGCAATCGATGCCACCGCCATTGATGCTCTAAGCTGCTGTGCCTCCTCCATCTCGAATATACCCAATGTTCCCTTGCGCTCCACCTCTAAAAGCCGCATCGGTCTGCGCAGATGGTTCGCCACCGCCTTTTGAAGCTCATTGGGCTTCATTCCGTCACTGAGGTCTACACTGATTCTAAGAAGCAAATGATCGTTTGGATAGAGCGCATCGACTGAAATCACGGGAATGTTCTTTCGCTCAAGTGCCGTAACAAGCTCGTTTTCAAGTGTGTTATCGACCCACTTGTCCTCTTTGACACGCTCGGCAAGCGCACCAATGACCTGTCCCACCCCCTTTAGCTGTCGGTTGACAAAAGCATACTGGCGCATAATCTGCACCGTGTTTGCCTGCTGTGCCAATGCTTGATTATATGATAGATACGCACTTGCAAGCATGGACGGCAAATGTGTGCAAGCCTTGTCGATAGGTGGGTCTGTGTTGATTATTTCGCCCTTGTCAAATGCGGGCAGAACCTTTAGTATCGCCTCGCCCATTGCATCGGCATCCTTCCAGCAAAGCACACGGGCAGGGCACTCGGCGCACACACGCATTGCACCGTGAACCGTCCATTGCTTGAGCATATTCCTTTGCTTTGCCTCCTCGCTGTTGGGCACGAACAGTTCGGCTATATCTCGGCAAATGCTCGCCGTCTTTATCATCTCATCTGCGGTCTTTAGCTGCATTCTGCGGATAGCAAGTGCCGAATTATACTCGTGCAGCCGCTTGCTGTTGAGATAACCGCTGACCATGAGCAGCCACTCCTTGGGCAGCAAAAGAAATGGTATGCTCGAAAGCAGGATATTCTGTGCATTTACTACATGAAGTCCCTCCATCCAATAGGTTTGCAAAAGCAATCCGCCCAGAAAGAATGCTCCAACTATCGCATATACTCCCAGCTTTGATGCCAATGCCGCCAAAATCATGCAGAACGCCATGCTGCCAACAAGCTGCACCTCCGCCTTTGCCCCAATCACTAGTGCAACCGACAGCAGTATGCCGATGAGTGCGCCGGATACTCCCTTTGCGTAAACAGCAACCATGCTTGAAAACAATATTGCTACCACGGGCAGAGATACTCCAAAATAGCTCACATCACCAAGTCCCAGTAATGCCAATGCCAGCGTTAACAAAAGCATGGTCTGCTCCAGCTCTGATAGGGCACGCCGCTTATGAAGCGAACGTGCGATTGACAACGCCTGAAACAGCGTGATGCCCCCCACTATCGACATTGCCATCGAGAGCAAAGCATAGCAAAGCGAGAGTGGGTCATTCGTGAGCGAAAACGGAAGCGTTGCCACGCAGCACAACACAGCAAGCAGCACCTTTGGGATAGCCGGCATATTCTTTCGAATCAGAATATAGATTCTGGTCAGTACGATATAGAGTGCGCCCACAAGCATGGCGCAGAACTGTGGCGGCTGATCAATCACTGCTCCAATGAGCAAGCCTAAAAATGCAAGCAGCGGATCTACCCGACCCAGCGAAAGAGCAATTAGCACGCTAAGAGCAAATGGGGCAAATGTACCTGCAACCCTTATCCTGCACAGAAGGAGGGCAAGTGCAAATCCGATGAGTTCCACCGTCCATTGCCGTTTGTAGTTTGATTTTATCAACCGTCTTTTTTCCATACATACATTGTACGAATGAATAGGGGTGCAAGTTTGGCGAAAGGCGAATGAAAAACGGCTTTTCGTCCATCAAAACGCTTACTATTACGCCCTAAATCCACACGCTTTGAAACATATAAGTCCAATGTGGCAAATATCGTTGTCGCAAACGAGCAGGAAAAGAAAGTGTCGCATAAATGTATCGGCATCTTTATTCTTGTGATTATTTGGAAGCTGATTTTGACAGTGCATGAATAATATGATATACTATAAGCTAGTGTAATGTTGGAGGTCAGAATGTTTACTGCAAACGGAGATTACAGCCTGTTAGAGGGCAATTATCTTTTTTATGAGATTGGCAAGCGTGCAAGAGAGTATCAGGCCGCCAACCCCGATTCCGATATAATCAGAATGGGTATAGGAGATGTTACTCGTCCGCTTGTGCCTGCCGTCATTGACGCGATGCACCGTGCTGTCGATGAGATGGGCTCGGAGAAAACCTTCCACGGTTACGGTCCCGACTTTGGATATGATTTCTTGCGTGAAGCAATCCTCAGACGAGACTATACGGCTCGTGGCGCAGGTATTTCGGTCGATGAAATTTTCATTTCCGATGGTGCAAAGTGCGATGTGGGCAACATTCAGGAATTGTTCAGCCGTGACTGCATCGTAGGCATTATGGACCCGGTTTATCCCGTGTATCTGGACACCAACGTGATGGGTGGCAGAAGCGGCCGTTTTTCTCCAAAGAGAAACGGCTATGAGCGCATCGTCTACCTTCCTGCCACGGAAAGCAACGGCTTCGTTCCCGACCTTCCCAAGGAGCGTGTTGACGTTTTGTATCTGTGCTATCCAAACAACCCCACGGGCATGACCCTCTCGCACTCACAGCTTAGAGTATTCGTCGATTGGGCGAACGAAACAGGCGCATTGCTTCTCTACGATTCTGCGTACGAGTCATACATCACCGATGAGAATGTGCCGCACAGCATATTTGAAATTGAGGGAGCTCAAACCTGTGCCATCGAGTTTCGCTCCATGAGCAAAACTGCAGGCTTCACAGGCACACGCTGTGCCTATACGGTTGTGCCAAAGGCACTTGTTCGTCTCGACAGCTTTGGCAACAAAGTATCGCTGTATGATATGTGGGCACGCAGAGTATCAACAAAGTTTAACGGAGTATCATACATCACGCAGGTGGGTGCCGCTGCCGCATATAACGAGGGCTATGAGCAAATCAAGGACGTGGTAGCCTACTACATGGAAAATGCACGCATCATTCGTGAGGGAATGGAAAGTGCAGGCTATACCTGCTTTGGTGGCATTAACGCTCCCTATGTGTGGATAAAAGTACCGCACGGTGACAGTTGGCGGTTCTTTGATGAATTGCTCAAGGAACGCAACATAATCGGTACGCCCGGCGCAGGCTTTGGCGCATCGGGCGAGGGTTATTTCAGAATGACCGCCTTTGCTTCTAGAGAAAACACGCTTAGCGCCATGAAGCGCATGGAGAAATAATATGACAAAAATCATTGCATTTGAAGGAATTGACGGAACAGGCAAGAGCGTGCAGATGGATTTGCTCAAAGCTAGACTCGAACGTGCAGGCAAGACGGTTGCGACCCTGTCCTTCCCCATGTACGACACGTTCTTTGGCGACTATGTGGGCAGATATTTGACTGCAAAGGACGGTATTCCTGCCGATGCGGTAGACGGAAAGAGCATGGCATTGTGGTTTGCACTCGATAGGTTTGAAGCCTTCCGCACCATTGACTACTCAGGCAGCGACTATCTTCTTATCAACCGCTACGTCCTGTCCAACGCTGTCTACCAGAGCATTCGAGACTGCGATTTGGACAGACCCGACATTCTTGACTTCGTTTTGGAGCTTGAGCACGATCATTTCCATATTCCCCGTCCCGACCTGCATCTAATTTTGGACATGGATACCTTCGATGCCTCACACAACGTTGAAAAGAAGGGCTTCCGCGACTACGTTGGCGATGCAAAGGATATATACGAAGCGCATGAGTCCATTCAGACGCGCGCGCGCAATAAGTACCTCAGCTTTGCCTCACGAATGGATAATGTGAAGGTCATAGCCTGCATGGAAAATGGCAAGCTTAGAAGCATCGACACCATTGCATCACTCATAAATGATTCCATTGGGATATAGCTTCAGCAAATAATTTAAGTGCAACAAGGCGCAACGCATAAATGCGTTACGCCTTTTTAATGTTTACTATTATTTTAGTAAAGCTCGTCCGTGAGTCTTAACCGCCGAACAAATCGTCCCACAGTCCTCCGCCGTCGTACACGGCAGCGTTGCCTTCTTCCCCATCTCCTTGGGGATTCCATTCGAACGATGCGGTTATGATGTCGTGGAGGTTCAGCTTCTCAACCGTTATTGTTGCAGTTTCATACTTCTTCATTGCTCTATCCTCCTTTTTAGGCTGTGTACGTACTTGAGGCTATGTCCGCAAGTATTCGATTGATCGAATTGTACTTAATTGTTCCTGTCGAAATGTCAGTTTCGTTTGCAGTTGCATACGGCTCGAACACCCACAGCGAATCCTGCGCACCCAAGGGCAAGTTATTGAGAATCATTGCAAAGGTGATCGTGTTCTGGTCATAGGCGTAGACCTTCATGCCGCTTGCCCGAATGGCTGTCGCCAACTGTTCAGGAGTAGTCGCTGCGTCCATTTCCGCCGTCCATGTAAAGCCTGTGAAGTTTGCAGCCGTGCTTGCTGCAGAACGTTTTGCCCATGTTGCGCTGGTCAAAGCTTCGTTGCTTAGACCGTTTATTTTGAAGCCGTAATCAAGCGTGTCGCCTACTTCAAGAGCATTCAGGGATTCAAACGAGATGCTCGCACCAAAGCGAATTGCTGTCTTGTCAAGCCTTGCAGCGCATCCCTTAGTGGACACTGCCAACTCAATGGGTGTGGCTGGCGTCTCATAGGTGCCAACGTAGGGCATGCCTACAAGCTCGGGATAGGGGTAGTTAGCATTGCCTGCCATAGTCCAGACCGGTATAGTGCTGAAGTCGTAGTTTGTGAAGTTCGCAGCGACCTGCATCTGTGCATCGGTGAGTGATGTGCCCCCGACACCTGTTGCTCCGCAGGTGTCAAGGTAAAAGCCGCCTGCCTGTCTCAGCGCATCAGTGTTTCCAACCGGTCCCGAAATAGTACTGACGTTGTAGTTGCAAGCAAACCACATTGACCCATCTGAATCTGCAACTAAACCGGCAATATTTGTGCCTGTACCCGTAACGCTGCCTGCATTGTAGCAGTCACGCAATTCTGCGCCTTCCACCCAAGTGCCGACTAAACCTCCAATGCTATTGGCTCCGCTAATTGCTCCGGAATTGAAGCATCTATTCATCATTCCGGCACCACCTCCGGCTATGCCGCCTGCAGACTGGTCTGAGCACACAACATCGCCTAAGTTGTAGCACTTATATACAGATACGCCCATGCCTACACCGCCAACCACACCGCCTACGGTATCATGACCTACAACCTTGCCGCTATTGAAGCAACCGACAATTCCGTTCGTATCGAGCCCTACGATGCCGCCTACGAATGAATAGGCACATATATATGATTTCTCTAGTCCGAGATTTCTTATGCTACCGGCATTAACTCCAAATCGACCAATGTTTTCGCCATCAGAGTCATTGATATAGGCACCGCTGACCGAATAGCCTTTGCCGTCAAAGGTGCCACTAAAGTTGGCAATAGGCGACCAAGTATTGGTGGGAGCAGTAGTGTCCCAACTATACCAGTTGGATGTATCGTTAAGCATAATATCCTAGGTAAGCTCAAATTACACGCCTGAAGTGCTTATATGTGCTAGTCGTGCAAACTGCTCAGCAGTAGAAATCCGATATGGGTCTGCCTGCATGCCTGTGCCGCCATCAAAGCCCAAGGCAACCGTTCCGTCCCAAACGGCCGAAGCAGCCGTGGTCGTAGTCGTGGTCATGGGAATGAAAGACATTAACATGAGCATGACCAAAAGGAAGCAAAGTCTCTTTTTCATTATATATACCTCCATAATTTCTTTATCGATATAAGTTCACGTTGAATATATCATTAACTAATTTGCGTGTTAATAGCTTTTTTATGTTTTTTATAATTATATTATTATTTGAATGTGTCAATATTCGCCTAAATATAACAATATCTCGATTTTGGAAAATTATTTGTGCAAAAGAGAGAGCCATACGCTTTTAGGGCGGACGGCTCTCTCAGACTGTTAAAAAACTAAGGGCGTGGGGCGTGAGCCCTGCTCAAAAGTTCAAACTGGCGAACACAGTTCGCCCTTACATCAGTGCTTTGTTGAGATCGGCTACAAGAGCATCTACATCAATGCCGTGGACGGCGCATGCCTGCTCAAGATTTTCGCTGTGCGCCATTGCGCAGCCCAGGCAGTGCATTCCCGATGCCACCAATATTCCCGCTAAATTCTCATCCTGTTGAAGAATGCTCTGAATTGTCATATCCTTTGTAATCATGTTCTTTCTCCTTCGATATTGTTAAAAATAGTATAACCCATATTTCAGCTTTTTGCAATAAATTGATTTTTGCACATGGTGCAGGTGACTTTTATCTTGCCCTTACCTCGTGGCACACGAAGTTTCTGATGGCATTGAGGGCAAACGAGGTAGCGGTGGCTCTTACGCTCGTTCCAACGCTGTGCAAGTGTCCTCTTGTTCTTCTTTGGTGTACCTCCGCCTGAATCCTTGCTCGTGTTTACCACCTTGGCACGCTTATGCCCGTTTTTATTCCTTCCCGTAAAGAAATTCTTTATGCCGGCAAATGCCGCCGCAAACGTCCTGTTCTCCCTAGCACGTTTGTCGGTGTTTGAAGCGTAGACCATACGAATGACAAAGAAAATCAAGCAAGCAACCGCCACTATAAGCAGCGCATAATATAGCCATGCTACCTTTGGAAATAAGAATCTCAACAGCAGCGAAATCAGTCCTGTTACCAATAGTGTCTTGTTAAGTTCGTCCATGTAAAACAATCTATTCATGCTTCCTCCAGATTGAATATCCGTGTGCGGCTATCTGTGCCTGCATCACGCTGTTAATTATCATCGTTTTTCCATCAATCGAGTGATACTCACCTGCAAACGGAACCGCTGTCTGTCCGTCCTCGCCCTCAATTAGCAGGGCGGGATAGAGAATTGCGCTGCACGGCTCATCCGCCGTATTGATGAGTGTCACCACGACCTCCTTGTGAGCATATCGTATCAAAGCAAATATGCTGCTCGTCAGCGCACCCATTCTGCATCGTCCTTTTTTGAGTGCATCGCTGGTGTTGCGCAGCTTTGTCAGCGTTTTTATCGAATCAAGGAGTTCCATGTCCTCCCTGCCCCACGGGTAGGTGCGGCGGTTGAAGGGATCCTTCATGCCCTCCAATCCTACCTCATCTCCATAATAGATGCAGGGTACGCCAACGGCGGAGAACACCAACGCCATCGCCTGCATATATTTTTCCTTGCCCTTTTCGATCAGTTCGGGTTGTGGGTGGAAAAGAGCCTGCGCCTCACGGGGCAGCGCAGTATATTTGTTGCCACCGCTAAGATAGCTTATGGCACGAACCTCGTCATGTGAGGATAAAAGATTCAAACATGCCTGCAAAAAGGGCTTGGGGTAATTCTCCGTCAGCGTTTGAACAGCTTCGTTATATGCGTATGCGTCCATCTCACCGTTTACAAACGCAAGCGTTGCCTTGCCAAAGGGGTAGTTCATCGAGCCGTCCAGCAAATCGCCGTCAACATATGCCCTGCGTCCTTGCTCACCCATCTTTTGCGAGCAATCCTCCCAAACCTCGCCCAAAATGAGTGCATCGGGATTCTCCGCCTTGATTCTCCTTCTGAGTTGGCGGATAAATTCGTCAGGCAGCTCATCGGCAACGTCCAATCGCCAGCCGCTTGCGCCACGCTTGTGCCAATAGTGAAGAACTCCGTCATCGCCATGAATGAAGTCGCCATAGGTGGGTTCCATCTCCTCTACGTTGGGCAGAGTTTCAAAGTTCCACCAGCATTCGTAGCTATTGGGATAATCCTTGAAGCGATACCACGGGTAATAGGGCGAGTCCTTGCTTTCAAACGCACCCAATGTATCATACCTGCCGTAACGGTCAAAATATCTGGAATCATCGCCCGTGTGCGAGAACACTCCATCTAAAATGAGCTTGATGCCCAGCTTATCCGCATCTTTGCAAAGGGCGATGAAATCCGTCTCATCTCCAAGCAGCGGATCAATTCGCTTGTAGTCGCTTGTGTTATAGCGGTGATTGCTGTTTGCCTCAAAAATCGGGTTGAGATAGATGCAGCTTACGCCCAAGTCGCATAGATAGGGAAGTTTCTGCCTTATGCCTTCCAGATCCCCTCCAAAATAGTCGTCGGGCGCATAGCTGCTGTTGCCATCGTGCTTTAGATGCAGCGGCTCCTCCGTCCAATCGTTGTGAAGATAGACGTGTCTGTTGAGCTTTGTATGCTCCTTGAGCCTCTCTTCACGCTTGCCCATATCCGAGCAGTAGAAACGATCGGGAAAAATCTGATAGGCTATTCCTTCTTTGAACCAGTCGGGGGTTGAAAAATCCTTGTTGTAAACGGTGAGTCCGAAGCGCTCACCCTCCTGCCCCAAAAGCCGTCCCTCGCCGCTGTTGCCGCCGTAATAGCAGGGGCGATTGCCGTCATTGAGAAGAAAATCGTAGTGGCACAGGCATGGATATTGGGGCAAAACCACGCTTGCGCTAACCGTGTTGCAGATGCGCTGCATTGGAATGTCGCTCTGTCCGTTGGGCGTGAAAAAGCGCACAACGGCGGAAAAATCAGCAGAACACTCATAGACCGTCCCACTAATGGTAACGGTCGTTCCGCAGGGCTGTGCGCCAAGGGGAATGCGATATCTGCTGTCTCTTGAGTGATGATAAAATCTCATACAGGTATTATACCTTGTGTAGAATAAGAATCAACCGATGACGGATGAATGTTACCGCTTTTTCACATTCTAGGCGGTTCAATGTCCGAATGATTGTCCTTGCAGGCTCGTGCATTGGTGTTCATGCTGCCACGGTACACCACGAATCTGCAGAACAAAAACTCGGTTACAAAGTTTATGAGCATGGTGCCTATCTCAAGAACATAGTTGTTCCAGCCGGCATTTATCAAGGCGTGATTCCACCAAGTCGAAAGTGGCGCAAACACGCAGTAATACAGCGCAACCTTGAGCATGGCAATGGGCACATTGTTTGCCGATTTGAAGGTGAACTCGCGGTTTAAGGTGAAGTTCCACAGAACCGACAGCACAAGTGAAATAATGTAGCTGACGATGTGAATAAAGCCCACCACCTCGAACAAAAGCGTGTAGCTCCCAATTTGGATAAGCCCCGCAGATGCAGAGAATAGGGTGAACTTGACTAATTGAATGATATTTTCTCTCTTATTCATGCAAAAAGTATATCATGTTTTGTCGAATAATCCAACAAAATCTTGAAAACTTTCTTACAAGTGCATAAGGATTAACTGATTGACTTTTTTGTTGTGCCTAGCTTGTAAAGGCTTGTATGCCGCCGTTTGGAGTGCTGTAACAGACCCCGTTGTATTCATCGGTCACAATTTGGCAGCCCATCACCGTGGACGGCCCAAATACAGTTGCCTCTCCAGCGTCCTGTGCGCAAGCCGCCGAGGTTGCATACAGCGGTGCGCCAAGTCCACGGACGACCTCTCCTCCGCACGAGCTGTTGATGCGTGTATTGACTGTAAGCGTTTCAGTATATGCCCATGGCTTCTGATATTGCTTTCTCATAATCTCCTGTTTCTATTCCGAGTCGCTTTGGTTGTGCTTCTTGTAAGAATACACCACGCTCTGCAAGCCCATATATAAATTACTTATTTATTATTACTTCCATATCTACTTCTAGTTATGATAACAATTATACATTGGTTTTTCAAATTTTGTCAATAGTTATTTATTTTATTCTTATTATTTATCAGATTATTTTTAGTTTGACAAAAATGTAAAAATATCGTATTCTATTTTTGTTTAGAAGGGGAAAATTATTATGTACGATATACATTGCCATATTTTGCCAATGTTCGATGATGGGTCGGAATCCATTGATGAATCATGCGCCATGGCGGAGCTTGCTTTTCAAAGCAAGGTCAAGGGTATCATTGCTACCCCCCATTGTAACGGCGAGGACCTCATGGACGCTGACAGATTCCGTGCCATGTGCGATATGCACACGACCCTTAGGGCAAAACTTGCGGAACGGGATATTCCCGTAGAGGTATATTTAGGCATGGAAATTCTTCTTGACGACTCAATCTATGAGCCTCTTGAGCATGATGCGCTGCTGACGCTTAACAGGTCGAACTATCTACTGGTGGAGTTTCCCTTCGACGATAACCCCGATCATGTTCGTGCCTTGCTAAAAGCGGTGTGTCTTAGGGGCTATCGCCCAGTAATTGCGCATCCTGAACGCTATGATTTTGTGCAATCCGATCCCGAAATGGTGTTTGAGTTTTTGGATCGCGAATACGTTCTTCAGGTCAATCGAGGCAGCATAATGGGCAGGTTTGGTGATAACGCCAAAAGGTGTGCAAGGTGGTTGCTTGACGGACAGCTTGCTCACGTCGTTGCCAGTGACGGACATAGCGCCACGCATCGCACGCCCTATGTGTTCGACTGTTATCAGTACATTCTGAGCAAATACTCGGTCGAGTATGCCGAGGTGCTTTTTCACGAGAACCCGCAACGAATCATCGGCAACAGACCAATTCTGCCTAATTGCTAGGCTTTTACATGGCTCTTACTGCATAAATATTTTTTTGGAGGCAATATGCGCGCTATACAGCGGATTACCATAGCAGTATTCATAATCATGGTTGCATCATTCGCAGTATCTAGGTACCTGTCACATTTGATATCTGACGACACCGTGCCGGTGATTTCATCGGACTCGGACGTTGTCTATGTGTCGGTAACTGCTTCTGATGATGAGCTGATGGCAGGAGTCTCGGTCTGGGACGATGCCGAAGGCGATTTGACGGACAGGCTTATGGTCGAACACATCTCACACTTTTTGTCCAAAGGCGAATGTAAGATAACCTATGCGGTGTCGGATTCAAAGGATCATGTTTCCAAATATGAGCGCAGACTTATATATACCGATTATGAATCTCCAAAGATATATTTATCTGCCAATATGCAGTTTTCCGCAGGCAGCAATATCCCCATACTCAGCTTTATAGACGCATATGACGTGCTTGACGGTGACATCTCCGGTAAGGTCAAGGTTGTATCCACCAATCATTCCTCAACGTTGATGGGGCTTTACACCGTTACGGTTCAGGTTTCCAACAGCAAGGGCGATGTGTCGTATCTGACCTTTCCGTTGGAGGTAATATCATCTGCTGCCCTCGTTCCTCGAATCAACTTGAGCCAATACACCGTGTATATCAATGTGGGGGATAAGTTCGATCCCAAGGCATACATTCGCTCTGCCTATGAGACTGATAGAAAAATCGACATGGACACCAACAATGTGGTTATTCAATCCGATGTTGACTGCAATACAGCTGGCACATACATCGTTACCTACACGATAAACGATAATATGAACAGAGAGGGCGTCTCCAGATTGGTCGTAGTGGTGACAGAATCATGAGCAACGAATCGCGCAATCAAAACATACTCCGAGAAATCAGTTTTTTCTCCATCATGCGTGATGTGCTGACACGCCTATATCTGATTCTGCTTGCGGCGGCCATTGGCTACATGGGTGCGCAAATCGCAGTTGAACAATTCTATGTACCCGAATACACCTCATCGGTCACGCTGGTCATCAGCGCAAAGGACAGCAGCAACACCGCCTATGCAAATTTGGCTCGAAATCAGCAGATTGCAGAGGTGTTTATTGAGGTCATCGGCAGCGAAATGCTGGCCGACAAAATCACGGAGGAATTGGGCGTTACCAAAATGCCGGGTCGCATATCCGCAACACGGTTGGAGAACACAAATCTACTGAGAATCGATGCCGTTGCACGCACGCCCGAACGTGCCTTTAGGCTCATTCATGCCGTGATAGCTACTCATGGGGAAGTCTCAGACTATGTCTTTTCGAACGCTGTTGTCGATGTTATGAACGATCCCAAGATGCCAACAAGCCCGTCAAACCCCAAATCCTTAGTGCAGACACAACAGATAGCATCAATATCATGTGCGGCAGGAATGTTGACGTTGCTTGTAGTGCTCTCAATAATGCGTGATACCGTCAAAAGTCCCTTGGGTCTTAATTCCCATGTTGACGCCAAGATAATCAGCACGATTTGTTATGAGCGCAAGTATCGCACCCTAAAGTCGTGGTTCAAGCGCAGAAAAGTACCTATTCTTATAACCAATCCCATGATTAGTCGTGCTTACGTTGAGGAGACACAAAAGCTATATATGCAGATAGAGCACATCTCTCGTGAGAAGGGCTACAAGGTGTTTATGATTACATCAACTTGCGAGAACGAGGGCAAGTCCACCATCGCTGCAAATCTTGCCATAGCGGGTGCAAATGCAGGCAAAAACATTCTCTTGCTGGACGGAGATTTCCGCAACCCATCCATTTACAAAATTTTGGAGATAGAGCGTAACGACAAGAATGGCATTGAAAAATGTCTCTCACGCATCAGTCCTCTTGAAAATTGTGTCGAATATCAGAAACGCCTGGGAATATGGACTCTGCTGCCCGAACGCAGTCATCGCAACTCTGCCGAGCTCGTTTCCACTAGGCGCATGAAGGAGATAGTATCCGAGTGCCGATCTAATCACGATATTATTTTGGTTGATACTCCCCCGTCCTCGGTTCTCACCGATGCCGAGGTAATGTCCGCATTCTGCGACTGCGTACTTTTGGTCGTGCGTCACGATTTTGCCTACGTCTGCGACATTAACGATACCATCGACAGGCTCAACAACTGCGCAATGCTCGGCTGCGTGCTTAACAATTATCGGCAGTTTGAAAGCATTTACGAGCGCAGCCCCTACGGGGGATATGCCGAGGACAGGAAAGGATAGAACGCATGGAGTCCAATACCGAACGTAAAACGGCTGCCTATTCTGCGCAGCCACGGCTCACACAGAAGCCGCTTATGGCTTGGGTAGCCGATATAATCAAAGCATTTCGCCGTTTCTGGTGGATAGCCGGCATTCTTGGTCTGAGCGTAGGAGTTGTTTTGTTGTACCAAGGCTACAAAAAGGTCTCCGGAAGCTACACCGCCAGCGCATCGTTCTATATCACCGTGCAGAGCAACAACTACGCCTACACGAATATTTACTCTCAGGGTACCGCTTCACAGATGGCGGAAACCTTCCCCTACCTATTACAGAGTGAGCTTTTACAGGACGTTGTAAAGGAGGAGCTGGGAGTTGACTACCTGAACGGCTCAATCTACGCAACTGGAGTCGAGGACACGAATCTTTTCACTCTCAATGTAATCAGCAACAACGCTCAGGATGCCTATGACATTCTATTGGCGGTGATGGAATACTACCCAAGAGTTGCCGAATATGTCATTGGCAACACCCATTTGGAGCTATTGAGCGAACCCACCCTGCCCGATGCAGATGCTATTGATCAAAGCTACATAACAGATGCCTTAAAATACGCTGCGCTTGCAGCAACCTTAGGTGTAATAATCATTCTTCTGAGTATGCTATGGCGCAGAACCATCTGCACAACTGAGGATTTTGAATCCCTGCTCAATCTAAAGTGCATCACGGTCATTCCAAAGGTGTCGTTGAAGCGTCGTTCCAAGCATAGGGAGCATCGTTCCCTGCTCGTGTCCACTCAGCACTCGGGGTATGCAATGCTTGAGCCAATGCGAAGTCTGCGAACTCGTCTGATTAGAAAGATGGAGGAGCTTGATGCGCACGTTCTTGTTATAACCAGCACAAAAGCGGGCGAGGGCAAAACGACAATCGCTGCAAACCTTGCTCTGACCTTTGCCAAAAAGGGTGAATCGGTCGTCCTTGTTGACTGCGATTTAAGAAAGCCGTCCGTGCACTCGGTGTTTGAAGCCGCAGAGCCTGTCAACGGTATCGTTGATATTCTTGAACAAAGGTGCAAGCTGACAGACGCTCTTACAGTGGGTAAGAATTACCGCCTGCGAATAATAATGGGCAAAGGTCACCAGAAAAATCCGCTGAAGCTGTTGGGAAGCGAAAACATGGCGCAGTTGATTTCAAGGCTGCGCAAGACAAACAAGTATGTCATTCTTGATGCTCCCCCCTGCGGTGTCTATGCAGATGCTTCCGCCTTGATGAACCTTGCCGATTGCGCACTTTTTGTCGTTAGACAGGATGACGCTTCCATATCAAGCGTACTGGATGGCGTGCAAAGTTTATCATTTTGTAACAAACCCATCCTTGGAGCCGTGCTAAATCGCGCAGAATATGGTATAATAGGTTACGGTTATGGATATGGACGCGGATATGGGTATGGCTACGGCAGCAATTATTATCGCAAGGGCTATGGCAGCTACTACAATAAGGCCGGAGGCTACGGTAAATACGGACGCTACGGAAAGTATGGCTATGGCTACGGCACGAGCAGCACGGAGGGCGGCCAAACTGTATCAGTCAATCCTGAATCTAGCCGCAATGAAGGTGACATCAAGGAGGACTAAATGAATTATTTGCATAAGAACTGCAAGCTTGCCATCGCTGTTCTTGCTGCGTTTTGTATTGCCATGCTGGCATACGTCATCATTGCTCTACGATCCCAGTGCACATCGGAGGATATTGCCCTGTATTGTGTGAAGATTCCGTTTCTGATGGTGATGCTGTTTGGAAGCATCTATACATACTTTCGGCAAAAGAGCTTTCACACCCTTGTACTCTGTACGCTGCTTGCAATGTTCCCTCTGTTCTACTCGGCAGTCACATCGGCAAACAACCTCGTTTCTTGGTTCTCAAGACTGGGCGATCCGCAGATGCGTACCCTAGAATCATTGATGAACGTCGCCGTCAGAGTGTTCTGGCTGTGCTTCTCAATAGGCGTTGTGTGTACCGTCATCACCTCTATGTTAGGCTTTTCCAAGGCAACCGTTGCTCTGTCCGTCACTACCTGCGCATTTGCATTGCTAACCATCGCAAGTATCCTCACAAACCTAGGCAACGCTCCGTCAACTGCTAAGCTGATTGTGCAATGCGAGTATATGGTGGAGTTCGTAATATTCTCGGTGGCTACTCTTGCCTGTGTGGCGCAATTCTATGTAGGCGACCATGACAGCACTCCCATCAAGCGAGCATATGCCTATGACGAGTTAGGCTTTGAAAAAGACGAATAAACAATAGTACAAACTGGCCCCCACAGTTCGCCCGGCAGCAAACGCATTTTTTCACGCTCAAACGACATGCCGAATAGTATGTATCATCATTTGGAGGTGATAATATGCCAAATCCCATGCAGCCGTCGCAGAACAGACCCATGCGGAGCGATCCGCCCCCCTCTCCGCTTTCTTGTGCAATCATTTTGGGCGAGTGCATCCGTGATGAACGTGGCAAGCAGGGCGTGTGCTGCTATGTTGGCGCACTGATGGAGCTTCTGCCCTTCCCTCTGGTCGAGCAGATTGCATACAGGCTAAACGTGCCTCTGCCTGAGCCGCCAAAGCCCCTGCCGCCTCCACCACAGCGTGCTAAGCAGAATGATGGAATGCAGATGAATCAACTGATGCAAATGGTGCGAATGATGGAACAGTTCAAAAAGCCCGGTCGATGAAAGATATTCAGAATCGTTTGACAATGCGCTCTAACGCCAAAAAGGTGTAAGAGCGCTCGAGGGGGGATGAGCGCTCTTACAAGGGGGAGGTAATACATTTAGAGTTTACAAAGGAGGAAATTGTGGGGGGGAATACAAATCTTCTTTGTATGTACACATAATAACCTGTCAAGTTGACAGAAATAAGTTATAAACGTGAACGAAATGCAACATGTGACATTTTTCTCATGTTTTTTGTCGAGTTCTTTCGGCTAATATACTTTTTTTGTTTTTTTACAAAAAAAGGAGGAAATCCTTGCGAATATATGGTATGATAATTATGAGCACAGAATCTATATACAGTGCCAGAAGGAGTGGAGTTTATGCGTATTTCTATTTCAGGCAAAAACTTGGAGGTTTCTGAGTACATGCGCGACGTCGCCATCAAGAAGCTATCCAAACTCGAGAGGTTCTTTCCACAGGACACAGAGGTTCAGGTAACATTGTCGGTTGAGAAGAATCGCCACATCGTCGAAGTCACAATTCCCCACGAAGGTCGCATTATCCGCGGTGAAGAGGTGTCGGGTGATATGTATGCTTCCATGGACAACGTACTTGACAAGCTGGAAAAGCAGATTGTCAAGCACAGAACATCATTGAAAAAGGATCTACGAGTCGATGCGTTTGCCCCAGAAATTGAAGATGATGTAGAGGACTACGATAATGCGCCGCATATCGTGAGAGTTAAGAGGTTCGATATTAAACCAATGAGTGAAGAAGAAGCCATGTTGCAGATGGAGCTGTTAGGTCACTCATTCTATGTATTTCAGAACGCAGAAACAAATCAGCTCAATGTGCTATATATCCGAAAAGATGGCAACTACGGACTGATTGAGCCAAACAACTGAGCGTAAAGTAACAAGAGAAGGTCGCAAGACCTTCTCTTCAGACTGTAAAAAACCTATGGGTGCGGGGCGTGAGCCCTGCTGCATAAGTTCCGGCTTCGGCGGCATGTACGCCGAAACGGATGAAAAACAAGATTTTTCGTTCTTTTCGGGCTTTTCGCCCGGGAGCAAACGCAGTTTGCGAAAGAAAAGCCTGTATTCTGGCGAAAAAGGTTCGAAACCTTACAACTTGTTATTAAGGTTTCGAACCTTTTTTGACAAGCTGAAGAGAAGGTCGCAAGACCTTCTCTTTTTTTGTCAAACAAGTTGACAAGCCTGAATCGGAGTAGCTAAATTTCCTTAATCCACAAGCCGTGCTTGTTGCAATATGCAAGTGCGGCAACAGGTTCATCATCGAGAAGCGCAAAGCAAGCATCGCTGTCATCTCCCGGCTTTAGATGCTTTTCCTGACCTCCGTTTGCTGTCGCCAAATAAATCCACTCGATATAGTGATCTTCGTCCATTGGGTGTGGCAGGGCCCCGATTCGTACCTTGCCAAGGTTGCCACTTCCAACTTTTGTAATCATGGGGATGTGCGTTGTAGTAGAAGCGTCTTCACAGGAATTGGCAACCAGCTTCTCAATGGGTTCGCCGCAGCAAGTGATTTTCTCACCGGAACCCTTGACGGTATAAATTATGCTGCCACAGCAATTGCATCTGTAAAATTCGTGTCGTATCATTTTTAGCACCTCCTTTTTTTAATTCTATCACAAAAAAAAGCAAAATGAAATAGATAAAAACGCTTAACATATACGGTTATTACATGTGTTACTATCTATTTAGAAGAGATCGGCCGTTTCTTCGCTGTTATCATAATAGCATCTATCTACCTGAACCAACAGCCGAAGCACCCTAAGATTGTTCCGCTTCAGTATTGTCACCGTCAAATCCTCAAAAACAAAGCTCTCGTGCAGCTTTGGGTAGCCGCCCAGCATCTCTACTGCCCAGCCGCCAACAGTGGCATTGTCGTCATCAATCTTGTCAATATCCTTCTCAAACTCATCAAAGAAGTCCTCCAGGCGCATATCTCCGTCCACCTCAAAGGTGTTCTCGTCCAAGGATATGAACTCATCTACCACTTCGTCCGATTCGTCCCAAATGTCGCCAACCAACTGTTCAAGCACGTCCTCCATGGTGAGTATACCCATTGTGCCGCCGTACTCATCGGTGACAATCACCAAATGCTGCTTGTTCTTTCGCATCAGGTTGAGCACATCGGGAAGCGGCATGGTCTTATGCACAAAGATTGCGGGCATGAGCAGAGAGGAAATATCCAGTTGGCTTGAATGAACCATGTGCTTATATAGATGATTGAGATGAAGTATGCCAACGATGTTGTCGGGCGTTCCCTGATAGACCGGCAGGCGGGTGTATGGCGAAGCAAAGCATATCTTCATCTGCGTGTCCCTGTCATCGTCAAGATCAAGAGCAACCAAATCCACGCGCGGAGTAATCACCTCGTATGCAAGCACATCGTCAAAGTCGAGTGCGGACTGCAATAGATCGCAGGCATCCTCGTCCATTACTCCCTCCTCCTCAACCGTTTCTAAAATGGTCTCAAGATCATCCTCGGTAACGGAGGGAGCAGGCGTGGCATCATTATTCTTGCGTTTGAGCTTCGATATGAGCTTTTGCAATTTATCAAACACAAACGTTATGGGCCAAAGTACAAAAATTATACCCCTAAGTGGCAGTGCTATCAGCCTTGTGAACCATTCCGCAGTAGCGGACGCAATAATCTTTGGCAGTACCTCGCCAAAGGTGATGATAAGTATGGTCATTATTCCTGATGCAACCCATGCGCCGCTTTCGCCCATGAGGTTCACCGCAATCACAGTCGCCACAGACGATGCAAGTACATTTGCCAGATTGTTGCCGATCAATATGCTGATAAGTGTGCGTGAATACTGAAGGCGTATTTTGTAGGCAAGTGCATACAATCCCTTCTTCTGTTCGGCAGCCAGCTTGAGTCTAAGCTCGTTGACCGTGGAATACGCCGTCTCGGCTGCAGAGAAGAATGCAGAAATGAACAGGCAGATTACAATTATTATGTAATTCATGCGTTCACCCCCTCATCGTCCTCATCGTATATCTCACCGACAAGTTCCTCAAGAATGTCCTCAACGGTAATAATGCCAAGCACATTCTTTTGATTATCACGAACAATAGCAACGTGGGTTTTGCTTTGTGACAGCTTTTCAAGCAGCTCGTCTATGGGCATATCTGCTCTTACAAACTGTGGTTTATCCATCACACGATACAGAGGCAGCTTACCCTCACGTTCGATGTAGGCTTTTAGGTATTTTCTAATCTGTATGACGCCCACTATATCGCCATCAGCGTCCAAAACGGGCAATCTGCTATGAGCGCAGTCCTCAATGATTCGCACAACCTCGCCAGAGGGCATGTCGGTGCGCACGGTCAACACTTTGTCCCAAGGCGTCAACACTTCCAAAACGGTTGTGTTCTGAAATTCGAGTGCGGATTGCATCAGCTCTGTCTTTTTTTCGTCAATCGCTCCCTCGCTGTTTGCCGTCTCAATGATGTCGTGCAGCTCATCCTCCCTAACGGTGATGTCCTCCTCCATATTCTTTTTGAAGGGCTTCTTTGCTAGCTCTGCAAGTTTTGAGTACAAAAAGCACACGGGTGAAAGAACTCGCATCAAAAGAACCAATGCGCCCGATACGCCCAGCGATGCTCTCTGGCTAGACTCTGCCGCAAAGGTCTTAGGTATCATCTCAGCAAAAAAGAACAGTGCCACGGTGGTAACGGCAGTAGAAATACCTACCGCACCATCACCCCATAAGCCCGTAACAAGCAAGGTTGCCAGCGTTGCGCAGCCAATGTGCATGATATTGGTTCCGATAAGTATCGTGGTTATCGCCTTATCAAAATGATCTAGTATGTATAAAACACGCTTCGCCCTCTTGTTTCCATCGTCTGCATAGCTCATCATTCGTATGCGATTGACGGAGGAGAGTGCGGTCTCGGCGGCGGCAAAAAATACAGCGCCGAGCATGAGAATAACAAAGAATAACACCAGTGCAATAGGACTGCCAGAATCAGGTATTATAGGACTGCCAGGGTCAGGACTACTGTCCAAGAAAAAACCACCTCACAATAAGATAATATGTAGAGTATAGCAGAAGTGTACAAAAAATGCAATACACCTTGAGAACATTTCATCTTTGGCTAGCATAGACTGTATCGAAAGGATGGTAGCACAATGGATATTCGCGATATTTACCAAAGCAATCAGGGCAAAAGCGAGGACGAGCTGATGAGCGAGCTTGAAACCATGACCCGTGAACAACGTGCAAGCGGCGAAATGGACAATTCTAAAATGGAGGAGATCTACGAGATGCTCTACCCCATGCTCTCCGAATCGCAACGCGCAAAAATGCGAGAGGTAATACGCAGGCTAAAGGAATAGACCTGCTTGTATATAATCAATGGAGACTCAATCAATCGAAGTATGACCAAATATTCGTTTAATAAGCGTCCGTGAGCGTAAATGCACCTTCATTTCCGTCACGCTGTCTGCCATAGTACGGTGAGTAGACATATGCGCTTATGCTGCGATCTTTTGGGTCAAGGGTCAGCATGGTAACATAGCCTAAGCCGTGTTCCTTGTCCTCTTGGAAATTGAACATGAGGGTGTTGACATACCTATCGGGTATGTTGTCGCCATCATCGTCATAATAGTCGAGCTTCTGTTGGCTCTCACGGTAATGACCGCAAAGCACAAGACGCACGTTGGGGCATTTTGCCACGACATTCTTGTGCAAGCGTGAGCCCGGCCCGGTGAACGTGCCGTCACTTTCCAAAACGCTGTGTGACACAATGATGCCTACACGCTGGGGATATGCGTCAAAAACGGAGCTTGCCCACTCATAGGTAGCAGTCTTATCTATTCCCCAGCTTATTCCCACCACGACAAAGTCGGTTCCGCCTGCTGAAAACAGGGTGTATGAAGCTGCGCCGTCCAGATAGGTCTGCCCGTCCTTCAGGGTGGCTAAAATGCTGGGTTGGCTCAAAAAAGAGCTGAAGCTCTCATTGTCTCCGCCTGCTTTAATATCGTGATTTCCTGCAACAATGAGTGACGGATACGCCCCAACAATAGGCTCCAGAGCAGTATTGGCAGTCTCCCACTATTCCTTGGAATAACCATTATCGGTGACATCTCCGGAGTGGACAAACAACTGCACATTGTACTCAGCGGCACTTGCCATTATCCAATCGGAAACAGAGAAAAACACATCGGGAAAATGCAGCGTGTAGTTCTGCGTATCGGACAGCCATGCAATTGAAAACGGTGTCGGCACAGGCGTATTGGTTGGTTCGGGCGTGGGTGTAGGCGGCGGAGTATGCGTTGGCGTTTGGGTTACAGGCTCGATGGTCAGCATATCTTCAGCCAAGATATCTATTGATATTGGCTCGTGTGTCACGGGTGTCGGCGTGTCCGTATTCACCAAGGTGGCGGCTTGCTCATTTTGCGAGCAGCCGAGCAGCAATAGAAAAGCGAGCAGGCATATTATCGTGATAGTATGTGCTTTCAACGCTTTACCTCCCATTGTAGCTGTACTGGGTGGTGACAGTTATTCCGCTTTGAGATATGGACACATGAATGTTGCCGTGATAGGCAGTTCCAAAGAGCTTGCCTGTGGGGTTCTGCGTGGAGTTCCAAGTAAGTCCCACATCTCCAAGACGGGCTATTGTGGAGCTGCCGGGCCAATTATAGGCGTTCGCTGTGACTGACGCAATCGCATATGTGGGCGAGAGCGCCGCAAGATATTCCGCACTTGAGCTACCGTTGGAGGTGTGGTGCGCAACCTTGTAAATGTCAACGTCAATCTGATTGGCACTGTATCGATTGAGAATTTCTGCTTCGATGTAGCTTGTGGCATCGCCCGTGAGCATAATCGAATAGCCGGCATAGCTCATTTTCATCACCAAGCTGGTGTCGTTCCAATCGTATGCCAAGTAGTTTGGGTCGGGCCAAAGGACATCTATATCAACCTCGCTGTCCCATGAGGTGAGCTTGTCAACGTTGCTCGCCGTTGTAACATAGTAGGTGGGGAAGGTTTGCATTGACAGAACATTGGTAATCGTCTGATAGGTTGAGGAGGTAGTGTTGACATTCAGTCCCGAACCGATGAACGAGCCAAACGAATAGTCATTAAATAGATAGTTTACAAAGCCGTTGGTATGGTCGGAATGTGCGTGCGAATACACTCCTATGTCAAAGGAATCAATATCCAACGAGTCAAAAAGCTCATACATCTGCACCTTAGCATTGACGCCATGATCGTTGTTGCCACCGTTTGAAGAATCAATGAGCATCGTTTTTCCGTTTGGAGAAATGATGAGTATGCTGTCGCCAAATCCTACGTCAATCATATATATATCCAAGCTGCCCTCGGCGGTCGGCGTTGCAGTTGGCGTTGCAGATGGCGTTGGGGTTGGTGTTGCGGTTGGCGTTGCGGTGGGCGTTGCAGTCCCTTCGGGCGTGTGAAAGCCGTCAATGAGATGAACAATCAATCGCAATATCGCCGCAGCATCGGCCGAATCGGTCGAGCCATCGAAATTGACGTCGCCAGCCAACAGCTGCTCGTTGGAAAATGTTTCGAGCATGACAATGTGGCGAAGCACGGACGCTGCATCCGCTGAGGTCACATCGCCCGATCCGTTCACATCGCCCAAGTCAAGTGCCGTTGATTGACCTGCCAGCAGGAATATTAACGACAATGATAAAATGAATGCCCAAAACCTCTTCATCGCACCTCCTATGACTGTGCCAGATATGCGCTGATAAAGCTATCCAGATCTCCGTCCATGACGGCATTTATGTTGCCGTTCTCAACGCCCGTGCGATGATCCTTGACCAGCGTATAAGGCTGAAAAACATAGGAGCGTATCTGAGAGCCCCATTCTATTTTCTTCATCTCGCCCTTAATCTGCGACATATGCTCCTCACGCTCACGCTCCTGAACTTCAAGCAGCTTGCCTCGGAGCATACGCATTGCCATCTCCTTATTTTGGAGCTGGCTTCGCTCGTTCTGACACTGCACAACTATTCCCGTGGGCAGGTGCGTAATGCGGATTGCAGACGAAACCTTGTTGACATTCTGACCGCCTGCTCCGCCCGACCGATAGGTGTCAACCCTCAAATCATCGGGGCTGATTTTGATGCTGTCATCGTCATTGTCAAAGATGGGAGTCACGTCCAAGCTCGAAAAAGAGGTGTGACGGCGTGCCGCCGAATCGAAGGGGGAAATTCTGACAAGGCGGTGTACGCCCTTTTCCGCCTTCAAATAGCCATATGCGTTCTCGCCTGCGACCTCGAATGTGACCGATTTCACGCCTGCATCATCGCCGTCAAGCATATCCAGCTCACGCACGGTATAGCCATGCTTTTCGCAGTAGCGGGTGTACATTCGATAGAGCATCTCCGTCCAGTCCTGCGCTTCGGTGCCGCCTGCTCCGGCATGGAGGGATAGAATGGCGTTTGACGAATCATAGGGTCCCTTCAAAAGAAGCTCCAGCCGCAAATCTGCAACCTTCTTGGCAAAATCGGCAAGCTCCTGTTTCAGCTCGTCAATCATGCTCTCATCGCCGCCCTCCTCGATAAGCTCTATGAGCGTATCCAAATCTCCCGACTGTGCATCGAGTTTGACAAGGCGGTTGAGCTTGCCCTGCAAAAGTTTGATTCGAGCATTGACCTTGCCGGCATTTTCTACATCATTCCAAAAATCGGGTGCGGTCATCTGCTCATCCAGTTCACCAAGCTCCGCTTTGATGGCGTCAACATTCATCTGGGTGTGCGCCTGTTTGAGCGTCTCATTGAGTTCATTTAGTTCGAATACATACTCGTCCAATGGTATCATAGCTTAATTCTTTCCACAACAATTCTTATATTTTTTTCCGCTTCCGCAGGGGCAGGGATCGTTCCTGCCTATCTTATCCTCACGTCTGAGCTTGACAGGCTTATTGCCGTCCTCGCTGGGCGTTTCTATTGGTCGTGCAATCTGCTCACGCTGCATGGGCGCTCTCTTTACCGTGACCTTGAGAATGCGCTTGACCGCCCCCTCACGAATGGATTCGACCATAGCATCGAACATATCGAAGCCCTCTTGCGTGTAGGCATTTATGGGATCCTTCTGGGCGTATGCCCTAAGTCCGATACCCTGCTTGAGCTGATGCATGGCGTCTATGTGATCCATCCAATAGGTGTCCACGCTCCTAAGCAGCACCACACGCTCGACCTCACGCATATCCACGCCCTCTGCCATAAGCTCCTTCTCCTTGAGCTGCATTCTGCCCTCAACAAAATCGTGGGCAATGCTCTGGGCGTCCGAAAGCGACAGCTTTTTGAGATCCTTGCCGCCGAACAAATCCGTATTCTCGCAGGCGCACAGCTCGCAAATCTCGTGGCTGACTGCTGCTAAATTCCACTCGGAAGCATGGCTATGCTCGTTGCAGTAGGCTCCCACAATGTTCTTTATTGTAGTGTCGGTCATGTCTTGGAAGGAGGCGTGCATATCCTCGCCCATCAAGACCTTGCGACGCTGACCATAGATAATCTCACGCTGCTTATTCATTACATCATCGTAGCGCAAAACGTTCTTTCTGGTTTCAAAGTTTCCTGTCTCGACCCTTCGCTGCGCACCCTCAATCTGCTTTGTGATGATGATATTCTCAATGGGTATCTCATCGTTGGGCGACAGACGTGACATTATGCCCTCCATCCTGTCCGCACCAAATCTGCGCATCAGCTCGTCCTGAAGCGATACATAGAACCGTGTGCTGCCCGGATCGCCCTGACGGCCTGCTCTGCCTCTTAGCTGATTGTCAATGCGGCGGCTCTCGTGCCGTTCGGTGCCAATAATGTGCAGTCCTCCAAGGGCTACGACCTGTTCATGCTCCCTTTCAGTTTCCATCTTGAACTGTTTGTAATAGTCCTGATACTTGCCTCTTGCCCAGAGTATCTCCGCATCGTCCGTTTCGGCATGTCCGGTTGCTTCCTCAATGAGCTCCTCCTCCATGCCGTCCTGCAATAACGCTCGGCGTGCCAAAAAGTCGGGATTGCCGCCAAGTAGTATATCCGTGCCACGTCCTGCCATGTTTGTGGCAATGGTGACCTGTCCCAGCTTACCTGCCTGAGCTACTATCTCTGCTTCCTTTGCATGATACTTTGCGTTTAGCACCTCGTGTGCAACGCCCTGACGCTTGAGCATATCGCTTAGATACTCACTTCTTTCAACCGAGATTGTGCCAACCAGTATGGGCTGTCCCGTCTTGTGCAGCTCCTTTATCTCATCGACAACCGCACGGAACTTGCCCGCCTCGGTTGAGTACACAACGTCACGATTATCTTGGCGAATCAGGGGCTTGTTGGTGGGAATCTCCACAACGTCCAAATCATAGATGTCCGCAAACTCGCTCTCCTCTGTCTTTGCCGTACCAGTCATGCCTGCCAGCTTCTTGTACATACGGAAATAATTCTGGAAGGTGATGGTTGCCAAGGTTTTGTTCTCGTTTTCGACCTTGACGCCCTCTTTTGCCTCCAACGCCTGATGCAGACCCTCGTTGAATCGTCTGCCTATCATCAATCTGCCCGTAAACTCGTCCACGATGATGACCTGCCCGTTCTGCACGACATAGTCCTTGTCACGCTCGAACATGGCGTTGGCACGCAACGCCTGATGAATGTAGTGGTTTAGCTCGGTATTGTCTGCATCGGACAGGCTCTCAACATTGAAATATCGCTCCGCCTTCTGTATGCCCTCGGCGGTGAGCTGCACGGCTCTGCGCTTTATATCGCACATATAGTCGCCGCTTTCCTCCATCTGTGCGCCCATAATCTGATCGGACTTTGAAATATCTTTAATATTCTCGCCACGCTTGAGACTGCGCACAAAGCGATTCGCCTCGATGTACATTTGTGAGCTTTCCTCGCCCTTGCCGCTTATAATCAACGGGGTACGCGCCTCATCAATTAGGATTGAGTCCACCTCGTCAACGATGGCAAAGGCAAGCTCCCTCTGCACCATTCGTTCCTTGTACACGACCATGTTGTCACGCAGATAGTCAAACCCCAACTCGTTGTTTGTTCCGTAGGTTATGTCGCAGTCATACGCTTGCTTGCGCTCCTCAGGGCTTAAATCATGAACGATGCAGCCCACGGACAGACCCAAAAAGCGATGTATCTTTCCCATCCATTGTGCGTCACGCTTTGCCAAATAGTCATTGACCGTGACTATGTGAACGCCGTTTCCTAAAAGTGCATTGAGATATGCCGGAAGAGTCGCCACAAGGGTCTTGCCCTCGCCCGTTTTCATCTCGGCTATGCGCCCCTGATGCAGAACCATTCCACCAAGAAGCTGAACATCAAAATGACGCATTTCCACCGTTCTTATGCTCGCCTCACGAACGACTGCGAACGCCTCGCACATTATGTCGTCCATGGTCTCGCCATTTTGCAGACGCTCCTTAAAAATGGCGGTCTGAGCACGCAACTCTGCATCTGTCATGGCGTGATATTTGCTCTCAAGAGCATTTATTTTAGCTACAAGGGGCTTGAGCTTTTTGAGCTTGCTCTCGCTCGTGTTTCCCAATATTTTATCGATAAATCCCATCGTTCTCTCCTTTAATTACATACTAAATAAAAGTATACCACATTTTGGGTGGTACGCAAAGGGGGGATTGTGACATTTTATGGTCTTTTATTAACTCTTTGTCTCTCGTGCAAAGAAAAACATATACTGCTGCATCACGCCCGAAAAGCCCTTATAGGGGGCAAGGTCAATCTCGCCGTTATATTCCGAATCAATAATGCGATTTATCCATACATCTCTTGGAAATGCGTCCAAACGATGATAGCCGAACAGCAACACGCAGGAGGCAACCTTCATGCCTACTCCCTTCAGCTTCATCAGCTTCTCAAGCAAGGCTCCATCGTCAAGGCTGTTGAGCTTATCAAGTGCAAATAAGCCATCGGCTACAAGCTCGGCTGCGTCTTTGACGTACTGGGTGCGATAGCCAAGCGAGCACGCTGCAAGCTCGTTGGTCGGCGCATTTTTAAGGCTTTGCGCCGTTGGGAAGGAATATATCCCTTCGTCAATTTGCTCTCCGAATTTGCGGCATAACGCCTCCACGGAGGTCTTGATTGCAGGAATGCTCTTGCGCTGCGAAATGATGAACGACACAAGCATCTCAAAAGGCTCCTGTCGCAAAATCCTTATCCCTCTGCCAAAGTCTACCGCTTGGCGCATGTAGCCGTCCTCCTTGGGAACGGCCAAAGAAAAGCAAGCATAGTCGGTATCCATGTCAAAATAGCTCTTCCAAAGAGAGTTGTACTCATCACAGGTGCAATCGAGCAGGCAGCAACCGTCCTGCTCAATGATGTTGAGCCTTCTGCCAAACGCAACGAGTCGATAGCCGTTCTCAACTCGGTTGAGACGGAAGCATTGACCGCTGTGAGCAATCTTTTGAATATTGAAGTCTAGTGAGCTGATTTTATACATGGTTCAAAAGAAGTGCTTGGCAAGTCCAGCCTGTCAAGCACCATGTGTTCGTTAGCCCCAGATTACATTTGCAAGCGAAGGGCAATCGATGAACGGATTGCGGTTGCCGTGCGTCTGTTGAGCGTAGTTGTTGCGATTGATCTCTACCGAATCGGGGTCGTCCATCATGTTCCACTCAAGGAACATGACATAGGCTGCTGCGTCTGACGAGCAGGCGTGAATGTCCCCAAAGGTCAAAGAATCATACTTTGAATTTATCAGCACATAGAACACGATACGAGCTACATCACCCTTGACATTGTCGTTAGGCTCGAACTTGTTGAGCGAGCCTGAATAGTATCCGCAGTTAGTGCCGGCAGGAGAGGTCGAGGTTTTGAAGGTCTGCCCACTTGCAAACTCACCGTAGGCGTAATTGCTGCGATTGCTGTTTGCCTGCGGATATGTGGGGCGCATGACATTGATGTCGCCCTCGCAAATGCTGCCGCCCAAGGAGTCGGGCCAGCAATGCTCACGGTTCCAGCCACTCCAGCCGCTTGACGACAGTGTCGTGGTTCTTGTAATCCACTCCTGCGAGTAGAACAGGCGCATCTTGCCCGAATGGGACGAATCAGTGTCCGAGTAAGGCAGGGTCGTTTTCAGTCCGTTATAGCCCACGGACGCATCGGTCATATAGGATACCTTTGAGATGAGGGCACTCTGTAGGGAGGATTTTGACATATTCATCATCTCTTGGAAGGTTCCGATTGAGTTGTAATAGGTTCCTGTATAGTAGACCTCAAGCGTGGCAGGAGGTGTTGCACTCGGTGTTGCAGTCGGTGTTGCAGTCGGTGTTGCAGTCGGCGTTGCGGTTGGAGTTGCGGTTGGAGTTGCGGTTGGTGTTGCAGTCGGTGTTGCAGTTGGTGTGTCCGAAGGCACATCAGTGGCGGTTGGCGGTAACAGATTGGGAACGAGCTTGACGATGAAGCGAAGAATCCTTGCCGCATCTGCGGAATCCGTTTCTCCATCGTAGGTTACATCGCCAAGCAAAAGCTGCTCGGCATCCAGCTCCTCCAGCTTAACTACATGGCGAAGTATCGCCGATGCATCGGCAGCAGTTACTTCATTGTCTCGGTTTACATCTCCCATACCATAATCAGGAAATGCCAAGGCAGACGCGCTGCCAAGCACCATGCACATGACCATAAGAATACTGATAAGCTTTTTCATTGATGTTCTCCCTATTCGCAATTAAAGTCATTTTACCCTTTGTGAATAGAAAAAGCAAGTATAACGGACAAAATTGTCGAATAGTTGTTCAAGTCCACCAGCCGTTGTCGCCGTGCAACGTCAACGCCGATATTGGTTCTGCCGCAACCTGGACTGCGCCACAGTTGTAATCGAGGTTGGGGTTGAACATGGGGTCGCCATGAACGAGCATGGGGCGGAACACGTCCATTAGTCGCTCAGAGTTCTTTGCATCGGGTATGGTGGGTCGTTCGGAACTTTGCACTACCAGTACCGCTTGCGGAACATAAACCACGCCGAGCATACGCTGCTGCAATCGGTGACAGAACTCCTCAGCAAAGCCTACCCTAGACAGCGTTTCATCAAAGCCGCTTAGTGAATCGAATATGGATCTTTTGACCATCAGACCGTCCAGCCTCAGTGCGCTGACGTTTCGGATACAGTCGGTAAAGAACGAACAGTATTCGTCCCTTGGCTCAATTTTCCTATCCTCATACAACGAGAAAAGACCGCCAAACAGCCCCACAACCACACCGCAGCTATTGAGTGTGCCAAGAGCATATTCCAATCTGCCACCCGCTGCCCCTATTCCACGCTCCGCCGCCATCTCCATCAGAACACCCATAAAATCGCCTGATTTGGGGGTCGTACCTGCGGACATGAAAAGCAGAAATTTGCCGTGGGCAAGGGCAGTCGCCTTGTTTGCATCAGCTGCAAGGTTTGAAGGATCGGCACATCTGTACACTATTGCCGCCTTGTTGCGTTCAAGACTTACATACAGGCGTTCGAGCCGCTTCTCGTACGGTGCGGCATCAGCTATGACAAGCTCATAGTTGTCGTATACGCTGACCTGCTCGATGGACAGCAGCGTTTCCTTGAGAGCCTCATATCCGCTTGTGTTGATAAGGATAACGGATACCATTCCCGTTGTCGCCTTGGGACGCCACGGCGTAATCATCAGCGGCGCACGCTTTATTTGTCTAAGCAGTACTCTTGGAATGTGGCTCACCTTTTTTGCCTGTCGTGTCATATCCAGCGCAAAGTCGTGCGTTGAGTAATGCTTTCCGCCTGCACGGTTGAATAGGTCGCGGCTCACCAGCAACGCCCCTCCGATATAGTTGCAGCTCTTGAGCGTTTGTGGTGAGTAGTCGGGCTTGAACAAAGGATTCTTTCCGCACTCATCTTCATCACAGTACACACAGTCTGCGCCCTGTGTTACCTCCTTTGCAAACATGAACAGTGCATCATTTCTAAGCTGTGACCCACTGGGCAAAAAGAGAAGGCAATCCCCCGATGCAGAATCAATATCAGCCTGCTCAAAATTGCGATAGCTCTGCTCGGCTAAATCAAGCTCGCTGTCGCAGACTATGCTGATAAGCGGCGGCGGGTCAAAGCGTGTTTGGCTCTGCTCCTTTAGCTGTTCCATTGTTGGCTCTGTTCGTTTGAGATACTCTTTATAGCGTGTTTCATTCATACTTTTATTGTGCGACAAGGTTCATGTTTTCATGCAAAACAGCATAAATACGCACAGTTGTTGTATAAACATTCTGATTGATTTTTGTGTCCATTTGGTCTACACTATAAATATGAAAAAGATGCTGGTCATGGGTATTGTCTTTTGCTTGCTTGCAGCCTCTGTCGGTTGCAAGTGTTTAGCTGTATCAACAAGCCCCACCACCGAGCCTACGGCAGAACCCACTTTACACATTCCTACTACCCCCACCCCTTCGCCCTCACCCCAAGCAGTTGTTATCATGGCATCATCATCGCCCACGTCCACGCCAATATCAACGCCCCAGCCCACTCCTTCGCCCGAACCGCTTTTGCTTGATGGGCTAATTATCGGGATAGACGCAGGGCATCAAAAGCACAGCAACTCCGACTGCGAACAGATTTGCCCAGATTCACCCCAAACAAAAAGCAAGGTGTCCAGCGGTACGCGCGGCATTCAAACACGCATCTATGAGTATGAGGTCAACCTCGATGTTGCGCTCATTCTTCGAGATTTGTTGGAGGCTTCGGGTGCTATTGTAGTGATGGTTCGTACCGACAACGATGTGAATATCTCCAATCAGGAGCGAGCGCAGCTTTTCAATAACGCAAACGTTGATTTGGCGGTCAGATTACATTGTAACGGCTCTGACGATCACAGCAATCGTGGTGCGTTCATGCTCATTCCCGATGAGGCGCATACCGATTGGTACAATGAGAACCTTGAGGCTGCAACCTGCATCATTGGCAGCTACTGTGAGTTGACAGGGCTTACCATGCGTGGTGCTTCCAACGGCATCACCGAACGTGACGATCAGACAGGCTTTAATTGGTGCAATCGACCCATTGTAAATATCGAGATGGGTCACATGACCAACGCCGATGAGGATATACTTTTGACAGATCCCGATTTTCAACAGCTCATGGCTCGCGGGATTTATGACGGAATAGCAGAATACTTTACGAAAGGACAAAAATAATGCAATCACCCATCTTGGTACAGTCCGAGGTCGGACGACTTAAAACAGTTCTCGTCCATCGCCCCGGTGCGGAGCTTGAAAACCTCATGCCAGAGTACATGGCACGTCAGTTGTTTGACGACATTCCCTATCTTGTACATGCCCGTGAGGAACACGACGTGTTTGCAAAGACCCTCAAGGATTGCGGCGTGGAGGTTCTTTATCTTGAAGATCTTCTCAAGGAAGCCGTGCAAAGTGCATCGTGTCGTGACGAACTGGTGTGGGAATACATTCGTGAAGCCAACATATCCATAGCAGGTGCGGAGCAGGCAATATCGGAATATCTTTCCGATATGTCGCTTGATGATCTCATCTCAACCATGGGTGGCGGTATTCGTAAAAGCCAGCTAAACGCAGGCATCAAGATGCATCTTGTGGACTATATCGACGACGCCTATCCCTTCTATGTCGATCCCATGCCAAACCTGTATTTCACAAGAGATCCCTTTGCCAACGTAGGTACGGGAGTTTTAATCTCCAGAATGCAGAATGAAGTCCGTCAGCGTGAGACTCTCTTTGCAAAATACATTTTCAAGTATCACCCCGTCTACAAGTGGGTCAGAAAGTGGCACGACCGTTCCGATATACACAATATTGAAGGCGGCGACTGTCTCGTTCTCAACTCGTCAACGCTCGCTATTGGCATATCCGAGCGTACAAGTCCACAGGCGATAGAGCTGGTTGCAAACCGTCTCATCTCGCCGCAAACGGGCATCACCCGTGTTATTGCGATTAACATTCCAAAGGTGCGTGCCTTCATGCACCTTGATACCGTTATGACCATGGTTGATGTGGACACCTTTGTGGTTCACCCCAACATTTGGCATAACCTGCGCTGCTTCTCTTTGACCAAGGTAGATGACAAGCTGGTAATCAACGAGGCACGCGAATCATTTGTCGATCTAATGAAGGACGTTCTTGGGAAGGACGAGATCAACCTTATCGAATGTGGTGGCGGCGGCGTAATCGACGCAGCTCGTGAGCAATGGAACGATGGCGCAAACACACTTGCGGTAGCTCCCGGCGAGGTAATCACCTATTCGAGAAACTATGTTACAAATCGCATACTGCGTGAAAAGGGTTTTACCGTACACGAGATACCCTCTGCCGAGCTATCCCGTGGAAGGGGCGGCCCACGCTGCATGAGTATGCCGTTCGTAAGAGAAAGTATAGAAGACTAAAAGGAGGATAACCATGTTCAAAGGCAGACACCTACTCACCCTACTGGACTACACACCCGAGGAAATCCGCGCTCTGCTGGATCTGGCGCACCAAGTTAAGCGTGAGAAGAAGGCTGGCATTTTTCCGGAACGCATGAAGAACAAGAACATTGTACTGTTATTTGAGAAAACCAGTACCCGTACCCGTTGCGCATTTGAGGTCGCCGCAAACGATGAGGGCGCAAAGGTGACTTTTCTCTCCAACAGTCAGATGGGCAAAAAGGAATCCCTTGAGGATACCGCAAAGGTACTCGGCAGATTCTATGACGGCATCGAATTCCGCGGCTTTGAGCAAAATACCGTCGATATGCTTGCAAAGTATGCAGGCGTCCCCGTTTGGAACGGTCTTACCGACCTCTATCACCCCACGCAGGTGCTTGCAGACTGGATGACCATTGAGGAGCACGTCCGCAAGCCATTAAGTGCGGTCAAGTTCTGCTATGTGGGCGATGCACGCAACAACATGGGCAATTCGCTGATGATTGGCTGTGCAAAGATGGGCATGGACTTTGTGGGTATCGCCCCCAAGTCCCTCTTCCCTGATGAGCATCTCGTTTCAAAGCTGCGTGCAATCTGTGAAAAAACCGGTGGCTCCATCACCCTGTCGGACAACATTGATGATGTTGACGGTGCAGACGTAATCTATACTGACGTGTGGGTATCAATGGGCGAGGAAGCCCAATTTGCAGAGCGCATCAAGCTGCTCTCACCGTATCGTGTCACAATGGATATGATTGGCAAGACACGCAACCCCGATGTCGTATTTTTGCACTGCCTGCCCTCATTCCACGACCTTGAAACTGCGGTCGGCAAGGATATCTATAATACCTATGGCATCACGGAGATGGAAGTCACCGATGAAGTGTTCCGCAGCAAGCACAGCGTTGTGTTCGATGAAGCAGAAAATCGTATGCACACCATCAAGGCCGTAATGATTGCCACAACAACGGACACGCTCGATTAACAGCACAAGAAAAACCACACTACTTGCAAATATCGGCTCTATGTCATCACCGACATAGGGCCGATTATATATCAAATTCGTCTATTGGGGTCGGACCCTGATAGACGAATTTGATATATTATTTGCGTGTCGAGATGCAAAAAGAAGGCCCGAAGGCCTTCTTTTGTTGTAACTACTTAGTTGAATCTGCGGCGGCGAATGATTGCGACGCCTACGCCCAGCAGTGCGATCAGCATGGTGATGCCCACAACTGTAAGAACGCTTGTGTCCTCACCCGTCTGCGGAATGTTGCCCGTCCAGACTTCTATGTCCGCACGGTTGCGGATACGGATACGGCTTCCGATACGCTCGGAGTTCTCGTAGCTGTTCTGACCCTTGGATGCGATACCGCGAATACGAACCATCGCACCGACCTGAACGGCACTGAGGTCATGGTAACCGTCATCGCCCTTTACGCAGTCCTCACAGTCGCAGTTGATGTAGCCATCGAGGAAGATGATTGCAGTTCCAGAGCCATCGTTTACATAGATTGCACCCAGAACGCCATTGTCGTCCAGCTCGATCTTGGTAACCTTGCCGTAAATCTCGACCAAATTGCCCAGCTTTGCAGAGGACATTGCTCTTGCACAAGTGACGACATCCATCAGGTAATCTGCCTGATTGGGATAGCTGGCTGTGCCATTCTCGGCAATCTCAAGATTCTCGGCTATTGCTGCCGGCTCGACCAAGTTCGCCTTATTTGCGGCACATATCGTGTTGATAGCCGCCTGCAGTCTCTCGGTGTGGAGAGTGTAGGTGTCAACAGTCTGCTTGTCCGCCATCGTGTACTCAAGGTCGATTAAATCAACACGGTCTGTATAGTTTTCGATGGTAATGTCTGTGACCTTACCGCCGTACTCGTTACCTGCGTTCAACTCGATTTCGCCCATGTACGAGGAGGTCATGCCGCTGATGCGGAGCTTCTGACCGACCTGGTAGTCGCCAGAAACGGGGAATACGTTGATGCCTCTGCCACTCTCGTCCTGCAGATAAATGCAATCGAAGAATGCGGTATCCTGATCGAAGCCGGAGGCATTCGATGTTACCCAGCCCTCAATGGTGTACTCGACGTTGGTCTTGTTCTTGGTCATGATCTCCTCGATGGGTGTGACCTTATCGGGGTTGAGCATGTTGAACAGGTTGACCGCAATCTGATAGTTGGTATTCTGCAGGGTCGATGCACTCTCCAGCTCAACCTTTACTTCGAAGGTGGAGAAGAATGTGACGCCCGCTGTGATGCAGAATCCGCCGCCCGGCAAGGTCTCCTCTGCCATGACTACAACGTCCTCTTGGTCGCCGCAAGCATCATAGTAGTAGGAAGACTTCTCGGTTGTGGGGTTAGGCAAGTATGCGCTGCCGGTGAAAAACTGCGCATAGGAGCTTACAAACGATGTGTCAAATGCCGTGACAACAGGCGTTGCACCGTTCAAAATGACAGGTGCGCCATTGTAGCAGCTGAACATCGAGTTAGTGTTCTCAATGAGATCGTAGCACAGCTCTGAAGCAAAGTTGTAATGATCCTTGCCCATAAAGTGCAATCTGTAGCTCTCGTTGGTATTGTTGGTAACATCAGCAACGATGCCCTTGCCAATCCTTGCCTTTGCGCCGATTGTCTCAAGAATACCGTTGGAGATGACGGACGCCCATTCGTTCTGATTGGCAGGTTCAAGTCTGTCCGACTTGGAAGTGATGATGAAATTACCACCGTTTGCTGCGTATCTTGCGATTGCCGCAAGCTCATCCTCGGTGTAGAGCGAATCTGCAACTGTGATGCTAGCTCCCTTGAACGGGACGGTCAACACGAGCAGGTCGCAATCTGCCAGAACTGCATCGGTAATCGGTTCGGTGATGTGTGACGCCTTGACATTGTTCTCTGCTGCCAGCTCGATAAACGCCGTGTCGGAGTCCGCATAGTTGCCGGATACATAGAAGTTTGCGTGTCCTGCATCAATGAGCATGGTTGCCATGTTGCTGCCGTCACGAACTGTGAACGAAATTGATGATGTGAATATCATCTTTACGCCACGATACATACCGGTAATTGTAACATCAACGGTCTGACGGCCCAGTGCAGATGGAGTGTACTTCCAAGAGAGTGCATCATCGGACTCGGAACCCAGCAGGTTTGTGCCTGCCGTGTTGAGCTTGGGATTGTTGACGGTGCTCTTTGTTGCGCCATCCACTGCCCAGACAACCTGTGTGACCTTGAAGTCAACTGCGCTCAGCTCTTCGCCCGTTTCGGGGACTTCATAGTTATACAGCGCGGCTGTCAGAGTGATGGGCTCGCCCTTAAGCTCCATAACGGTGTCCTTTGTCAAAGAGGTGATACCGACCTTGGTGACGTCCTTTGTCCAAATGGGGGCGGTAACTGCTATGTCGCTGTCCGCCTCGTCGATACGGACAAAGTAGTAGGGGTAATCGTTGGGCAGCTCAATTGTCCATGTGCCGGTTCTTGTGCCAAAGCTCTTGCTCTTGACTGTGACGCCGCCCGCGGTGATGATGGATACCTTGCTTACTCTATCGGTAGGATCGTTAAAGTCGATCTGCAGCTTGAGCGTTGCATCGTCGTCAAGACCCAATACAGATCCCATGACCTCGCCGTTGAGGGTGTAGTAAATCTCAAGATCGTTATCCTCGGTGGCATACATGGTCATGTCGCGCATTGCATCGTACAGACCTTCCTCGGTGAAGTTGTCAGTATAGATAACGTCACGGCAGGTGTTGGAATCGCCCCATCCGCCCTTATGGTTATCCTGATTGTTTGTCGGTGCTACATGCCAGCCCTTGTCCAGAGCCAACGTGTACATTTCATAGCTGGGCCAGTACATCGAACCGCCGACCTTGCCTTCGCCGTTACCCACTTCAACCATGGTGATGAGCTCATCATATGCGTTGGAGTAGTGTGCGAAATCTTCGAATGTTCCGAAGGTGGAACCCGGATGGTTGAACTGGTTGATGGTGGTCGTTCTGCCTGCTTCCTTATCAGCAGCGGCAACTTCTACCAATCTATCATAGTATGCAACAAGTCCCGGTCCGTTTCTTACAACGTACTTGGCTGCATTTCTGCTCTCAACGCCTACGGAGTTGAATGTGTTCATATGACCATACTGACCAGACCATGTCATTTCATAGCCATAAACTGCTACGAAGGTATCATCATTATAGGTCTTGGTCAATGCTCTTGCTTCCTGCCACTTTGTCTGCGAACCATCGGCCGTCTTGGTGCCCTTTGTAGCATCAGTCAAATCGCCCAGATTCGAGGACGTATCAAAGTAGTTGCTGTGGTCGGTGATTGCAATGAAGTCTACATTCTTTGCAGTATACTTGGCATAATCCAATGCCTGCGCCAGTGTGCCCGAACCATCGGAATACTGTGCGGTATGGGAGTGCAACTGACCAAAGTAGAGCTGATAGGTCGCTTCGCCAATGTAGAAATTCCAAGAATCCTCTACGGACTTGCCATCTGCTCTTGCAAGGGAAACAGTCACGGTGTACTTACCGTCTGCCATGTCGGACGCAGGAGTATATGTTGCTGTGTTGCCCGAAACGACAGGGGTTACTGTCTCACCTGCCACCGTCATGGTGATGGTGGGGTTGGTGCCTGCGTTTGCAAATGTAAAGGAAATCGTGGGACGCTTGTTCTGGCCCGTTGCTTCATTGGTGTCGGGCGTATGCGACACGATCTGCGGCAAATCAACCAACGCAAATTCGCCGTTTGCTGTGCCGTTGTTTCCTACAGCGTCCGTTGCAGATACGGTAAACGAGATGGTATTGCTTCCGCCTGTAATCGCACTTGCGGGGATAGTAAAGCTATATGCTCCGTCCTCGCCTGCGGTCATGGCAGCAGGTGCGGATGCAACTCCGCCAATGGTGTAGGATAGCTCAACCGCTGACAGTGCGGAATAATCCTCAACTGTGCAGTTAATTGTGTAATCAACACCGACCTCAGCGTCCAGATAAGTTGTGGGCAGTGTGATAACGGGAGCCGTTGTGTCGGGCTTGGTCATCACATAGCTGTCGATAGTGCCAACTCGAAGCTGTGAGGTGGTGGTGTATGCGCTCATCACGCAATAGAGGTCAACCACATCGTCCTGTGCATGCCACTTAGTATAATCGGGGGCACGATAGATGCCAATCTTGGTTGCCGAATCATTCGAGTCCGTAACTGTGGTCGAACCATTTGAGTTGTACTCGCCCAGCTTGACATTCTTAATCAGAATGTACTCGGAAAGCAGGTTTGCCTTGTCGGCAATCGCCGCTGTCAGGCTCGCATACTCTTGTGCTGCCGAAGCATCTGCGCCCTCAAGAGCTTGAGGTGCTTTCTCAATGGCGGTCAGCGACTGCATCTGCTGAACTCCGCCATAAGGTCCCAATTTGCCCGTCAGAATGAGCCAGTCGCCAATCTCGATGGGCGTGCCGGTTGCATCGGTGTAGTTCTCCAAAGCGTTGAATACCTGCAAGCCATAAATCTTGCCGTCCTGCTTGAACTGAATGATGGCAGAGTTGATGCCGCCATAGTTGCCAAAGCGATAGACCAACTGACCGTAGACGGCTGCTCCGGATTCGATTGTGCCTGCCGCCAATGCTTCAACGATGTTCATTGCGCCTTCAAAGACGGTGAACTCGAAGCTGGAAGTATCCGATGTTGCCGTATCCTTCTGTGCGTATGCATACAGGGTGCAATCGGAATTGATTGCAACAGGCGCTGTATACTCGCTGAAGGTTACGTTGTCAAAGCTGTATTGAATGGTTGCGCCTGTCGTTGTTGTTGCCAGTGCCACCGTGCCGCCCTTAGCAATGGTTCCGCCGTTGGGTGTAGCTGTGGGGGGAGCAACGAAGCTGTCGGACACCTTGTAGAAAACAAAGGTGAACGGTCCCGGTGCTGTTTCGGAAATGCCGTAGTAGCCGCTAAAATAATTGTTTGAGGCATACCACTCAAGGTATACTTCACGGCCGACATTCTTGATGCTATAACCGGTGCTGAAGGCTTCGATCTTCCAAGCCTTGTTCACCTCGTCATAGGGTGTGCTGGAATAGCTTGCCGCCATAGAAAGATACTTGCCATTCTGTGAGAAATAGCATGTGCCGTCTTCATTTGCGGTGTAATCCCAAATGATGTCATCTGTTACGGCTGCAATTGTGCCATCCGCAGCAGTAACGTCAACACCACCATTGTAGTATGACGCTGCTGTGGCACATGCACCCAGCGCCTTGCCAGAGGCGGGGTTGTAGATTACTACCTTGTCGCCATTGGTAGGAAGTCCGTCAACCAAGGTTGCTCCGCCCGCTGCTACCGAAAACGGTACCAAGGCAAGAACCATGAGTAACGAAAGTATGATTGCCAATGCTTTTTTCATTCCTTTTTGTTCCTCCTGTTATTTGCGTTAATGCGCTAATCTGCATAAGAATGCAAATTCTCACACATATACAGGTACATTATAGCTCATAGGCGGATAAAAAGCTACATGTTTTTTACATTTGGTTGCACTTTTTTTGCTTTTCTGAGCTTGTCAAAATAGTACGACCCCCGAACATCGGGGGTCGCAGGTAATTACTAGATGTGGGTTAGTTTAGCTCAAGCGTTCCAAGCTTTTGATAAGTGCCAAGGTCGAGTGCGATGATGCGCTCCTGTGAGACTACAAAGAAGCAGTTGCCGATGTACAGTCCACGCATGTTGGCATAGCTGAAATACTCGTCGTCCTCATTATATTGCACCTCACCCTTGAGCGTAAATCCGCTTGCTGTATCAAAGGCGTACACATAGTAGGTATCCTCGGCAGGGAAGGCGATGAGGTTCTTTTCAACATCAACCAAAATTGCCTTGTGGTTGTTGGTCGCCTCAGACCAATACACATCCGTCAAAAGAACGGTGCTTGCCTCGGTGACGTTGGTCTTATCCGACACATCGAACATGCTCAGCTTGATGCAGTTGGTTCTGCCCGTTTCCTCATCGGCATCATAGCCTATACCCAAGAGCAAGCCATCACCAAAGGGATGCAGATAGCTTGAAAAGCCCGGAATCTTCAGTGTGGATAGCACTGTGGGATTAAAGGGGTCAGACAAATCGACCGTGAAAAGCGGATCGGTCTGACGGAAGGTGACAAAGTATCCGATATCACCGTCAAAGCGAACCGAATACACTCGCTCGTCCTGCGCCAGATTCTCCACTCTGCCAACGATGTTGAGACTGCCATCAAGCACATATAGTGCATTATCGGAGGTGTTATTCCATTCATACACGTCTCTGCCATCGGTGTAGACTATCTCCTGCCATGTCTCGCGTGTGACTACCACTCTGAAATATCCGTTAAACTCGTCTATTGAGAACTGATTTAGCAGCGTCCCTTCTATCTGGGTGGACGCAGTCTGACTAATCTGCCCATCTGAATAATCAAACAGGACGAGCTTTGTGCTGTTGCCATCGCTCTGCACGTCATAATATCTGCCGTCCTCGGTCACTAAGCCTTGCTGCACATCGCTCTTGTACTCGTTGGCTGCAAGCACAATATGCTCGGTGTTGCAATATACCGTTCCTGCGGCACCGAAAAGCGCAGTCTGCGAGCTAAACTGTGTGCCTGTTTCTGCCTCGATTGCGGTTATCACGGTATAGCTGCTGTCGGAGGGTTCCTCGTATATGAGAATGTCCTCCACGGGCATGACCTCTATGTCGCCGTCAACAACGATGGACGGGCAATAGGTAATGGGCTGATCTTTAATCCAGTCATAGGAATAGTAGTTAGAAATAAGATAGAGATAACCGTTTACCATGCGTGAGTCGGAATAGTTGCCACTCTGCTCAAGGCGTGAAATCTCGGACACATTGCTGCGGTCGGAAATATCGTAGACCGTGACGCAGGTGTTGGCAGTATATTTCTGGTATATCTCTTTTTCCAACTCTTGAGTATTGTACGTTTCGTGTGATGAGATTAGCAGAAGCCTGTCTGCTATAACGTAAAACTCCTGAGCGTACCACCACTCGTTTTCACTTTCCTCACGGAAGCGTATCTCGCCAGATACGGTCATGTCAGAGCCATCGACCTTAACTATATAGAGCTTGTTTGTGTTCCACGACAGTGTGTAGATGTAATCGCCATCGGTCTTGACTATGTCTGCCTCATCTACGTCCTTGACCTGCGTATTGGTGGTGGAATAGTCCTTATTGCTTCCATTTGAACCGCTGCTCGTGCCTTCCGTTACCATATCAACATCGGCCGCTGCATCTTCGGAAACTTGTGGCGCCGCATTGGGCGCAGGCTCCGCAGCAGGCATTTCTGCCGTGGCTTCGTTCTTGACAGAGTCAAACGAATAGACTATGTCGTCCGTACCCATTAAGTAATTACTGTTTCTGCTTTGGTTCATCAGCTTATAAAGCTGGTCGTAGCTCTCAACGCCATTGACAATAGCGGCATCGGCAACGGCTATCACTCCTGATGCCTCCCGAACCTGAGAGCCTCCTTTGGTGGCAGCGCGAATGCCCAGTATGCCGCCGCAAAGCACCAAGCAGGCAGCAACGCCGGCTGCAACTTTATAAATCCATTTGTAACTCGTGCCATTGTAATGCTTTTTCTGCAATTCCATCAAAAGTTCCTCCCTTGCATGGATATTATCATTGGCACGACGGTATTCATCTTCAAACATGCTATAAATCTCCTTTCAACAGCTCTTTTAGCAACCCTCGTGCGCGAAAGAGCCAAGACTTGACCGTAGATTCATTCGTGTCCATCATTGATGCGATTTCACTGACCGCATAGCCTTCATAATAATGAAGGTGTATAGCTGTCCTATACTTAGGCGGTAACTTCGTTACTGCATCGTAGACCTCACTGTTGCTTTCCTTCTCATCGGCAGTCCTGTTTTCAAGCATCTCATCAGACACGGTATGTCTCCTAAATGCCGAACTCACTAAATTCTTGGAGCAATTTATGGTGACCTTCAACAGCCACGCCTTCTGATGCTCCACATCGGAAAAGTGAGTTTTCGAGCGTATGCAACGATAAAACACGTCCTGCAGAACGTCCTCGGCGTCCGAACGGCTCCTTGTGCGCACAAGTGCCAGTCGATACACCATGTCGGCATACGCATGGAATAGGGCTTCGATCTCCAGTGCAACGGGCTGTGCCGCCACTTCGGTGAGCTTTGATTCCACGGTCGATCTCCTCTCGCAAATAATACCATGCAACCCAAATAAAGGTTGCAAAAAAATCGGGGCGGAAATTGCTTCCGCCCATACATTCTACCCTACTTTTATCAGGTTTTCAATCTCTTTTATTAAGGTGATGTTGTCGCACCCTTTGGAGCACTTTGCACCCACCCCATTGAAGTCGACAGAGCCCGTAGGCTTATACCAGCTAAATCCGCTGAAATAGGTGTAGTAGTTCGATGTTTCCTTGAACTTGTGCCCGCAGCGTGCGAATATTTCATTTCGTGCATAGCCCAAAAGCGACAGCAGCGAACGGGAGCTGGTGGCGGGTATGTTCCAAAGCTGTGCGGTTGTCAGCTTTGTGTCAAGGCTGTCGGAGAAAACCAGGCCGTCCGAATTGAACGGACTGTTGCCGTCATTGTCCGAAAAGACCATGCTTCCCCCGTCAAGCGTGTATACCGTGTAGAGTGAGCTGTTAAAATCGCTCGTTCCTTTGGCGTTAGTCTTTGTAGTATAAATATGCGTCACTACCTCGCTTGCCTTTGGATCGGTATTCGCCTTGATATTGTACACGTCTGCCACCATATATTCTGTGCCGCCGGAGGTGGTGACCTGAAGTACCAGTCTAAAGCAGTTTGCATATTCCGCCGTTTCGGTCTTTCTGACAATGAAGTAGTTATAGACCACCTCGCTGTCTTTGAATGCGTTGGAATAATAACTCGTCTTTGCCGTGCGTATCGCCTTTCTCACCGCCGTCTGATCGTAGCCATACAGCGATGTGATGCACCCGGTGGTATCCGTGTCAATCGCAGGGGCGTTTGTGGGCGTGGCTGTCGTGGCTACTGGAGTTGGCGTCACCGTGGGGGTTGGCGTAGGCTCGTCTGTCAAAACGGGAGTTGTCGAAGGTTCGATGGTGGCAACCGGTGCTGTCGCAGACGGCGCAATTTGAGAGCTTTTTATCAGCATTTGCTCGGCGGTATAAGTCCACTTGGTTGCGCTCAGATTGATTTGGGCTGCATACAGAAGCTCACTTATTCGCTCGTTTGTACTGCTAAGCTCGACCGAATAGCTGCCGTCTGCATTCGCAGTGGTTATAAATCCTAAACTTACCATGGTCTGCACATTCTGCTCCGTTTGAGGCAGGTTCTCAAAGCCACACGCCTTTATTAGTGCAGTTGTGTCCATGTTGACGCTGTACAACAGCGGAGATGTTCCCAGCGTGACAATCATAAATTGCTCAAGGTCGATAGTGCGCGGATAGCCGCTGTCCATGGTGGGTATCGCCCCTGCCGCCGCCTGCATCTGCTCCTGTGTGAGCGTCCATGTAGTATTGCTAAGGTCTATCTGTGCCTGAAGGAGCAAACTTTCGATATTTTCGTTTGTGCTGCAAAGCTCAATAGAGTAGCTTCCGTCCTGCATAGTGGTTGACAGGAAGCCCAGGCTCATTATGGCTCCGACCTTGACATCCGTTTGAGGGAGATTATCAAAGCCACATGCGACCAAAAGCGCATTTGTGTCCATCGACACGGCATAGGTCTGCGTCTGCGTATCGAAGGTGACTATCAAAAACTGACGAACGTCTATCGTGCGTGGGTAGCCCTTTGAAGGCTCGCAGGCAAGCTCCATTGCCGCAGCGTCCCACGTCCATGAGGTGTTGCTCAATCTCAAGCCTGCACCATTTAGTATGTCATATATTTGGTCTTGAGTTTTGTCGGACACTATGGCGTAATTGATATTATACTTGCCGTCCGTTGTCGGCTCAACCAAAAAGACTATGCCCTTTAGCACCTCTAGCTCGGGATACCTACTGTAATCAAAGCCTTTTGGAGAGTTGACATTGCTCTGGCTTGGCAGATGCTCGCCCTTTACAAGAGCGTCATAATCAAGCATCACCGAATAGCCCGTATCCGTTTTAGATGCGGTTATATACTCCTTGATGCTGATGGTTTGGAGATTCTTCCCCGTCAGATAATAGGCAGCACACACGGCGATGGCAGCAACTACAACGATGCCGCACACAACGCCGGCGATGATCTTTGCCATCTTACCGTTGCGATCGGACTTGCTCATTCCTACCTCCTTCTGCCACAGTTCGAGCAGAAAGTAGCGTTCTTGTCGATTGGTTCGCCGCAATAGATGCAGCGAATTATCTGCGGTTCATATGCCTTGGCGACAGGCTCGGAAGGCTGCGGCTCAAACATTGCTTCGGGCTGCGGCTCGGTTTCTATGGCGGTCTGCTGCTCCGCCTTGGGTTGGTCAATAGGCTCAGGCTGTGGCTCCGCCTCCAATTCGGCACGCGGTGTCATGTGCATGGGGCGGCGGAATTGTCCGACCTTGCTCTGTGGCTCATCGTCCTGCGCGAATAAAGAGGGAATTGGCTCAGTCTCACGTCTTTGGGCTGTCACGGGAGTACGTCTGATGTTTCTTTGGAAGGTGGTATCCTCATCGGAATCATCTGCGTTGGCATCATTGTCCTCATCCTCGTCCTCGTCCTCTTCGTCCTCATTATCATCGTCCTTGAATGCAACCAGCGAAATTGTGAGAATTATCGCAATCAGCAATAACGCCACGCCTACGACAAGAAAAATGACGTATGTCGAATGGAACATCTGGTAGAGCGTTCTGCCCACCAGCGCAAGATTCATGCTTACCGCAATCAGCGCAAACAGTCCGAAGCTCACCAAAACGGCTGCTAATGTGAATAATACGGTGCGTAGAGTTTTCATAAAAGTGTCTCCTTTTTTGCCTGTTAATTTTCTACAAGGGATTGGATTTGCCGAAGCAATTTGATGTTGTTTCTCTCAGTTTCGGTCATCCTATCCTCCCAATTCTCTTCCTTAGCCTCATACCAACTATATTGGTTGAAGTGCACAAAAAATTCATTTTCCTCTGTTTGGGAAAACGCCATGTAGTAACGAGCGTTAATCTCTTTTCTCACATAGCGCAGCACGTTGGCAAGCGAATGCCCCTGTACCGCCGTCAAGCTCCAGATCATATCCTCGCTCAACTCATCGTAGGAGGGCGACCACATCACCCCGTTTGCCATCATGTAGCTGGTGGGATATCCGCCGAAACGGATAAACCCGTTTTGATCGAACAGGTTCTTATCCTTTACCACGATTCCGCCGCCATACAGCTTGTCGATTCTGTAACGGCCTGAATCAAACCTGCTTGTGGACGATGCCTCCTCCTGCGTGTTATACATATTCACATCGACACGCCCGTAGACAATCTTTTCTTCTGCCGTCCATCTGAGGTCGTAAATATCGACCGTGAAAAAGAACACGTCGGGTTCGACACCCTTCTCCAGTTCCGCCGCATCTAACTTCTGCGTGGTATGATAGACTGCACGGTAAAGATTGACATAATCCTCCTGCTGTGTGTCTACTATAAAATAGACTTGTGTCTTAGTTGTGCTGTAATTGTTTCCAAATATCTCCTTGCACAAAAAATCTCGCTCATCATGCACCCTTTGGCACACGTCCCGAAGGTTCAGTCCGTTGTCGTTCTTGTCAAGCAATCTTACAATATATCCCTCGTCCATTTTGGGCTGCTCCGTTTGCAGCGGATGCACGGTAGTTTCAGGCTCAAGGGGCTTGGTGCTTGGCGCAACGGAGTCCGGCTCCTCAATCACTGCACCCTTTATCTGCTGATCCCACTCCAGCGACTCTACTATGATGCCATATTTTTTGAGAGTATCCACATCGCAGCTTACGGTGCAGTGCATCATTGTCTCGTCCTCTGTATATGACAGGGTGAGTGACATCGAACAGAGCGCAGCCACATCGGGATAGTGTTCCACACTCACATGAGCATCGTTGGGCGAGGGCAATCTAAGGGCAGATATTATCGCATCTACATCAATTATTCCGCGTGGCAAACCGTCAGCATCCCACCCGACATAGGTGAACTTACTCAGGTCAAGCTCCTGCGAGTATCCATGCGAGCAAAATACGCTCAGCAATATTGCAAGCACGAACAGACAAAGGGATAGCGTATAACAAACTATACGAAGTCCCTTTGTCTGCTGCCGTGTCAGCTTATTCTTTGATTTACTGCTTTGTTCCGCAGCTGCCACAGAAGATCGCTCCCTCTTTCAACGCACTGCCGCATGCACGACATACGTTGGCACGAGGTGCTACCGGTACGGTGGGAGAATCGCCGCCCACTGTGTTTCCGCACTTTGCGCAGAATTTTGCGCCTTCCTTCATCACGGCACCACACGCATTGCATACTACCTGTATTTCAACACGCTGTCCGCACTTGGGACAAAATTGTGCGCCTTCCTTGAGAAGTGCCAAACAACCGGTGCAGCGTTTGCCCAACTCCATGCTCCTCTGATAGGCATTGACTGCCTCGATGTCACGATCAAGCTGGGCATCTATTCCTGCAATGCCTGCAACCGCAAAGCAGCGTTTGCCCAAAGACAAATACAATTCGTCCAGCTCTCTTTGCTCTGCTTCCATTTGTTTTTGCAATAAATCCGCCATAGTTATACCTCCAAAAAATTAGAATGCGAAGTTCCCGTCAACAAAAACAGGAATCTGTCTGCCGTCGTGTGTCGTGCCCGTAATGGAAAGGTCTTTGGTTCCGACCATGAAGTCCACATGGGTCATTGAATCGTTCAAGCCTGCCTTAAAAAGCTCCTCCTTGGTCATATCTATTCCGCCCTTGACCGTGCTTGCATATGCCCTGCCAAATGCAAAATGGCAGGAGGCATTCTCATCGTACAACGTTTCGTAATAGAGCGTGTTTGAATTGGATATGGGCGAATCGAAGGGAACCAACGCAACCTCGCCAAAGTAGCGTGCGCCCTCGTCAAGAGCAAGCGCATTTATTAGCTGCTCCTCGCCCTGCGATGCCGAAGCCTTCTCTATTCTGCCGTTGATGATTTCAAAGCGAAGTCCGTCCATGACGTTGCCGTTTCTGCATAGCGGCATGGAGGCACATACAACGCCGTTGACACCGTCACGCTTTGGTGCGGTGAATATCTCCTCGGTAGGCATATTGGGCATATAAAACTGCCCATCTGCCGTTACGTCTCCGCCTGCTTCCCAAACGTGACCTTTGGCAAGCTCGACCACAAGATCCGTACCCAATGAGTTCTTATAGTGCAGGCTGGCAAAATTGTAATCGTTCAGCTTCGCCATGCGCTCCCGCAGCCTCCTGCTATGCTCTTTCCACTCTTCAACAGCCGTTCCATCGCCGGTAACCCGCACCGCCATGAATATCTTCTCCCACAAAGCCTCAACCGCACTTGCCTCGTCCAGCTTAGGAAACACTATCTGCGCCCACTTGGGTGACGAAAGGCAACCGATGCACCACGATGAACAATTCTTGTTGCGAAGCTCACGATATTCCTTGAGGGCAAGCCCTGAGGACTTTTGTGCGTTCAATATTCTGTTTGCATCAACGCCAAGAAGGTTTTTGGGATCTTCCGATCTGAGATGCAAAAATGCTGCCTTTTCCTTGGCATAATCGGTGTAAAAGTCTACGCTCCACCGTGGCGTTTGATTAAAGACGCTCTCATCGGCATGGAGATATTTCATTCGTGTAAGGTCATTATCCATCCAGCTCATGACGACCTCACGACAGCCCTTCTGATATGCAGCCCTTGCACACTCACGAGCAAACTCGGCATGATCTACGGGACAGAAAATAATCAGCGTCTGACCCTTTTGAATGTTGACACCTGTTTCCACGAGTAATGCTGCATATTCCTTTAGCTTTGCGTTCATAATTCCTCCTATTGTGCTGCGGCGGCACTAGCAATCTGTATTGTCGCCATCGTTATGGTGGTGAGCATTGTCACTATCAGCACATAGCTGATTTTACGCTGCTCGGTGTCCTTCGTTCTTTGTCCAATCTTCTCCATCGCATACAGGCAAGCCGAGTAGAGCTGGCGTTGTCCCTTGGAGATCTGCCACTTTGAAAAGCCCTTGTTCTCCTTAAGCTCACGTGATATTTGGGCTACCTGCCCCACCGCATCTTCCACGTCGCAGCCGATTAGCGCAAGCACCGCTAAAATGGGACTCTCCACCGCCCTAAAGCGCATCTTTGCGGCCTTCATTCTATCTAACAGTTTTATCGTTTTTGCGGCATTGCGCTCGATGTTTACCTCGTCAAAGGCAAGAATATGGCTCATCAGCCAAGTTTCGTTTCTAAAAAGCAGCCTTGTTTGCAGCAGAGAAAACGCATCACAGCTCAATCCGATGGGCAGTTTATATACAGCCATGAGCGTTGCATAGCTCGAATCATCGCCGCCGGTCAGCGTCTTGTGTTCATCACGCATCTGACCAAACAGCTCGCGCGATCGACGGCTCAACTGAGCATCGACCTCGTTTCTTGCCAAGATGAATGCGGATAGGGGAAGATAATCGGTGCCAAGAAAGCCGTCCTCACGCAATAGGCGATAGGCATACTTTGTCTTATCTATCACGCTCTGTCTGTCATCCACTATGGAGAACTGTGTCAAAAGAGCAGGTCTGCCGATGCCTCGAAGCGAGGAGAAAGCCTTGACGTCTTTTTTTAGCTCCTCTTTACATTCATCTATTGCAGAAGCGTCCACGCTCTTTGCCTGTGCGGTCAAAAGCAGCGCACACAGGCAGTGCATCATTGGGGACGCCATCTTAAATTCCTTTTTAACGGCGTTCCTGTTGTTGACAAACAGCTCTATTCTCTTCCCTAATGATTCGTTCATTCTATTCCTCTGCGCCTGCCGCAAGTTTACTCTGGCGCACACTCTGTTCGGTTGCCAATAACTTTTTCCTGCCCATTATCAGCATCATGCCGCCTGCAAAGAACAGCACTATGAGACTTAGGATACCGAAGGAAGCCTTGCCTGTCAAGCCATAGCACAATGCGTACAGCGCAGGCCCAACAACTGCTGCGAACTTGCCGAAAATATCGAAGAAGCCGAAGTACTCATTGCTGCGCTCGGGCGGAATGAGCTTTGCATAGTAGCTGCGTGAAAGAGCTTGGATGCCGCCCTGAACCGTGCCAACCATGAATGCAAGCACCCAGAACAGTATTTGCGCCGTGCTTGCCTTGCTCATGCACTCATTGGTGTACTGCTCGGACATGACGGACGAAACGAATGTCTCATCGGTACGCATATCTTCAAGCGCATTATAGACCTGCTGGCTCACCTGTGCGCTCGAAAAAGCGTAGGCGGTGTATTTTTCATCTATGGGGTGTCCCTCAAATTCCAAGCGATCCAAGACCTTTTCGAACATGGACACGTTGCTGCCCTGAGGCTCTTCCTCTTTTACTATCGAAAAATAAGCACGCTGGCGATTGCTCTCCGTGTTGTTCTCCTCAATTTCCAAATTGGCGGAGATGCTGCTCTTGCCCTCCTCGCGCATTGATTTGACAATGCCGTCAAATATTTCTTTATCCTTCTCGTTTTGGAAGGAAATATCTATCTGAGCTACTCGTGCGTCAAACATATCGGCAAACTTTTGCTGTGCAGGCTCGACTATCTGCCCCATAGAAAAACCAACGATGGTGATACAGAAATAGATGCAGATGGCGGTGGTTATCATCTTGACCGCCGAAAACCTGTTGGCAAGCCGTGAAAACAGAATCGAGCAGGGCACGGCAACAATCTGTGTTACCACAAGTGCCAGTATCATGCCTGTGCTGTCCAAGCCCAGAGTTGAGCCGAAGTTGGTCGCCATAGAGATGATGGTATCAACACCATCGATGTAGAAAAAGTATGCCAACATGAATATCAGCAGACCCTTGTTGGTGAAAATGCCCCGAAGAGTCGCTGAAAAATTCTTCCACGCCGTCTTTGCGATGGATTTTGTCTTAGCCTCTATGTAGTGAACCTGCTTGACGTTTTTCAAAAGCGGAATGGAGAACAGCAGCCACCAAACGCTGACGATGAGAATTGAAAATTTCTGCGAGAAAGCATTGTAGTCGCAGAACATTAAAACTGCAATGGATATGATAAACGGAATGGTGCTGCCACCGATGTATCCTGCCGCATAGCCCCAAGCAGATACCTTGTCCATGCGCTCCTCGGTGGTAACGTCCGTGAGGAATGAGTCATAGAAAACACACGAGCCGGAAAAACCGATGCGTGACAGAACGTAGCCTACGAGCATCCACTCCCATGATGGAGCAAATGCAATAACTGCCGTGAATACTACGCCCAAGACCATAAAGAAGGTCAGAAATCTCTTTTTGTTCCCCCTTATGTCGCCAAGCGCACCCAGTATGGGCGCAAGAACCGCAACGACGAGCGATGCCAGCGATACCCCATAGCCAAACCAGACGTTCCCTGCGTCCGTTGCCATGCTGACATACAGGATGGGAAATATCGCTGCCATGATGTTGGTGGCATATACCGAGTTTGCCCAGTCATACATGATCCAGCTTTTTTCCTGCTTAGTAAATATCTTTTTCCGCATGTATTCACCCTCTCTCCAAACGTAAATATATTATAACAAAATGCGAGCCTGTTCGCAACCTACTTTTTCCTTATTTATCTTACGATGGAAAACCACATGCCCGGTGTTGACATTACCGAAAATCGACAATATAATTAGGTATGGAGGGTGCTTGATGAAACATTTGATTGCATTAACATTATCTATACTTTTGCTTTTAGTTCCATGTTTGACAGCTAACGCCTATTGGGACGGCGGCTTTGAATATACTGTCGAAGATGGCAAGGCAACCATAACTGCCTATACAGGCTCGGCGGTCGGACTTGCCATTCCCGATACTTTGGGCGGATACCCCGTTGTTGCCATAGGCGATGAAGCGTTTTCGGACTGTCTAACCCTTAGAACCATCTCAATTCCTTTGGGTATTGAGAGCATCGGAGAGTTCGCCTTTTCCCGTTGCTTTTTCATCGAGTCCATCACAATACCCAGCAGTGTTGTAAGCATTGGCAGCGGCGCATTCAGATATTGCTACAAGCTCAACTCCATAAGTGCAGCGGCAGGCAACCCTGTTTATTCCAGCCTTGACGGCGTTCTGTTTGACAAAGATAAGACTGTCCTTGTTAAATATCCCACGGGCAGCGACCATGTTGAGTATACCATTCCTTCCTCGGTAATCACCATTGGCGACTGGGCGTTCAACTCCTGCTCTGAACTTGAGCGTGTCAACCTAAATTCAAAATTGCTCACAATAGGTGTTTCAGCGTTTTCAGCCTGCAACAAGCTGGATAATCTTATCATACCTGAAGGCGTGACCCAGATAGAGGCGTGGGCATTCTCTGCCTGCAGCTCGCTTGCTGATATTTCCCTTCCAAGCACAATGCAGGTTCTGGGTGAAGGTTGCTTTATGAACTGTTCATCGCTTGAAAGCATCGTGCTTCCCGACAGCATAGACTATTTTGAGGATCTCGTGTTTAGCGGATGCGCCCTGCTTCAAGCTGCTTATTTTGAGGGCAGCACCCCCCTGTCCTTCGGCGAAAAAGTATTTGACGAGTGTCACGAGTCCTTCACTATTTACTATCATGTGGATCTAAGCGGCATATGGTCGCCAAACGGAGAAACGGAGTACTCCGAATATCCCATTGCCCCATACGGAACGCACACAGTCCTTCGTGGCGATGCAAATTTTGATAAGAAGGTCACTGCCTCCGATGCGGCTCACATTCTGCGATATGTCGTTTTTCTCGTTGCAGATGAACAAATTGATTTAGTTGCAGCAGACGTAAACAATAGTGGTGCTGTCACCTCGGCAGATGCTGCCCGAATTTTGCGCTGGATTGTAAAACTTGAAGATAACTTAGATTAACTGGGTGTATCATTCCTGTTCAGTTGGTTAAAATACCCAACATGAACGGGAATTTTTTCATGCGATTAAAAAGGCTGTTTGCCTTTGATAAGCCTTACAGTGAGTTCGAGCTGCTTGAAACGGAGCATGGCGAGCCGAGCTATTTTTCCAACATGAAGGACAAGAAGCACTCATCAGAACATGAAACGGGCAATGCCAGTACGAGCGTCAATGAAAACCTTGAACGACTTAAAAAGGAATTTCGTGGCGACATCAATTCCGACCTGATTCTTCGCAGCTTCAAGATGGCAAAAAAGTTGGATTGCTTGGTTGTGTTTATCAACGGCATGGCGGACGAGGACCAGATTAACGATTTTATTTTGCGTCCTGCCATGAAACTCGATTGCATCGACACGGAAGGCTCTGTGGCAGAATATGCCGAAAATCAGGTGTTTCAGATGCAGGAGACCGAGCTTTGCTCCGACTGGAATGATATTCTAAGTGCCATCAGCGAGGGCAGGAGCGCAGTCTTTTTGGACGGGGACAGCACCGCTGTGTTGATGGACACCCGTGGATATGTCTCACGCTCCGTCCCCGATGCCACCAACGAGACTACCGTGCTGGGCCCTCACGAGGCATTTAATGAAAACTTTCGAACAAACATCACCCTTTTGCGCCGCATAATCAAGACCACCGACTTTGTCTGCCAAATACGTTCCTCCGGAGCAAAGAACAGAATCAAGATTGCCATAGCCTACCGTGAGGGCATGGCAAACGCCGGTCTTGTCAACGAGGTCAAGCGGAGACTATCCAAAATTGATACGGATATGATTCTTTCAACCGGCACAATAGCCCAGTTGATTGAGGATCACCCTCTCTCTCCCATTCCGCAGGTTTTGAGTACGGAGCGTCCCGATCGTGCCGCCGCAGGAATAATGCAGGGAAAAGTAGCCATCATCTGTGAGGGAAGCCCTCAGGTGTGCGTTGTACCCGTGACCTTTGGTACACTTCTTTCTTCCGCAGAAGACGCCTATCTTCGCCGTCCCATCGCCATTCTTGTTCGCATTGTAAGAATATTTGGCATTATTATCACCACACTTATGCCTGCATACTTTGTTGCCTTATGTATGCACCATCAGGGTATGCTCTCAAGTGAGGTTCTGTCTACGGTTATTTCATCTCGCACGATGGTGTTTATGCCTCTGCCGCTTGAGATGATTTTTCTTCTTATAGTTTTTCAGCTCGTTCGTGAGGCAGGCGTTCGTGCTCCCGGCGCACTGGGTCAATCGGTAGGCATTATTGGAGGACTTATCCTAGGTCAAGCCGCCGTTTCTGCAAACATCGTTTCAACGGTGGTACTCATCATCGTTGCGCTTACCGGGCTTGGAAACTTTGCCGTGCCCGATTACAGTACGCAGCTTGCCATCGCCTACTACCGAATTGCAATGTGCGTTATAGCTTGGGTGGGTGGGCTGCTTGGAATCAGCTTTGCTCTGCTTCTGACCCTTGCGTACCTGAGCGCACAAAAATCGTTCGGAGTTCCGCTGCTGACTCCATACGCACCACGAACAATGCGGAAAAGAAGCATACTTCGTGGACCTGTTGGAATGCACAGTCGTGCCGATGATTACATGAACACCGAGGGCTCGCTATGAACCATCGTGAAGGAAAATTCGGCACGCAGGAGGCCGCCTCCATTACGACCATAGCCGTTGTCATCAGCGGTATATTCTCGGTGGACAACTCAAGCACATATAAAAACGGCAATATGCTGTATCTTGCAAGCACGATAGCATTAGTTCTTGCAGGCTTAATCTTTCTGCTGTTGGTTCGAGCCATGAATAAGCAGGGCGCAAGCACGCTTGTGGAGCTTGCCTCCCGCCCATTTGGAGTGCTTATAAGCCCCCTGATTATTGTGGCGCTGCTAATTTTCGCCGTGTTTCCGCTGTTTAGGTTTTTGCAGATAATGATACGCTTCATTTTTGTTGAGGCGGAATACATAGATATTGCCCTATATTTTCTGATTGCAATGGTGCTTGTGTCCTCGCTTGGAATGGAAATAATTGCACGTTCCGCACGGGTCATCGTCGTCATTTTCTTGCTTGCCATCGCTATTGCCCTCGTTATAGCAAGCCCTGTATATTCTGCCTACCATCTGTATCCGCTGTTCAGCCTTGGCGCAGACGAATTTATGTTGCAGGTTGCGTCCTCGACCCTGCGCTTCCTGGCACCGCTTATCGCCCTTTTGGTTATCAACCGTGGCGCACATGGCACTAAAAGCACGAAGCGTGCCGGTCTTATAGCTCTTATCAGCGGTGGTGTTTTGACAATTCTGTCGCAGCTCTCGCTAGGTCTGACCCATTTCCACTCCAATCTGGCTGACATGAGCGCACCCTTCTACCGACTTACCATGGAGGTGCGATATGAAGCTCCTGCCCTTAGGACGGACAAAACGCTCCTGTTCATCTGGACTGTGGGGGCGATGCTCGTTGCAGCCTACTATGTTTACTGCGCTTCGCTTCTGTTGGTAAGAACGTACAAGGTGGGCGATGTGCGCCCCGTATGCGCCATATTCTCATGCATTACAATCTGCGCCATGCTATTGATGCACTTTGACTCCGCCATGATAGATTCTGTCGTCTCTTGGCTATATCAATGGGGGTGGGTGATACTTGCGGCACCGCTTGTGGTTCTATGCTTTATTGGAAATGTCAAAAGGAGGAAGCTCGCATGAAAAGGCTTGTTGCTCTATGTCTTGGGCTTCTGCTTATGTGCGGCTGCGTTGGCGGTCTGTCAATAGACCAATACAGCTATGTGATAGACATAGGGATAGAGAAGGGCGAACGACTGCCCTATCTTGTGACCCTGATGGTTAATACGCCCTCATCACAACCCGATTCGGAGGGCAATTCCGGCTCGTTCACGGTCATCACCGCCGAGGGCAGAAGTCTCTTTGAGGCGATTGAAACACTTGCCGCAAGCCAACCTAATGAACTGAACTTCGGACGAACAACGCTGATGATGTTCTCAAGGGAGTTTGCGCAGGACGATATGATTATGGAGAGCATGGATATTGCCCTAGGAAAGCTGAGAATAAGGCAGAATATCCGTGTGATTATCGCTGAAGGCGATATAAAATCTGTCTTTGAGGGGTTTGCCTCATCTTCAGACCCCAGCACCAACAAGCTCAAGGTCAAGGTTACCAACTCGGTCAACACCACCGGCATGACTGTGGACACAACTTGGAATTTGATGCTGGAATCCTTCGAAAACAAAACACAGGACGCAATCGTGTGCTTTTGCGGAGTAAATCAGCAGGAGATTCGGGAGGATATGGTCGGCGGCAACGCCTATCCGTACATCGGAGGCGCAACTTTGGCAAGCGGCGAGCTTAAAACCTCGATAATCGGAAGCGCAGTCTTTTCGGGTACAAGAATGGTCGGAATACTCGATGGACAGCACACCATGCTGGTTCAGATGGCAACAGGCAAGTTCTCTCAGGGGCGAATCAGAGTCAACTACAAGGACGGCAGGGAGTTGAGCGTGATGCTTTTTTCAAACGGCGCACCCAAGGTGAGTATTGAAGGTGATACCGTGAGCTTTGTTATTTCGCTCGTAGCTGATGTGGAGATGCCCAAGCTGATAGAAAGCACGACTTCCAAAGAGCTTGAGGATTTCCTTGCCTACTATATTGCATCGGAATCTGCACGGGTGTTTACAGCTGTGCAGAACGCTGACTCGGATGTGTTCTGCGTAGGGCAGCAGATGATAAAGCATATGGAAAATGATGAGCAATGGGCAAGCCTTGACTTTGACCAAGTATATGGCAAGCTCAACGCTGCGTTCACAGTTATTATCAAGTTGAGCCACGACCCCGACAACGTTGCATTGGAGTAGATATGATTGTATTTCTTTTGTTGAATGCGGCGGTTGCCGCCTATGGCGCAAGCTATTTTGGATTTTGCTGCAAGAATAAAAGAAGCGGCGCCGCAATCGCCACGGCAACGCTGATTGCGTTGATGGTAGCAATAGTGACGCTGCTATGTATCTTTAAGGTTCAGTCTTGACTATCTAATCTCGGCAGGGATTCGGGATTTTGCGTCTAGAATGTGCTTTCTCAACAGCTTCTCCGCCGTATCGGCATCGCCCTGCTTGCAAGCAGCTACAATCGCTTCGTGCTCCATGATGGAATTATCACGAGAAGCGTCCGCACCATAAAACGATTTGCGCAGATAACGGTCGATGTTGGCATGAATAATCTCCATCAGCAGAGTGGCAATAGAGTTGTCGGCACGCTTTAACAACAAATCATGGAAATCGTAGTTGAGCTTCTCGGACTCGAACAAATCGGAAGCGTTGCGCTGCTTTTCGATTATTGCCTCAAGCGCGGTGAAATCCTCTGCGGTCATCAGCGGAATGGACGAGGTGAGCACGCTGCACGCAATGGAAGCACGAACGTCCATCATGTCCTCCAAAGTCGCACGGCTCAGCTTTGTGACCGATGCTCCTCTGTTTGGGTGGATGCGAACCAAGCCCTGTGCCTCCAACTGGCGCAGAGCCTCTCTTACAGGAATGTGGCTGACATTCAGGGCTGCCGATATTTCGTCCTGCTTTAGCTGAACTCCGCTTTCCAGCTTGCCTGAAATAATGCCCTCACGCAGAATGTGAAAAACCCATTCCTGTGTGGCGCCTACACGCGGCCCGACGGCGTCGGCAAGAATTGCATAATCCATATCAAGTTATCCTTTCACTATTGACTTTCTAGTTGACTTAATAATAATATATTTCTTCAAAACAGTCAAGCCAAAAAGCTTAAAAGGCGTCAATAAGTGTAAAGGTGTCCTTATCCTTATCCCTGTAATAATTGTAATCATCAAGATACGGCGAATATGTTGTAACTGCTATGTTTCTTGAAAGCGGATTGAACATCAAAAGGCGCATATATCCCAAGCCATACTTTTTATCATCCTGAAAGTTGTACATCATGGCATTGACCGTGCGAGTGCCATACTCCTTTTGCCAACGTGCCGAACCGTCATTATGTCCGCACAGCACCAAGCGCACACTATCGTGTTTTGCAATCAGTCTCTGCTCTATGCGCTTGCCGTTGGTGGACAGCGTTCCATCATCGTTTAGAAAGTTGTGGACAAGGATTATGCAGACACAATTATCATGATTATCGAGAACCTCCTCGCACCAATCAAGATACTCCGTATCAACCTGCCAACCAATTCCCAAAAGCAGGAAGTCTGTACCGCCTGCTGTAAAGGGCATGTACCAGCACTCACCCTGACGATACTGGGCACTCTGCGTTTGCATATCGCAAAAGTCCCACTGGTTATATGTGTCGTATTCCGCCATGTCCGCACCAACGTCATGGTTGCCTGCAATGCACAAAAAATCGAGCTTATCGTTTAGAAGCTCTATTGCAGAATTTGCATTGCGCCAATGACGCTCGTATTTGCGATTGTCTACAATGTCGCCGGTATTGACGACAAACAGGGCGTTATTCTCTTCCTTTTTATCTACCATCCATCTTGCCATCTGCTGAAACACGGCAGGCGTCTTGTAGGAGTAATACTGCGTGTCGCTTACCCAATAGATGCAAAACGGCGTGGGAATCGGCGTTGGCGATGGCGAAGGCGGCTGTGGTGCAGCTGAGGGCACCGGCGTGAGCGAGTACCTCACATTGACCACCACCGGTCCGTGTGCCATAGCAGGCGCAGGCGTGGGCGTAAGAGTCTCCGCCTCCCCTCCCTCATCCATCAGATAAATGCACACACAGCACGAAAAAAGCACCATTAACCATAGTATCTGAAACACTCCGCGCTTCTTCATTTTGTCCACCTCCACCCAGAGACTAGCATAAGTGTTTTGTCGAATGGGGTTTTAGACAGAGATAGACCAAATAGCACCGAAGCAGACAAGAAATAGTTTTCGCTGCTGCCGGCGCACAAGCCAGTAAAGTGTTGATTGCTAATTGCCCTATGAGTGTGGTATAATAAAATGAAAAAATGTGTAGGAGGCGTGCATGGAGCTTACTATTGACGGAAGACCCATTGAGGTCAGCACGGGCGAGAGCCTGCGGGATTTGGTCGTGAGGCTGGGATTGGATACAAACAGTCTAAAAACACGCCCGCTTGCCGCCGATATCAAAGGCGAAATCTTTACGCTCAACTACATACCCATTCGTGAGCAGGAATCTATCACTACCACCGTTCGTATGCGCAGAGCAATTCGAGCCAGCAAGGGAGTTATCAACCTCATTGGCTATGGCGACCCACGGGGCAAGCAGGTCTACGAGCGCACGATGCAGTTTGTGTTCTTCCTTGCTGTGCGCCAAGTGTTTCCTCAGGCGCGTGTCAAGGTCGACTTTGCCATCGGCGCAGGAATATACATCGAGATTGATAAGGAGACTCCGCTTACTGCAAACGACGTTCATCTGCTCAAGCAAAGATGCGATGAGATAGTCAAAAGTGACTTCCCACTTCTTCGCAAGCGTGTTGATATTGATGAAGCGATAGATTTTTTCGAGCGTGACGGGCAACAGGACAAGGTTCGACTGCTCGAATGGCGCAAATTTACATACTTTGACGTATATCGCCACGATGATTACGTTGACTATTTCTACGGCGAGATGATGCCCTCAACCGGCTATGTGAGCGTGTTTGACCTTCAGTTCCATGCCCCCGGACTATACCTGGTGCGTCCCGATAACGATGACTTCGACCGACCTGCAACAGAGGTCGATTTACCAAAGTTTGCATCGGTATTCGAGCAAAGCGATCGCTGGGGCAAGCTGATGCACTGTGAGACCGTTGCCGATTTGAACGATTTGACCACATCGGGCAAGCTGCGTGAACTTATTCGTGTCAACGAGGCTCTGCACGAACGCCGTTTCTCGGAGATTGCATCGGAAATAGTACATAGGGGTGCGATGGCTATTCTCATTGCAGGGCCGTCCTCGTCAGGCAAGACGACCAGTGCAAACCGCCTTGCAACACAGCTTCGTGTCCTTGGCAAGTCGCCCATTCTTCTTTCATTGGACGATTACTATATTGACCGCCGTCTCATCGAACCCGACCAGAACGGCAAGGTTGACCTTGAGCACATCAACACCATTGATGTTCCACAGTTCAATGCCGACCTTGAGGAGCTGCTAAACGGCAAGACCGTTGAGATTCCGCACTTCGATTTTAAGTCGGGAAGTCGTCAAATGCTTGGACACTACGTCACATTAAGCGATGACACGCCGCTTATCATTGAGGGTCTGCACGCACTCAATCCCACCCTGCTCAATCCGCGCATTGACCACAGTCTTATATTTAGGCTCTACGTTTCTGCGCTCACTACTCTCAATCTGGACAATCACAACCGCATTCCCACAACGGACGTGCGTCTGCTTAGGCGCATGGTGCGTGACTACGAGACACGGGGTGCCACCATGGAGCGCACTTTGGATATGTGGGAAAGTGTCCGCAAGGGTGAGGAACGCTGGATATTCCCATATCAGGAAGGTGCAGACGCAATTTTCAATACCTCCTTGGTCTACGAGCTTGCCGTTCTTAAAAAGCACATCTACCCTCTTTTGACTGAGATTTCTCCCGACAATCCCTGCTACGACCAGATACGCCACATCATTAAGTTTCTAAACTATATCCATGATGCGAACGTCGAGGACGAGATTCCACCAACGAGTATTCTGCGTGAATTTGTCGGCGGAAACACCTTTTACAGATAAGTGAGGAACGATGTATGAAACACATGATTCTAAACACCGAAAGCTACTTTGGCAACGGTTGTGTCAGCAAGATAGGCGATGAGGCTATCGAACGTCACTTCAATCGTGCCATGATAGTAACCGACAAAATGCTTCTCAAATTCGGCACCCTTGCCCCCATATTCGACTCGCTTCAAAAGGCGCACGTCGAGTATGTGATTTTTGATGAGGTACAGCCCAATCCTACAATCAACGTAGTGCAAAACGGAGTAAATGCCTTCCACCAGTCCGATGCAGACTTTCTTATTGCTGTTGGCGGAGGTTCGTCCATCGACACGGCAAAGGGCATATCCATAGTTGTCGCCAATCCAAAGCACAGCGATGTCAGAAGTCTTGAGTTTGTCAAGCAGACAGACCACCGTGGTGTGACACTTTTTGCTATCCCCACCACCGCAGGTACCGCCTCCGAGGTCACCATAGACTATGTTATCACCGATGAGGAGAAGGGACGCAAGTTCCTTTGTGCGGACGATAACTGTATTTCTCGTGTTGCCTTTATTGACGCTGAGATGATGGCAGGTATGCCCCAAAAGCTCGCTGCTGCCACGGGCATGGACGCCCTCACCCACGCCATTGAAGCCTACTGCTCAAAGCGTGCATGGGATTTTACGGACATTCTTGCAATAAAGGCGGTCGAGTGCATCGCACAAAATTTGAAGCACTCCTGTCAGCTCCCAAAGGCGCGTGAAAACATGGCTCTTGGACAATATCTTGCAGGCATGGCTTTTTCCAACTGTGGATTGGGCGCAAATCATGCTCTGGCTCATCCGCTATCGGCAGTTCATCATGTTCCGCACGGACTTGCCAACGCTATCCTGCTTCCCAAAATCATGGAATTTAACGCTCCGTTTGTGGGTGAAAAGATGCGTGCCATCGCCAAGGCAATGGGTATCCACGGGACGGCGAACATGAATCAAGAGCAATATATCAAGGCTGCCGTGAATGCAGTCGAGGCTCTGAAAAAGTCGATTGGGATAACTCAAAACCTAACCGAACTGGGCGTAACCGAAGCAACCCTCCCCCTCCTTGTCAAGCAGGCAATGGAGGACGCCACCATGGTCGATAACCCTCGTCCGATGCACTCGGGCAACGTTGAGTCCATATATCGCTCATTGATGTAAGATGGATACAAAGGAGCTGACACGCAACTTCATAATTTGCATCTGCGTGGGTCTGATTGTCATGGTCAGTCTGTTTCTCCTGCTAAGAAGCGACAGCATTAAACTAGGTGTTGAGCAACCCATCGTCACCCCCACTCCAACCCCTACGCCTGAACCGGAGGTCGTTACGGAACTTGTAGAATTTATTCCCACTACAACGCCCTACGTTATTAACTACTCCAACGAGCTGCCCACCACCGCCGTTGATGTCGTTGTCAACGGGCGCACCCTCTTTGCTCTTGAGGACGAACAGACCGCCGTACAGGTTCTGTCAGACTATATGCTTGCCTCCTCAAAGGTCGAAGATGATCAGCGTCTAATCCGCTGCTATGTCGAACAATACCCCGTTCTTGTTAAGGCAAGCGGCTCTGCCGAGCTGATGAATTACGGTTCGGCTCTTGCAAAGCTCACCTCCAACCCTGCCCTTTTTCCCATCAACAAGGTTGTAACCACCTGCGAGCTTACCTTCTCACAAATCGTTGTGGAATCGCAACAGAACGCACAGCTTCAATCGGGCGCACGGTTTTTAGTGACCGAGGGTGCTTCCCAAAGGTGGGCTATCTACACGGAGACAGTTTACAAAAGCGAGCTGGAATGTCAAGTCACCGAGACAAACAGATTCAAACTCGGCGATGCACGCTCGTGCATAATTCAAATCGGCACCTACACGCAGGGCGGTGACAATGCAACCTCTTCTGAAGGACAGCAGGGTCCTGCCTTGCCCATCCTCTCCCTCACCGCCCCCATCAAGGGCAAGGTTTGCACCTACTTCGGTATAACAAACGGCGTTATGAGCAACGGAATAGACTATACCGCATCGAATGACGCCCGTGTGGTTGCGCCGGAGGGCGGCGTGGTAATCTTTTGCGGTCAACGTGGCGACTATGGGTTTGTGGTTGATATTTTGCACGATGAAGGCGGTGCGGTATCCAGGCTCACCCACCTGACCGATGTCACGGTCGAGCTTTATCAGCGTGTTGCTCGTGGTCAAAGCATCGGCACACTTGCAAGAACCGAAAGCGGCGAATCCTGCAACTTCCACTATGAGCTTATCATCAACGGTATTCCATATAATCCGTTACAGTATTTGGGCTAGCAACTGACTGCCCTTCCATATGCACAATCATCTGAGCGTTAGGATAATCCTAACGCTTTCAGACTGTCAAAGAACCGTGTTTCAGGAGTGAGACACGGTTCTTTTTAAGTGAAATCATGAGAGATGAGATAAAACGGTGAAATGTGCAAAAAGTTAATGGGTCGTGCGAGCAAGGATTTGTCCA
>JAQUTY010000012.1 GCA_028694155.1 Eubacteriales bacterium
TGTGCGTTCCTTCTGCCGTCCTGCTGCTTGCTTATCATGCTCTCGTCCCCTTATCTTTCCTCCTCTACATTATACCACATTAACGCAAAAAAGCCCAGTAATTCTGGACTTTTTTGACAGTCTGAAGACACGCCGTTGGCGTGTCTTGGTAGGGATGCACGGCAACATGAGAAATATCGGATTATAATGCCTTCGGCATACTCTTTGGGATATTTCTCCGAGACGGCTGCGTGCCAAGGCACTTGCCGTATGCGAACCTACGGTTCTCGCCCGTGCGTACCTACATTGAAAAAGACACGCCGTTGGCGTGTCTTGGTAGGGATGCACGGGCTCGAACCGTGGACCTCTGCGATGTGAACACAGCGCTCTAACCAGCTGAGCTACATCCCCATGCGCTGTATTTTAACGCATTTGGACAAAGAATGCAAGCGGTTTTTGCAAATATGCATATTCGACCTGTTGATATTTATATTCGGTCAAGCTATAATGTGGCAGAGGTGACATAATGACTGAAGAAACTTTTGACCGTTTGCAGGCGGCGAGCGCAGATTTTGCGTTCACGTCATTGGCATATGCCGACTACCTTGATTTGAAGGAGCACAGCGTTTTAGAGGAGTCCGATGCGCTCATTCTACTGTACGGCTATAACAAGGAAAGCAAGCTTTGGGAGTACCATTGGGCTGCCAATGATTCTGCTGTTCTGCTTGATTGCATAAAACCTAAAACAGATACCATCGTTTCGTTCGTGCCTGCCGACTGGATAGACGCTTTTAGGGAGCGTGGCTTCTCATTCTATGCACGTTGGCAAGATTACTTTATTAGCGATATTAACGCCGTTGATACCATCGAGGGCGGAACCCTGCTGACCGATGCAGAATGTGCCGATGCCGCAGCTATTACGCAGGCATGCCGCTATCAGAGCCGTGGATTTTCAGTACAGACCGAGGCGTGGGTTCGCAGTTGGCTGAACAATGAGAACGATGACACGGAAAACAACGCCATATTTATCGACAAGGACGAAGACCGAATTGTCGGGATTGTCTGCACCGCCACATATGCGCACGACCACCCAAAGGGCGCAGTTGTGTGGATACGAGAGGCCGCAGTAGACCCCAAGTATCAGGGGCGTGGCATTGGACGCAAGCTCATCAAACAGGCACTAAACTATGGCAAGCGACACGGAGCGACAAGGGCATTTTTGGCCGCTGACGAGTGCAACACAGGCGCAATCGCACTCTACAAGAGCATCGGCTTTTGCGAGGGCGAAGACGAGCCACAGAACGATTTGATATTTATTGCGGAGCAGAATGGATAAGATAGTAAAGGCACAACGAGACTTCTTTTTGTCGGGAGCGACTCTGCCCTATGAGTTTAGGTTAAGGGCACTTAGCGACCTAAAAGCAGCAATACAGCGTCACCAAGCAGATATATGTGAGGCGATGAGAGCAGACCTCAACAAGTCCGAGCTTGAGGCATATATGACCGAAACGGGAATGGTTCTAGATGAGCTGGGATATGCAATCAGACATCTAAAAAGATGGACAAAACCGCAGCGCAAGCCCACGCCCATAGCGCAGCTCCCCTCACGCAGCTTTGTCATCTCGGAGCCCTATGGCGTTGCTTTGATAATGGCTCCGTGGAACTATCCGCTGGAGCTGTGCCTTTGTCCACTCATAGGAGCTATTTCGGCAGGCAACTGCGTTGTGTTAAAGCCGTCTGCCTACGCACCCGCCGTGAGTGCAGTAATCAAGAAAATGTTAGGTGAGATATTTCCGCCCGAATATGTTGCCGTAATCGAGGGCGGCAGAGAGCAGAACGATGCACTTTTGAATCAGCGGTTCGACTATATTTTCTTTACCGGAAGCGTGACGGTAGGCAAGCTGGTGATGGAAAGAGCTGCAAAGAATCTAACGCCTATATCGCTGGAGCTTGGCGGCAAGAGTCCTGTTATCGTTGAAAAGACTGCCAATATAAAGCTGGCTGCCAAAAGATTGGCATTCGGCAAGTGCCTAAACGCCGGTCAGACCTGCATCGCACCCGACTATGTGCTGGTTGACAGAAGCGTCAAAAAGGCGTTTGTTGATGCCCTGATAACCGCAATTAAAGAGTTCTTCCCCAACGGCTATGATGATTATGTAAGCATTGTAAACGACAAGCATTTTCAAAGGGTCATGGGGTTGATGCAGGGAGAAAAGGTGGTCTTTGGCGGAAATTCGGACGCTGCGACACGATTTATCGAGCCTACCATTTTGAACGACATAACCTTTGATTCGCCTGTGATGCAGCAGGAGATATTCGGGCCTCTCATTCCGCTTATTGAGTATGATGATATTGACGAGGCGATTGAGCTTATTCAAGGTCGCCCCAAGCCGCTTGCACTGTACCTGTTCACCACCTCCAAGGAGATTGAAAATAAGGTGCTTTCGTGCGTTTCCTTCGGCGGCGGCTGTATCAACGATACCATGGTGCATGCTGCCACAAGCTGCATGGGCTTTGGCGGAGTAGGGGAGAGTGGCATGGGCAGCTATCATGGGGTGTTGAGCTTTGAAACATTCTCGCATAAAAAGAGCATAGTGAAAAAGTCCAACAAGTTCGACTTAAAACTGCGCTACCGCCCGTATTCGAAAAAGAAACTGGATTGGATTAGAAAATTTCTAAAGTGATTGATAGCCGCAGGACGCATAAAACTGTCTTGCGGCTTTGTTGTTCTCGCCAACGACCAACTGAATCTTCGAAAAACCCTTCGCCAATAGCTCACGCTCGATACGCATATGCGCTTGCTTGGCATAGCCGTTGCGCCTAAATTCGGGGCAGATTGCCAAGGCGCAAAGCTCGGCAGGATTGTCCTCAATATCCAGCACGAACACGCCCACAGGTAGTCCGCCAACCATGAGAAAGCCTGCCTGCTTGTTGTTGTCGTTGAGCAGGCTGGCAGCCGACTCATCGTCCATCACCAGCGCACCGTCAACAGAGCAGAACGCCTCGTTGTAAAGCACACAAAACAGGGCGGCATTGCCATGGCTTAAATACTTGAGCCTAACAGGTGCAACCTCGGTCTGCGTGAGCGATTTTGTCATAATCAGCGTATTCATTCTAAATCTGTACCCCCTATTTATAATACAACACAACAAGCACTTTGGTTGCAAATTCGACAGATATTTTTTGTCTCCCTGATAAATAAGTCAAGTGCTAATAAGTGGTGTGGACATGAAATGGCAGAAGGGGTTGAGTAGGGAAGGATTGTCAAAGGGAAAGGTGGGGTTGACAAAATATTACAGTTAGATGTATACCATATCAAGTGTATAAGATAAATTGCCGTGGTATTTTGAACAGCACAGATGATATGCGGCATTGGCAAGGTCACATGAAATTGCGTATGGGTCGAAGAAAGTTTGAATAACTGTTCACATATGGAGTTTCAACAGTTCAGACTAATGGCAGGATGAAATGCATTTGTATGGATGAAGTCTACTAAATAAGAACACAAATCATGTTGGGAGGAACGTTATGCGCACACTCAGAAAAGCTTTGGCACTGATTATTTCGATTTGTATCCTCTTTGCCACAATATCTCCATCCGTGGCGTACACCTTGAACGAAGAGACGGTCCCTTACGGGGCAGTACCCATCGATGATACTGCCGCACGTTTTATCGAGAAAACAAAGAGTGTTCAGCCAACCCGTGCCAGCTATAACAGCGGTGATGTTGCCGTGCTGAAAGCTCTATTTGAGCAGACACACACCGATGGTAAAACGAAAATCGGTAAGCTGATGAATGAAAACTATAACAAATCCGACCCCGCAACCTATCCCGGTGTTGTTTGGGAAAACGGGCGTGCGGTCTTTGTTATGCTGAACCTGACCGATGGAGAGTATATCTATTACTTCAATCTGAGAGTGCATATCTCGTTTGGCGCGCTTACCGCCCTAAGAGGCTTTTACAGCTACGGAAACACCGTCCTTTCCTTTGACTTTGTCGGATGTAGCGCACTGCAGGAAATTGCCATTCCTACCAACCGCTATTCTTCCGACTCCAATTGTGGCGGAAGTCTTGATGCGCATAATTGCACATCGCTCACACATCTGACATTCACCTATACACAAGCGGATAGTCAAAGCATAAACATCAAGGGTTGCACGGCCCTGTCCATGATAGACTTGACAAAGTCGTCCTTGACTACTCCGGTCGATATTTCCGACCAGAAATACTGTTTGACGGAATACTACGCATATGAGGTCAATGAAGCTGTAAACAGTAATATCAGTTTTGCTGGATACAACAAGCTGATTGCCGTTGGGGTCGATAATTATGCGCCTCTCAAAAATTACGATTTTTCAGGCTGTCCCAATATGGAATTCCTTTGTGCTAAAGGCGATATGTCCTCGCTTAACCTTACAGATTGTTCGCAAATGCAATATATGGAATTGGATGCTTATGGGTTTAAGAACGGAAAGCTGGACCTAAGGCATATGAAAGGACTGCACACCCTTTCAATAGGAACGATAACCAATTCGACCGAGCTTACCGAGCTTCATCTTGCCGCATTGGACGGAAGTAACGGCACCATAGATATTTATGCCGAAGGTCCCGACAACCACATCCGAATTGAGCATATATGGTACTATAATGATTCCGGTGAACACTTCTTTTGCTTGCGTGGAAGCGGAGGTTCGTATTACACAACAGACAGCGGCTGGACAAAGGACGGAATTCAGGTGTCCGACTCACACTATTTTAGTGATGCCTCACAATACGGCAAAAAGGGAGCATATAGAAATATCATTACAATGACCCGTATTGAACAGGGTAATTTGGAGGCACTTGAACAGTTCTTTGCAATAACAGATTCTTCGGGAGTACCCAACGGTGAAAAGGTATGTCCGGATCTTGAGTATGGAATTGCCGAAACCTACTCATCCAACTTTTATTTTGGCAAGGAGTCAGTTGTGGAAGGGATTGGTTATTTCAGGGTGCTGGACATGGAATTAGACCGCAAAGATATTTATGGAGATTTGGATATATCAGCTTTTCATGATTTATGCAGGCTACATATTCAATGCACCCACATCAAGTCGATTATCGGAGATGAAAATAGGTATGATGGGGGGAATATCGGTACCGAATACAGTTTAAGTATTGATTGTTTCTCCAGTGACGTTGAAATTATTAGCATACCCGAGGTACTCTCTGTGAGTGCTATAGATACTCATCTAAAGCATCTGGACATGAAAACAAAGACCTTGTATTTCTATGAACCGGGTAGAAGCAGGGAGGCTCAGGCAGACTTTTCCGTTGATGTAAAAGGACATGGCTCGTTCAGCATGAGCAACTCAGCGGATATTCGCAAGATTACCCTTACGGCTAATCCCGATGAGGGTGAAACTTATATTGGATGGTACAATAACGGTGATCTTGTTTCCAATGAGCTATCCTACACCTATCAATACGACAACCATACGACCGTAATGCCAACTGCCCAAAGCTTTGTTGCAAAGTTCACCGGTAATCCTTCTGTTATCTACTATGTGGACGGACAGGAGTATCATGTGGATGAGTACGAAGTCGGCTCGCAAATCGTTCCCTTGTCCATTCCGCAGAAGGATGGATTGGAATTTAGCGGCTGGAGCGATATTCCCGCAACCATTGGAGATGACGATGTTCTTGTCTACGGCTCTTTTGCTTACAATATTAACTACATCGTCGATGGGGAGCAATTCAAAACGGTCAGCGTGTTCTGCGGCAACCAAATACCGGAGTTTGTTCCCCAAAAGGGAGACAGAGTGTTTGCAGGTTGGCAGGATGCTTTGCCGGAGACGATGCCAGCCGAGCATCTGACTTGCCGTGGACGATTCTATTATACCATAACCTACATGGTGGAGGAACAGGTGTATCAAACACAGCTTGTGCCTTATGGACAAAGGATTCAACCCGTCGCTGAGCCCTTCAAGGCTGACGATTTGTTGGGAGTATGGGTGGGTCTTCCCGTCACGATGCCTGCAGAGGACCTGATAATCAACGCAGAGTTCATTCCCTATGTGCGTACTGCCGGCGATGCCAATGGTGATGGGTACGCCGATTCTGCCGATGCAGCGTTGATACTCCGAAGCATCGTTTTACTCGATAAGCTTAGTGCAAAGGGTGCGCGTGATGCGGATGTGGACGGCGTAAGCGGAGTAACATCTGCCGATGCAGCTATGATACTGCGCTTCATTGTTCATCTTGTGGGTGAATTGATTTAGGGATATGCGTCAATGGTCTGACGAATGAAAACGCTTGCCACTAATTTCATGCCGTGTTACAATTAGACCATGATAGAATTGAGAAAAATAACTGAAGATAATTTTCGTGCCATCGTGAACATCAAGATGCCCGAAGATCAGCGCTTTGTAGCTCCAAATGTCTACTCCTTGGCGCAGGCGTGGCTCTATCCTGAGGCTCGACCATTTGCCATTTATAATGATGATGAGCCGATAGGCTTTATTATGCTCGATTGGGACGAGGCGGAGCGTGAACTTGGAATATGGAGACTGATGATTGCCCTGGAGCATCAGGGCAAGGGCTATGGCTCAAAGGCGGTGACGGCGGCAATCGATATGGGCAGACAAAGCGGCAAGTTTGACGCCGTTTTTATAGACTGTGTTCCGCAAAATGTCGTTGGTCTGCATGTGTACAAGAAGCTGGGATTTGTTCCCACAGGTGAGATTGAAGACGGCGAAATAGTGATGAAGCTCGACCTATAATTGTCCTCTCTTCGCTTTGACATTACTTTCAAAATGCGATATAGTGTAACGTAGAATATTTGTGGCAGGCGTGTACCTGCCGTTGAGGGATACTTTGCAGCAAGAGCTATTATCGGTTTATCAAAGGGTGGGAATCACCGAGCGTGACGTCAAAATTACGGACGTTAGATTTTTGCGTGAGCAGAACGTGCTTGAGATTTCCGCTGTGCAAGACCGGCTTGACAATCAAAAACGTGCCGAGTTTGAGGCGGCAATTTGCACCATTTTATCTACCTACAATGTCACCTTTGCCTACACGGACGCCGTTGAGGTAGAGGCGGTTCGTCCGAGCGCACCCGCTTCCGTCCAAAAGAAAAACGAGATTGAGGCGGAGCTTCCGCAAAGCGGAGTGCTTCTGGGTGCCAAGCTGTCTGCGGATAAGTCCACCCCCATAATTGATATTGTTGAGGAGATGAAGAGCGTCACCATCTGCGGCGAGCTTGTTTCCTGCGATATGCGTGAGGGCTGGTCAAATAAGTTTCACAACGGCAAGGACACCTTCAGGGTCATCATAAATATTACCGACAAGACAAATTCAATCTATTGCAGCGCAACTTTCACCGAGGAATGGAAGGCAAAGCGCATGGTTTATTGGCTCAACACCGCAGCGGACAAGGGCTGGCTTTTACTAATTCGTGGCGCATGTAGAGAGACAAAGTATCAAAACGAGCTTAATATCTTTGCCGATGACGTATCCTTGACGGAGCGAACCCTGCGCCAAGATAATAGCGAGCAGAAGCGTGTTGAGCTGCATCTGCACTCACGAATGTCCACAATGGACGGAATCACGAATCTCACACAAGCGTTTATCACCGCCAAACGTTGGGGTCACAAGGCCTTGGCTGTAACGGATCATGGTGTGGTTCAGGCGTTTCCGGAGGCGGCAAAGGCTGCAAAGAAGACAGGAGTAAAGGCGATATTCGGCGTGGAGGGCTATCTGGTTCCCGACACATCGCTTGAACCCATAGATGCAACCTATGTGGCATTCGATCTTGAGACAACGGGGCTCAAGCCTGAGCATTGCGATATACTTGAAATAGGTGCGGTCAAGCTCGTAAATGAGCGCATTGTTGACCGATTTCACACATTCATTAACAGCGGTGCGGTAATTCCGCAGAATATCACGGAGCTTACGGGCATTACGGAGGATATGCTTGTGGGTGCGCCCACTCCACGAGAAGCACTGGAAGCATTTTATAAGTTTTGCGTGGGGAGCTGCCTTGTGGCGCATAATGCAAAGTTCGATATGGGATTTTTGCATCACCACGGCGACAAGCTCGACATAGATTTTAGTATGCCCTATGCTGATACGCTCATGCTGTCACGCTATCTGATGCACGATGAGCTGCCAAATCACAAGCTGAACACCATCTGTGAATATCTCCATATTGATATGGGAAGTCACCACCGAGCAGATGATGACGCTGCTTCCTGCGCCCAGATTTTGGTGGCACAGATGAACAAGCTCAGGGAATCGGGCGTGGACACCCTGCCGGTCGTTCGTGGGGAGCATAAAGGCAAGGAGAAGGTTAAGAGCTATCATATCATTTTGCTTGCAAAGACACAGGAGGGCATGAAAAACCTTTACAAACTCATCAGCTATTCGCATTTGGATCACTTCCGTTCCCGTCCGCAGATACCAAAAAGTATGCTGTCGGTCTTTCGCAACGGAATAATTGTCGGGTCGGCTTGCGAGGCAGGCGAGTTATACCGAGCCATTCTAAACAATGAGGACGAGAGCAAAATCGAGGACATTGCCTCATTTTACGATTACTTGGAGATACAGCCCAACGGCAACAACGCCTTTTTGGTGCGTGAAAAGCAGGTCGAGGACGAGGAGGCACTAAATAATATCAACCGCAGGATAGTAGCCTTGGGCGAGAAGCTGAACAAGCCTGTTGCAGCAACGGGTGACGTGCATTTTCTTGAGCCGTCCGATGCGGTCTATCGCAAGATTCTGATGTACAAGCTGGGCTTTTCCGATGCTGAATTTCAAGCACCGCTTTACTTCAAGACCACCGATGAGATGCTTGCAGACTTTGCATACCTAGGTCAGAACAAAGCGCATGAGGTAGTAATAGACGTTCCCAATATGATTGCCGATAGCTGCAAAGAACTCAAGCCGTTTCCCGATGGCACACATTCGCCCACGCTTGAAAATGCAGAGGAAGAGCTGCAAACCATGGCTTTGACACGCGCACACGAGGTCTATGGCGAGGTGCTTCCGCCGATAGTTTCGGCAAGGCTGGACAAAGAATTGAAGTCCATCATCGGCAACGGCTATTCATCGCTGTATCTGATGGCGCAGAAGCTGGTTTTCAAGTCCCTTTCGGACGGATATTTGGTCGGCTCAAGAGGCTCGGTGGGTTCATCGTTCGTGGCTACAATGGCAGGCATTACCGAGGTCAACCCCTTGCCGCCGCACTATGTTTGCCCCAACTGCAAGCATAGCGATTTTGATATCGACAAGTCACTTTACACGGTTGGTGCGGATATGCCGGATAAGGACTGTCCCAACTGCGGAAGTGCCTACAAAAAGGACGGATTTGAGATACCCTTTGAGGTGTTCTTGGGCTTTGAAGGCGACAAGATACCTGATATAGATTTGAACTTTTCGGGCGAGTATCAGCCCACGGCGCATAAGTACGTTGAGGAGATGATGGGCGTAGGTCACGCATTCAGAGCAGGAACGATTTCGGGCATTGCCGAAAAGAAGGGCTATGAGTGTGTCTACCACTATGCCGAGCAAACGGGTCGCACCATAAACAAGGCAGAGACGGAGCGACTTTGCAAGGGCTGCCTCAATGTCAAGGTCACCACAGGTCAGCACCCAGGCGGAATAGTTGTTGTTCCAAAAGAGGACGACATTTATGACTATACGCCAATCCAGTATCCTGCCGACAAGGTTGACGGAAAGACCATTACAACGCACTTCGACTTTCATGCCATGGACGACCGATTGGTCAAGTTGGATATTCTTGGACACGATGACCCCACCGCACTCCGTATGCTGGAGGACTTAACAGGACTTAATCCTAGAAGCATACCCCTTGACGATCCCGACACGAGGCTCATTTTTTCCGATGTGTCGCCGCTAAAGATAGATTTGTCGGGCATGAACTGCTCTTTAGGCTCGCTGGGCGTACCCGAATTTGGCACGGGCTTTGTGCGTCAGGTTTTGGAGATGACACGTCCTAAGACGATGGAGGAGCTTGTAAGGATTGCAGGCTTGACGCACGGTACGGATGTGTGGCTGAACAATGCCGAACCGTTGGTTGTCAATAAGATAGCAAAGCTCAACGAGGTGTTGTGTACTCGTGACGATATAATGAACTACCTGATAAATCATGGCATGGAAGCGGCTATTTCGTTTAGGATTATGGAGCGTGTCAGAAAGGGCAAGGGGCTGACAGACGAGATGGAGGCGGCGATGAAGAACGGGGGAATACCTGCGTGGTTCATCGACTCGTGCAAGAAGATTCAATATATGTTCCCAAGGGGACATGCAGTTGCCTACACCATGATGTCGTTTAGAATTGCCTACTACAAGGTGCATTACCCCAAGGAATTTTATGCGGTCTATTACACCGTTCGTGCCGATGCGTTCGACATAACAAAGGCGGAGGGCGGCGCAGAGAAGGTACTCGCCATTATCAATGAAATCGAGCGCACCTCGCAGAGCAAGGAGGCAAGCGAACGCAAGAAGGATAAGGAGCTGCAGACCATTTTGGAGGTCGTGTACGAGATGAATCTGCGTGGCATAAAGATGCTGCCCATCGATGCCTACAAGTCCGATGCCGTCAAATTCTTGATTGAGGGAGACGGTATACGCGCGCCGTTCAATTCGGCACCGGGCATAGGCGCAACTGCTGCCATAGCAATGGCGGAGCGAAGGGGCAAGAAAAAGTTTATATCCATTCAGGATTTTCAGGAGCGCACGGGGGCAAACAGCGGCGTCATTGCAACATTGAAGGCGTGTGGCTGCTTTGAGGGGCTGCCCGAACAGAACCAAATATCCCTATTCGATTTTTGAGGTGATTGAAGAATGAACAGAAGCAAGGTTGCGGACAGACTGGCTGCTTTCAAATCAAGTGTAGACGCCCTTGCTCTTGAAATATCGCCCCAGCAGCTTGACTTTGTGCCGGACGCCAAGACCTGCCCTGCATATGCGTTTGCATACAGGGCAACGCAAAAGGCATACATACTGACCGACAAGGACAGGTCGATAGGGCTGCTTGTGCTGGAGATTGACGCAAAGAAGGCAAGTTCGATATTGCCGATGTGCTGATTGACAGGAGATATCAGAACCGTGGCTATGGCAGGATAATGCTTCGACTTGGAATGGATATTCTCAAAAAAGCAGGAGCCAAGAAGCTGGAGCTGTATTTCTCACGCAACAATTCCGCAGCCTTGGGGCGTTATAAGAGCGTAGGATTTGAGATTGTCGCACGGTATCCCAACGTTTGCCTGATGGAGTGTAATCTGACAGAATAAATAGGAAAATTACGTTTCTGCTCTTGACTTTGAATTAAGTTATCTGTATACTATTATTGAGTAATCCTGCGCTGCTTGCGCGTTCATAGATATTCTTATAAATTTGTAGACCGGTTTTGAACCGTTATGTGATAGATTTGGATTTATAAAGTGAGATTTATGGAATTAGCCGAGCAGTCTGCTCGGTTATATTATTATAGATCGGAGAGCCAAGATGACATTTGAATGGTACTACGTCCTTGCAATAGGTGTAGTCGCTTTGATAGCAGGCCTAATTGGCGGATATTTCTACCGCAGAAACATTGCCGAAGCCAAGGTAGCAAAGGCTGAGGATGCAGTAAAGACGCTGTATGAAGAAGCCCGTAAAAAAGCAGACGAAATACGCAAGGAAAAAGTTTTAGAAGCCAAAGAAGAAGTTTACAAGTTAAGAACAGACGCCGAGAGAGAGAACCGAGAGCGCAGGGCCGAACTGCAGAGGACGGAGCGCAGGTTATTCCAAAGAGAAGAAACCTTGGACAAGAAAATCGAGGGCGTTGAACAGCGAGAAGCCGCACTGACAAAGCGCACGGCAAAGCTGGAAAAACAGGAACAGGATATGAACGAGCTGCTTGATAAGCAGCAGAAGGAATTGGAACGCATTTCGGGCTTATCGTCCGAGGCGGCAAAGGAATTGTTGCTAAGCAACGTTGAGCATGAAGCACGTCACGAGGCGGCGCTGCTCATCAGGGACATCGAAGCCAAGGCAAAGGAGGAAGCCGACAAGAAGGCGAGAAATATCGTATCTCTTGCAATTCAGCGTTGTGCTGCCGACCATGTGGCAGAGACGACAGTCTCGGTAGTCCCGCTGCCCAACGATGAAATGAAGGGCAGGATTATCGGCAGAGAGGGCAGAAACATTCGTGCGCTTGAAACCGCAACAGGCGTTGACCTCATCATTGACGACACACCCGAAGCAGTAATCCTTTCTGCATTCGATCCGGTTCGCAGAGAGATTGCAAGGATAGCTCTTGAGAAGCTCATCATGGACGGTCGAATCCATCCGGCGAGGATTGAGGAGATGGTCGAGAAGGCAAAGAAGGAAGTCGATACGCAGATTCGCGAGGCCGGCGAGCAGGCGGTGCTGGAGGTCGGCGTGAACGGCCTGCATCACGAATTGGTCAGATACTTGGGCAGAATGCGTTATCGCACAAGTTACGGTCAGAACGTTCTGAAGCATTCCATCGAGGTTGCGCATTTGGCAGGTATCATGGCGGCGGAGATAGGTGCCAATGTTACCTTGGCAAAGCGTGCAGGTCTGCTGCATGACATAGGCAAGTCCATCGACCACGAGGTCGAGGGCTCCCACGCTCAGATTGGTGCAGACCTTGCAAAGAAGTATCGTGAGAACAATCAGGTTATTCATGCGATACTGGCGCACCACGGCGATGTAGACCCCACCACGGTAGAAGCGGTGCTGGTGCAGGCGGCAGATGCTATAAGCGCAGCACGTCCGGGCGCACGCAGAGAAACCTTGGAGACCTACATCAAGCGTCTTGAAAAGCTTGAGGAGATTGCCAACTCGTTTGATGGCGTTGAAAGCTCTTATGCAATTCAGGCAGGTCGTGAGGTACGCATCATCGTCAAGCCCGAGAAGGTCAACGAGACAGAAACCATCATCATGGCAAAGGACGTTGCAAAGCGCATCGAAACTGAGATGGAGTATCCGGGACAGATTAAGGTGAATGTTATCCGCGAGACTCGCACAGTCGACTACGCAAAATAAATCGAATAGGGATGGGGATATGTTTTCGGACATATCCTCTTTTATAAGTATGAGAAAAGATATTTTCCCCGTTGCCGATGCCCATTGCGACTTTTTGTTCGGTGCGATGGAGTATGGCTACGACATTAACACATTGAAGCGAGATCAGACGATTCACCTTCCATATTTGGTCGGAGGAAACGTCTGCTTGCAGTTTTTTGCGGCTTGGATTGACACAACGCTCAGAACATCGCCGCTTCAACAGGCAATGACAATGTTCGACTGCTATCATCGTATGCTGGCAGATAATCCCACCCTCACGCCGTTGAGTGCCGATTTCGACCCCGACTGCGGAAAAATTGCAACCGTGCTTGCCGTGGAGGGCGGCGAGGCGTGCGAGGGCTCACTTGCGATGCTCCGCATGTTTCATCGCATGGGAGTTCGTGCAATGACACTCACATGGAATGAGAACAATGAGTTGGCAGGTGCGGCAAAGGGACGTCAAAGCAAGGGCCTATCCTCACTTGGACGTGAGATGGTCGAGGAGATGAACAGAATCGGCATAGCCTTGGACGTGGCGCATCTGTCGGACACAGGCATAGAGGACGCGCTGAAAATAAGCACACGCCCCCTGTTCGCTTCACATTCCAACGCCCGTGCCGTCAAACATACGGCTCGCAGCCTGCCCGATGAGCTGATAAGGGCAATAGCCGAGCAGGGCGGAGTGATAGGCGTGAACTTCTATCCGCCGCAGCTTTGTGACGGGAAGGCGAGCATTGAGGACGTTGTAAAGCATATTATGCACATTGTCAGCATCGGCGGCGTGGACTGCTGTGCCTTCGGCTCCGATTTTGACGGCATGCAGCAATATCCCGTAGACCTGCATAACAGCTTGGATTTTCAAAAGCTGTGCCGAGCACTCAAGCAGGTGGGATTTTCCGATGAGCATGTTTATAAGATTGCCTATCTGAATTTGTTCAACTATATAAAAGCGTTCGTATAATAACACGTCCGATCGAAGTGAACCCAAGATCGGACGTGCTTTTCTGTTTTGGCGCAGGTCAACAGCACCTACACCTGATGGAACCTAGCATGAACGCTTCAATCTAAGTTGCAGCATTGGTAGTCTGTATCTACATAATGAGCAATAAAGCGTGCTCTTAGGCGACGTTGATTGCAGATTGCACTTGTCGAGCCGCCCGACACATCGAGGCTTTCGGGCAGAACAAACTTCAAACAACGAACCGTGACGTCCCTGCATTGTGATGAGGTGTGCGCAGGAATAAGCACAGTTTTTGTTCCTCGTGGGTGTTCATCGTCTTGTGCGTCAAGCTCCGTCAGTATCGCTGCAAGTGCGACACGCCGATTGGGGCAAACGTTGTTGATGGTTACGCTAAGCTGCAGTATGCGTCCTAGCGACTGCATTTCAAGCTCGCCTGCATCAAATTCGATGCTGTCCGAGCAGCCCTTAATGGCTACTTCAATCGGGGTTGGGCAGTCCTCGGGCAACACTATCAAGCCACAGTCAACGGTAATTACGGGCGAGGGGAAGGATACAACGTTTCCCTCGTCATCGCTGTAAGTAAGTTCCTCATTTACCTCTATCGAACCCGAACACACGCCAAGATGCTGCACCGAAAAGGTAAGGGTCGCACCCTCACTTTGTGTTACGCCAAGCTCATCAATCTGCCAAGTCAACTCGGATTGTCCCGTGACGGTGGCAGTACCCTTTGAGGGCGCACTGACGCCCGATATTTTGAAGCAGGGGTTTATGCGCTCCTCAATAGTGATGTTGGTCGCTCCGGGGTTGACTATGTTCTTGGCAAGATCGGAGAAGAGCGATTCCAGCTCCTCATCATCAGGCGTGATGGCTACATATGCCGAATCGGGATCTGAAGCCCAGTCGTTCAAAGCGTCTTCGTCCAGACCGCCGCTTTCCACAAGCCCGATGCAGTAAATCACGGCTCCCTGCGCCTTAGCCAAGGCAGCGATGGGGGCGGCGTCCGGGCCCGTGGTCGTCTTGCCATCGGTGAACATGACGATGACCTTTGCGCTTGTCGATTGAGGATCGAACAACCCGATTGCCTTTGTAAAAGCATCGGCATGATTGGTATATCCGCCGGCACTTAGGGCATTGACGGCGGAGTCCAACGCAGAAACGGAGGTAATGAGTTGAGTGTCCTGCGTTGCCACGTCCGAGAAGCTCACAATTCCGATTCTGCTTCCATAGCCGATGTTGCCACTCTGCGTACCGCCGGTGGATTCGGCAATTATATCAATGAATGCCTTCGCACCATTTTTCAAATTGGCAAGCGGACTGCCGGCCATGCTGCCGGATCTGTCGAGCACCAACACGATGTCTGTTGGATTAGATACAATGTCAGGCTCTGCCGACAACGACAGAGTGACAGAAAATGAACCGCCGCACTCGATGGCAGCGGTACTGATTTGTTTATTTGAAACGGTTATTCCCATTGTTCATTTCCTTTCCAAGAACGTTCTTGCTATATATTATGTTTTTCGCCAACGCAAGTGTGCGGACAATGCCCCGCTGCTATATGAAGCATTCAAGAGGTTAATATGTTTTGGGAGTAATCGAAGTGGTTTTTTGCAAAATCCGTTGAAAAAACGAGAGGTTGGTGATACAATATAAAATAGATTATGAATAGAGGATGAAAAAATCAATGATCCATTTTGGAGCTAATAATATCCTTCCGAGCAAGACCATAGCATCGTAGAAATACGGTGCTTTTTTCGTCCCCAAATATAACGAACCCATACATAACCGCAAGGTAGTACAAACGCCTTGCCCTGTTTTCAAAAGTGGGTTACAGAGCGAAAAAGGCTTGACAAACTGAATTGTCAAGCCTTATATTTTGCGCTCAATAAGAGGGCAGGTTGAGAGAGGATTTATCCAAGTTTGACGTACTTTGCAGGATCCACAGCTTCGCCGTCCACATAGAACGCAAAGTGCAGATGCGGTTCGAGGGCACATTCCGAGATAGCGGAGGTTCCTACCGAGCCAATAACCGTTCCTGCATTGACCCTATCGCCGACCTTGACGGGGATTGAGCCTGAAAGATTGGCATACAGGGTGGTGCGTCCCGAAGTGTGTTCAACCACAACGGTGTAACCCAGCGCATCATCCTCATAGACCTGCTTAATTACGCCCGAGAGGACGGCTTTTACCGAGGTACCCTCTTGCGCTGCAATGTCAACTGCATCATGGGTCATCCATTGATCGAGTGTCTTGGAATAGATGAGTTTGTCGAGGGCATAGCCCCAGATTATCTCACCGGAAACAGGTGCTGAAGCTTTGGAGGTACTCGAAGTGGACTTGGTTGCAGGAGTTGGTGTAGGCGATGCAACGGGGGTGGGAGTCAGCGTTGGCAACTGCGTAGGAGCAACTGTCATGGGAGCCTTAGTGGGCGATTGGACGATGCTGGAGAAAGGCTCGTCATCGGAGTTGCGTGTTTGAACGGTGATAGGGGGATCATTCTGGGCGGCTTGATCGTCCTCTGTGGGAAGGGCAAGCATAAGCACTGCCGCACCAACTACGAGCAAGCATAGTGCCAGAGCTACATATAGTCCTTGATTCTTAAAGAAGTCGCGAATATTGAATTTCTTCTGTTTTTGTTCCATAATTTTTTCACCTCTGCGTGTAGTATGGTCTATTTTTTTCAGTCTGATACAAGTAATTGCTTTTTTTATCTTTTCGTAGTATGATTCAAAAATGAGAAAATTTATGACAATAAAGTACGCTGCTTTGCAAGCGACATATTGGATGAGCGCCTGCTTTTTTTACTCGTTTACGCAGACCTTTTTGAGCGCGAAGGGACTGAGCGAGCCTGAAGTGGGACTTGTGCTTGCAATATCAAATATTGCGGCTTTTTTGATACAACCCATTGTGGCAGCACTCATGGATCGCAACAGACGGGTGACATTCAGAAGCGTTATCAGTCTGCTGGCAGGTGCTGCAACCTTGGCAGGCGTTGCGGTGTATTTTGCCCAGCCCAAGCTGATAGTATCAATCCTGTTCATCACCCTGACTACGCTGATGGTCGTGGTGCAGCCGTTGGTCAACTCCATTGGCTTTGTGTATGTAAATCGAGGCGAGAAGCTCAACTACGCCGCTTCTCGCGGAATAGGCTCGGGCTGTTATGCGCTCATTGCATTGGTTTACGGAAGATTGGCAGTTATCAATGTTGACTACCTCTTGGTGGGATATGTCGTGTTGAGCATAATTTTTCTTGCCATAGAGCTGTGGCTATCGCCAAAAAAGGACATCGTACAGCAAACCACCAACGTTGGAGGCAATTTTGCCCTTCTAAAGAAGCATCCGCATTTCTTTCTCATGCTCGTGGGCATGACACTGTTGTTTTTGGAGCACAACCTCATCAACGCATATCTGCTGAGCATAGTTGAAAATGTTGGCGGCGCAAAATCTGATGTTGGGGTTGCGGTGTTTATTGCGGCAGGCCTTGAGGTGCCGGTCATGATGCTGTACACACGAATTCAGACAAAGGTCGGCGTGGAGAAGCTAATTAAGTTTGCGGCCGTGTTCTTTACCATCAAGTCGGCTATCCTGCTTGGCCCATTCGGACTGACGGGCGTATTTGTTTCGCAGGCATTGCAGCTTGCGGGATATGCCATACTCATACCTGCAACAGGGTATTATGTCAACGCAATGGTTGTAGAGGAGGACAGGGTGAAGGGACAAGCACTGCTGACAGCGTCCATTGCCATAGCAGGAGTGTTTGGCTATCTGCTGGGAGGAATATTGATGGGTAGCCTAACCGTTTTTTCGAGTGTTCTGATTGGAACGGGCATATCGGTATTGGGAACCATCATTATGCTTGCTTCGACCAAAAGAATCTTGCCAAGGGAGTAGCAGAAGTGATATAATTTCACCAGATTTATGAAGGTGGGATTATTATGAAAGAGTTTTTGCTTAATAACTACTATTGGTTTTTGCTTGTGGGTATCCTTGCTCTTGGCGTACTTAGTGTGATTAAGACAATGCGCTGGGAGGTTTTCGCCTTTTCTGCATTGTATGCCATCTGCGAGTCGCTGTATCAGGTACTCAAGGCATCCAAATTTTCAGAAATATCCGAGTTTCTTTTCTACTTGTCGATAGTCCTGCTGTTCCTGCTGGCGATGGTCATTTCTATTAAGTGCGACAAGTGGTATCTAAGATTACTTGCATCTGCATCGGTTGTGCTGCGTGTGTTTAGAATCTACTTCTTTTACAGCATAGTCACCCCTGCAAGCACAAGCCTGCCAAACTGGACGAGCTGGGCTGTCCACAGACCCTATGTGCTGGTAAATTATGCGCTTATCGCCTTGCAGCTCATTTTGGTGGCTGCGATGATACTCATATACGTTCATTACACGATTAAAAAAAGAAAGCAAAGTCTAAGCAGAAGCATTAAGGAACATCAGCGTGCCATAGATGAGGAGAAAATCACCGCACCCGATGATATTGCAGACGATGCGTTCGAGCGCGTAAAGCGTGAGAAGGTTTCCTTCGATGTAAGTGTAGACGACAAGTGACGCAACCTTTTGCCTTCGGCCTTGGTGTTATTATAAAGGAGGCACGAATATGAAGATACAACCTCTCAAGGACTACAAGGTCAACTATCCGTCCGCCAAGCCTAAGAATAAGGGAGCAATAGCGGCAACCGTGGCGTTGTCGGCTGCGATGCTGGCAACAAGCATATCGGGCTGCACGTCCGCACCGAAAGAGAAAATTCGAATGACTCCTGCCCCCACTTCGGACGTTGAGCCAACCGCCGGTGTCGCACTTAGCGGAGATATTACGGTGACGGAAGGAATAGTTCCAATCGATGAAACAGAATGTCCTATAACGCCGGGAGAACCCCTGGTTGAGTATACGCCCGATAACAAGGTATATACTTTGGGTGAAATGGCAATCGATGATGGCAATGACGAGACTCTTCCTGTTGTAACTCCTGCGCCTGACGAGCCGATGGACGACAAAGAGGATAAGCAGGGATGAATTTCACTCTGCATTTGACTGCGGACTGCAATCTTTGCTGCCACTATTGCTATTTAACGCATGATAAAAGCAGAATGACCGAAAAGACGGCGTTCGCCGCTGTCGATTTGTGTTGCAGATATAACCAAGATAAGCATGGCTTTTCCCTCTTTGGGGGAGAGCCGCTTTTACTTGCACCGGTCATTGAAAGACTAACCGAGTATGCGGCGCAGAAGGATAAGCTATTTACATACAAGATGACCACCAACGGGACGCTGCTCAACGAGGATTTTTTGCGGCTTGCCGATAAACGCCGAATATCTATCGCCATGTCGCATGACGGAATCATTCAGGACGCAAAGAGAAAAACCCGTGACGGAAAGGGAACCTTTGAGCTGCTACAAAGCAAGATAGATATGCTGCTTGCACATCAACCGATGGCCATTGCCATGCAGACGGTCACCACCGACACGGTAAGCGACATGGCGGAGTCGGTGCGCTGGCTCTATGAGCGTGGATTTACTCGCATCAACACAGCAATAGACTATCGCACAGATGCAGGCTGGGACGATGAAAGCATGGATAAGCTAAAAGAGCAGTATCAGCTCATAGCAGAGCTTGCCCAGCAGACGTTTTTTAGCAATCGTCCACTTCGATATTTGAACTTCACATCAAAGATTACAACGCATCTTTTGTCACGACCATGCATCCAGTGCAAGCTGGGGGTTCGCCAGCCGTCCATCGCACCTGACGGAAGCATCTATCCGTGCAACCAGTTTTTGAACCTGCCAGAGTATAGAATGGGTGACGTTTACGGCGGCATTGACAGGGAAAAGCAGATGGAAATATTCAACATGGGTCGGAAACCTATAAAAAGCTGCATAGGCTGCGCCATCGAGGAACGCTGTCGCCATGCCTGCTCGTGCCTAAACTTTCAGCTTACGGGACGCATGGATACGGTTGCACCCGTGCAATGCGCCCACGAGCGAATCCTCATTGGCTGCGCCGATGATTTGGGCGAAAAGCTGCACAAGATGGACGCCAAGAAGCTCATGCATATGTGTGGCGCAGATGCCTTTGATGGCATTGAATAAAAATATATTGACAAAGAAAACCTCTTGTGATATTGTAAATTCTTTATTGACAAAAGGCTCCTTCTTCCGTTATAATATAAACAAGGGGAGAAATGCAAAGGAGCAGTTCATGTGTTTGATGTAGGCGATTTGGTCTGTTATCCCATGCACGGCATTGGGGTAGTAGAATCCATTAGTGAGCAAAAGGTGCTGGGTCAGTCGGCTCAGTATTATCAGTTGCGCTTCATCATGGGACGCATGACTGCAATGATTCCTGTTGATACGGCTGAATCGGTGGGACTTCGTGCCCTTATTGACAAGGACACTTGCGATGAGGTCGTTGGACTTCTTGAAAGTGACGAGTATGCAACCGAAAGTGATAATTGGAACCAGCGCTACCGTGAGAATCTTGACAAGCTTCGTGGCGGCGATGTGTTCGTTGTTGCCAAGGTGGTCAAATGTCTTATGAGACGTGATCGCCAAAAGGGACTGTCCGCAGGCGAACGCAAGATGTATCTAACCGCAAGGCAGGTTCTTGTGGCGGAGCTGAGTGCGGCAAGCGGCAGAGATGAGAGTGAATTTCTGTCATTGGTTGGCGGATAGCCACATATCGACAAAATAAAAGTACTTGACAGATAAGGCTTGTTGCTTATATAATAGCAAAGGCTTAATGGGCGGTGACGCCTTATTTATACTAGATGGAGAGAGGTGTAGGATATGGTACGGACATATCAGCCGAAAAAAAGACAGCGTAGCAAGGTTCATGGTTTTCGTAAACGCATGAGCACTACCGACGGCAGAAACGTATTGAAGCGCAGACGCACAAAGGGTCGCAAGAAGCTGAGCGCATAAGCACGGCTTTGAGCGAGCAATCCTTTTTGATCGGTTTGCGGCAGGCTTATGCCTGCCGTGCGTTTCATATAGGAAGTGTTATCGAATGAATCGAACATATTCGCTGAAACGTCATAAGGAATTTCACTTCACTTACAGGGTGGGGAAGAAAGTCAGCTGCAAACCATTCACTTTGGTCTACGCAAGGAATCGATTGGACAAGATGCAGGTGGGCTTTTCTGTATCCAAAAAAATTGGAAACAGTGTTGAGCGCAACCGCTGCAAAAGAAGACTTAGAGCTTGCTTTTCTTGTTTCTTACCGAGGGTCAAAAAAGGATACAACCTGATATTCGTTGCAAGAAGCGAATCGCTTGAAGAACAGTTCGAGCTATTGAAAAACGACATGAAAACTCTGCTTGAAAGAGCAGGACTACTGGAGGATCGGATATGAAGCGTGTGCTGATACGTTGTATTCGATTTTACCAAACCCAAATTTCGCCCGCGCTGCCCAATCGTTGCAGGTTCACGCCGACCTGCTCGCAGTATGCGGTAGAAGCTATACAAAAACATGGTGCATTCAAGGGCATGGGTCTTGCCGCATGGCGCATATTGCGCTGTAATCCCTTTTGCAAGGGTGGCTACGATCCTGTCCCGTAGTGCATAAAAAGGAGAAATGAGTTGAACGGTTTTCCCCTGACTGAATGGGCATTCTTAGGAATGCGTTGGTTGTACCAGCAACTTGAGAGCTTGGTAGGAGAGGGTAGCGCAGCAGTATTCCTTACGGTTCTGCTTGCTACTTTGATGATCAAGGCACTCACCCTGTTTTCAGACGTTAAGTCGCGTAAGTCATCGTACAAGATGCAGCAGGTTCAGCCTGAGATTGAAAAGCTGAAAAAGAAATATTCCAATGACCCACAAAAGCTGAACACGGAACAGCGCAAGCTGATGAAGGAGAGAGGCGTGAGCATGTTTGGCGGTTGTTTGCCGATGCTGTTCACATTACCCTTGTTCTTCATATTTATTAGTGCATTTCGTTCATGGTCAAACGAGCAGGCGTTGCGCTTGGTCGTTGAGGCAGAGGCTGACTCCAATAAGGGTACTACCACGGCGGTGGAAACCATGGAGAGCTACCAGTTCCTGTGGATTAACAACGTATGGCGTCCCGACAATTTCATGGACAGCAACACGCCCGTGATGTCTGCTGAGACGTTCTACGCCACTTATGCCGGCAATATTGACAATTATTTCTATACCTCAGAGGATCCGCAGCTCAAGGAAACTCTCACAAAGTGGGGCTTTTTCGACATTCCTTTGGCAACGAATACAAGTTCGGGAGGTTGTGCTTGCACAGGCGGTGGGAGCGTTTCCGATACGTCAGATCCCAGCTACACAGAGAAGTACAACACTTTTGTCAACAACTATAACGAAAAAATGGCACCGGTAATTGCTGTCAACGAGGGTTACAATAATGGTGTGGGCATTCTGGCGGTGATTGCAGGTATAACAACTTTCCTGTCGCAATGGATTATGCAGCGCAACCAGCCCAAGCAGGCAGACGGCAAACAGCAGGGCAAGTTCATGATGTATTTGTTCCCCGCAATGACAATGTTCTTCTGCTGGTCTTACGACTCCACGTTTTCGCTCTATTGGATATTCAGCAACGTGATAGCCACCGCAATAGGACTGGTGCTGAACAGTTGGTTTAAGAAGAAGTATGGTTCTACGCAAGAGAACCGAGTGGAGGTTATTCAATGAGGAGCATGGAGTTTTCCGGAAGAACCGTCGATGAGGCTATCTTCCATGGAATGAATGAGATGGGACTGGGCATTGACGAGGTTGAAATCGTTACGGTTCAGACTCAGAGCAAGGGCATATTCGGTATTGGCGCAAAGAACGCTATTGTTCGCCTCACAGAGCGTGAGGTTAAGGCAACCCCTGTTTTTGAGAAGGTTGAGCGTGCAGAGCGTGCGCCCCGTGAGAGAAACGATAGACCACGCAGGGATAACAGGGACAATCGCAGCAATGACAGACGTGCGCCACGCAGCTTTGACGGTGAAGAACGCTTTGAGCGTGAGCCTGAGACGGAAGCGGAGCAGTATGACTATTCGGCAGAGTTGGCGGAGTCTTTGGAATCAGCCAAGTTCCTAAAGGAGCTGCTTGAACGCATGGAAATCGAGGCAGAGGTCACCGCTTGCCAAACTGATGACGGTATTCGTCTCAACATTATCTCAAAAACCGATGGGCTGTTAATTGGCAGACGTGGAGAGACGTTGGACGCCTTGCAGTATCTTGTATCGCTCTATGTCAACAAGGATCGCAAGGACGAGGGCTATCAGCGCATCACCCTTGACACAGAGGGCTATCGTGCTCGCAGGGAGGCAACCCTGCGCCGCATGGCAAGAAAGACCGCAATCAGAGTGTCGAAGATGGGACGTTCGATATCCATGGATCCGATGAATCCATACGAGCGCAGAGTTATACATGCGTCCTTGAAGGATTTTATCGGTGTGTCCACGCACAGCGAGGGCGAGGAGCCAAATCGCCGTGTGGTAATCACCCCCAACAAGTAAACGACTTGAGCCACTTAACGGTGGCTTTTTTTGACAATAAATCATGATTAACGAAACAATATATGCTCCATCGACTGCCATAGGCGGCGCAATAGCGATAATCAGAGTGTCGGGCAGCAGGAGCAAAACAATTTCAAAAGAGATATTCTCAAAAGACATCACGGGATTGCCCAATCGCCTTTGCTATGTGCTGCTAAAGGACGGTGAAGGGATTGTTGATGCCTGCATGGGCGTGTTTTTGCCTGCGCCGCATACCTACACGGGTGAAGACATGCTGGAGATACACTGTCACGGCGGAGCTATGACGGTGCAGTCCGTCCTAAAATGCTTGTCGAGGACAGGCGCGCGTCCTGCCGAAAACGGCGAGTTTACTAAGCGAGCCTTTCTGAATGGGAAGATGGATTTAAGTCAGGCGGAAGCGGTGATGGATATAATCAATGCCGAGGCGCAGCAGAGTCTCAAGGCGGCTCTTTTGCAGCATGAGGGCAGCGTAAAAAGGCAGATTGAGGCGGTGGAGGGGATTCTTTTGAATACCCTTTCGGGAATAGATGCTGCCATAGATTATCCTGAGGAGGCAGAGGCGGACGCATATGCCTCGCTTGGCGAATCGCTTGACACCGCCACAGATGAAATAAATCGTCTGCTCAAAACCGGCAGGGACAACAGAGTGCTGCGTATCGGCGTGAGCTTGGCGATTGTGGGCAAGCCGAACGTTGGCAAGTCCTCACTTCTAAACGCGCTGCTGGGGCGTGACCGTGCGATTGTTACGGCAGCGGCAGGCACAACGAGGGACACGATAGAGGAAAAGCTGTCGATAGAAGGAATACCGATGCGCATTGTTGACACCGCAGGAATCAGAGCCTGCAGCGACGAAGCCGAATCCATCGGCATAGAACGAGCAAAGCAAGTGCTTGACAGCGCAGACCTTGTTCTGCTGGTGACAGATGGAAGTGAAGCTCTTGACAGCAATGACAGCCAGCTGATGAGCATGACCGCACGGAAGAACAGAATCATCGTTTCAAACAAGGCGGACATTTGCAAAGCCGATAGAGATGCAGATGTTTATGTTAGCGCAAAGACCGGAGTGGGAATGGACGAACTGAAATCATTGATTGTGGGACGTATTGCACCCAACACAACAGATTGTACGGCTATAACCAACGAGCGACATCTGCGTGCGCTTGAGTGCGCGCTTGTCGGAATTGAGGCAGCAAAGGAAGCCTGCCAGTTGGATTGCATCGCCACGGACATTCGCGAGTCGCTTCATCACTTGGGAAGCATCACGGGTACGGATATAGACGAAAAAGTCCTCGATAAAATATTCGAGAACTTTTGTGTGGGAAAATAAGCTTGTTTTAGTTTTTGATATACGCAGCGGAGAGCCGTTCCAACAGTCCATCGTATTGGGCTGCAATTTCGATTGCGTGTGAGGTGAAGCGGTTCAACTCGGCAAGGTTCAACGTGCAATAGCCATATATTAGCAATCTGTGCGGATGCGACACGCCGGCACGAATACTGGACTCGCCAACGGTGAAGCCACCACGAGGGATACGATTTTTGAAGTCGTCAAGGTCCTCCTGATAGAGAAATGCCATTTCCAACTCTATTCGTCTGACCAAAGTTAAGTCGCCGCCCTGCTTTGCAATCGCCTCGATGTAAGCATTATTTTCCACCGATTGCAGCTTCGAGTCATCTGGAAATAGAAGTCGGTAATAGGTCGCATAGTGCGGCTCATCGCTGTGTCCGCACGTTGTTCTCAGCTTGCTTTCAAGACGGCATATACCCGACATATGATTGATGATGGTGGAGTCAGCAGTGTAGAAATAAAGCTGCTCCAGGTCATCTAGGCGTATGCTGCCAACAAAGACGGCGTGTCCATTCAGTTGTGAGGACAGCGTATGACGCAGTGCGGCAAGGCGATGCTCCTCTGAACGGGAAAAGCTCGTTGCAAGGGGAGAGCTTGGAGCGCAACTGACATAAACAAGCTGGGAATAGGCGAGTACGGGGAGCAAATCCCAATACTGCAAATCCACCTTGAAGGTAGCCCTACGGTGCTTCCATTCCCACTCGTATGTCAGCCAATCCGTCACGGAATCAATACCGCCTTGATGCGGCGAACTCCTGCGGAGGACGCTTCTTCCTTTTTAATCTTGAAGGTGCCCAAAGCACCTGTGTGGGTGGCATGAGGGCCGCCACAAATCTCCTTGGAAAACTCACCCATTGTGTAGACCTTGACCTTGGAGCCGTACTTGCTCTCAAACAGACCGATAGCACCCTGCTCCTTCGCTTGGGCAACGGTCATTTCCTCACAAATAATCGGCACGTCCGCCTTGATGGCTTCGTTGACCAGTCTTTCAACCTCCAAAAGCTCCTCTGGAGTCACTTTGCGTGGGAAGCTGAAGTCGAAACGGAGACGTTCGGCGGTAATGTTGCTGCCCTTTTGGGCAACGTTGTCATCGTTTAACACCTTGCGAAGCGCAGCCTGCATCAAATGGGTCGCACTGTGGAGCGCAGCGGTGGCTTCGGTGTTGTCCGCAAGACCGCCCTTGAAACGCTGCTCTGCGCCAGCCTGCGAAAGAGTCTGGTGCGCCCTAAAGGCGGCATGGAAGCCGTCCACGTCAACGGATAAGCCCTGCTCGGCGGCAAGCTCCACAGTAAATTCAATCGGGAAACCATAGGTGTCGTAAAGATGGAATGCGTCAACGCCGTTTATAGTCTTGCCCTCAAGAACGGCGACCAGCTTTCCAAACTCACGAATACCTTTTTTAAGTGTGGACGCAAATCTGTTCTCCTCCTTTTTCAGCTCGCTGAGTATCTTCTCACGATTCTGCTCCAGCTCGGAGTAGAAGGGGGCATACTGGTCGATAAATACCTTGGCAATCTCGTTCAGACTGCCGTCAGGCATATCAAGCTGCATGGAAAAACGTATGCTTCTGCGGATGATTCTGCGAAGAATGTAGCCCTGGTCCACGTTGGAAGGGGTGATGCCACGCTGATCGCCCAGCATAAATACTGCGCAGCGAATGTGGTCGGCGATGATGCGGAATGCCTTGACTGTATCGGCATTATCCTCGTAGCCCTTGTGGGACAGCTCTGCAATTTTTGTTATGGCAGGTGCAAAGGCATCGGTGTCAAATACGCTCTTTGCGCCCTGAAGGGTTGCAATGGTGCGGTCTAAACCCATGCCCGTGTCAACGTTCTTTTGTGCAAGGGGTTCATATACTCCGTCAGCTACCTTATTATATTCCATAAACACGTTGTTCCAAATCTCAAGGTACTTGTGACAGTCGCAGCCTGCCTTGCAATCAGGGCCACAGGGTTCTGCTCCCGTGTCAAAGAAAATCTCCGTGTCGGGGCCGCAGGGACCGGTCATGCCGGCAGGACCCCACCAGTTGTTCTTTTTGGGGAGAAAGACAATGTGCGATGGGTCAACGCCCATCTCAACCCATCTGTCAAAGGAAACGGTGTCGCGCGGTGCGTTTTTATCGCCCTCAAAGCAGGTAAAGTATAGCTTGTCCTTGGGAATTCCAAGCCATTTTTCATCGGTGAGAAACTCATAGGAAAAAGCAATGGATTCCTTTTTGAAGTAGTCGCCCAACGACCAGTTGCCCAGCATCTCAAAGAAGGTGCAGTGAGAAGGATCGCCAACCTCATCGATGTCGCCCGTGCGGACGCATTTTTGAACATCGGTCAGACGCTTGCCCTCAGGATGCTTCTCGCCCATCAGATACGGAACGAGGGGATGCATACCCGCAGTTGTGAAAAGAACGGTCGGATCGTTCTCAGGGATAAGAGAGGCACTGCCAATTACGGCATGACCTTTGCTTTTGAAAAAGTCCAAGTAGAGCTGTCTTAGCTCCTTGCTTGTAAGTGCGCGCATAAATGTACTCCTTTTTGTAGATAATTCTAACCTATATATAATACTAGGTACTGATATATTTGTCAATTTTGATTTCTTGAAAAAAAGTCGAAAAAAAGTAAAAAAAGGTGTTGACAAAGAGAAATCAAAATGCTAATATGTACGAGTTGCCGAAAAAACCAAGAGAGAGGCAGCGAGAGCACCTTGAAAACTGTATAGTGAAGAAACAAACAAGCCAGTCAATTCATTTGAGTCCGACTAGACGGACTCTGTAAGATGAAGACAACAAAAAACGCAAAG
>JAQUTY010000013.1 GCA_028694155.1 Eubacteriales bacterium
AGATCTTGATTGTATCATCCCTAGAGCTGCTCACGCAGCGTTTACCGTCCGGAAGGCAAGCCACACTAGTAATAGCGTTAGTATGCCCCCCCAATGTGCACAGGCACTGGCCGCTCTCGATATCCCAGATCTTGATTGTATAATCATTGGAGCCGCTCACACAGCGTTTCCCGTCCGGAAGGCAAGCCATACAAGTAATAGTGTCAGTATGCCCCTCCAATGTGCGCAGGTAATGTCCGCTCTCAATATTCCAGAGGCTGATTGAATTACAGGAGCCGCTCACCAAGCGTTTCCCGTCCGGAAGGCAAGCCACACTAGTAATACCGTTATAATACGCCTTCAATGTGCGCAGGCACTGGCCGCTCTCGATATTCCAGATCTTGATTGTATAGTCATTGGAGCCGCTCACGCAGCGTTTCCCATCCGGAAGGCAAGCCACACAAGTAATAGTGTCAGTATGCCCCTCCAATGTGCACAGGCACTGGCCGCTCTCGATATCCCAGATTTTGATTGTATTATCTTTGGAGCCGCTCACGCAACGTTTCCCGTCCGGAAGGCAAGCAACGCAAGTAAAAGTTTCAGTGTGACCCTCCAAAGTGCGCAGGCACTGGCCACTCTCAATATCCCAGATCTTGATCGTATGATCCAAGGAACCACTCACGCAGCGTCTCCCCTCCGGAAGGCAAGCTATACTATTGATAATGAAAGTATGCCCAGCAAATATGAATGTATATGGACCAACAATGGCGCGATTAAACGATGTTCTTCCATTTTTGTTTGTCAACTTCATATTGCAAAGAGAAATGTTTCTTATATCTTGATTGGAAAAATCGACCTCAGAAAAATCATCGAACAGTATGCGGCGGTAAATTTCATACACATTGTACATAGTGAAATTTCCTTGCTGGATTTTTAGATTTCGCAATGTATCCCATAATCTATCAATATCCTGCCTTTCAATGAGATTCGATATAAAATCACAAACATATGTCGAAATACAGTTACTCCATGACTTCGGTATTTCTTTGGGCTGTCGTTCTTCTATTTCCTTGATAAGAAATATAGCAGAAAGGCAATCGCGAAATTCCTGGTGAATGAAGGACGCTGATCTATCCTTATTTATATTTACTAGATGTAGCTCTTGAGTAAGAACTCGAAATATACGTTCTGCACGCCACTCCCAGATATCAGACGGATAATCATATTTTATGTCAATAATTCTTTGTGGTAGTTTCCCCTTGTTATTCCACGTTGTTTGAAAATATTCCATTCCGTTTTCGACCCAGTTTTGTAGAGTTCTCCTGTCGACAGCGTATTTCTCTGACTTCTCCATTCTCCAACCAATATATGGTAACAGATACTCTACGGCAATAATGTAATCAAGAATATTTTGTGCTCTATCTTCATCAAAAGCTGACTTCTGAATCTGAGACTGTAGAAAATTCCAGATAATCACTCCTGCACTCGATTCAGTCTGTTTCCAGCGAAGTACTGCATTCATTTCATTCTGCGATAAATACCCTTCTGCACACACATAGAGATTGAGCATCAGCGGATAATTCAATAGTTGCAGAATCGAATCATTTGGAATCGGAATCTCACGCAACGCTAGGTAATTTGTTATCTGTTCGGAATTCAAGGGCGCGACTTTTAAGTGCTCTGCATTAGTAAAGATGGGAAAATAAGCCCGCATGTCATAGCGCGAAGTTAAAATAAGCTGTAATCCTGGATATTCTTTCCACCAAACCTTAATATCATTAAGCACAGCAGCAACATTTTTTTCCGCCACTTCATTGAAACCATCCAGTAGCAGCACCACATTGGGATGATCAGTGGATTCTTGATTGATTAGTCGCATAAACTCATTCATGAGAATTGTATTGCCCGGAAATATCCGCTTTTCAATATACGCCTCAATATCGGTATTTTTAAGATTATGTAGTTGGAGATATAAAGTGGGAATGTCTTTTTTCAGAAGTTCACCACATGTCTCAAGCAGAGTAACCGTCTTACCTATACCGCCCTCCCCGGTAATCAACAGGTGATTATGTGATCCTACAGACCAGATATCCTGTATGTATGCAAATAAAGGAACCTCTTTGTCTTTCTCACTAGTATAAATTCTTCCTACATTGCTTTGCAGAGAAGGGAACAGTTCGCGGCTGATCTCGTTGAGTATATAGCTGCCACTCTGCTTTTTCACTTTCTCGAATTGCTTTCTCAAATGATTGATAAGCTCCGAGCCTTTGGTACAAGGAAGAAAAAATTTACTCGCATTTTTTGTCAAGGAAACAGTCTCTCGCTCATAAATCTTACTGTCGTCCATATCCCATTTATAGAAAGTAACACGACCTTCTCGCGTTTCTGTGTCTATTTGACCGATTAAAAATCCCATCGTCGTTGTTTGTTTTCCTTTTTCATCCTGATCCATTGATGTCGGCGCGATAAATTGGCTCAGAGTTTCATCCGGACGCGAAAACCTACGCAGTTCAGATATTGCCTCGGTATGGATGTGCCCGCAAAGGTATGCGCAAGCTTTATGATCTATCAATAGATTTAACAGAGATTCTCCTTCACGCGTTTCGAACCAATCAAAACTATGATGCGCCAAAATTATCAGAGGTTTATCGGCTTTCGCATCCTGTAATAGGTTCTGCACGCTATCCATCCCTAATAATAGCGCTTTATAGTCTACACTACTCTTTGTGCAAACAAGCGATGTATCCAAGCATAGGATATTGATTTCTTCATCCTTATGTAAAGTATGATTGTCTACGAAATCCATGTTCGTAATTTGTTGAAATGCATGAAGAAACGACTCAGATGGTTTTAGCTTTTGTAGGTTGTCGGGATCGATCTTCCCAATGCGTGTCTGGTATTTTTCTTGCGTCTCTTTAATGGCTCTCATACGTTCTGAGCCTTCTAGTATACTCACATCATGATTACCGGGTACTAACATGACTTTAGGTTTATGGGCATTAAAATCAGCCGATTCGCACAAACCATCAAGATACTTCACTGCAGCTGTATAATCAGCATCTGTATTATTCTTGCTTTTTGCATATCGAAGATCGCCTGTAACGAATATGTAGTCAAATGATACCTGATTTCTATCTGTATACTCTTTAAGTTTGTCGGGCAATTTCTTGCGGAATTCCTTTACGGTAAAATCGTCATATCCAAAGTGCAGATCTGATAAATGTAACCATCGAATAATTGCCATTTTCGCTTCTCCGACTCACAATTCTTTAGTTATTATTATGTTAATAATATCACAAGCCGCATAATACCTGGCAAATTCGGCCGGCGGAAGGTATGTTAGTGCGCTGTGCGGACGGTACTAGATGGTATTAATTCGCCATCTTTCCAGCTTTTCCTTCGCATCCTCCAAGGATATGTGCTCCTCTTCATTCGTGTATATGACCGATTATCGAATGATGAGCGCCTAGGCGGTTTCTGCGTTAACTAACCTTATACCGCCAATGTTTGCCATACAGGAAAACAAAGTTGGAACCTCACCGAAAGGAGCAAGCTGTTTCGCGCTTGCTGATACGAATACGGCTTTTTTAGCTCTTGTTACCCCAACGTAAAATAGCGATAGTTCATCAAGTGCGGTCTTTATAAAACGCTCGGGAAGAGGCGTCGGTAAATGACATTTACACTTTTCCCCCGCAAAAGACTTGTTCTGACAATATTCGCAGGTAAAATAGCTGGGAAAGGCAAACCTTTCAAGATCTGCAAGAATCACATAATCCCATTCAAGCCCTTTTGCCCCGTGAACGGTAGAAAGAATCACTTTTGCGTCTACATACTCCATCGCCTGTTTCAACTGTCTGTTCTCGAAAATATCCATGAGCAAATCGTACTTGTCATCAGGTTGCAGGTCAGCATAGTCCATCGAAACCTTTGAAACGAGGGCATCAAGCAGTCGAAACATCGAACTGATAGTCTTCTCGGTTGAGGATGCGTATGCCATCTTCACGTTTTCAGCAAACATCTGTAAAGCTTTATGGGAGATAGTCTTAGATTTTCCAAACTTTCTTATAAACATATCTTGACATTTGATATGGAATTCCACATATTCGGGGTCTTCATCTGTAAACATACCGTAAAAATAAGGAATGCCTCGATTAGAAAGTTCACTCTCAATTTTCTCGGCATTCAAACCACGCATCCTAAACAGTACTGCTACTCGATCTGGGTTATCGGTAATGATATTCTGGATCTTCTCAACAATTTTCTGGGCTTCTTCCTGTTGTGTAACGCCCCAGAACGCAGGCAGATTCGCAACGTCATCTTCAGAAATAACCGGAGCGAAATAATCCGCTGCGTTTGCTCTGATGTTTCTGTCCAGCTTCAGCATCTCCGGGTTATCCCGAAACCTATAGTTCTTGTTTAGTTTTATTTTGGTCATGTCGTGCTGATCGGCGGCGGTATCCATGATGTTTGACAGTGCGCCAATGAAACCATAGATTCGCTGGAGCGGATCTCCAAGAAAAACCAACTGGGTACGATCGCGGACAATGATCGATCCGAGCAGTTCACATGCGATGCAGTTTGTGTCTTGAAACTCATCAACAACGATAAGAGTGTAATAGTTTTGATAAAACTTCCGTACTTCAGGGAAACGTTCGAATATCTCCAGTACAAACAAAATAACTGCGTTGTGGGTTATGAAATCCTGAGGCAACAGCTTCTTGATTATGATTTCGAAATAAACCTGTAAATCATCTGCACCTGGCACATGCCCATTTTCAATTGATACATCGATTTTATTAATAATTTCTTGTTCTTCTATAGAAAGCGATCTTGCAATGCTCTTCCAATCAGATGTGATTTCGCCTCGATTGTTCTTGATTTTTCCAAGTGCTTTAAAAAGGTTTATATCTTTCCGTAGAACATCGGCAACAAGATACCCATATTTATGTAAGACGCCTTTGCAAAAGCCATGATAATTCGTAACCGTGACTTTCTCATTTAAAGCTACTGGGCTGTTACTAGAGCCAAGCAGGTCGGGAAGTTTTCCAGCCACATCCCGCTTAACCTTCAAAGCAGCATTTACACTGAACGTCAGTCCCAGAATACGCTTAGGGTTGGGAATGCTACCGGATGCGAACAAATACGCAATTCGACTGATCATGGTGGTGGTCTTTCCGTAACCAGCCGGAGCTTCCACAATCAAACGCGGACTTTTTGAGAATATGACTTCGAGTTGTTGTGCGTCGCCTTGATGAAGGCTCTCAATTTTCAACCTAATCCCTGAAAGGTTAATATTGGACACTGGCAGCCACCTCCTGTGCCATTCGTATAGCGTCGGAGTAGCATTTTGGGATGAGCTCGGCTGTAAGAGCATCTCCAATTAACCGCCCGAGTAGAACTCCTTTCTTGTTGATGAACCATGCGGCATATACGGCGCTGAATTCTTCACTGCCTTCCGTTAGTTGTGTGAGCTTTTTGGGAGTGTACAGTGCATCATCATAGCTCTGCTTCTTAAACCCATCCTTCAAGAAGTCACGATCAAGGACATGGGATTCTGATTTGTAATCAAGATCGCGAGCAATCTGGCGAATCAATGCATGTTTGTTATTTAAGATAAGGGTTTTCACTATCTCTATCTCAAAGCATTTTTCACTTGTGAAGAACTCATCGGCAGGGGGGCGTCGCTTTCCCATGACATCGCCGTCATATATTGCAATGCTTGGAATGGCAAATAGCTTCAGTATATGTCGAAGTGGGTTAATTGTGCCTTCACCTCTTGCATTTATGACACAAATTCCGTAATCATCCAAGGAAATGCCCATCTTCTCTGCGAAAGATGGAATACATCCAAACTCCGTTTCGCCCTCTATTAAGATAGCACACTTGGCATAAAACGCTTCTTTAATCTCAGGGAAATGCATTATGATGTGCTTCTCATCTTCGGGCTTGATTCGCCTTGCGTTGCTTCCGGTGGTAATTGGACGAAGGGCATAACCATTTACGACCTCTGTTTTCGTGCCGTTCTTGTAGAACCTAATTAGGTTTCGGTAATCTCCAACCAATGCATCAGTTGAGTGCGTAACAATGATCAACTGCCCATCAAGACCGTCTATACTAAAGCATAGCTTTAGCAACTCGGTAAACTCCGGGTCTTCATTACACAAGATCTTCTTATAATAGCCGATGAGTGACCGTTGCAAATAAGGATGCAAATGTACTTCAGGTTCGTCAATTGAAAGCACGAGGGGCAGTAGCTTCTTTCCATCTCCGTCCGTATAAAGCTGTTCAACGAAAGGAGCAGATTTGCTTTTATATATCTCCATGATCTGACAGAGGATATTGATAGAGGCCATCGTCATATATTGGACACCGCTGCCCGTTGAGTCTATTTTCCTTTCGCCATCCGATAGATAAATAAGGCTTGACAGCATATCAGTCTGGTTCGGAGCAATTGTTGCTTTGATGGAATAGTCACGGAAGCTGCGAATTTTTCCCAGATGGGTATTGATATAATTTAGTACACCACCAACCTGCTCAGCATTCAAGAAGTCGTGGTCACCGTCGGTCATGAACCTCTCAATGATTCCGCCGATGAGCAACCCCGCCCCTTTTGGGTTATCGAAACGGAGTTCCTTGCTCGGAACGGATGTCGTTTCGTATTTCAGAAAGTTGATTTTCTTGAGCATCTTTGCGGATATTGTCTCATTAGTGTCTACACTGACAATAGTTGGGTAAACATCACCAATATTTTGTTGGTAGCGGATTTTTAGCAGAGAAGAATCCTCTGGTGAGAAGTTATCTTCGAAGAAGCCTTGTTCAGAAGGGAGCAGTCTGATGTCAAGCTCAATATTGATGGGTTTTGCAGGATCGGCGAATTCCTTTTCATCAAAACCCTTGCGGCCACTGAATAACGTGTCGAGGAGGACAAGGAAATTACTCTTTCCAAGATTGTTCTCCCCAATTATATAATTGCAATCAGGGTTGAAGAAAACGGTTATACCATCAATATTCCTGTAGTTCGAAACCTTGGCACGGGTTAATCTCATACTGATCTCCTAAATCTATCACATGAAAAATCAAATCGGTAGGATACGGGTACCCCCTAAATCGGTCCAATTTCAAAGAGATACCAAGTATGCTCATAACCCATAGACCGCATTATTTTTAGCGTACTCATCCAACTGCAGGAATGATAGTACATCATGCGGGTGGTTCTCATTGTAATCATTTCGCCATTTTACCAGAAATTCCTTTGCATCCTCCGAGGATATGATCCAGTTTGTTTTCAGACACTCTTCCCGATGGCTGCCGTTGAAGGATTCGCTGTGGGTGTAGTCGGTGGGCGGGCTGGGTCTTGAGAAGTCCGGCTGGTTCTTTCGGTCGTAGGTCCAGGCATCCAGTGCACTGGAGATAGATTCCTAGTCATAGTCCACCTTGATGCATTTGGCATCACATTATATATTCTCTTAGCCCTTGTTCGTAAGGGCTTGCAGTTGTATGCAAATGCATCTCTTGATTTACTCGTCATGCTAATTCTCAAGTGCCTTCAGCGTTTTCCCGTCTTCTGTAAACCAAAGTATATTACCATTTGCGCTTGCATACATCGAAAATCCAGCTGAAGCCGAAGGACTTGAAAACAGTATGTCTTCAAGCAATATACCATTTTTATCGATTTTTGACTGGTGTTTCTCGCGCAGTCGTTTAATTGTATCTGGACAACTTGGCGTCGGAGATAGAGCAATTTGGCTACCTTTGAAAACGACAAACCCATCGCTTGTTCTCTTGCCACGAGCGTTGGCTTTTTATTACTCAAGAACAAAATCGGCTCGGGTGCGACGTCATACCTTGGCTTGCTTAATTCAGGTTCACTTTCAACGAACGGAACGAAAATTTTATACCCTAAAGTCCCTAAAATGATCTTCGTATAGTCAATAAAGCTTTCCAGTTCACTTTCTTTTTCTTCGGTTATATGCCCCTGTGTTGGATCGTTATTGTTTTTTACTGTGTATCTTTTTGCATATACTGCCAGATTACAGAAACGATTTTCTAGATAGCTTATTTCTGTCGGCCCAAACGTATCATCAGTGGTTGTAATTGCAACAGCCTCAATCCAGTAGTCCTTATCAGGATTTCGACGATGTTCAAGCAAACGGTTTAGAATACCTTCGCCGTTCTTTCTTGCCCCTGCTTGGCCAATGTAGACCATATTCTCGCCCGTTTGATCAGAAGTGCCAAAGAGGAAGTAAACTCCGCTTTGCTTTAGGTGCGAACGTTCTCTGCTATTATCCAGTTCAGTGCGGGGTATCTTGTAAACAACGCCAGTCCATCCAGCGATTGTACACTTGATTCTCCCGGTCACATCGCCATCCATCAAAAACAGGTTGATGCTCTTTCCACGATTAGCCATGCAATCACCCCCAACCTATATGTACGCTTTCACGACCAAAACTGACAACGCATGAGTTATTAGGCTCCAAAGTAAGTCTCAAAAGCCTTCAGCTATTCGATAAACGCCTTGCATTAAAAGCTCTCCTGTCACCAAAGCGCGATACCGGGAGCACGAATTCAGTCGATATCTGTCCTGTGGTTGTTAGGGAGCTTCTGCAGAAGGTATAATCGCAACCTAGCTTGTTTGCAATGAACCTTCCGTCAGATGCTAACTCGACGTAGTTACAATGTACGTTTATTAACCTTTTTGAAGTTCTACAACTCCTAAAGAATGCTATTCGACTTTCCTCAAGAACTCATTCTCAATTGCTTGCGGAAACTGGAACATTTTCTCGCCACCCTTGAACACGACAATCAGGCGCCCATCTTTGATGGAGCGAACAGTCCCTTCCCCGAATACCTTGTGCATCAATACCACACCGACCTGCACAAAGCTAGTATCCACCTTTGGCACGGCAGTCTGTGTAACTGGGATGCTCACGTGCGGCTGGCGGATCGTATCACCAGACGGTTTCGGATGGTTAGGAGGACGCAGAGATATATTACCAGCGACGATGACTGCGTGCGTAGCAGCGGTCGTTCCAGATGCGCCCCGACTTTTCGAAGGTAACAACATTGGCACAGGAGTAAGCGCTTCCTCTTCTTGCTCGTCATCTTCACTGGAGACAAGAAATGCAAAAGGATTCTCGGGCACGTCGTCTACGCGCTGTGGCGCAGCTGTCATTGTGGCTTGCTGGTTGACGAACAACGCCTCAAACTCCTTGCGCTTAATAACGGTATCCCACAAGCCAACGTCCGCGCCCTCATGACGGTTCAAGCCCGTGTAAGACAAGCTGGCATCTTCATATCGTTTGAATTTAAAGATAGCATCGGTCATGACTGATCCATTGAAAACGCCTAGTGATACCAGCAGTTCAAAGTCTTTCACATCCAAATTTGTCACTTTCTTGAACAGGCCTGGCTCCAGTTGTGTAATGACGTCTTTCAGGGAGCGCTCGCGGTAATCAGTCAGGTACATGAACACCGGTATGCGAGTGGCGAACTTGATGAGCTTTTCTTGTATTTGTTTACGTTTGGATTTGAACTCCTTCTCCTCCTCGGATAGTTCCTTTATTTCCTTCGGAGTGAGCTTATCATCGCCATCCCTTTTGGCCTTCTTTACATGCTCGGATTTATTAATGATCGTCTCGATATCTGCGTTCAAGCTACGGAAGCCCTCGATGCTCATAAGCGCCCGCATAGCCTCCTCATTGGCCATCAAGCGTGCGAGCGTCGCATTGTCCACATTCACTAGCAGAGCGCTCTCCCAGCGTTTCGCCAGCAATGTTGCGGAGGTTCCGGCCATCGTGATGTCCAGAATTTCTTCAGCGCTAATCTGCCGCATGGTACTGCCGTCGTAGGCAATGACAGGCAGGAAGTTAATAAACTCGGCAACCTTCTTCTCTGGATTGCTTTCGTTGATGTCCAGACGGCAGGAGTAATCGGAAATCTGACGCAACGCACGGTCTAGCGCAAAGTCAAATAAATAGCATTGTTTGCCCATCTCAAATCAGGAGGTTTAAAAGCCGGAGCCTGTGACTGAATGCCACAGGCTCCGGCTGTCAACGATCCGTCACGTACAGTCTCCCATTTTCCATGGAATAAACCTGATCGCACAACCGATCAATATCTTGCTGATGATGACTGGCAACCAGGATGATCTTCCCCATATTCCGCAAGCGTATTAGCAATTCATAGGTATGGTCAACGCTATCGCGATCCAGACCATTCATAGGCTCATCCAAGAGTAAAACGGGAGGATCATCCATAATCGCTTGTGCGATGCCCAACCGTTGCCGCATGCCTAGAGAATACTTCCCAACCTTCATCCGGGCGCCATCCGTCAGGCCCATGGTATCAATCGCCTTGTTGATGCACCCTTTCTTAGCAACGGGGCTTAGCATGGAGAGCATTTTCAGGTTCTCATACCCGGAGAACTGTGGAAGAAACCCAGGTGTTTCGATCACCGCCCCAAAGGTTCCTTTGGGAGGCTCCGAATCGGGATATCCGCTAAGCGCGATACGGCCGGAATCGATCGGCATGAGCCCACAGATGCACTTCATCAGCACGGTTTTGCCGCATCCATTGGCGCCGATAATGCCGTAGATATGCCCTCCCTCCATGCGGAGCGATATGGAATCCAGAACCATCCGGTTGCCAAAACTCTTCTTAACATCACAAAGCACAAGATCAGTAAGGTCATTCATGATCCTTGTTCCCCTTCTCCAATCATTTTTCGGTCAAACCGTTTTTGATTTTTAACGAAAAGGCAACTGGCTGTTATCCACAACCCGGAGAATGCCAACAACATTAGTAAACAATACTGCACAGACGGCTGTTGCGTGTAGTATCCGGCCGTTACCAGCAGCTCCAGTCGTGCCCAGGACATAGGAGAGCCATATAAAAGGCTTGGGTCAAGTATCATATAGACAATCGCAAAATCTAAGGCCGCCCATAAGCCAGTTATACATATGGCGAAGCGCTTACTCAAGTACAAAGAAAGTGTAAACATCATCAACCCGATCATGAAAAGTACTATAGTCAAAAGGGCGCTTGCTGCGGCCCAGGCACCAATTGGGGAACAGACTGCTACGATGCTTGCAGGGATTCGAAGAAAAACCCCGTTAATCGTTTGCCCCCGCGACATTGTGTACAGTGCTTTATCCCATCGATCCGGATACAGCGGAGACGCAAACTGCACGATGCTGCTCAGCACAAAGATCATCAGGGTGTAAAGTACACTGACCAACAGAATATACCAAATGCGGCCTAAAATCGACTGGATTCGTTTGGCGCGAACACATTCGAACAGTGTGTTTTCGCTGGAAAACGGAACATCGGAGATCAGGATCAGGAAACCGGCGACCACCCAAAGCATCAGGTAGGAATACGAAGTAATACAGGCGAAGCTTCCCCACGCATTCACGCCGAAGTGGTATTGCAGGAGGATATGCCGAGCGCCTCCGGTATATTCATCTAAAACTGCTACGAGCATGGCGATTACAAGATAGAATTTGGGTTCCCGAAGGAGCTTTTTCGTCAGCATGGCAGTTACGCCTAACGTGGTGTTTTTATGCATGAGACAGCCTCCTTTTTCCAAGCACCGAGAAGAGGCCATAGCAACCCATCGTAAGCCCAAGAAAAATGAGAGAAGATTGTCCTAGAACCTGACTTCTCTGCGTTGCCTGAACGGCTCCTGTTGCAAGCGATGTAAAGGAGTCGCAATGCACGGCAAAGAGAATTCTGTTGAGAACTTCCATCAGCAGGACTACGCTCAGGTACAGGATTTGCGCCTGAGAAACCAGCGTGGATAGCGTGAGCGCGACCCCAGCCCAAAACATGCCGGATAGCGCTTGTAAGCAGGCATAGAAGGCGTAGTAGCCGCGCCAGTTCTCCGCCGTTACAACATCCTGCATGTATGGATACACGGCGATGCCTTCCGCATTAGTTGGCAGCGTAGCCATTGGATGCAAAAGCGGTAGAACCGATAGAAACACAAGCATTCCCATCGCCGTTGCAATGGCTCCTGATAAGGCAACTGTGAAGAATCGAACGGTCAGGTATCGCTTTGGGGTGACCCGCTGTAACTGCAGCCTGACAAATCCGGTTTTTCGATCCTCCAAAAAGCTCCCGGAAAAGGGCAGCGCTGCAACCAACGGCAGTAGATAGGAAAATGCGCCCACATTCATTGCCGAATCTAAAAGATACAAGAGGTCTGTTGATCCGATTTCGCTTACAGTGCCCAAAAGATATAGCGCCGCGCACATCAGAATGGCTAGCGCCATTCGCGGGCTTACAAAGGCACGGCGAGCATCGGTAGCAAAGCAACCATGCATCTGTACGGCCTCCTTCAATATACAATTGCCTGTCCGGTGATTGCATTGATTGCGTCGTAGTGGAGTTCCATGGCATCGGTTCCTTCGTCTAAGGGTATCTGATAGTAGAAACACCATGCCGGTACCAGTCGGTAAGTTGCTTTCGTGGAAGGGGTGTCTTTAAGCACCAGATATTCCGGAAGGATTTTAATGATTGTTTTCTCCTGCTCTTGGGTGAAAAGGGTGGACGCTTCCATCTGACGATAACTTTCGATTGCCTCCGCCAGCGTTAGCATCTTCTGCGGTTGGGTGATGGCTTTACCGTTTACCATACAAAAGTCATTTGCTTCCATGCTAATCAGTCCGTTAGCGTTTAGCAGAAAAGTAATTGTGCTTCCTACGTTATCCAGGTCATCCCGGTTGGTGATACCACCTTCCATATTCAGTCGCAAACCTTGATAATACACAGGGAATTGAATCTGGTAACATTCATCCTGTGTCGTCCAGTTTCTGTTGCCTATCTGCGGAAACAGGGAATGATACTGCTCCCAGTTTACCTGTAGCGCCTTCATATCCCAGGCAATCACTTTTGCGGGAGGACCAAAGGTACAATCCAGTTCGTTCAGCACGGGCATGATCTGATCCAGCGCGGCTTGATACGATAAAAAGGTTAAATCGGCCACAGGCGTTTTAAGCGGCTCGTCGCTACGATAACTTGCATTCCACATCGGAAACGCTGCGTATTCCAGACCCTGCTCTTTGGTAGCATGCTCGATCTTTAAATACCCGACGTTTGCGCTGGCGGAGGTGGTTAGCAAATCGTCATACAGATTGATGCTCTCTTTGACATCTTGTGAGTGCCTTTGCATGTTCTCGTCCCCCGGAGAAGCAATCGCAACGATTTTTCGGAGTTCCTCCTCCGTCCATACTTTTCCCTCCGTTCGCCATTCACAGACTGTTTCAGGCGTGTCGGAATCGGCCATTGCATCTATATGGATGACGATTCCATCGCAGTCTAGCGTTTCCTGAATCTGTTTCCACGAAATAGTGCGGTTATCAGCTAGTGCAGGCGTCAGCGGTCCATTCATCAGACACATAAGGATGACCAACATACTTGCCAGTCTTATAATTCTGATATACATCCTTTTCACCTCCGTTTTATTGTTTCAGTACCACAACGATGCTATACGGCAGCTCATTGCGTAAAAAGTAATAATAAAAGCAAATGTTGGCCTGAATAGCGAACTTATATCTAGCCATCCGCTATTCAGGCCGTATCACCGTGGTTTTAGCCTGTCTTATAGATCAGGCCTCCTGGTTATGGTTTCCAAGTGCCGCTGCAGGAACCGGAGTCGACACCAGATGCAGTGCTGTGGGTATATGCCAGTTTATAGTCGTACCCTTTGCGAAGTAGCCACTGACCATTACCATCTTTCAAGCTGCTCATCGAGAAGCTGGATGTACTTGAGACAGTAGCTGTATTGGATGCCTTATAGCCAGAACTTTTCCGGACGCGCAAGATAAACTTTGCACCCGACGTGATGGCACTGACGCTTCCGGTCGCGGCAGAACCAATAGCAGTTGTTTTCGTAACAACGCCGGAGAGAACGGCTCCATCCCCTTTGTTGCAGGTCGGAACAGAGAAACTCGCAGCGCTTGCGGCACTGGACAAGATGGCCAATGTGAGCAGAGTAACCAATAGCATTGAGATATAACGTTTCATAATTTACCCTCCAATATTCGTATTTAGGAGCACCTATACAATAGCCTCCTGAGTTGTAGCTCCCATCATCCATCCAACCCAGGAAGCCTGTCTAGAACAACGGTATCACCACCCTTAACATAATTACTATCAATCGTGACATGAATGAAGCCGTCAAACTCTAGAATACTTGTTCACCTGAATATGCGTTAAGGCTTATGACCGTTCGGTTATCATCATCCTCATAGTTTGAGTAGAAACTCCACACAGGAATGAGGTCAAACGTTGTGCATTCGTCATTAGTCTGTATTGGCGCATATTCTAAACTAACGTGATCTATTTCATCCATTAACTCGTCCTCCGCATAAGGAAGAAATGATTCAGACTTGAGTTTTGTAAGTGCTTCAACCGCTTGATCCACCGATAGTATAGAATGTTGATAACCTTGACGAAGTTCAGAAAACACAAGCGGGATTTGAATATCACTAATCCCCTGAGAATCTATGTAGAGTGTGATATATGTGCTATATGTATTATCTCCAACAGCAAGTCGTTGACCCCAAGGCATTAATTTAATGCCTTGAATGAATCTGGGTAATGCGATTACATAATTTGTATCATCACTTTCTTCAATGCCACTGTAGCATTGTTCATCTGTTTCAGATGTTTTATACACGGTCATCTGAAGAGGCTCTCCTGTTTCCACGCCCAGTGTCATCAATCGCGTCTGAAAATCCTGGACTGTTTTTGCTACAAACCGGGTATTTTCAAAGACATCAATCAAGTTCTGGCCCTGAATAGTATCCAGTATGTACTTGTTTTCAAATGCGTTTTGGAAGAATAAATCGCTTCGAGATGTCATATAGTGAAATGTTTCATCGGGAGAACCGAGGAATGCTATCCTTTCTAACCGCTTGTCATTTAGAAGAAGGACTTTTCCGTTATCAACAACATACTCTTCGAATGAATCGCTCATGCCCGTGCTTTGCACTAAGTTTAAATATATCGCTATTGATGCCTTATCCCATCTCATCAATGTTGCGTGCCAGGTTGGCAGTGAACTGACTGGGGAATCCTCGATATCCGCAAGCAACGAGATTCCAGCACTTTCATATTTCATATGATTATTCGTATCAAATAACTGATCCTCAGCACATGCGCATTTCTCCAAACAAGAACACAAGAGACAAATAACAAGAAACGCGATCAAACTGTATATGAAATCTCGTTTCCCTGTAGAAATCATACTAACAAGACCCCCAACCTCTGAAACGCGGAAAAAGCATTTTTGCTTCATGGTTATCTATGATAGAGTCGCTATTTAGTTCGTGTTACAGACTTAGTAGGCTTCTCTTTCCCGTTACCAACATTCCCTACGGTGGTTACTTTGTAGGTTCCATTCTCGACAGAAATGGAGCCGCCTGCAGCTGCCTTATGGCCACCTGTCGAACTACCCGTCCATGAAGTAACTGCGCTCCAACTGCTCCCGTTCTTTTGATAAAGCGTAACCGTCAAAGAAACGCTGTCTGTACCGGAAGGAGTAACCGATCCGCTGCAGTTTGCTTTGCCGTTACTGAAAGACAGGGTCGCAGTAACGCTGTATGTATAGGCGTAATCAAGAGTGATTTCCGGATCAGACGCCTGCTCTGACAATACCTGATATTCGGTGGTTTCCAAACCAGCAGATTCAGCAATGCCGTTCATGGGGATTCCTGCCAGTAGAGAGACTAGGATAAGGATGCTAAGCGTTTTCTTCATGAAAAAACCTCCATTTTTATCTTTTCACTATTAAAGACAAAATGGAGGTCCTGTTTGTTACACTTTCCAGAATTTTTATTTTATACGAAGAACACTCTCAGCAATACGAATGGCAGTACTTTCATCGTGATCTGAAATCGTCAGGACAAAGTACTTTCTTCCGTCCCCCCAATAAAGGCTTACTCTGGTTTCCTTTTTAACCAAGAAACCGTTATTGAGACCAATCGTCACCGGTTCCTGAACGGCGTCCTCCGTGTCAATATTTGCTTCAGTATCAGCACCATATTCAGAAAATTCGCCTCTCACCGCTCCGGTTCGTTTGTCTATCAGTTCGACCGAATTATTGTCAGGATAGGAGAAAACCATGCCTGCTACCAAATCGTCTGGAATAAACGACGGATAATTCTCCCCACCCCACTCCGCAGGAATGTCAAACGACGCGGCAGGGTCTTCTTGCAGCTTCAGTTCGGTATACTCCTCTTCTATATTGACCAGAAGCTGCATTACCTGCACGCGGAGTGTGTGGCTGGTCGCGATCGCAACGCCACCGGCGACAGCGACCACCGCGATTATGACTGCGGCGATTTGACCGACTCGCGGCAATGTTTGTCGAAAAAAGACCCGCGCCCGGTGTCGCCTGAAATGGCGCTGAATCCTCTGCAGATTTTTTACGTCCTGCTTAGCAAAAAATGCGTCCATCTCCGCCGTATCTCCGCGCGCCTTTTCTGCTTCGATTCCCGCAAGCGCCGCGGCGGTTTCCCGCTGGAGCAGCATCTCGCCAAACAGGTCGTAAGCCCTGTCCTCTAGGCTTCTATCCTCCGGAATCACCGGTTTCCCTTTATCAGTCATCATTCTCAACCCGCTTCTTATTCATCGCGAGGCGTTCCAGCTTGCTTTTCGCACGGGAAACCGCCGTTCTGGCAGCAATTTCTGTGATCCCCACCTGCTGGGCGATTACATCATACCCCAGTAAATCTATGTGTCGGAACCGAATCAGATCCTTGTCCTTCTCGCTGAGCTCAGGAAACGTGTCCAACAGGTCGCTCGCAAATACCCTGTCAAACACGATACCCTGTACATCTTCCGGACTGGGAATGCTGTCAACAACATCCGCGTCAGGGGTATAGTCGCGGTTGCGCCGCTGCCGTCCGATTTCCCGGAGTCTGGACAGACAGACATTCCTTACAGTAGAGACGATATAGGAGGCTCTTTTGTTACACTCTACCTGCTTCAAAGTCTCACATTTTTTGCAAAGCCGTTCAACCGCGCTGCTGACAGCGTCTTCCATCTCGGCAAAGTTGTCGCTGAAGAACTGAGAAGCGATCTTGTACATCAAAGGGCGGTACTGAAGATACTGTTCCGTAAGAAATTGACGATCCTCGTCGTTTTCGATCAGCAGAATGGATAAGGGAAGCATAGTGCCTGACAAACCCATGATCTGGTTCATATCAAAGTTCTGCATGCTATATTCAACACTCCGGAACGGATTAGCTACCCGCAATGAAGTTCTCCTACAGATAGCCTGCCCTTGTATGATACCGCCAATCGATGGTTTGTCAACCGATCCGCATATCCTTAGTTCAAGGCGTCAAACCTAGCCTGTAACTTGGATCCTTGTATTCTATCGTTTTGCGCAGATCGAGTCTTGCCAAGAAAATTTTGAAAAATTCGAAATGGGTGTAACAAAACCGAAGCCTGAAGCGTCATGAGGTATAGGATGCGCAATCACGGGGTAAGGAGGCATCAGGATGCGCTATGCGGAGCGACAGAGAGCAAAAGCTAAATTCGGAGGTTGCTATGCGCTTGAAAAGCAATATAGAGGCAGATGAGCCAATTATTGCTTGTACGTTGAAAGGAGCATCGCCAATGGACAAAGGGGACATCATTGATTATCGCATTCTCGGCAAGCGAATGCGAGACGCCAGAGAACGGTTGGGAAAAACGCAGGGTGAAATCGCCGACGAGCTGAACATCATCGTTTCCACCTACGGGAAGTTTGAACGGGGTACCTTGAAACCCAATCTGGAAAGATTGATCGCGATCTGTACAATCCTCAGTATCAGCGTGCAGGACAGCTTACGGGGAGCCGTCAAAATCGAGTTCAGTACCAATAATTCGTCGCCAACCCATGATCATGAGCTTCTCCAGTTTCAAAACTTGCTGGATCAGTGTCAAAAGCCGGAAACGATACGTACGATGTTAACGATCTGTTCGGAAATTGCAATGTTAGAGAATGTAAGGTAATCCATCCGTTTGCAATGAACCCCTCCCCATGCCGCGCGGCATGGGGATTTTGTGTTATAGGAGCGTATTTGCGGCTGGCAACCACCGCGCTCCGGACAGCGAACGTTCAGTAATGAAAGCCGGAAAGAAGGCGTATATCGCCATGGCGAACCCAACGGCGCCTGTCCAGTAATTGAAAGGGGTTTATCGAATGGATCGCGATTTATTCACCGCAGCCTATGTACCCAAGTGGGGTGAACAGCTTGAAAGTCTGGCCGGTTTGGCAATGAATGAAGCTTGGCGCTTTCGTAACCCGGCATTTCCCCGCAAACATGCAAACCACATCGTTCTGGAAAAATATATCAACGGCGTATTCACCGCGCAAGTCATTGCCCATCAGCACGCGTCCAGTCAGCAGGAGGCGGATGCGGAGTTTGTCATCCGTAGCGGCTACGCCTGTTTTCACACGGGCCTGCTGACAAAGCGGTACAAAGATATCTTCGGCTATCTGGAGAAGAACCGCAACGACTGGGCGAATCAGGAGTATGTACTGCGAGGCTTTGTAGACGATTCGCATCCGTTTCTCAAGAAAGTGGATCTGCTTCCGCAAAAACCGCTCGCCGAATTTCGCGCGACGGAGGTTGGGTTTCGACCCGACTGGCCGATTCGCGTCAACGTCGGTCATATCCTGGATGATTCGGCCAACCTCGAACGGATCCCGGAACCGGCCCGCAGCTTTCCCAACCTCCCGCTGCTTTTGCAGACCGGCGTGGAGATAGCCAGAAAGACAGCGGAGTTCATTCCATCCATGGTCGTGCCTCAGCTGTATGGCGGTGCGATCCAGCATCTGCTGCCCATCTGCCTGAACGACCCAAACAAACCCGATTTGGCCATGACCATCTCCCGAATGGATGGTTTTTATACAGGCAACACCTGCCTTACGCTTGAAATGGCCTATAACAATGCCAGATTACTGGCAGTGCCTACCGCTCCCTGGCTTGCGGAACTGGTAGAGTAAACGAAAAGGAGGGATCGGCTATGGCAAGAGGCTGACTTGCCCTCTGTGCAAGGCGACGCTGATCTTTGCCAGCACAGAGGGTAACAGCCGTCTGGTCGTCCGGTGTCCCCGTTGTCACCGCTGGATCGTCGTATATCTGGAGGAACTGAAAACAAAATGCATGGATGAAATCGGGCATTGATCGGAGCGGCCGGCGTCAATCGGCTGCGAAGAGGGTCATCGCCGGGCGAAAGCCCAACGGGGTGCTCCCCGTAAAAACCTGATTTCTTGAAACAATGCACTATCCGCAACCAAACTGAGCAACGGGAGCCGGGCACGGGGTCGCCAAATGGCCAGTTGACTGCGTCTATTCGTGACGCAATCAACTGGCCTTCTTTTATGCCCATTTTGCTCCTGTCACGAAAAGCGCAGTCCTGCCTGGAAGAGATCATCGTGCGACGGCTCCTTAAAAGGAGCGATCGCAATGAAACAGGATCAACCAAAGGCATATACATGGGTCTTCACGGAAGGCGCGAAAATTATTCTCCGAACCGACGAAGACGGAATCGTCGACTCCGATCTGGACCATTTACGAAAACTGGATCAATGGGATGCCAACGACAGTCGACGCTATCGGAGGCATAACGTCAGTCTCGAATCCGCATCCGTATACAGCGAAAAGAGTTACCTCTGGATGGATACTCATGCAGACTTTCAAGACAGTCTCTTTGACCGTCTTGAAGAACAATACTGGCACGAACGCCTGGTTGAGAGTATCGCGCTGCTTTCCTCCTCACAAATCCGTCTTCTTGAGCAGGTATATCTGGAAGCATTGTCGCTTCGAGAAATTGCTAGGCGCGAAGGCGTGTGTGACAACGTCATTCGAAAAAAGCTCAAGGGGATTCTCAAAAAACTGAAAAGAAATTTTCCGTGAAGGGTGCGCACCGCGGTATTCTCGTGACCTAGATATAGAGGGCTTTTGCTTTCAATATCAGTGAGGGGAGGAAGCATTAACGTTTCAAACAAGTCAGGCTTTTCCCGTAAAAGCAAGCCTTTATCATCATCAGCGTGAGGCTTGCACGTTCTCGGAAAAGGTGTTTAAACCTCCGGATGGCGGAGGCGTCGCTCTTCTCATGGAGATGGGAACCGGTAAAACCCTGACGAGCATCGCTATCGTCGGTCAGTTGTCAAAGGAACGTCGCATCCGCAAAGTGCTCATCGTCGCTCCGCTCTCTATCCTTGGGGTCTGGGAAGAGGAGTTCCAAAAATTCGCGGCCTTCGGTTATGAGCTGACGGTGCTCTCCGGTTCTCTGACGCACAAGGCAGAAACCATCCGCTATACCTCCGGTGCGGTACTGCAAGCGCTGGTCGTCAACTACGAATCCGCGTGGCGCTTGGAAAATGAGCTGCTCCGCTGGCGACCCGACTGCATCATCGCGGACGAATGCCACAAGATCAAAACCCATAATGCCCGCGCCAGCAAAACCATGCACAAACTGGGGGCAGTCGCGAAATACCGACTGGCGCTCACCGGTACCGTAATCACCAACAAGCCCATCGACGTGTTCAGCCAGTACAAGTTCGTAGATCCGGATGTGTTTGGCGGCAGCTTCTACCTCTTCCGCAACCGCTACTTTGATATGACTGGATACGGGAAATACACCCCGGTCATGAAGCAAGCCATGGAAGACGAGTTCACCCAGCGCCTGCATAGCATCGCTTTCCGAGCGACCAAGGCCGAGTGCCTCGACCTTCCCGACACGATCGATGTGATTCAACGTGTCGATCTGGAGCCCGTCGCCCTGCGTGCTTACCGTCAGCTGGTAAAGGACAGCTACACGGAACTACAGGAGGGCGCTGTGACCGTGACCAATGTGCTGACCCGCCTGCTGCGGCTATCCCAGCTCACCGGCGGTTTTCTGGGCAGTGATGAGGATCCCAGGCCGTAACTGGTGTCCTCCGCCAAGCTGGACGCTCTGGAAGAAATCCTTGAGAGCGCGGATGGGCAGAAGCTCGTGATCATCGCTCGCTTTATCCCGGAAATCCAAGCGATTGAGGCAATGCTCACACGCAAAGGCATTCGCTATGCCATCATCCACGGCGGCGTGACCGACCGGGCGGCGCAGGTGACCGCGTTCCAGACCGATCCCACGGTACAGGTGTTCATCGGGCAGATTGCCACGGCGGGACTGGGCATCACGCTCACGGCAGCATCCACCATGGTGTTCTACTCGCTGGACTACTCCATGAGCAACTACGAGCAGACCAAAGCCCGTATTCACCGCGTCGGCCAGCGCCATCCCTGCACCTACATCCACCTCGTCGCCAGGGGCACGGTGGACGAGCAAGTGCTCAAAGCTCTCAAGGACAAGGCCGATCTGGCCAAAACGCTGGTGGATGATTGCCGCGCTGGTTGTAATCCCTTCGACCCTTACAGGAGGAAGTATGCAGCAGGAAACGATGTTTGAACTGGCAGACCGGCTTAAGGCGTTACGCGATCAGAAAGATGCGCTGGAGGCTGAGCTCAAGCAGGTCAACATGGATATCGACAACGCCGACTGGCTCCTGGCCAACAACATGGCGGAAACGGAAACCCAGAATTTCACCCGCGCGGGCATCATGTTCTGCCTGACCACCAAGATCCGCGCCAGCGCATTGGCCGGACAAAAGGAATCGCTGTATGGTGTGCTTCGTGCACAAGGCTATGGCGCTCTGGTCTACGAGACCGTCAACGCCAACTCTCTCTCCGCCTTCGTCAAGGAGCAGATCGAGGCAAACGGCGATACCTTACCCGAATGGCTCAGCGGGCTGATCAGCGTGTTTGAGAAAACCACCGTCGGCGTACGTAAAGCGTCCCAATAACACAGAAAGTGAGTTAACCATAATGAACGAATCCGAAATGATCACGACCGCAGATTACACGACCCTTCGCGACTTCAACCTTGCCGACGCCATGCGCGATGAGCTTGGGGGCATGGACATCACCTTTGACCGTGTTACCATCCCCTCCGCCGGAGGCACCACGTTCGAACTCCCCGGCGAGCTGCCCGGCGAAACAGACGCGGTGAAAGAGTTTACCGGCGTGATCCTCTATCACCACCCGCTGTTCTCCTTTTACCGCGAACGGTTCACCGGCGGCAACAACGCGCCCGATTGCGGCAGCTACGACGGCGTGACTGGCATTGGTACTCCCGGCGGGAACTGTGGGTCCTGCCCGCTCAACCAGTTCGGCTCCGGGGAAAACGGCGGAAAAGCCTGTAAGAACAAGCGCCGGATCTACATCCTGCGTGAAGGCGAGCTGATCCCTTTGCTGCTAACGCTCCCCACTGGATCCATGAAGGAATTCGGGGTGTACATAAAGCGGTTGCTCGCCAAGGGAAAGAAATCTCAGAGCGTCGTCACGCGATTCTCGCTCAAGAAGGTGAGCAATGCCGGCGGCATCGCCTACTCACAGGCGCAGTTTGCTGTGGCGCGGATGCTCGCGGATGAGGAAATTCCCTGCATCGCCGCCATGGCCGATCAGGTGAAACAGTACGCTACCCGCGTGGGGTATGAAGTGGAACCAGCCGTTGGAGAAATCGTCGACCCGGAAACCGGTGAAGTCACGCAGCCTTTGCAGTAAGTCGTTCTTGGCGGAGGGTGGCAACGCCCTCCACCTCCAGAAAGGAGGCGTTCCATGGCATACCAATGCGTTATAGCGCTTAACGAGATTCAGGATTACCTGCAAGGCGCGACCCTGGTCGCTTTCGACTTTGAAACCGCGCCGTTGCTGCAGTATCGGTCCGACTCCAAAGCGTCGCTCGACCCGCATCGCGCCTGCATCGTGGGCATCAGTCTGTCGGTAGCGGAGGGCAACGCCATCTACGTTCCCTTGCGACATTTCGACGGAGGCAACGCCGATCCGGAGATTGTTATCCCATATCTACGCGAGGCGCTGTGGACGAACCCCAACGTTACCAAGGTGGCGCACAACCTAGCCTTCGAGGCGCAGTTCCTGTATGCGTTGGGCATCGTCCTGCAGCCGCCGTGCTACGACACCATCGCGGCGGCACAACTGACACTGAAAAGCAGCTGCGAATTTCGGGGGCTTGGCGACAGCGGTCTGAAAACCCTTGTACCAAAGTTGCTGGGCGTGGAGCTTCCAACTTTTGAGGAGGTAACGGGCGGTAGGTTCTTTGACGAATTATCCGCAAGTGCCCCGGAAACAATCCGGTATGCCTGCGCAGACAGCGATTACGCTTTGCAACTGTATCATCGTTTCAACGCCTGGTTTGATGACTACTTGCCACAGCACCGTATCCTCGCTGAGCAGATCGAAAGCCCCACTGCCATCTTCTGCGGCCTCATGAAGTATAACGGGCTGCTCATGGATCGCCCCAGAATGATCTGTAAACAGGTGGAGTGCATGGATAGGCTGGTTGAACTGCGGGAACAGATCCGCAGCCTGATCGGCGACGTGGACATCGGCGCGAACGCCGGCACGAAAGCCTTTAAGGACTATCTGTTCAAAGACCTGGGACTTCCGATCCTGAAAACGACGGAGAAAAATGCCGAGGCTGCGGATGACCAGGTCATGGTGATGCTGGCGCAGTGGTGCGCCGCCCATAGGCCGGAGCTGGTTCCGCTGTTTGAACTGGTGCAGGAGTACCGCAAATGGTCAAAGTTGAAAAACACCTATGTTGACGGCTATCTCAAACACATCAACGACGCAACAGGCCGCATCCACCCCGACCTGCTGCCTCTGGCCACCGAGACGGGACGCTTTGCGGCGCGCAACCCCAACATGCAGAATTGCTTCGATGACAGTACCGAGATTCTGACAAATCGGGGCTTTGTTCGCTTCCCCTTGCTTGGTGAAGACGACTGTGTTGCCCAATGGGAGAATGGTGAAATCTACTTCGTTAAGCCTCAGGCACGTATCAAAAACACATACTCAGGCGATATGATCCATCTGCTTAACCAACACGTGGATTTGCTGGTTACCCCAGACCATCGCTGTCTGCTACAGAACCGCAAAAACCGTCAGTACTTTGTGGTTCCGGCGGAGTCATATTGTCCTGATGCCAAGCAGCTCCATGCCGGACAGTATGCTTTCGGAGTAAAGCATATGGATACTCACGAGATCACTTTGCTCGCAGCAACACAGGCTGATGGAAATTATCATGATGGCGGTATCGACTTCTCCTTCATGAAAGCGCGAAAATATCGTCGCCTTCTCAACGCCATTCAGTCTCTTCAGATACCCCATTCGGATTATGTCAAGGCCGATGGACATGTGAACATCCGAATCCGTAAGGGGGACGTCGCTGAACGCATCATACAGATTTTGGGGCCAGAAAAAACATGGGGCTCCTGGCTATTGGAGTACGACCGAAAAACGATTAAGGGCATCCTCGCTGAACTGCCAGAGTGGGACGGCTGTTTTACAAGAGGCAACTTCTTCAGCAGTTCGGTCAAGTCAAACGCAGATTGGATGCAGATACTGTATGTGCTGACGGGGACTAGAGCACATATGCGTGAGTATCATAACGGGAATCCAAACGCAAGGATCAATTATCAATTGGATATTGTGGAGCGAAACCATAGCCTGACCACCAATATCCAAAAGGCAAATGAGCCTTATAACGGGATGGTCTACTGCGTGACTGTGCCTAGCGGGTTCATTGTGGTGCGCCGTAACGGACAGGTCTGCATCACTGGTAATTGCCCCCGCAAGACGAATGATCCTGTGGGTATC
>JAQUTY010000010.1 GCA_028694155.1 Eubacteriales bacterium
TGTGCGTTCCTTCTGCCGTCCTGCTGCTTGCTTATCATGCTCTCGTCCCCTTATCTTTCCTCCTCTACATTATACCACATTAACGCAAAAAAGCCCAGTAATTCTGGACTTTTTTGACAGTCTGAGACTTTCTTGTAAGAAAGTCTCTCATCTTCTTGCTGAAATTACGGTGATCACGGATTAGGCGTTCTTGTTGTCCTTTTTATCCATGTCGATGACCTGCTCGCCATCATAGTATCCGCACTTTAGACATACTGTGTGTGAAGCCTTCAGCTCGTGGCACTGCGGGCACTCTGAAAGATTCGGCGCCTCCAGCTTGAAGTTGTTCGCTCTGCGCGAATCTCTCCTCGCCTTCGAAGTTTTTCTTTTCGGTACTGCCATGATTACACCTCCTTATATTCGTTCTGTCGCTCCAGCAATACTGCAAACGCATTGTTTGGGGCAACGTTGCAACAGTCGCACTGTTCAAAATTACGGTTGACTCCACATGTGGGGCAAAGCCCCTTGCAATCCTCCCTGCATATGCTCACCAACGGGAGCTGCAAAAACAGATTGTCCATGATTGCTTCGTTGAGTACAATGGCATCGCCTCCATAGCGGTAGCTCTCCTCGTCCTCCTGTGCGGTCTGACGAATGAACCTCTCGGAAAAATTAAAGCTTAACTCCTCATCAAAAGGCTCATTGCATCTTGCACAGACGGAATGAAGTGATACTTTCACATTTGCTGTGACCGTGAAAGCCTTGCCATTGAAAGTGTATTCCCCCTTGACTGTTGCAGGAGAAAGAAATTGCAGCTCTCGTGTGCCATATTCCTGATCGGGCAGTTGTTCGTCCGCTTGGAAAGCAAACGTCTCGCCCACTCGCTTCAATGCCTCATTGATGTACAATTGCATATTACACCTCAAAAATCAACCATCAGTTATTTTACCGATTCCTGCGCCTTTTGTCAATAGGTTTTTGCCTCGTATTTGACTCTCTTTTTGGCGGAACAAGCGCATTTTTATCGTAGCCTATCAAATCATCACGATTACAGAGCTTCAACGCCTTTCGAACAAGATCGAAATTCTGTGGCAGATAATACTGCATCAGCGCACGCTGCATCTGTTTGTCCTGCTCGGTAAACGGAACGTATATCCTCTCGCCCGTCCTTGGATCCATGCCTGTGTAATACATGCAGGTGGACATTGTGCCGGGAGTTGGGTAGAAATCCTGAACCTGCTGCGGTCGCATATCGTGCTCTTTTAGAAAGATTGTAAGCTGGACAGCGTCCTCAAGCCTGCATCCGGGATGTGAGCTCATCAGATAAGGAACGGTATACTGCCTGATTCCTTGGTTCTTGTTGAGCTGCGTGTAACGCTGCATGAAGCGTTCGTACATCTCGTGCGGCGGCTTGTTCATGTAATAGAGTACATTATCCGATACATGCTCAGGAGCAATCTTGAGTTGTCCGCTGATATGGTCGGCAATCAGTGTTCTTAAAAACTCGTCCGAGCGATCATACATCACATAATCATACCTAACGCCCGAACGCACGAATACCTTTTTTACCCTTGGAATCTCCTTGAGCTCGTTGAGCAGTTGAATGTAGTCCTCGTGCGACACCTCTAGGTTCTTGCACTTATTATAGCCAATACATTGCTTGTCCTTGCACGTTCCAAGAGTTTTCTGTTTTTTGCAGGCAGGCTGTCTGAAATTTGCCGTTGGGCCGCCTACATCGCTGATATAGCCCTTGAATCTCTTGCTTTGCGTCATGTGGGTCGCTTCCCTGATAATCGAGTCGTGGCTCCTCGCCTGAATAACTCTCCCTTGATGGAAGGTAAGCGCACAGAAGTTGCAGCCGCCAAAGCAGCCTCTTGCAGAGGTAATTGAGAACTCCACCTCGTCCAAAGCAGGAATATGTCCCGTGTACGAGGGGTGAGGTGTGCGTGAAAATGGCAATGCATATACAGCATCCATCTCCCTTGTGCTCAAAGGCAGCGCAGGTGGATTGGCAACAAGATAGCCCTTCTCGTGTTGCTGCACAAGCCGCTTGCCTCTAATTGCGTCCTGTTCGGCAAACTGCATCATAAACGCCTTTGAATAGGTCGCCTTATCCCTTGCAACGTCCATGTATGAAGGAAGCAGCTCATACTCAAGACCCTCCAAAAGCTGTGTTGTGCGATAGCAGCTCCCACGAATATCCGTTATTTCCGAAATGGGCCTGCCTGCATCTAAAGCATCGGCAAGCTCCACTATCGAGCGTTCGCCCATGCCATACAGCAGCAAATCGGCGCAGGCATCATACAGTATCGAGTGTCTGACCTTATTGTCCCAATAATCATAATGGGCAAAGCGTCTCAGGCTCGCTTCTATTCCGCCGATTACCACAGGCACTCCCGAATATGCCTCCTTGCAACGGTTAGCATAGACGATTACCGCACGGTCAGGTCGCTTCCCTGCCTTTCCGCCCTCGGTGTAGGCATCTTCGGAACGCTTGCGCTTTGACGCTGTATAATGGTTCACCATCGAATCAATGTTGCCCGAGGACACCAAAAAAGCCAGTCTTGGCTTGCCCAGTCGTCTAAATTCGTCAACATTGTGCCAGTCGGGTTGTGCGATAATGCCAACGCTGTATCCGTTCTTTTGAAGCACTCTTGCAATGATAGCAGTGCCGAAGCTGGGGTGGTCAACGTATGCATCGCCACTTATATAAACAAAATCAAGCCCTTCAAATTGGAGGGCTTTACATTCTTCCATGCTCATCGGCGGCATACTTACTATTGGTTTTCCAGATGTTTTCATAATAGTATTCCCGTTATATCTCCTCGGGAGCCATAGGCTCAACCACAGAGTCGCTTTGCGCCCCGTCCATAGGCTTTCGCCCAACGGCAGCAAGCTCGTTGACAAGATAATCAATGGTCGATGTCATCTCTTTGCGTTCAGCCTGCATCTGCAAAATGACCTCGATAATCTGATCGAGAAAGCTGTCTACACTTTCCGGGTCGTAGCCCCAAATGACAGACTTAAAATCCTTGTTGGCGATTTCTTCGACACGAATCATCGTTACATATTTTCGTATTCATCCTCACCGTTGCCCACAACATCATAATTGTTGGGTGCTACGACGAAAATGCCACGGGAAATTTTGCATATCGTTCCATTGAGTGCATAAACTGCGCCCGAAATGAAGTCCAAGATGCGCTGTGCGCTGGATACCTCAAGCTCCTCCATGTTGACAATGACGGGTTTTCTGGACTTGAGATTGTCGATAATATTCTGCGCATCCTCGTAGCTTACGGGATGATAAACGATCATCTTCATTGCTGCAACGTTGGGCATAGGCACGGTATCCCCTCCACCCTGCAAGCGAGGCTCCTTTTTCTTTGTTCGGTGTGCCGCAGGCTGCTCGGCGGCTTCGTTAAAAAGGTCGTCCTCCTTGTTGTCGTCCGCCTCTTCAATGCCGATAAAATCCAAAAACTTGTTGTATATACCCATATTTCTTCCCTCCTGAACGGGTTAATTATTTCTGCTTCCAAATATCGCCGTGCCAACTCGAACCATGGTCGCACCTTCCTCGATGGCAATGGGATAATCGTGGCTCATGCCCATGGACAGCTCCCTAAGCGGCAGGCTGGGATGCCTATTTGCCATCTGGGTTAGCAGCTCTCGCATTCTGCCAAAATAGGGTCTGACCTTATCAGCATCAACTGCGGGCGGAACGCACATCAGTCCTTTGACAATCAGCGCATCTTTCCCTTCAAGTTCGGTTAGCAAACCGTCCAACTCGTTGATTTCCACCCCACCCTTTTGAGGCTCGTCACCGATATTGACCTGAATGAGAATATCCTGCCTCACGCCATGCCTGCCACAATAGCTATTCAGTGCGTCCACAAGCTCAATCCTATCTACCGACTGTATCATGTCGGCATTTCCACAAATGTATTTTATCTTATTGCTTTGCAATTGTCCAATGAAATGAGTGACACAATCGCTCTGTTTATAGAAATTTAACTTTTGTGTCAACTCTTGAGCGCGATTCTCCCCGACTTGTCTCAATCCGCAGTCCAATGCCTCCTTAATTCTTTGCTCATCGACAAACTTGCACACGGCAATCAAGGTCACGTCCTCTCTCCTTCTGCCCGAACGACTGACCGCATCAGCAATATTTCTTTCTACTGCCGCTATATTATCTTTAATGCTCATCGTCTCACCTACGGTATCTGGTAGCGCAGTCCCGACTTTAGGGTGATGCTCTGATCCTGTGCCACCACAATAGCTCTGTTTTCATCACTGACTAGGATATACACCGGAACGTCAATGTACCCGCCGCCCTGCTGCTTTACCATCAGCGATGGCACTCCATCGGTATATATCAAGCCTTCCAGTGCGACCGAAACGCCCTGTGCGCTTCTCACTATCACAAACTCTCCCGATCGAGTGTTCAACACAGGTGCAACGTCCGCATTGATCTCAAGCACATAGGTTATCTTTGTGGTAAATATCCTCATGGATTTGCAATAGGCTGAATATGTCGTCTCTCCGCCCTTCTGCATTATCGAATAGGTCTGTCCCTGAATGAGTCTCTGCGGAGAATCAATGTCAACATTGAAGGCAACATACCAGATGTTCGCCGCCGTAATGCGATACAGCGAGCTTGCCGCCGGCACCGCCAAGCCGTTTGACGAAAGTAGGTCGGTTATCTGTGTGGTGTTAAGTTGATTTGGGTCCAACGCTCCCTCATATCCGTCAAGATTAAAGCTGATGTATCCCTCGCTGCTCTCATTGATGATTGTACTTCTTGTTGTAAATGAGGACTGCAAGCTGTTAAGCTCGCTTATGCTGTTATTAAGCGCATCATCGGGTGTAACAAGTCGTGCCATAACGGTCATGCGTTGCTCCATCAGCTCGTTTAACTGATCGTATTGGTCAATAAAATCCGCCTGCCGCTCACCTGTGGATATTTCCGAAAGCTGCGAGATAACGCCATCAATCTGAGCATTGAGCGAAGTAAGCTCGGCAGGCAGTCCGTTCTCACCGCCCTGAAGTCTCAAAAGTGAGAGCTGCTGGGTATATATTTGCTGCTGCTTATCAATTATGGCACCAAGATGCTGATCGTAACCACGGGCAAAGGCGGTTGCTATGGGCTGGTTGCTGTTGACATAATCCCCATCGCTGACAAGGAAATGCAGGTTATATACGTCCGAATTACGTTGAACGACTGTCTCGTTGCGAATGATAATCGCCGAGACTTGCATCTGCTCCTCCATTGCGGCGTCCTTCATTCTGCCCGAATTAGGATTCATCAGAAAGTATATCCCAACCCCAAGCCCGACAAGAACTAATAATATCAGGACGAGTCTGCCCCTCTTTTTTGCCTTACTCGACATTGCTCACCTCATAGCCACTCTTTTTCGATTTTCCCATCTGGCGATCGAAGTTTTCCTGATTCTTTGCAACGTATACATCGTACAAATCGTCCGCACTCATTCCACTCCGAATACACATGCTGACAAAAAAGTGCAGCACATCGCAAAGCTCCTCGTTAATGGCTGCACGGTCGAGGGGCTTTGGATTCTTCCACCATTTATAGTTGAGTTCGTTCAATAGCTCCGTAAGCTCGTCCATGGTTGCAAGAATATCCTTCTGCATCCATACCTCATACGGATAATCTAGGTTTCTTTTTTGTTGAATGTCGTCATCGAGCGACTTCTGCATCGCAAAGATGCTCTCCAGCTTGTCCATGCTTTTCCCACCATTTCTCAAGCTCCTTTTGCATGTCCTCGCATTGATTATCCACTCTGCCCACGATTGCAGCGGCGAACCTTGCCGACGAAAACAGCATAGGAATGATTTTTTCTACATCTTCTATTGTAACACATTCTATGCCCGAAATGGTAGCCTCTTGTGAATATTCTTTATTTTGCAGCAGCAGGCTCTTGCCTATTGCGTTCATGTGAGCTGATGTGGACTCCATTCCCAGGATAAAGCTGCCCTTTAGCTGCTGCTTGCAGCGCAAAAACTCCTCCTCATCAAGACCACTATCAATTATGCTGTCCAGCTCTTTTAGCATGAGCTTCAACACCTCTGATGCCTGCTTCTCTCCGCAGCCTGCATACACGGACAGCGCACCCACGCTTCTGTATGAGGTAGGATAGGTGTAAACCGAATAGGCAAGCCCATACTCCTCACGAATGGTCTGAAACAGTCTGGAGCTCATGCTTCCGCCAAGAGCATTCGACAGCACCGCCAAAGCATAGTATTCCTTTGTGCCCAACGAGAATCCGGGGAAGGTTAGGCAGATGTGAACCTGCTCAATGTCCTTTTTGACGAACTTGCAGCGGAACCCATCGGAATGTATGTGCTCCATTGCCTCGTGATACTCGCCTCGCTGTTCAATGGAGAAATATTTCTCAAGCAGCTCTACCAGCTTATCTCTATCAAAACTGCCTGCACAGGCGATAACCATGTTTTCCGCCGAATAGTGCAGCTTCATGTAATCAAAAAAGTCCTGACGGCAAAATGAGCTTACCGTGTCAATCGTTCCCAATATCGGGCGTTCGAGCGTTGTTCCCTCGAAAAATTTAGACAGCGCCGTATCGAAGGCAACGTCCTCAGGATTATCCTCGGTCATATAAATCTCATCGCAGATAACGCCTTTCTCACGCTCAATCTGCTCAGGTTCAAACGTGCTGCGCAACATGATGTCCGAAAGCATATCCACCGCAAGCTCAATGTCCTCATCCAGTACCTTGGCATAAAAGCAGGTGCATTCCTTTGCCGTAAAGGCATTCATGTTTCCGCCCACCGCATCCATCTGGGCAGCTATCATTTTGGCGTCCCTTGTCGTAGTTCCCTTAAAGAGCATGTGCTCCAAAAAATGCGAAATGCCCGATGTCTTCTCGTCCTCATATTCCGAGCCGGCGTTGACCCATACACCCACCGATACAGAACGGACATTATCCATCTTCTCCATGACCACACGAGTTCCGTTTGACAGTATAATGGTTTCTACCATTGTTCCTCCTTAAAAAAAGAGGGCGTGACAATCGTCGCGCCCCTCCGTATTTATTGCCTTATTCCTTAGCATCGGCAGGGATCAGATCCTTGCGCGAAAGGCTGATCTTGCCTGTCTTTGCATCGATATCAATGACGCGTACAAGCACCTGATCGCCAAGGTTCATCACATCTTCAACCTTCTCAACACGCTTGTTTGCCATTCTTGAGATGTGCAGCAGTCCGTCCTTGTTGCCAACCAGATTGATGAATGCGCCAAAGTCCTTAATGCCAACCACTGTGCCAAGGTATGTGTCGCCAACCTCGATATCCTTAACGATGCCATCAATGATGCGCTTTGCTTCCGCTGCCGCTGCTGAATCGGGCGATGCAATGAAGATCATTCCGCTGTCGTCAATATCAATCTTTACGCCGGTGTCCGCAATAATCTTGTTGATGACCTTTCCGCCTGTTCCGATAACCTCACGAATCTTGTCGGGGTTGATGGAGAAGGATATAATCCTGGGTGCGTAGGGTGACAGCTCGGTTTTGGGTGCGTCCAGAGTCTCAGCCATTTTGTCGAGTATGAATAGTCTACCCCTGCGTGCCTGTTCCAATGCACGGGTCAAAATTTCACGGTCAATTCCCTTAATCTTTATGTCCATCTGAATGGCGGTGATGCCGTCCTTGGTTCCTGCCACCTTGAAATCCATATCGCCCAAGAAGTCCTCAAGCCCCTGAATGTCGGTGAGAATTGCCAAATTGCCGCTGTCAACGTCCTTGATAAGTCCCATCGCAACACCTGCAACGGGCTTCTTGATTGGAACGCCTGCGTCCATTAAAGCCAGTGTGCTTGCGCAGATTGATGCCTGCGATGTTGAACCGTTCGAGCTGATGACCTCAGAAACGAGGCGCATACAGTAGGGGAATTCCTCCTCGGAAGGAAGAACGGGTTCCAAAGCACGCTCTGCAAGCGCACCGTGACCTACCTCACGTCTGCCGGGTCCACGCATGGGTCTTGCTTCGCCTACGCTGTAAGGCAGCATGTTATACTGGTGCATGTAACGCTTGCTCTCCTCAAGTGTCAAGCCGTCAAGCACCTGCGCCTCAGAGATGGTGCCAAGTGTAGCAATGGTCATTACTTGTGTCTGACCACGGGTAAACACTGCGCTTCCATGTGTGCGCTCAAGAATGCCTGTCTCGCTCCAGATGGGGCGAATCTCATCCTGCGCTCTGCCATCGGGACGAATCTTCTGATTGATGATCTTGTCACGCATGACTTCCTTTGTTATCTTGTAGAGAATCGCATCTATGTCCTTTGCAGCGTTGGGATATTCCTCCGCAAATGCTGCAAGCGTCTCCTCCTTGACCTGATTGGTGCGTGTTTCACGCTCGGTTCTGTCAAAGGTGTCCATCTGCCAAACGACCTTATCGAAGGCATAGGCGCGTACCTTTTCAACCAGCTCTGCATCGGGCTCGTGAATGACAACTTCCCTCTTGGGCTTGCCGCACTCGGCTGCAATGTTGCTGATGAAGTCAACAATCTTTTTAATCTGTTCATGTGCAAACAGAATTGCTCCCAGCATCTCCTGTTCGGATATTTCCTTTGCGCCTGCCTCAACCATCATCACGGCGTCCATTGTGCCGCTGACCGTCAGAGTTAGTGCGCTCTTTGCACGCTGCTCGCAATCGGGATTGAGAACATATTCGCCGTCCACCATGCCAACTGCAACGGAACCTGTCGGGCCGGAGAAGGGCGCATCGGATATAGAAAGGGCGATGGACGAGCCAATCATGGCAAGCACATCGGGCTGAACGTCCTGCTCAACGGACAGCACAGTTGCAACGACCTGAACGTCGTTATAAAATCCCTTCGGAAACAGCGGGCGCAACGGGCGGTCAATCAAACGGCAGGTCAAAATTGCCTTCTCAGTGGGGCGACCCTCACGCTTGATAAAGCCACCGGGGATCTTTCCCACCGAATACAGCTTCTCTTCAAATTCTACGCTCAACGGCAAAAAATCAACGCCGTCACGAGCACTTTTGGCAACTGTCGCGCAGACCAGAACAGCAGTTCCGCCGCAGCGAACCAAGCAGGAGCCTCCCGCTTGCTCGGCATACTTGCCGATCTCGACCGACAACGCACGGTTGCCGACCATCATTTCATAGGTTTTACTCATTGTCTTCTTTTCCTCTTTTTCTTCTTCTTTATTTCTACTTAATTAAAGCCTTTCATAATGGCAGTTTGGGGATAGGAGGTTCCCTGCTGTCAACAAAAAGATAGGCGGAGTATACACCCCGCCGTCATCTTACTTTCTCAAGTTCAAGCTGGCAATAATTGCTCTGTAACGCTCGATGTCCTTCTCCTTTAGATAGTTCAAAAGACCTCTGCGCTGACCTACCATCTTCAACAGACCGCGTCTGCTGTGGTGGTCCTTCTTGTTAATCTTGAGGTGCTCATTGAGGTGGTTGATTCGCTCTGTCAACAGTGCAATCTGTACCTCGGGGGATCCTGTGTCGCCTTCATGCACAGCATACTTGGCGATGATCTCTGCTTTTTCCATTTAATTTTCCTCCTATTTATTCGTATCCCCGCAAACAGAGCCGAGCGTCGGAGAGTCGCATCAACCCAGTATGCGGTTTAACCTTACATATTTTAGCACGCAAAACTATCCTTGTAAACATTTATTTTCGCCTTTTGAGAACTTTTTTTGCGTTTATTATGTCCTCCGTTATCTGTTTTGACAATTCCTCCGTATTATTGAAGGTTTTCTCGCCACGCAGATAACCTGCAAACCTTATTTCAATCTCCCTGCCATACAGTTCAGCATCAGTGTCAATCAAGTGAGTTTCGATGGTTCTCTTGTCTCCGTGAACCGTCGGATTAGTACCAACGTTGGTTACCGCATCAATCTCTATTCCATCCAGTATCGCACGGGTTGCATACACCCCGTCCTTTGGAATTGCCATGTTTCCCTCAAGAATGTTTGCTGTGGGAAAGCCAATTCTTCTGCCCAGTTGCTTGTTTGGCACGACCGCCCCTCGCAACGAATATTCTCTTTTTAGCAGCCTTTCTGCCTCTATGACGTTGCCCTCTTTGAGCAGCTCACGAATCCTTGTGCTCGATACAGGTATGTCGTCCACCATAACGGGCGGAATGACCTCTACTGCAAAGCCGTATTCGTTGCCAAGCCTTTCAAGAGCAGCAGGATTGCCACGCCCACCCTTCGAAAAACTATAATTGAAGCCGACAACCAAGGTATCAATTAAGTATCTCTGCTGCAACAGCTCCACAAAGCCTTCTGCCGACAGCTCAGCAATAGTGCTTTCAAAGGGTATCATGTCCACCCTGTCCATTCCCAATTCCAAAAACAGCTCTCGTCTTTGCTCATTTGTGCAAAGGTATCTCACCTCCGCATCAAATAGCTCCAGCGGATGATTGGAAAAAGTAAATACCGTGCAGGTTGCTCCGTGCTCCAAAGCTATCTCTTTTGCACGGCTTAAAAGCGCACGGTGACCGATATGGACCCCGTCAAACATTCCCAACGCTATAACGAATTTTGCTTCACTCATCAATACAAATGCACTTCCAACTTCAACTGCTCACGCTCAACCTGCGCAAGCCCCAAAAATAATCCCTTGCAATAGCAACGCACTCTGCCGTTTGCAACACCCTTGACAGTTGTGGTGAGCCCGTTTTTAACTGCACTCTCACGGTCAGAAGGTATGTTCACCTGTGGCAAAAATTCCATCGCCTTTTGGCAGGACGTTACCGCTCTTTCGAGCGTCCCTTCCGCCTTCATTTTCTCAAGCTCCGCTATTGTATAGCTGTCTTTTAGCTCAAATGCTCCCGATTTTGTCCTCAGCAGGAATGATAAATGCGCCGCCGTGTCCAATGCCATACCAATATCGTGGCATATCGTTCTAACATAAGTCCCCCTAGAGCAATCAACCGACAGCAGAAATCTGTTCTTGTCAGTCTGCTCGATTAGATGTATGTCGCCAACTGTTATTTGCCTCACCTTATCGGGAACCGTTTCACCTGCAAGCGCAATATCGTACAGCTTTCTTCCGCCGCTTTTCAAGGCCGAATACATTGGCGCAATCTGCGTCTGCTCCCCCATAAATCTGGGCAGAACACCAAGCAGCTCCTCTTGAGTCACTTCCCTTTGGCACGAATAAATTATCTTCCCATAGGCGTCCTGAGTGTCAGTCGCCCAGCCAAAGCATATCTCAAAAATGTATTGTTTTTCCTTGTCCACAAGATAGTCGAACAATCTTGTTGCACGTCCCAAGCATATGGGAAGAACACCGGCAGCACCGGGATCAAGTGTTCCCGTGTGTCCGACCTTCTTTTGCTCAAACAATCTCCGAATATCAACAACCACATCGCTTGACGACATGGCAGGTGGCTTCAAAACCGAAATAATCCCGTCCATCTCTTATCCGTGCATTCGCCCGATTACGGCGTCCTTGAGCTTATTGAGTGCCTCGTCCATGGTACATTCCATCGTGCAGCCTGCGGCATTTTGGTGTCCGCCACCGCCGAACATCACCGATATTGCGGATACGTCAAAATCATATTTTGAGCGCATACTCACCCGAATTGCACCCGATGACGATTCTCGTACAAAGCAGGCGACCTCCACGGTGTCAATGTCCCGAATGTAGTCTATCAAGCCTTCACAGTCGGCACTGGTTGCGTAAAGCTGAGTTAATTCTTCATAATAAATATGAGAGATTGCGAATTTATTCTGTTCATATAGCTCCAGCCTTGTCATCAAAAGTCCCATCAGTTGAGCCTTTTGCAGCCGCTTTGTTCTAAAAAGCCTGCGATTTATGTCGGGAAGATCAAAGCCTGTCTTTAGCAGCTCCGCAGCGATTTCAAACGTGCGAGGAGTGGTGCTGGAATATGCAAAATTGCCTGTATCCGTCGAAATGGCGGCAAACAGGCAGGTTGCAATATCCCTATTTATCTCGATTCCAAGTTCCTTGAGTATGGCAAACACAATCTCGCCGGTAGCTGCACACGGTTCAATGAGATTGCCCTGAGCATAACCTTTGTTTGTCTCGTGATGGTCGATGCAAAAGCTGTTCTTTGCCAAAAGCGTGATTGATTCGAGAGTCCCCACGCGCTGAATATCTGCGCAGTCAACATAGATTACGCTGTCAAACGGTTTAACTCCTCCATCATTGACGACCACCTCGCTGTTGTGCAAAAACTGCAACGATGGCGGCACAGGTTCCTCACAAGCTATCTGAACCTTTTTCCCCATATGGTCAAGAGCGTCATAAAGTGCAAGGCAGGAGCCTAACGTATCGCCGTCCGGTGAAACGTGCGCTATCAAAAGAAAGTTGTCGTTTTCTCTTAAAAACCTTGCAGCAGCGCCGATGCCCATATCAGTCCTCGTCTTTCTCAATGTTCAGCTTGTTCAAAATGTCCGATATATGTACGCTGTAAGCAATCGAATCGTCAAGCTCAAACTTAAAGCTGGGAATACGGCGTATCTGCATCCGTTTTCCAGCCTCAAATCCGATAAAGCCAGCCGCATGATTGAGTGCATCTATGGTGCTTTTGGGCATTTTCTCGTCCTTATCATAGACAGATACTCGCACCTTTGCAGTCTTGAGATCCCTAGATACTTCCATGCTTACTATCGATGTCATTGCCGAGATGCGCGGATCCTTCATCTCAAAGATAACCGCGCTCACAGCCTTTTTCATTTCTTCATTTACGCGTTCTTCTCTGATCTTTGCCATCTATCTTTTTACCTCTTCGATAATGTACGCCTCAATATTGTCGTCCACCAGAACATCGTTGAAATTTTCTACGGAGATACCACATTCGAATCCGGTGAGAACTTCCTTTGCATCGTCCTTAAATCTCTTTAGGGAGGCAATCTTGCCATCGTGGATAACTATACCGCCACGCACAACTCTAATCTGCGCATTCCTTGTGATCTTGCCATCTTGAACGTATGCGCCTGCAATGGTGCCCACTCCCGAAACCTTGAATGTTTCTCTGATGACCAGTCTGCCAAGCTCAACTTCCTTAAATACGGGCTTGAACATGCCCTTCATGGCGTTTTCAACGTCCTCAATGGCATTATAGATGACCCGATATGTACGCACATCAACCTTGTCTCGATCGGCAGCAGCTCTTGCTGTGGCGTCCGGACGCACGTTGAATCCGATAACGATTGCATTCGAGGCGGAAGCAAACATGATATCCGAGCCTGTGATTGCGCCAACGCCGCCGTGAATGCAGTTGACACGCACTTCTTCATTGGAGAGCTTTTCAAGAGCCTGCTTGACTGCTTCAACAGAGCCTTGAACATCGGCCTTGACAATGATGTTGAGGTCTTTTAGCTCGCCCTGCGCCATCTGATTGAACAAATCGTCCAGCGAGACCTTCTGCTGTGCCTTAATCTGTGCAGCCTTGACCTTATCACGACGCTCTTCCGCCACCTGACGAGTGAGCTTGTCAACATCGGTTGACACGAGCGTATCGCCTGCGTCGGGAACCTCGTTGAAGCCAAGAACCTCTACCGGCATTGAAGGGCCTGCTGCCGTAACCGACCTGCCCTTATCGTCCGTCATTGCACGAACTCTGCCATATGCGCCGCCCGCAACGATTGCATCGCCCTTCTTGAGCGTACCGTTCTGCACCAGAACCGTTGCGATGGGCCCTCTGCCCTTGTCGAGCTTCGCCTCGATGATTGTACCTCTTGCATATCTGTCGGGATTGGCTTTGAGCTCAAGCACCTCGGACTGAAGCAGCACCATCTCAAGCAGGCTGTCAAGGTTAATCTGCTTTTTGGCAGAAACCTCAACGCAAATCGTCTGACCACCCCATTGTTCAGGTACAAGCTCGTACTTGGTGAGTTCCTGCTTAACACGCTCAGGATCAGCCTCAGGACGGTCTATCTTGTTGATGGCAACGATGATAGGCACGTCTGCCGCCTTTGCATGGTTGATTGCTTCAACGGTCTGCGGCATGATGCCGTCATCAGCAGCAACGACCAAAATGACTATGTCTGTCACCTGCGCACCTCTTGCACGCATGGCGGTAAATGCCTCGTGTCCCGGGGTGTCGATGAATGTTATCTGCTTGCCCTTGCACATGACGGTGTATGCGCCGATATGCTGGGTAATGCCGCCTGCTTCTCCTGCAGTAACGCTGCTGTTTCTGATAGCGTCAAGCAGCGAGGTCTTGCCGTGGTCAACGTGACCCATGATGGTGACAACCGGCGGACGGGACTTGAGCTTATTAGGATCGTCGTCCTCATCCTTCTCCTCGCCAAGAATATCCTCGAAGGTCTGTGTGATTTTCTGCTCAAGCGTTATGTTGTAATCGCTTGCAATAAGCTCGCAGGTATCAAAATCGAGGTCTTGGTTAATCGTAGCCATTATGCCAAGCATGAATAGCTTTTTAATAATTTCGGTGGCAGGCTTGCCGATTTTCTCGGACAAATCCTTTACCGTAATCGTCTCTGTTGTTATGATAGCATGTTCTATCACTACCGGAGTGGGCTTTGGCTGAACAGGAGCAAATTTCTTGCCCTTATTAGTGCGTCTGGCGGCTGTGCCATCCTCATCCCATGTGTTTGCGCTTGGAGCGCTTTCCCTCTGCATCGCCTTTTTGTTTTTGCCCTTTCCGTCCTTACTGTCGAAATTCTTCTTGTTGGCATCGAATCCGTGATCTTTGCCATTGCCCTGGTTAATTACCACAGCGCGGTTGCCCTGCTTGGGTGCTCCCGATGTTACAGGTGTGGCAGCACTTCTGTTGTCAGGAGCTTTGCTCTGCACAGGCGCACTCTTTTTGTCGAATTGACGTGGCTGCTGTGGCGTCTGCTGACGTGGCGGTTGCGGACGTTGCGGTTGCTGACGTGGCGGTTGCGGACGTGGCTTTTCCTCCTCGATAACAGCGACCGTGGGTGGTTCTTCTTGCTTTGGCTCTTCCACCGCAGCAGGCACTTCCGTCACCGTCGGGGTCTCGGCGACTTCTTCCTCCTCATAAGTGGGTTCATCTCCGCCAACGTGTACGGCAGAATCATTTTCGGATTCAAGCATCTCCTTGAGTCTCTTTGCACGTTCCTGCTCCAATAGTTCCTTTCGCTGCTGCTGCTCCTTTTTGAGCTGCTGCTGCTCGGCGTTCTTTGCAGCATCCAAAAGCGCAGCAATGTCGCTCCTGACCGAGCCCACATGTGTCAGCAGTTCCTGTATACTGTCCAGTACGCTATTTGCATTGTCACTAAAAGTCTTTGCCATGTTCTACCCCCGTATTTCTTGTGAATTGTGCTCGCAGGCACTCTCAATCATTTTCTTAAAGTTCTCGTCTTTTACTGCCATGACCATCCTGTTCGGTTGTCCAATGGCATGTCCTACGGTCTGGGCCATCATCAGTGGCACGTTATAGTATGCGCACAGATCCTGATATTGTTTCTTCGTGTTATCCGATGCGTCCTGTTGTAAAATCACTAGGCACGTCTTGCCCTGCTTGATGGCAACTTCCACCGCCAATCCGCCGCTAACACATTTGCCCGCTTTTTTGCACAAGCCTATCGCATTATTCAGCCTTTGGTTCATTCATAAACTCCTCTTTGAGCAACTCAATCACTTCAGGCGAAATGGATTTTTCCAATGCGCGCTCCAATGCACGAATTTTGACGGCCTTATTGAGGCAATCGAGCTTTGGGCACAGGTATGCGCCTCGTCCGTTCGCCTTGCCCGTCCTGTCGATGATGATTTTATCGTCCGTTCCACGAACCACCCTCACCAACGAATTTTTAGGCTGCATTTGTCTGCATGCTACGCACATGCGCATTGGGGTTTTCTTCACTGCTTACTCCTCGGCGGCGTCTTCCGTCTCGTCCGTATTCATGCTTTCCTCTGCCTGCGACTGGCTCTTAATATCTATCTTCCAGCCTGTCAGCTTGGCGGCAAGCCTTGCATTCTGTCCTTCCTTGCCAATGGCAAGCGACAACTGCGTATCCGGAACGATAACCCTTGCTGCCTTCTCGTCCTCATTGATGTAAACCATGAGAACCTTTGCAGGGCTCAATGCCTTTGCAATGTAGATGGCTGAATCGTTGTCGTACTCAATAATGTCAATCTTCTCGTTGTGCAGCTCGCTTACTATGCGCTCAACTCTTGAACCACGCTGACCCACGCATGAGCCTACCGCATCGACCTGAGGATCGGACGAGAAAACGGATACCTTCGTCCTAAAGCCGGCTTCACGGGCAATGGACTTAATCTGAACCACGCCTGTCTGAATTTCGGGGACTTCCAGCTCAAACAAACGCTTGACCAAACCGGGATGCGTTCTGGATACAACCACCTGCGGGCCTTTGTTTTCCTTGCGAACCTCAAGAACGTACACCTTGATGCGAGCATTGTTCTGGTAAGTCTCGTTGGGAATCATTTCGTTTGCAGTCAAAATACCGTCCGTCTTGCCAAGTTCAACGTACGCATTGCCCTTTTCAACATGCTGTACGATTGCAGTAAGAACCTCATTCTCCTTCTCGACATATTCCTCGTAAATATTTCCACGCTCTGCCTCACGAATATTCTGCACGATGACCTGCTTTGCAGTCTGAGCTGCAATTCTGCCGAAATCCTTCGTTTTGGCTTCAACCTCTAATACATCACCAACCTCGTAAAGAGGGTTGATCTTTCTTGCCTCCGCCAAAGACATCTCGATGATAGGCGTTTCAACGGTTTCAACCACGGTCTTTGAGGCATAGATGCGCGTCTCTCCCGTGTCGGAATCGACTTCTGCACGAACGTTGCCCGTAGAGTTATAATTTCTCTTGTATGCTGAGATCAAAGCCTTTTCAACGGCCGAAAGCAATACGTCCTTTTTGATCCCACGCTCCTTCTCAAGCGCATTCAATGCTTCAATAAAATCTGCGTTCATGTTTATTCCTTCCTGTTCTAAAATACTATGTGCGGACGCACGAGCGCCGCCTCTTTTTTGAGCACAGTCACCTGTGCGTCGTTTTCCATCGTCAATGTGAATGATTCCTCATCATAGTTGGTGAGCTTGCCCCTAAGTTCCTTCTTGCCCGACTTTGGTGCATAGAGCTTAACGTCCACAACAGCACCCAAATTGCGCTTGTAATCGGCGTCCTTTTTCAGTGGTCTGTCGATACCCAGCGATGAAACGGATAAGAAATACTGCTGCTCTATGGGGTCGTTCTCGTCCAATATAGGCTCAATCGCCCTGCTGACAAGCTCGCAATCGTCAATCGTGACGCCCCCATCTTTATTTATAAACAGCGTCAGCACCCAATCTCCATACTCCCTTTGGTACTCCACATCGCAAAGCTCAAAGCCCAATTCGGCGACCTTCGCCTGACAAAGCTGCTTGCAGATATCAGTCGTTTTCACTCATTCCTCCATCAAAATGAAAGAGTGGGTTTTTTCCCACTCTCAAAAGTTCACATTCCAACACGAGGATTATATCACGCCGTGCAGTCATATGCAAGTGTTTTTTCTAAATATTATCATACGTTTAGTCCACCTTGCCAATGGTAAATTCGTACTTGACTATCCAGCGCAGTATCTTTGACGCATCGGAGGCTGTAAACTCCTCAGCGTTCTGTGTGTTGGTGGCGATAGACTGAATGCTGTCCAGCTCCTCCAGCTTCACAATGGCTCGCAGTATCTTTGATGCATCCGCTGCCGTAATCTCTGCATCGCAGTTGACATCGCCTGCTATGACGATGGTGTATGTGCTGTCCCCAATACTTGCCATATCTCCTGTCTTTAGTACATCCGTCAGCTCAATGCCCTCAACGCCCAGGGCCTGTGCCAACTGTTCGGCTGTTGTGCCAATGGGAATATTGTAGAGCAACGCCTCATCGAAATTCACCATGTTTGGCTGCATATACTCGACCCCTTCTCCATCGTATACTATCAACGAGCCATCCGGCGTTTGAGCTTGGCGTATCTCATACCCCTGCCATGTGGTTTCGCCGTTGGGCGCCCACAAGTTTTGCTTTGATCTCATGTACTCAATATAGAAACCGTTAACAATGGCACACTCTGTGCTGCTGATGTAATAATAGAACATCATTGTGCCAACGTTGCTTGGGGGACTTCCCGCAAAGCTCGCTGCTTAAATGCTTTGGCAACCGAAAAATGCATAGTCACCAATGCTGTCCAATCCCGTCCCAAATGTTACACGGCATAATTGAATGCATTCGGCAAATGCTCTTTGTCCTATGGACACAACGCTGTTGGGAATTGCGACCGAGGACAAGCCCGAAAAGGAAAAAGCACCATCGCCAATGCTAATAAGTCCTTCGGGAAGGTTCACAGATTGCAGGCTTGTATTTTGATAAAATGCGCTGTCGGCAATGCTGACCACCGTTGTGGGAACATCGTAGTATTCAAGTCTTAATGCTTGAGGGGAATATACAAGCTCAGTGATGTCCTTATCGAACAGAACTCCGTTCTCAATTACATACGCCTCATTTTCTGTGTCAACTGTTAGGGCTGTCAGCAACATACAATTTTGAAATGCTCCCACGCCTACATGGGTCACATCTTTAGGAATTGTAAACTGTGTATATCCGCAGCCCTGAAAAGCGTAATCGCCAATATATGTAAGTCCGTCACTTCCAACGAGGCTATTTAGAGCAGAGCATCCTGAGAATGCGTAAGGCTCAATTACTGATACTTCCGAGTTTAAGGTGACGGTATTAAGCATTCCGTTCCAACCGAACGCCCACGACCCGATCTTTGTTACTCCTGAAGGAATAACAAACGAAGTGCTCAGTCTGCAATCGGGATAAAAATGTAGGGTAGACCCATCGGCAGACAGAATTAAGCCGTCAACGCTCGAATAGACGGTGTTTTCCTCCGCCACTACATAATTATCAAGCACAAAACACTCTGCAAATGCCAAGCGTCCGATTTTCTCTACGCCTGCCGGAATAATCAAATCGACCAAATTCGAGCATAGGCGAAATGCAAAGGCTTCTATCTCAGTTACAGTTTGCGCTATGATTATTTCTGTTAGGTTGTCCGCATGGAAGAAGGCGGAATCGTCAATAATCTCAGTGCCGTTGGGGATTGTATATGTTGTGCCGGAACGACCCGAGGGATATGCCGCAAGGTGCAAACCATCTTTTGTGAAAAGAACTCCTTCTACTGACTTATAGAACTGATTATCCGCATCGACCTCAATGTGTTTAAGATCGTAAACGCACGGAGCAAAGGTTCCATGCTCAATATACTCGACCGTTGAGGGAATAACTACCTTTGATAAGGAAGCACCTTCGCTAAAGGTTGTCGCTTCAATTGCAGCTACAGGAAGATTGGCAATAGTGTCAGGAATGATTAACTCCTCAGCAGAACCGCTATACAGTGTCAATACAACGGCTTCATTCTCAACGTAGTAATAAAACCTACTTTGCTCGTCATACTGAGCAATCGACGCAACAGGCAGCAGGGTTAATAGTAACAGTACAATCAATATTGCAGAAACAGTTCTTTTCATAATACTACTCCTTCACGCTATTTATTTGTTTAATATACCAATATTGTACAGTTACCCATATGTACAGTCAAGAGTATTGTACAGAATATTACATTTTGTCCGCATTATTTGATATGTGCAAAGGAGGATAACAAAAAGGAACGACCCTTCTGTCGTCCCTCAGCTTGTCAAAATACAGGCTTTCCTCTGGCAAACTGCGTTTTCTCCCGGACAAACTGTAGGGGCAAACTGTGTTCGCCAGTTTGAACATATGCAACATGGCCACGCCCCATACCCATAGGTTTTTATGTGTCAATCATTCGTTATTCTGACTTGTATCGGGTTCTTCAGAGGCAGTGATGCTCTCCGTTTCGCCCTTTGGCTTTGCAAACATTTGGGTCATCGCATAATGCATCATTGCATAATACGAAAGTGCGACTGCGATAGCCAAGAAGCTGACCGCCCACACGGATAGATTGACCTTTGTAAGCGCAATATCCAGCAGCGTTAGCACAATGCCCAGCGCAAACAATCCCGTTGCCGTCTTGCCGTACCAGTCCGAATACGCAACCGTCTTGTTCTTGAGCATCATCATTCCGCCTGCCAGCATCAGCGACTCCTTGACAAGAACCAGAATAAATATCACCAAATAGAACGTCTCTGCACTTTTGGCAATGAGAATGCACACCAATGCGGAAAGCACCAGCAGCTTATCTGCAACAGGATCGAGCAGCTTGCCAAGATCCGTAATCCAATGAAACTTGCGTGCCAAATAGCCGTCCAGCACGTCCGTAAAAAATGCGGTGGCAAACACGATCAGCGACCATGCATATTCCTTTGAGATGAACAGGTAAACAAACGCCCCTACCATCAATATTCGTAACCCCGAAAGAATATTGGGAATGTTTTTCATTACAGACTCAAGTCCTCCACATACAGTGTTCTTACTTCGTTCTCATCGTCAACCTTTTCCGGCTTATTCTTAGCAGCAGCTCTATTCTCGAAAAACTTCATGGCAACCTGCGGGAACAATGCGTAGCTGAGAACGTCCTCCTCCTTTTGGGCATACTGCTTGATCTCCTCACGATAATGATCAAGCTCCGGCTTGAGCAGATCCGCAGGACGGCAGGTAATAACCTGTGCGTCTCCGATTGCCATTCTTCTGACTTCCTCGTTGACCTCACCGGGCAGCTTGCCGTACTCGCCACGCAGCAACGCCTTCGATTGCTCAGGAAAATTCTTGTATCTTCCCATCAGCACATTGAACACAGCCTGTGTGCCAACAATCTGACTTGTGGGCGTAACAAGCGGAGGATAGCCGAAATCCTTACGCACACGCGGAATCTCCGCAAGCACGTCATAGTACTTTTCCTCGGCGTTCGCCTGCTTGAGCTGGGAAATGAGGTTTGACAGCATACCGCCGGGTACCTGATACAACAGTGTGTTGGTGTCAACACGCAAGGATTTAACGGAGATTATGCCCTCGTTCATCATGCGTTCTGCCACGCCACGGAAATGCTTTGCGGCAACCGACAGCTTCTCAAGATCCAATCCGGTATCACGTTCCGTTCCCTTGAGTGTCGCCACCAAAGGTTCGGTTGCAGGTTGCGAGGTGCCGTTACCCATGGGCGACAGGGCGGTATCAACAATATCTACACCTGCCTGTGCCGCCATCAGCAGCGTCATGTCACCCGTGCCAGTGGTATTATGTGTGTGCAAATGAATTGGCACGTTCACCTCAGCCTTTAATCGCTTAACCAGCGAATATGCCGAGTAGGGCAAAAGCAAGTTTGCCATGTCCTTGATGCAGATCACGTCTGCCCCCATCTGAACGAGTTCCTTTGCAAGCTTTACAAAGTAGTCCTCGTTATGCACGGGAGAAATGGTGTAGCTCAGCGCAGGTTCGCAGATTCCGCCGTACTTCTTTGTGTACTTGATGGCGGACTCTAGGTTGCGAACATCGTTCAGAGCGTCAAAGATGCGGATAACATCGATGCCGTTCTCGATTGCCTTTTTGCAGAACTGCTCAACCATATCATCGGCATAATGCTTGTAACCCAAAATGTTCTGTCCACGGAACAGCATCTGCAGCTTCGTGTTGGGCAGAGCCTTGCGAAGCGTACGGAGCCTTTCCCACGGATCCTCATTCAAAAAGCGCAAACAGGAGTCAAAGGTTGCGCCGCCCCAAACCTCCAGCGACCAGTAGCCGATGGAATCTAGCACTTCACACGCAGGAAGCATATCCGATATAGGCATTCTGGTTGCCGCCTGAGACTGATGAGCGTCTCTCAAAATGGTATCGGTAATTAAGAGTTTCGACATTACAAAACCTCCATGAAATTAAAATAGTGACAGGAAAACGCCTGCTGCGATTGCAGATCCGATAACTCCTGCTACGTTGGGCCCCATAGCGTGCATGAGCAGGAAGTTTTGCGGATTCTCCTTCTGTCCCACAACCTGCGACACACGAGCCGCCATTGGAACTGCTGATACGCCTGCCGAACCGATAAGTGGGTTGATCTTTTTCTTGGTGAATAGGTTCATCAGCTTTGCCAGCAACACGCCGCCTGCTGTTCCGAAGGCAAACGCCAGAACGCCCAACGCAATTATCTTCAAGGTATCAAGCTGCAAAAACACTTCCGCCGTTGCGGTAGCTCCTACGGAGATGCCCAAGAAAATTGTAACAATATTGATTAGCTCGTTTTGCACCGTCTTGCTTAGTCTGTCCACGGCACCGCATTCCTTAAACAGGTTGCCCAGCATGAGCGAGCCCACCAATGGCGTTGCGGAAGGAAGCAGGAATGAAACAAATATGGTGACGATAATCGGGAACAAAATCTTCTCGACCTGAGAGACCGGACGCAACTGATCCATCACAATTCTGCGTTCCTTCTTTGTGGTCAGCAGCTTCATAATCGGGGGCTGAATAACCGGAACCAGCGCCATGTATGAATACGCCGCCACCGCAACAGGGCCTAAAATATTGGGGGCAAGCTGCGATGTTACAAGAATTGCCGTAGGGCCGTCTGCACCGCCGATAATACCTATTGATGCGGCCGCTGCACCTGCAAAGCCCAACAGCTTAGCAAGAACAAACGCCACGAAAATTCCAAGCTGTGCAGCAGCGCCCAAAATGAGGCTCTTGGGATTTGCAATCAACGGGCCAAAGTCCGTCATTGCGCCAACGCCCATGAATATCAGGCAGGGATAGATGCCAAGCTTAACTCCAAGATACAGGTAGTCAATCAATCCTGCAGTAACGCTAGGATCAGCGCCGCCAAGTGCTGCCCAGTTGATAGCGTGTGCTTCATTGCTGAATATCTCGGTGTGATACATTCCTGCACCCGGAATGTTCGTCAGCAGCATACCAAATGCAATCGGCACGAGCAGCAACGGCTCGTACTTTTTAACAATCGCAAGGTAAAGCAAAATGCAGGCAATGGCTATCATTACAAGCTGAAGCCAATTATCCGCAATCTGCGCAAACCCTGTGGTCTTTATAAATTCAATGATTCCTTCCATGTCGTGGGCCTCTTATGCGATGGTGCAAAGCAACTGACCTGCCGAAACAGTAGCTCCCTTGACGACCGCCACGCCTGTGACAACGCCGTCTGCAGGCGCAAGAATTTCATTCTCCATCTTCATTGCTTCCAGCATCATCAGCACCTGTCCTGCTTTGACCGCATCGCCTACGTTGACGGCGACAGACAGAATGTTGCCGGGCATTGGCGAGTTCACGCTCTGACCTGCGCCTTTTGCTGCTGCTGGTGCTGCTGCAGGTGCCGCTACGGGTGCTGCTGCAGGCGTAGGAGCTGCCTTAGGTGCCGGTGCTGCCGAAGGAGCTGCAACCTGTGCCTTGTCCATCTCCTCAACCTCGATTTGATACTGAGTGCCATTGACATTGACTAAAAATTTACGCATTACCTTATCCTCCAATTAACTGACTTTCTTAAATGATTTGATTCTGACAGCATCTACGTTTGTTCCCATAACCGTTGCAATGACTGCAGAGACTGCTGCAATCAACTGCTGTCTGTTTTCGATGGGCTGTTCGATGGCGGGAGCCTCCTTGACCTTGACGGTCTCTCCCTTATCCTTGACGATGAGCTTTTTGCACAAGAGACTGTACAGCTTGATAATAAATATCAAGCAGATAAGCCCAATAAATACCGTGCCGAATCCCAGCAGAATTGTCATCAGCGTAGTGGGCTCAGCATTATTTATACTTGCTGTTGCCGCTTCGCCTGCTTCCAAAAAAACGCACATATTATCTCCTCTCATATCGGGGGTCAGACTAATCTCAATCTAACCCAATTACTATATTATTCGACAAAACTCCTTTATTTCCTTTTTTTCGGAAAAATATATTTAAGAATAATCCGCCCGATTTCACTCATGCTAAAAGTATGCTAGTTCTGTTTATTCGAGCAGTATTGCTCTACATTTTCATTCTATTTATCATTCGTCTGACAGGCAAGAGACAGGTGTCCGATCTTCAGCCGTTTGACCTGCTGATTACTCTAACCATTGCAGATCTTGCAGGCTGTGCCATTGCCGATGTTGACATTCCTCTTCTGTACAGTATCGTGCCAATACTGGCACTTTTCTTGGTTCAACAGGCCGTTGCCAAGCTCTGTCTGAAAAGTCCTCACATTCGCCGAGCCTTCTGTGGTTCACCTCTTATCATCGTTCGTGACGGAGTTTTGATGGAACAGACCATGCGCTACGCAAATTACACCGTCACCGACCTGATGGACAAGCTGCGTTCCAAAGATATCTTTGACCTAAGTTGCGTAAGCTATGCCATTTTAGAAACAAATGGTGGACTAAGTATTCTTCAATATGACCAAACAGACTCTGCCGAGCTGTCCCATATGCTAATTCTTGACGGAAAAGTGTGTCGTGACGCCGTATCCTCGCTCTCCCTTACGGACGCCGACCTTAGGGCCATACTTGGCGGCACCTCAATTTCTTCCGTTCTGTTTATGCAGCTATCCCCAAATGGTGAGCTTCTCTATCAGCTTGACCGCAGGCACGGCGCTCATCAATTCAAATCGCAACTTAGGAGGGTATCGGCATGAAATTTGTAATCATTCAGCGCACCTGTACCATTTTGTTTGTCCTCTTTCTTGTTTTCATCTTCATTTTTCCCTCGTACTATATCAAAACGACCTGCATAGATGTTTCGGCGCACATTGACGCAGCGCTGGAAGCTGCCCAAAATGGCGACTTGACGACAGCGCATGAGCAAACAGTTGTCCTGGGCAGCATTCTTGATAAAAGAGTGCAAAAAATCAAGTGGTTTGTCAATCATTCCATAGTCAATGAGGTAATTCTCGAAGCAAATCTTGCAAACGAGTCTGCACTTGAAAACGACCAAAACGCAGTCATAGCAGCACTCATTGCCCTTCAAAACTCTCTTGACGTGCTAAGTGAAATCGAGCTTTTTGACGGCAACAACATTTTGTAGGCTGCAGCAGCAGTCAGACCCAATAGCTGCATAATACATGTTGGTTGGAGTGGTTCCACTCATCAATTTTATTGATTAAGTTTGGTCTGAACATTTACAAAAGTTAATCTGTGCGTTATAATAGATGCAGTAATATCTTTATTACTATAAGCTATGTTGTAACCTTTTCATTGAAAACTGAATAGCTAGGAGGAACCATTTATGAAAAAGATGCTCTGTATCATGCTAACCTTGGTCTTGCTTGCCGTTTTTCTGCCAAGCATGAGCGAAACGCCCTCACCGAAGGCGACTACGAATACACCGTAACCAACGGCGAAGCCACGATTACGGGCTACACGGGCAGCGGTGGTGACATCACCATTCCATCAACCCTTGGCGGAAGCCCCGTTACGACCATCGGGGACTGGGCGTTCGAAAATTGCTCCTCCCTCACAAGCGTAACGATAGGGGTCAGCGTCACGACCATCGGGGATGGGCATTCGAGTGTTGCTACTCTCTCGCAAGCGTAACGATAGGGAACAGTGTCACGTCCATCGGGGACAGTGCGTTCGATAGTTGCTCCTCCCTCACAAGCGCTGTGTTTATGGGCGCACCGCCGACCGAAATTGGAGAGAGGTTTTTCGATAACTGTGCTCCAGAATTTACCATCTTCTATCCCGCCGCTTGCGCTTCCTCATGGGCGCCCAACGGCGAAACAACATGGAACGGGTACCCGATAAAGCCGTTCGAGCTGCCCCAAGGCTCATTCACGGTCACGGATGAGGGCGGAGCGACAAAAACACAGCCCATCATGTCGGATATGGAAAGCGGATTTCTCTTTAACATTCCGGCAGGAACGACCGCCGAGCAGCTTGCAAGCGCAATAGGCGCAACGGATATAGGTGTCATGGGCAAACTGAAAACCGGGGATGTTATCAGCTACTGCGGAATGGAACTCACCATCGCCATCGCAGGCGATGTGGACTGCGATGCACAGATTACGGCAGCGGACGCATCAAAGATACTGCGAGCGATTGTGAAGCTGGAGGAGCTGAACGACATTCAATCCATCGCTGCCAACACACAGAACGCTGCGGAGTATACAGCATCCGATGCCGCAAAGATACTGCGCTGGATAGTCAAGTACGAATTCACCATTGGGATAATATGCGATTGAGGCGGCAAGTGTATAACTAAGTTGAAAGTCTTTGACAGCATGACGGTCAAAGGCTTTTATTGTTGCGTTAGTGGACGTCGCCCATCAGTTTTTGAATTTCATCGTCCGTTAGGTAACGCCATTGCCCACTCTTTAATTCGCCGATGCTGAGGGGGCCGTACTGTTCACGCTTTAGGCGCAGGGTCTTGTGTCCTACTGCCTCCAGCATACGGCGGACTTGTCGATTCTTGCCCTCGTGAATGGTGATTGAAAAGGCGGTGTTGCCTCCGTCCTTGGTTGGATAAATGTCGAACACTCTGGCAGGAGCCGTCATGCCGTCCTCAAGATTGACGCCGTTAGTAAGCTGCGCTATCGAGCCTGCACCCAGCTTTCCGTCACAGATAACTCTGTAAGTCTTTTTTACGCCGTATCGTGGGTGCATCATTCTGTTGGCAAGCTCGCCATCGTTGGTCATAAGTATAAGTCCCTCGGAATTGAGGTCAAGTCTGCCAACGTTATACATGCGCTCAGGAATATCCTTGACGTACTCCTGCACCGTCCTGCGTCCCTCCGGATCAGAGGACGTGCAAACCACCCCTCGTGGCTTATACAGCAGTATCACTATCTTGCGGTTTTGCAGCTTGAGCTGCTTGCCGTCAAGCTCAACAACGTCCATATTCTCGTCAACCGACATACCCAACTGCGCCACAATTCCGTTGACCACGACCCTCCCGTTAATAATCATTTGTTCGCTGGCTCGCCTCGATGCGACCCCTGCTTCCGCCATAAATTTTTGTAGGCGCATGGCCCCCTCATTTCTATGCCGACAACCACCCGAAGAATATCTGTGACAGATAATACATCAAATCGTATTCCTGCGCACTCTCTACCGCAATCAAATCATAAGTTCCCACATATTCGCCGTTGACCTGCGCCGATATGCTGCCCATAATCGAACCCGCCATCACAGGTGCTTGAGTGTACTCCACGGTCTGATGAGTGATATTCACGTTGTCATCACCATTTATCTTTATCGGGTACAGTATACTATGTTCTGGTGAAACTGCCAAATGTTTTTTTTCGCTGTTCTTAACCGGAACAAAGAACGATGTAGTTTCTGCATCAACTAACGCTGCCATTTCATAGTTTTCAAAGCCATAGTCCATGATGCTTTTTGCAGCATTCCACATATCAGGACAGCTCAGAACCGCCCCAACAACCTGCATTCCATCACGCTTTGCAGCAAATACCAAGCATTTTCCCGACTTTGTTGTGTATCCGGTCTTGACGCCGTTGCCCCCCTCGTATTCCCAAAGAAGACGGTTCTTGTTTTTAAGCGTCCTATCCGTGTTTCCTGTTGTGGTCTGGTGGTAGTTGGTGCTAACAATTTCCCTAAATTCGGGCATTTGCATTGCATAAGCGCCGATGAGAGCCATATCTCTTGCAGATGAATAATGATTATCATTATGCAATCCGTTTGGAGTTACAAAGTTGGTATTTTGGCATCCGATCTGCACTGCTTTTGTGTTCATAAGCTCCACAAATGATTCAACGTCACCTGCAACATGAATGGCGATTGCAACTGCTGCATCATTGCCCGAAGTGAGCATCAATCCGTACATCAAATCCCTCATGCAAAGCGTCTCTCCGTAGCCTAAATACATGCTTGAGCCCTCAACGCCCACCGCCCTGTCATCAATCTTTACCATTTCATCAAGGCTGCAGTTTTCAAGGGTCAACAGTGCTGTCATCACCTTGGTGGTGCTCGCCATTGGAAGGCGTTTGTCTGCATTTTTCTCATACAAAACTCGCCCTGTCGAAGCCTCTATTAGGCAGGCGCCCGCAGTATATACATCCGTCTGGGCATCTGCATTGATCGGCAAAAAATTCAACAAAAGCAGAAGGATCAATATGCCCACAAGTCGCTTCATTGCTGGGCTTCCTCTGTTTTCTTTTGGGAATAGGATTGCAGCGTCTGCCGAATCTCGGACACGACCTGCGGTATCAACTCAACAAGCCTGTCCAATGTGTTGTCATACTCTGCAGGAAGCACCGATGCTTGACCAGCCTTAACGCACAAAAAAGCCTTTGGAGTGATGGACACTCCTGCCACAGAAGTCCCCAAAAATGGAAGGTTTTCAGCCTCGGATAGCGATTTTTGTACTTTGGAGGGCGAGTACTCTCCACCGCCTGCCAAAAAGCCGAACGACACCTTGGACACGGGTATAACAAGTGAGTTGCCCTCGGCATACACGGGCGCTCCCACTATCGTATTTACATCTACGATTTGTTTAAGCTGAGACATTGTTGTCTGGATTATCGATTCTACGGGGTGCATAATTTTTTCCTCTTTTCTTAATCTTTTTAATAATATTTGCAAGATTTGAGGTAAAAATACAATTTATCTTGATACGCAAAATGTTTTTGTCAAAGACTGCCACGGGACAGACAGCGCAGTTGATCGACAATGCTTCCGTTACCGTCTGGGTCAAGACTGTAAGCGCGCCCAAGGTGTATACGGTCAATGCTGCATCGTCCTTTATACCAACCGTGTATTGTACATTGAAGTTTGTTTGGCGCAATAGGGGCAATATTTGAATGGAGTAATTTTGCTTTTTTTTAAGTTTTCTTGGTTTTTTCTTTTTTTTACTGATTATCTCAAAGTGTACATACGGCGGTTCGAGCAAGGTAAAACGGAATTCTTGCCGTATCAGAGTTATTCCCAAAAGCATCACGGCGAACTCACCTCGCGATGTACCCAAGCTAAATATTCCCTCAGCCTTCGCTTGGACAGGAGCAAGCAAAGCCAGCAGAATAATGATGAGCAAAATTTCCACAATAATCAGCAATGTGAGCATAAAGCTATTCTATCCAAAAAATAAAAAAAGCACTCCCGAAGAAGTGCTTTTGGATAGTACAGGTTATCTGGAGCCCTTGTCGTAGGGAATGCCCTCCGCCTTCGGCGCTCTGGATTTTTTGGAAGTCAATACCAAAACTACCATAGTGATGATGTAGGGGAGCATTGGCCACAGATAGGTGCTGGTTCCTTCGAGTCCCTTAAACTGAGGCATGAAGGGGATGCTTGACGCATAGGCACCGATAACTTTGAAGAATGCAAAGAACAGTGCTGCGCCCAAGATGCTCCATGGTTTCCAGTTACCAAATATCATAACCGCTAATGCCAAGAAGCCGTAGCCTGCTACTGTTGACTGAAAGCCCGAACCTGCTGCCAACGTGAATGCCAGACCGCCGATACCACCCAGGAATCCGGAAATCAGAACGCCGCAGTAACGCATCTTATAGACGTTAATACCAACTGAGTCAGCTGCCTGCGGATGCTCGCCACATGCTCTGAGGCGAAGTCCGAACTTGGTCTTATATAGCAGGATGACAGCCACCGCAAACAGAGCAATCGCAATGATAGTGGTCAGATACAGGTTCTTGAACAGGAAGTTCTGAATGAAGTTATCTGCTTTTTCAATGCCGAAATTGTCTTGCGTAATCCTCGCCCATGTGGGAATGAGAATTGTCGTCTGTCCTTGTCCTTGAACAACCCAAGTAAGAACGATAGCAAAAGCGGGTGCCAGCATGTTCAAAGCTGTGCCGCCGATGGTCTGATCAGCTTTTAGGTTGATGGATGCAAACGCCAGCAGCAAGGAGAATACCATGCCGCATGCGGCCGAAAACAATATGGTAATCAGCATTGCCAACTGCGAGCCCATCGCACCGGCTTCAACCGAAGGCTTGAGCCATACCATCATCAGGCAACCCATCAAAGCGCCGATAATCATTATGCCTTCAAGCGCAATGTTGATGATGCCTGAACGTTCTGAGAACATACCGCCCAAAGCGACCAGTACAAGAGGAACTGCAAAAATAATTGTTGAGCTGAGAATATCAGCAATAATATTTAATGCTTCGTTCATTCTGCTTTATCCTCACTTTCCTCGGAATTTTCTTCGACAGGAACGGTCTCGCCCTCTACCGTGGGAGGAAGTATGCCCGCGCCTTCATTTGCCTTAAGTTCCGCTTCTTTCTGCTGTTCTGCCGCTGCTTCTGCCTCAACTGCCTTATCATCGTTGACGTTAGTCTTGTCGGTCTTGATGAATCTACCAAGAATTGTCTTGGTAAGCAGAGCAAATGCGCTCAGGTAGATGATTACTGCTATGATAATATCGATCATCTCTTTTGCAAACACGGGTTGCAGCGATTCGCCGCCGACCTGAATGTATGAGATGAACAAAGCAGAGAATATCGTTCCGATTGGATTCGACGTGGCTAGCAATGCAACGGAGATACCGTTGAATCCCATGGGAAGAAGAACCTTCTGAATGTTGTAAGCTGCGGTGCCGGACAAGTAGTAGAGTCCGCCGCCAACGCCCGCCATCGCTCCTGCGATGACCATGGAAAGCACTATGTTGCGCTTTGCATTGATGCCTGCATAGATACTTGCATTCTTATTGTTGCCACAAGCCTTAAGTTCATAGCCAAAGGTTGTGCGGTTCAGAACTACCCAAAGAACAACTGCAAATAGAATGGCAATAAATATGCTGATGTTCATGTAATTGGAATCGAACAGCTTATCCAGTCCAGCCTTGGGAATGATTGCACTGGGATTAGCATAACTTAAATCCGCAGTACGATCCTTGATTGGGCTGTTGACCCATGCCGGAGGCAGCATAATCAGCTTGCCGGCAGCATTCTTTATGTTCATCAAAGAAAGGTTGACGGCAAACATTCCAATCCAGTTGAGCATTATTGAAGTAATAACCTCGTTAACGTTGAACAATGCCTTAAATAAACCAGGGAAGAAGCCCCAAATGCCTCCTGCTACCATTGCTGCAATCAAGCAGACCCACCACGGCATCTGGAAGATGATCGCAAAGATCAACGCTGCAAATGCGCCTACGGTGTACTGACCAGAAGCTCCAATGTTGAACAGACCAGTTTTGAATGCAAATGCTACGGAAAGACCTGTCATAACCAGCGGGGCGGCCTGATAGAGCACCTTTGCAAGTTTTGCAGACGAGGATACTCCCGCAGTCAACAATTCTCCGAACTTACTGAATGCAGCTCCGCTATTGACTAACAGCAACAGCAGCAATCCAAACAACAGTCCTACCAGAATGGAGATGACTGATGATAATACACTGATTATTCCTTTTCTCATGCCTGTGCCACCTCACTCTCCTCGGTTATTGCTTTTTCTTGACGCTTTGCGCCTGCCATGTACAGACCAAGTTCCTGAACCGTGACCTTCTTGGGGTCAAACTCGCCAACAATTTCGCCCTCATACATGACCAATATCCTATCGGGTACGCTCATGACCTCTTCAAGCTCTAAGGATACCAGCAGAACTGCTCTTCCTGCGTCACGCTGTGCAACCAACTGTTTGTGGATATACTCGATGGCACCTACATCCAAGCCTCTGGTAGGCTGAACCGCTACTAGCAGCTCCGGATCTTTGTCGATTTCACGAGCTACAATCGCCTTTTGCTGGTTGCCGCCGGACATAGACCTTGCTGATGTAATGCTGCCCTGTCCTGAACGGATATCGTATTGCTCAATTAGCTTGTTTGCATACTTGCGAACCTCTCCTCTGCGAATAAATCCGCACTTTTGGAATGCAGGTTCCCAGTAACGCTGAAGCACCAAGTTCTCCTCCAAAGAATAATCCAAAACCAATCCGTGCTTATGTCTGTCCTCCGGAATGTGGCTCATACCGAACTTGCTGCGATTGCGGATGGACGCCTTTGTAATGTCGTGCCCGCAAAGAGTTATCTTGCCATGGGACATCTTGTCAAGCCCCGTGAGTGCATGAACAAACTGAGTTTGACCATTGCCCTCAATACCCGCCAAACAGACTATCTCGCCTGCACGAACTTCGAAGCTGACATTCTTGACGGCGTTGTTGCTGTGTAGCTTTGAAGGTACTGTAACGTCTTCAACTTTGAGTACTACGTCGCCTAAGTGTTCCTCACCCTTATCCACTTCAAACTGTACGTCACGACCAACCATCATGCGGGAAAGCTCCTCTTTGTTGGTCTCAGAAATGTTCACTGTGCCCATGTACTTGCCCTTACGAAGCACGGTGCAGCGATCGGCGACAGCCATAATCTCATTCAATTTGTGGGTGATGAAAAGAATCGATTTGCCTTCTTTTGTGAAGTTTCTCATGATTTCCATGAGTTCATCGATTTCCTGCGGAGTCAAAACGGCCGTAGGCTCGTCAAAAATCAATATTTCATTGTCACGATAGAGCATCTTGAGTATCTCAACACGCTGCTGCATACCAACGGAAATATCCTCTATCTTTGCATCGGGATCTACATGGAGTCCGTAGCGTTCGCTCAGCTCTATGACTTTCTTTCGGGCTTCTGCTTTTTGCAAAAAGCCCATCTTGTTCGGCTCTGCTCCAAGAATAATATTGTCGAGAACCGTGAATACTTCGACCAGCTTAAAGTGCTGGTGCACCATGCCAATGTTCAAAGCATTAGCATCGTTCGGATTGTGAATCTTTACAACTTCACCATTCTTTTTGATAGTGCCCGCCTCAGGTTGATATAAACCGAACAGGACGCTCATCAAGGTGGACTTGCCGGCACCGTTCTCACCAAGCAATGCGTGGATCTCACCCTTTTTTAGCTGAAGGGTAATATCATCATTGGCTTTGATACCGGGGAACTCTTTGGTGATGTTTAACATCTCTATGACATATTCGCTCATATTACGTCCCCTTTTGCTTGTTAATAATGAAGAGCTAGGCCTGCGCCTAGCCCTTCAAGGTTTTACCTATTTAGCTAAGTAATTGATTATGCGTTGTAGTCAACTGTGATGGTTACTGTAGGCTCAACATCGGTTGCATCAGAGATGGCGATTTCGCCTGCAACTACCTTTGCAAACAGTGCCTCATACTCTGCAACTGTGAAGGTGCCGAGTCTCCAAGAGGTCTCTGCTGTGGGCAGACCAACGCAATTCTCGGCTGCGCCGAGCTTTGCTGTCAAGCCAGCATAGTCAGCTGTCCAGACGCCATTGTTTGACCAAAGGTCTTCCAATGCCAGAACAACGGAGTTTGCCAGGCCCTTCATGGCGGAAGTGATGATGCAATCGGATTCTGCATACTGGTCAACGTCAACGCCGATGACCTTCTTGCCTGCTGCCGATGCTGCGCTCACTGCGCTCAGGTAGATGCCGCCGCCGCATGCGAAGACAACTTCTGTACCTGCGGTGTACCAGCCAGCCATCTTTGTTACGATATCATCGGAAGGTGAGAAACCACCGCAATACCAGTAGTTGATGGAGACTTGGTCTGCAACGCCCATCTCGGTTGCTGCCAGATCTGCGCCCTGTACGAAGCCGTAGCCATAACGTACAACTGCGGGAACTGCCATGCCGCCCAAGAAGCCCAGCTTGGTGTAGCCGTCCTTAACTGCCGCATAACCTGCGAAGAAGCCAGCCTGCTCCTCCTGATACAGAATGTTATGGGTGTTAGCTGCGGTCTCATAGGTTGAGTAGTCAGCGGTGTGCGGTTCGCCATCCAAGAGGAGGAACTGCACTTCGGGATACTGATTCTGTACTGCGTAAATCGCATCTTCGAACAGATAACCCGGGCAGACAACTACGTTTGCGCCGTTTGCGATTGCTGTGCCGATTGTCTCAACACGAGCTTCGGTGGAGTCTTCAGAGGGACGATAGTAGTCATAACCTTCGCCCTGTACCATGCCCTTGCTCTCTGCAAAAGCAATGACGCCTTCCCATGTGCCCTGGTTGAAAGACTTGTCATCGATGTTACCAACGTCGGTAACCAATGCAATCTTCATTGCGGGTGCTTCCACGGGTGCTTCTGTGGGATCTGCGGGTGCCTCTGTGGGATCTGCAGGTGCCTCTGTGGGATCTGCGGGTGCCTCTGTGGGATCTGCAGGTGCCTCTGTGGGATCAGCTTCAACATCACTTGCCTTTTTGCAGGCGACGATGGTGAAGATCATTGCAAGAATCAAAAACAGAGCAATGATTTTTTTCATGTTTGAATAACCTCCTAAATTTTTTCCTGAATGCAGGATTTTTTTGCACGATTCCGTACATTCGCATTATAGCAGATATGTTTCAAGAAAGAAAGACTAAATTTTGTTTTTTTCAATTTTTTTTTAGAAATAGTATATCATTCTTGCATAAACTTACATTTCGCCCCTATGTTTGCAAAAAGTTTTCCTTGTATGTTGCTATTTCATGGTATACTGAGACGAGGTAAAATATGTTTGGTTATGTGCGTCCAATGGATTGCGAGCTAAAGGTTAAGGATCAGACGACATACAGAGCTGCCTATTGCGGGCTGTGCAAGGTCATCAAGCATCGGCATGGTCGCTTTGCTTCGCTCTTTCTCACATATGATTGTACCTTTTTGTCCCTGTTGCTGCTTGCACTAAAGCCCGATTCGCCGCACTGCTCAAAATGTCACTGCCTGCATCGCTGCAATCAGTCGCACAAGCTGAGCATGGATTCCACCCCTGCCATCGAATATGCCGCAGACGTCAACGTACTGCTTTCCTATTATAAGTGTCGTGATGATTGGCAGGATGAGAAGCGACTCTCAAAGAGATTTTGTGCCGCCATGCTCAAGCCTAAGGTTGGGCGTATCAAGCTGGCTCAATCTAGGCTGGCAGCTGCTATGGAAAAGCAAATGGGCGAATTGTCCGAGCTTGAGCGTGAAGGCTGCACGGATTCCGACAAGGTTGCAGACAAGTTTGCCAATCTTTTGTGCGCCATCGGTGATAATGCCCCCAACGTTACAAAGGGCGACAAGGTGGCTCTACACTGGCTGATGTACAATCTTGGCAGATGGATATACCTAATTGATGCCGCCGATGACATGGATAACGACAAAAACAAGGGTCGATACAATCCCTTCATTTTGGCAGGCAGAAGCAAAGAGGATACAGCATATACTCTCTATCAATCGCTAAATGAGGCGAAAAATGCGCTGAATGTATTGAATTTAGCACGATATGGGGATATACTTGATAACATCATCACTCTGGGCTGCGTTCAAAAGACGCGCTCGGTTCTAAAGGAGAAACAGGATGAATCCCTATAAGGTCTTGGGCGTAAGCGAAAATGCTTCGCAGGAGGAGATCAGGCGCGCCTACTTGGAGCTGGTCAAAAAATACCACCCCGACAAGTATGTGGACAACCCGTTGAAGGATCTAGCAAACGAAAAGCTAAAGGAGGTCAATCAAGCCTACGATATGCTTCAGAAAAAGCAGGGCTCGTCGGGCTATTCCTCCTCTTCATCGCAAAGCACATATTCGGGTCAGTATGCCGCTGATTTGCAGCGTGCCAGAAACTATATCAATCAAAACAATCTCAATGCGGCAAAGGGCGTTTTGGACAGCATTCCGCTGCACGATGCCGAGTGGAACTATCTGTACGGCATACTGTATCTGCGCTGGGGCTGGTATGATAAGGCTCGCCAGCACATCACCGCCGCCTATGAAGCCGATCCTGGCAACGAGGAGTATCGCAGGGCGTATTCAACGGTGCAGTCCAACACCCGACCCTTTTCATCGGGCGGGCAGAACGGCGAGGGCGGACAGGGCTGCGATATGTGCAGCGTTTGCTCAACTTTAATGTGTATGAACATGTGCTGTAACTGCTGCAGGTGACAGAATGAGGCTGAAAACTTCAAAAAAAATTGCATTATCGGGCATGGTCGTGGCACTTAACACGGTGTTTTTGTATGCCTCCGAAACGATTCCCTTCACTCAGTTTATTTTTGCTTTTTTGTCATCGTTATTTGTTTATGTGCTGGTGTCGGAAGGTCTGTTTGTTTTCTCATGGCTTTCCTTCCTAGCTACCGCACTACTGACCTTTCTCATTTTGCCCTCACGCACAAGCTGGTTTTTCTATGTTGGGCTCATCGGACACTTTGGCATTGTTCGACAGTTCCTGTGCGACAAGGTGAATACAGGTTGGGTTCGCAGTATTCTGCTGGTTCTGTACTGCAACATTGGCTGTGCGCTCGCCTCCTTCATTCTTTTTAAGGTTGCAGGCGTGAATATTTTGACCCTGCTGCCAAACATCAATATAATTCTGTTGGTGATTGTGGCTGAGATATGCTTCTTCCTGTTGGACATCATCTATAATATTTGCACTAAATTCTATAATCGACGTTTGCGCAAATGGTTGGTCGTATAGCTTTGTGATTCTCATGGCACAATAAGTGCATGAGCTGCAAGCGTGTACTGCGTTTTTATAAAAGTCGAACTCGCCGCCAAAGAAGACGGCGTTTTTTCTTGTGCGCCCTACTTGCCATTCTCCTGCCGCTTGGTGCTGCCGCACTATTTATCGCATCTCGTGAGGCATGGCATATGCTCGACACCACAAAGATTACCGCTACACAACAATCAACGCTGGTATTTGACAAGGACGGAAAAGAAGTCTCATGCCTATACTCGACAGAAAACCGCATTGACATCGACATTTCTGTCCTGCCCGATTACGTCATCAACGCCTTCTTGGCGGCGGAGGACGCACGTTTTTACTCGCATCAAGGCTTTGACTTGATTAGGATTTGCGGTGCGGCTCTGAATGATATTAAGGCGAACGCCTACGTTGAAGGTGCATCTACTATAACTCAACAGTTGATAAAGCTATCCCATCTGTCTAATGAAAAAGAGCTGACACGCAAGTTAGACGAAGCAATCCTCGCCTATCAGCTTGAAAACATCTATTCAAAGCAGGAGATATTGGAGCTGTATCTAAACTACGTTTACTTTGGCGCAGGCTGCTACGGCATTGGGGCGGCTGCTAGGACTTATTTCGGGGTGAGCGCATCTGAGCTGACGCTCAGTCAAAGCGCACTTTTGGCGGGCGTGCTTAAGTCTCCCTCAAGATTTGCGCCGCATCTGCGGCCGGACGCCTCTGTGGGCAGGCGTGGAGTTATTCTCGACCTCATGGCAAGCTATGAGATGATAACTCAAGCTCAAGCAAATGCTGCAAAGTCTGAACCGCTTGTTCTTGCCGACAACGTGACAAACGGACAAAGGGGCTATTATGTAGACCTCGCCTTGACGCAAGCGTGTGAATATCTGCAGATCGACATGGACGAGCTTTTGACGGGCGGTTATCGCATTTCCACGATGATGGACAGCTCACTTCAATCAGTATGTACTGAAGTATTCGCAGTTGATGCATACTTTCCCGTGTTCAACGGGCAGAGCGCACAGGGTGCCATCGTCATTGTAGATGCTAAGACGGGGGGAGTGAGCGCACTTATGGGTGGACGTGACAGCGATACTGCGCTGGCATTTGACCGAGCAGTGAACATAAGACGGCAACCCGGTTCTGCAATCAAACCCGTTTTGGTGTACGCCCCCGCACTTGAAAACGGCTATACAGCCGCAACCATGCTTTTGGATGAGCAGACAATATTTGACGATTACATACCCAAAAATGCAAGCGGACGTTACTCCGGCTGGGTCACGATGCGAACAGCGGTCACAAAATCGCTCAACATTCCTGCTGTCACGGTTTTTTCCGACTTGGGTGCCAGTAAGTGTAAGGCATTTGCAACGCAGTTAGGTCTGACCTTTCACGAGCACGACACACGCCTTGCGCTCTCGCTTGGCGGTTTTACCTACGGAGTGTCGCCCATGCAGTTGGCAGGAGCGTACTCGACCTTTGCAAGCGGCGGAATATATCGTGAGCCGTACGTTATATCCACAATTACTGATTCAAGCGGACACATACTATACCAGCATCAATCCGAACAAACTCGTGTGATGAAGGAAGGAAATGCCTTTATTTTGACAAGTATGCTGCAAAGCGTTGTTACCGATGGCACTGCCACACGGCTCAGCGACCTTGGAATCGGTCTTGCCGCAAAAACAGGCACGGTGGGTAACAGCATGGGTAATCGTGATATTTGGCTTGCCGCCTACAACCCCGAATATGCGGCTGTTGTGTGGATGGGCTTTGATGATGACAGCGATGGCAGGATGCTCCCTGCGGATTCGGGTGGCGGAACTTATCCGGCAGAAATGCTGCATGAAGTGTTTTCAAAGATATACAGCAACAGAACTGCGCCGTCCTTTATTATACCAAACGATGTCGTGTCCGTCAGTCTTGATTCGCACACGCTCAAAAGCGACTATGTGGCGGTGCTTGCAAGTGAGCTGACGCCTCTTGAACAAACGAGCAACGAATACTTTTTGAGAGGTACAGAGCCTACGGAGATGTCGTCATATTGGGCTGTTCCCGACCCTCCCACCGACATATTGGCAGTTAAAAGCGAAAGCACCGTTACTATCAGCTTCACCCCTCTTGCGCCATATATTGAGTACAGGCTTTACCGAGAGGATTCAAGTGGCTATACGGTGCTGCTGGGAACGTTCGTGGGCAGCTTGCTTAAACACAGCTACGTTGACGATGTTTGGGGACTTGTGGGCGCATACAGGTATTACGTTGTGCCTGCGCACCCCGAACTGACCATTGGAGATGTTCAGGTTGTTGGAAATTCAACACAGAAGCTGGCGGTATGGTTATTTAGCGATACCTTTGGCACAGACTTTACAAGCATTGGGCAGGATGATTCCCCCTGACAATGCACATTCTTTCAATCAATCCTCGTTCTTTGGCAGATAGGTCACATATGAATAGGTGCTGTATCGTGCGGTCATTTCCTCAAGATAGCTTTGAGCACGAGCGCAAAGCTCCGCCTGCGCATCCTTTGGCGGCAGCTCATAGTTGGGATACATGGGCTTTGAAATATAGACGGTTCTGCGTGGAGCCTTTCTCCATTTAAGCAATCCCCTGTGTTTTTGATAGGTTGTTGCCATCACCACCATGGGGCAATCCCAGTTGACCGGATAGCGAAACGAAACCTTGTTCAAGGGACGCACACCAGTATAATAAGGCCAAATATGCGCTTCGGGAAAGATTCCTATGCAGCCTCCGCCTTTGCAGGTGGTCTTGATGGCGGTGAGAAATTCGGGCATACCCTTTATCCCTGTGGGAATTGGAATGGCTCCGAGCATGGCAGTTAACCACGAAAAGCCCCTAAGCGATACGGCGTCAGCATTGGCTATGGTATAGGCACGCTTGGGCCACGCTACAATAGGCGGCAGGTACACGTCCGAATAATGCGTGTGATTGCCGTAAATGCAATATCCGCCCTTTAATCTGCGAATATTCTTTTTGTTTTTGAACCTCATGCTATATATGAAATGGCAAATGAACCGAATCGCAGGGCTTGCAATCAGATAGTAGAGCGCAGATGATGCCACCTTCCATAAGCGTGACCTGCTCATGAAAGGATAGCTGTCGTCTATGACCTTTGTTTCAATATGGTTTCCCGCAAAATCATCGTTTATGGGGTCTGAATAGTAAACAACCTTATTTGCGTTTTGCATCAATGACATCCTTTAGCATCTGTTCCATTTTATTCATGCACAAATCAAAATCAAACTGCTTGGCATAATCGCAGTAATTTTCGCTGCACTCCGCCTTTTCTTTGGGGTGGGTTATCCAATAGTCGATCTTTGCCGCCAAATTTCTGCTGTCGTTGCAGCGAAAATGGTTGCGATTATCAAGTGCGAAAAATCGTGTTGCGCTGCGTTTGGAATTGGAAATAACAGGCACGAGTCCGCAGGAAATCGCCTCCAGACAGGATATTGCCTCTATTTCTATCTCGGCAGGATGCACATATAAATCAGAATAGTTTATTACGTCAATCATTTCCTCACGAGAGTAAAAACTAAATATAGGCTGATTCTTCAGATTCTGTTGGGCATACTTTTGCAATGCCTCCTTTTGAGGCCCGCTGCCTGCGAAAATGAGCTGTATTTTGTCGGCATACTTGCTCTTTTTCACGCCGTCTATCAAGACCTTGTGCGACTTCTCCTTGCTGTATCTTCCCGTGAACAGAATTACAAACCTGTCCTTTAGCGCATCGGGCTTCTCCACGTCCCTATGAACAAACGACTTGTTGACGCCGTTTGAAATCACCCTATGCTCAAGGGGCTTGCCAATTACATTGAGAAAAACATCGCATATAAACTGCGTTGGAAAATGTATGCAGTCAACATAGCGATACACATAGTGATAGAAAATCTTATATACCCTGCGGTTGATACGCTTGGCATTCATCAAAAAAATGTGGTTGGTGAAGTTTTCCGCTTGGCAATGGAAGCCTGCGGTTATGGGTATTCCCATCTCCCGTGCTATTGAAATAGCCTTTATCGAAAGGAAGAATGGTGTAATGATGTGCATTACGTCCATGCCCTCAAGAGCTTCTCTTAGCGTAGTCTCATCACGCTTGGCAAGCGTCACGCCGTTCTTTTTGACATAATCATTGAGAACGCCAAAATTGATTGTGGGAACGACATAATACCCCTCCTCACCCTTTCGAGCCTCGTCAGGGCAGACCACCCTAACCTCATGCTCCTTTGCTTTGAGCGAGCGAATGAGATTCATGGCGGCTATTGTTGTGCCGTTATTCTCCTCCCCCAGTACATCACAAACAACTACAACCTTCATAACTTCCCCCTAGCGATAATGTCGGCAAGTAGTGTAGCATTTTATATGCGTTTTGTCAAACCTTGTCGGAACCGTCAGGCGCATTGGCAATAAGCTGCTCAAACAGAGGCAACGCTCGCTCAATGGTGTCGGGATTGACACAGTAGGACGTTCTAAAATGTGTCGGGCATCCGAAATCATCGCCCGGAACAATCAGAACGTTCAGCTTCTTGGCACAGGCGCAAAACTCCTTCGCCGTTCCCCACGGAGCACGAACGAACAGATAGAATGCTCCATCGGGATATACGCAATCGTAACCCATATTGGTGAGTCCCTCGTATAACAGCTTGCGATTGTGTGCGTAAACCGCCAGATTTGCAGGAACATCGGCACATCTTGCAATGACCTTCTGCATTATTGCAGGCGCACAAACATAGCCCATTGCACGAGCTGCACCGGCGGTTGCCCAACAGACCTCATCGAAATCGTGCATCGTGTCGGGGACGCACATGTATCCGATACGATCGCCGGGCAGAGACAAGGTTTTGCTGTAAGAATAGCACACGATTGTGTCCTCATAATAATCGGGCACGAACGCAACCTCGATATTATCATACACAAGCTCACGATATGGCTCATCAGAAATGATGTAGATTGTGTGACCGTACTCCTTGGACTTCGCCCTCAGTAGATCGCCAAGTCGCATGAGCACGTCTTTTTTGTATACGGCTCCGGTGGGGTTGTTGGGTGTGTTTACTATCACTCCCTGTGTATGCGGCGAAATTGCTTTTTCCAGCGCATCGAAATTTATCTGAAAATCGTCCGTATCGGCAGGAACGACCTTCAAAATTGCTCCTGCGCTCTCCACATAGCAGCGATACTCAGGAAAATACGGGGCAAATACGATAAATTCCGTCTCATGGTCTATGCACAGTCCCTTGAGACTTGCCATGACAGCGGCTGCGGCACCGCAGGTAATGTAGATATTTCTGCGTGAAAACTTGCGTCCCAGCAGCTTTGACAGATGCTTTGCAACCGCATCACGGGCTTCATCGCAGCCCACTGCCGGAGTGTATCCATGCGTTTTTAGCGGAGGTTCGTTGAGCACCTCCACAAAGGCATCGCCAACAGCATCGGGTGGCGGAACCGAAGGGTTTCCGATGGAGAAGTCAAATACGTTCTCCTTGCCCACAACTGCCGCCTGTGCCAGTCCATACTCGAACAGTTCACGCATCTGAGACTTGTTCTTGCCAAGCTCAAGCATTTTTTGACAGATCATGCCTCCACCTCTCTTCCTTTGTTGAATGCAAGTAAATTTATCTCAAGAATTTTTGGGGCGAGCGTCTCTTTGAGTATCTCAACCCAATCAATTTCTTCAAGACCCAGTATCTTGGTCATCGCTCCAAACAGCACGATGTTTTGGCAGCGTGCGTTGCCGATGCTTTGAGCAATCCTGCTCGCATCTACAACCAGACACGAAAAGGCGTTTTGCATCGCCTCGATTGTCCCCTCAGGATAGGTCGCCTGACCCGCAGCTACCGACATCGGTACTATCGCATGGTCGTTGATGATTGCCACGCCATCGGGCTTTAGATACTCTGCGTAACGGACGGCTTCCATCTTTTCAAATGCCACCAGAATATCCGCCTGACCGAGTCCGATTATCGGGGAATACACCTTGTCACCATAGCGAACCTGCGTTGATACACTTCCGCCACGCTGTGCCATGCCGTGCACCTCGCTCATTTTGACATCGTATCCTGCCTTGACAAGACCTGCTGTGAGCACCTTGCTCACCAGAATTGCTCCCTGTCCTCCGACTCCCACTAAAATGATGTTCTTTGTCATATCTCTACCTCACTCAATCGCGCCGAATGGGCATATCTGTGCGCACACCTTACAACCCACGCATAGTTGCGCATCAATTTTTGCCTTGCCGTCCTCCATGAACACAGCAGGGCAGCCTGCCTTTAGGCACAGCTTGCACGCCCTGCATTTGTCAGCGTCTACCCTGCAAAGACCACGCTCATGCTTAATCTTCTTTATCAGTAAACAGGGTCTGCGTGTGATGATTGCTGCAGGATCCTCGCTTGAAAGGGCATCGTCTACCGCCTTTTGCATCGCCGTCAAATCCTGCGGATCAACGATGAAAATGTTTTGGTAGCCAAAGCTTTTTAGAACGTCCTCTATCCTGATTGTGGGAGCAGGCTCGCCCAAAAGGTTCTCTCCGCTGCCCGGATTGTCCTGCTGTCCGGTCATTCCTGTAATGCTGTTGTCAAGCACGCAGGGTATGACATGACTGCGGTTGTAAAGAATCTCGGCAGCACCTGTCATGCCGCTGTGGAAAAACGTGGAATCGCCCAGAACTCCGAACACCTTGTGCCCGTTGTCGCCCATAGCTTCAAATGCCTTTGCCATGCCGTGCGCAACCGAAAACCCTCCGCCCATGCACACAACCGAGTCCATAGCATTAAGCGGTGCGGCGCAGCCCAGCGTATAGCAACCGATGTCGCCACAAATTACAAAGTCCTTGCGCTTGCTCATTGTGTAGAAGAAGCCCCTGTGCGGACACCCCGGACAAAGTGCCGGCGGACGAGGGACAGCCACGCTGTCAACCTTGACAGTTGCGGGCTTTTGTCCGTAAATCTCCTCGTTCAAACGCTGAGGGTTCTGCTCATATTGGTTGGAGATTAGCTCCTTGCCGATACATTCAATGCCTGCCGCCTTTATCTGCTCCTCCATGAAGGGCTCAAGCTCCTCAACGATATACAGCTTATCAACTTTCTTTGAAAATGCCTTAATCTTTTCCATCGGAAGCGGATAGGTCATGCCCAGCTTCAAAAACGATGTGTCGGCAGGAAATACCTCCTTGGCGTACTGATAAGCGATAGACGCAGTTATAACGCCTATCTTTGTGCCGTTGATTTCCTCTGTGTTGAGTGGGCTTTGGTTTGAATATTTCTCAAGCTCCGCCAGCTTTGCTTCAAGCATGGGGCGATGTCGCTTTGCGTTTGCAGGGGTGCAAACAAACTTGGCAACATCACGCTTATAGGGTGCTGGCTCGTGCTCCTCACGCTCGCAAAACTCGACAAGGCTCTTGGAATGACAGATGCGTGTGGTCATTCTGAAAAGAACAGGCAGGTCGAAACGCTCCGAAAGAGCAAACGCCTCCTTGATGAAGTCCTTGCACTCCTGACTGTCGGACGGTTCAATGAGGGGCATCTTGGCAAATTTTGCATAGTAGCGATTGTCCTGCTCGTTCTGTGACGAGTGCATATCGGGGTCATCGGCCGATACTATCACAAAGCCGCCTCCCACTCCGTTATAGGTAGCAGTAAAGATTGGATCGGCCGCTACGTTTACGCCAACGTGCTTCATTGCTGTCATGCTGCGAACACCTGCGATTGATGCTCCGTATGCAACCTCGGTGGCAACCTTTTCATTGGGCGCCCACTCGCAATAAACATGCTCACGGTATTGAGGAAGATTTTCGAATATCTCGGTGCTGGGTGTGCCCGGATAGGCAGAACCCACCTTCAATCCTGCTTCGAACGCTCCTCGTGCCGCCGCTTCGTTTCCTGTCATTAGATGCTTCATTTTATCCTCCTATCACACAGCCTAAGGCTATTGACGACATTTTTGTTTCGGCGGTATCCGCCCTTGAAACAAGCACTATTGGTACCTTGGCTCCCACTACCACGCCTGCGCTTTTTGCACCCGAAAAGTATGTCAGCGTCTTGCCCATTACATTGCCTGCCTCATAGTTGGGAAACAGCAGAATATCCGCATCTCCGCCGCCCACTTGCTCAAAGTGCTTGTGCGCACACGCTGCCTTACTTATTGCCAAATCCAGTCCGACCGGCCCAATTATCGTCATTCCATATGGCGTAAAGCGATCGGTCATTGCTGCAATCTCATTTGCGTCCACGGTGGCAGGTATCTTGGGATTGACCTGTTCGGCTCCGCAAATGCAAGCGGCAGTCATTGTCTTGTAGCCCAACGAACTTAGCATCTTGGCGGCATTCTCCAAAATATCCGCCTTCTGTTCCAATGTGGGCGCAACGTTCACGCCGCCGTCTGTATTGAAAAGCAATTTATCATAAATATCGGTTTCATACGCCATGACGTGTGACAATAATTTTCCCGAACGAATCCCATTCTCCTTATTAAGAACGGCACGAATGAGCGTGCCGGTGGGCAAAATGCCCTTCATCAGACAATTTGCGGCTCCGTCACGAACGAGCTTGACGGCAATCTGTGCGCAATCCTCGTCCGTTTCTGCTTCCATGATAGGATAGGCAGCATCGGACATAAGCTCCTTTATTGCCGTGCCATTGCCCACCAATATGGGCTTGCATAGTCCAGCCTTTGCCGCCGTATCCACGGCAGTCAGAACGTCCTTATCGTGTGCCGCCGCCACCGCTATGACCCTTGGCTCTCCTTTTTTTGCAAGTTCTATAATCTCACTGATGCTGCGCATTTTTATACTCCTTTGCTTGCTCGCCATGCTTTACTCGAAGCGCACCGAGCGCAAGTGATTCCATCTCCGTCTCTCCTGCAATAATATACACGGGGGCAAGCCGTTCGACATAGCTTTTGATGCTGTTGCACAGCAGCTCGCTGTTTGCCATTCCTCCCGTCAAAACAATTCCGTCAACCTTGAACCTCAGCACCGCCGCCATTGCTCCAACGTCCTTGCAATGCTGGAACACGAGCGCATCGAAAATAAGTTTGGCTTCGGCGTCACCCTCTGCGGCACGACGCTCGACCTCACGGAAATCATTTGTTCCAAGATAAGAATATACACCTGCCTGGGAGCGAATGCGCTGAGTAATCTCCTTTTGGCAAATGCCTGAAAAGCAGAGCTTGATTAGTGCCTGAACGGGAATGCTGCCGGCACGGTTTAGAGAAAAGCTGCCCTCATCAAGAACGTTGAACAGATCCACTACTCGCCCATTTTCGTGCGCCGCTACCGATACTCCGCCTCCCATATGCACAACTATCAGATTTAGCTGCTCATAGGGCTTTCCAATTATCAAAGCTACTTTTCGTGCTGCTCCCTTTTGATTGAGCGCATGGAAATAGCTCTCACGTTCCATACCCCTAAGTCCTGAAACACGAGCCACATCAATCATTTCATCAACGCTCACCGGGTCTACAAAGTAGGCGTCAACACCATATTCATCAGACAGCTCCTTGCCAATGATTATTCCCAGGTTTGAAGCGTGTTCGCCGTAATTATTATTCATTACATCAAAAAGCACCCTCTTATCAATACGATAGGTGCCTGAGGGAATGTGCGCAATGAGTCCGCCTCTGCAGCTCATCGCATCAAAGTCTTTCATGTTATAGCCATTATCGGACAGCACACGCAAAATTAGTGCTTTGCGAAAATCCTTTTGCTCGGCAACGCAGCCAAACGGTGCAAGCTCCTTGGAGCTATGTTCGATGGTCGTTTTGAATGCCTGTCGCTCATCTTCAAAGACAGCGATTTTTGTTGAGGTCGCTCCCGGATTGATGACTAGTATCCGCATGTATGACTCCTTGTATAAAAATGCAATTTCATCTTATTCCAATTCGTCTCCATAGTCAACTGTTTGGCGGATTTATATAATATAATATGATGGAAGGGTCGGTTCAACTAATTTTTGTTGGCGTTGAAATCACGATACTCAATGTATGCATCATCGAACTTGTCGAGAAGCTCTTCGTTGGGATAGCTTATCGAGGCAGTAAGCTCGGAGTTTAGAATGTCCATAATCAATGCCGAGCGAACACCCTCAATATACTTTTCATATGGTGCTGCACCTGTCTGACCCTCAACACGCATGAAGATATAATAGGTGGAGCCTACCTTCACTTCGTCCCATGCGCCAATCTCCATTTCAGCGGCCTTTCCAAAAATGGTGTTGTCATTATTATCCATGAAGCAGTCGTTCTCGCCAATGGCATAGCCCTCCCCCACGTCCATGGTCTTAATAAACTCATCTTGATTAAGCTCGCTGTTTACATAGCTTTCAAAGCTCTCGCCTGCGTTAAGTGCGGCAACGATGGTGTCTTTGTCCGTTTGGCTGTCGGTCTTGATTGTGCGAACGAACAGGAAACCCTCCGGAATGTATAAGTAGCGATATGCGCTGTTTCCCGCTTGATAAGCCTTCTCATAGGTAGCATATGCTCCTGCACGGTATACGGACGCACTATTTTCCGTTATGGAAGCGTATCTGGTGCGAAGCTCCTCTTCCGAATATGGGCAGGTGTCCTCCGAAGAATAGTACTCATTTACAAGCGAATAACAAATATCCGCCTGCTTGCTCAAGGTTGCATACTCCATGTATTCGCTCTGGGTCATTCCGATGGCGGATAGCTCATATTGAACGTAGACCTCGACCTGCGCATCCGTTGGCGTAGATTTTGTGTTTTCTATTATGTATTTTCTGATGGAGTCCGCAAGATTATCAAGTGCCGCCTGACCTGCGGCATCTACCTGCGCCTGCTGCTCCTTTGAAAGCTCAAGTCCCAGCTCCTTAGCCTTTGCTGTGTATAGCACTTCCTGCGCACAAATGCCCAGTGTCGCCTCTCGAATCTGCAACGCTCCACTCTTGGAAGGGGTTGACGTGAAATAAGCGTCCCCTATCAAGGCATAGCGAGTTTGATATGTAAGGAAGCTCACGGTGCCAACACCCGTATCAATAATTGGCTTGTCAAGATCTTCACGAGTAAAGCCATATGCGTTCTTGACGGCAGGCTCCGCAGTGGGCTTGCTGTTGCCGGCAGATGAGCAGGCAATAAAAGATATGGCAAAGCAAAATGCAAGAAGAATGACAAATGTTCGTTTCATGAAGTACCTCTTTTTAAGTGATGAGACATATTATAGCGTTGGGTTGTGGTATTGTCAAATGAGCACTAGTGCCTCGTCAGCTTTGAAAGGCGGCGCATACCCTCCTGCTCAAGATGAGCAAGAATCTTGGCTTGTGCATCGGTCTCAATGAGCTTTCTTGCCTGCTCAATGTTGCGGATAAAACCATCGATGGCAACTTTTGAGCTTCGAATGTGCATGGCACCGTGCTTAACGCCCTCAATCATGCCGTTTGCATAGAAATCTGCTTCGGCGCATTGAAATGCAAAGCTGCGATATATATAAAACTCTTCATAACGATTGATTATGTCCTGCCACCCCTGCTTTGAAGTGGGTTTCAAAAGATAGGCTTGTGCATCGCCCTCGAGCCTCTGAAACTGTGCAAGCGCAAGAAGATACTCGTCGTTGGGTGCGGGAGACTGTGGATGCTCCAAAAGATATTTTTCCAGCGCAAGAGCGTCAAGCCACATTGCAGGGCGCACGCCAACGCCGGTCTTTGCAGCCTCTACGCCATTAGAATTGACACAACCGTTTGGCTCGACCACCTTGACGCAACCGTTTTCATCGCCCTTGTCCGACAACCACCATGCGCTGTGTCCGTCAGAGTCCGCCAAAAGACCGCACAGGTGTGCATAGGTCGTGCCCTTGGCAATGCGATCCGTTTCAGCCGAATAAGCCTGCTCTATCTCGGCTTGGGTGAGCAAAAAGAACTTGTCGCCGTTGGAATTTGGGCAAATAAGAGCCTGCTCGTCTCCACTTAGCGCATACTCAATCGCCTCATGGTTGAGCATTTCATTGATAAACGATCTGTTCCATGAGCTGCTTCCCTCGGTGTCGAACGGAGAGGTCGTCAGAATGTTTTGGCTAAGGGCAAGAGCTTTGCCGTCATAAAAATCTATGATGCGCCATTTGATAGGTGCGCTCGCATAGTCCTTCCTCCCAAACTGCACATATACGCCCAGCTCAAAGACATCACCCGAAATTATCTCCTTGCGGTTGCGCTCGACATAGGGCAGGCGAACTACATCTATCTCGCTTTGCAAACGGCGAAGCTCGTGAATAGCTGCTCTGCGCTTTGTGCCGAACAGTCCGCCGTCCTTCTTATTTGGAAATGTGGCGATGAGATTTGCACGGCGTTCAAGCATAGGTCTTAGCTTGGCTTCATCGCCATCGTTTAGCAGCTTTATCTTCCGCTTATGCTCCATGTACTCGCTCCGGCGTTGCTCCAAAAGCTGCTGTTCTTCATTTGCTTTTATACGCGCTTGAGCTGCTTTTTTGCGGCAATCACGAGCCATGACAGGCGCATTTGAATACTCGCCCAAGTCAATAAACTTGCTTTCAAGGTCAAGCAGCTCCTTTTCGGAGGACGCAGTAGACATGGCGGCAACGTTTTGCGAATATATTCGCTCGATATTGCTAAGTTTGATGCGCTCTAAAATGCTGCAATCGTAGCCTTCGATTTTTTCTTTATATTCTTCGTTTGCAAAGCGTAGTGCACGCTCGTAATTCTTGTCGCCGTCAAGCGGCTCGCTCTGAAAACCCAGCTGCTCCTCCTGTGTGACGGAACGCTCAACCATGAGCTTGCCAATGTAGGCAGGGGCGCACTTGGCGTCCATGTCCAAAACACGCTCCAAATAGCGAGATGCGTTTAGAAAATCTCCATCCTCTAAAAAAAGATAGGCGCGTGCAAGAAGCGAATCAGCATTAGCGTTCGCACTTTCATTGGTAATTAGTGGGCTGCCCTTAATCATGGCTGAATGCAGCGCACTCAATAGGGACGGCATGAAGTTTATCTTTGCTAAGTCGAGTGACGGAACATAGGACAGCTCCTCGGGCAAGTCGAACGAGTCAATATCTCGATAGCAGGGAATCAATACCCTGCTCTGATCCTGCGCCTGAATGTCAATAAAGCGTTCAAAAGCATTGCGAACATCAATGTTCTCGAACTGCATCGCATCAGTCCCAACAAGAATCATCGCCCTTGCCGACCGCAATGCCGCATAGGCATAAACCTCGGGCTGACGAAGCTGCTGGTCGCGAACGGCCTGAAGATAATAGACCGTATACTCTCGGCTGGTAAGCTGCATGAATAGGTCGGTCGCAACGCTTACGCTCTTGGGGCTGTCATCTGTGACAATATATATGTCGTAGGGCGGAATCTGCGCTGCCGCAGAAATAATCTGCTGCTGTGCCTCAAATATCCGCTGCGCCGATATTCTGAAATACTCGTTTCTTGGGTCATCAGTGGCCTGCAAGCAGGTGCGTACATCGCTGTCAAGAAGGAATGACAGCTCAAGTGTGCGTCCCAAAATGGGCTTATTGGGAATGTCATAGGTGACGCCGTATCTGCACAATGCTCGGCAAAAATGCGCCTCAAGATCATCTTCAAAGTCGGACAATATTCTGTCAAAGGCTCGAACACCTTTTAGATAGGCGCGAGTCATGCGAAAATGATTGCCACGCACAAACAGGTTGCTGCGGGCATAGTCCAACTCAAGCGGCAAGGATTGCTTGCCACCGCAGATGGAACAAGTCGCCATTCCCTCATTTTGACCAACGGACATTTCCGCACCACAGAATTTGCAACGTATGCTCGCCATAGTACCCCCTGTACATTCTTTCCTAGTTTCATTATAGGTCAAAATCTCAAATGGGTCAACGGGAACTTTTGCGCCCAGCCAATATTAAGTGCGGACTAATAAAATTGTCGAATAAAGACAGAATTTGGGGCTTGCAATTTGTGTCTAGAAGTGGTAAAATCACGATGAAAATTTGATATTGCCTTATCAAGAGTGATTGAGGGACGGGCCCTATGAAATCCGGCAACCTGCTGAAAAATGTGTTGGTGCCAATTCCCGCAGCTTCGGCTGAAAGATGAGATTGTTATATGCTCATCATTGATGAGCATTTCTTTTTAAGGCGAGGAAAGAGAAGAAAATGGCAAAGACTCTATTTACAAGTGAATCTGTAACTGTCGGTCATCCCGACAAAATCTGCGATCAGCTATCCGATGCGGTTCTTGACGCAATGCTTGAGCATGACCCTTTGTCACGGGTCGCCTGCGAATGTACCGTCACTACCGGTTTGGTGCTGGTGATGGGCGAAATCACCACGGAATGCTATGTTGACATTCCATCGCTGGTCAGAAAAACCATCTGCGATATTGGCTATAACCGTGCAAAATTCGGCTTTGACGGCAGCACCTGCGGAATTATCATGGCTCTTGATTCGCAATCTGAGGACATTGCTCTTGGCGTCAATGAATCGCTTGAGCATAAAAGCGGTATCGAGAATGACGAGCTGGACATTGGTGCCGGCGATCAGGGCATGATGTTTGGCTATGCCTGCGATGAAACGGACGAGCTGATGCCTCTGCCCATCTCCCTTGCTCATGCACTCACCCGCAAGCTCACAGCTTTGAGGCAGGACAGCATTTTGAATTATCTGCGTCCTGACGGCAAAGCGCAGGTGACGGTTGCATACGAAAACGGAGTTCCCACGCACGTTGATACCGTGGTCGTATCCACTCAGCATGACGAACACGTCACGCAGGCGCAACTGCACGACGACATCGCCAAGCTCGTTGTCAAGGCGGTTATTCCATCGGAGCTGCTGACCGATAGCACCCGCATACTGGTCAATCCAACAGGACGCTTCGTTATTGGCGGCCCCAAGGGCGACTCAGGTCTGACAGGCAGAAAGATCATCGTGGACACCTACGGCGGTTATGCTCGTCACGGCGGCGGTTGCTTCTCCGGCAAGGATCCAACAAAGGTAGATCGCAGCGCAGCTTACATGGCACGATACATCGCAAAGAATATCGTTGCTGCAAAGCTGGCAAAGCGTTGTGAGATTCAGCTTGCCTACGCTATCGGCGTGGCAAACCCTGTTTCGGTGCTTGTAGATACTCAGGGCACAGGCGCATACTGTGATGAAAAAATTGCAGATGCAGTGCAAAAGGTGTTCGACCTTCGACCTGCTGCCATCATAAAGGCACTTGATTTGAGGCGACCCATATACCTTGAGACTGCCAAAAACGGACACTTTGGCAACCCGTCCTTCTCTTGGGAGAAAACTGACAAAATTGCAGAATTACTGGCTGCACTTAATGACTAATTGAACAAGCAATGCTCTGTTGGGCGATAAAAAGGTTCGAACCCTTACAATTTGTAATTGGGGGCTCGAACCTTTGTTGATATGCTAAGAGCCGAAGGCTCTATTTAGAACCGAATTATTCGGCGTCGACCTTTGCCATGTAAGCAATGAGGTCCAGAACCTTGTTGGAGTAGCCCATCTCGTTGTCATACCACGAAACGACCTTGACAAAGGTGTCCGTAAGTGCGATGCCTGCCTTGGCATCAAAGATGGATGTGCGCTTGTCGCCGATGAAATCGGTGGAAACGACTGCGTCCTCAGTGTAGCCCAAGATACCCTTGAGTTCGCCTTCGGATGCCTTCTTCATCGCTTCGCAAATCTCAGCATAGGTTGCAGGTTTTGCGAGGTTGACTGTAAGGTCGACAACGGAAACGTCCAGAGTGGGAACACGCATGGACATACCGGTCAGTTTGCCATTGAGGTCGGGGATTACCTTGCCCACTGCCTTTGCAGCACCTGTGGACGAGGGAATGATGTTGCCGGCTGCTGCTCTGCCACCGCGCCAATCCTTTGAGGACGGGCCATCGACGGTCTTCTGTGTTGCTGTTGTGGAGTGGACTGTCGTCATCAAACCATCGGTGATGCCGAAGTTATCCTGAAGCACCTTTGCAATAGGAGCCAAGCAATTTGTGGTGCAGCTTGCGTTGGAGACGATGTTCATGCTCTTGTCATAGGTCTTGTTGTTTACGCCCATAACAAACATCGGTGTGCTGTCCTTAGACGGGGCGGACATGACGACCTTCTTTGCGCCGCCTACGAAGTGAGCAGATGCCTTTTCTGCGGTGAGGAATACGCCTGTCGACTCGACAATGTACTCTGCGCCGCAATCACGCCACGGAATTTCAGCGGGATCCTTGCATGCATAAACAGCAATTTCCTTGCCATTGATGACCAGCTTGCCATCGCGTGCAAAGACCTCACCCTTGAAATGACCATGAACGGAATCATACTTGGTCATGTAGACCATGTAATCCAAATCGATGAACGGATCGTTAATGCCGACCACGTCAATCTGATCGTTCTCTGCGGCAGCACGCATGACGAGTCTGCCGATTCTGCCAAAACCATTGATACCAACTTTTACCAAAGACATATTAGTTACTCCTTATATTTTTATCGCATAATATGATACCACGGATTTCGTATTTTGCAAGTAATTTTCTTGTAAAATCCCCATCCTTCGGATTATTTCGACTCCATGTTCAGTTCCTCGGCAACGATGTACAGAGGTCTGCCCTTCACTTCATCATATATCCTGCCCATGTACATTCCCTGTATACCCAAAAAGCAAAGTGTTAAGCCCTGAACAAGCACTAAACCGTCCAAAGCCCACAGCCACGGCGCAACGCCGCAGGTACATGCAAGCACAATGAGCGCAATCAAACCCATTCCCGACAGCACACACAGCCCAAGGCCAAACTTTCCTGCTATGGTAAGCGGCTTCGATGAGAAGCCTGTAATTCCGTCAAATGCAAGTTTAAGCATCTTTTTTAGGGTGTACTTTGTCTTGCCTGCGGCACGTTCCTGACGCACATAGCCGATTGGCTTTGCCTCAAATCCCATCCATGCAGACATTCCACGCAAAAATCTTGCCTGCTCACGCATCTTCAAAAAGCAGTCGGCTACCTTTCTGTCCAACAGTCTGAAATCGCCTGTGTCCAACGGAATTGGATAGGCACTCATCCACTTTAGGAGGCGATAATATGCCGCCGCTGTGAGCTTTTTGAATATTGTCTCTCCCTCACGCTTCTGACGCTGACCATACACAACGTCAACGCCCTCCTTCCACATCTCAACCATCTTGGGTATCAACTCGGGCGGATCCTGAAGGTCAACATCAATGATTATCAGCGCATCGCCCTTTGCTGCGTCCATGCCACAGGTTACTGCAAGCTGATGCCCAAAATTGCGTGAGAATGAACGCACCTTAACATAATCGTGCTCCTTTGCAATCTTGCGCAGGATCTTCATGGTGTCGTCACGGCTTCCATCATTAACGTAAATAATCTCATAGGGGTGACCGGTGCTCTTCATTGCAGCGTCCATACGATCAAAAGACTCCTCAAGCACCTCCTGTTCAAAGTAGACGGGGATTACCAAAGATAACAGTTTATTTTCCATATCTCACCTCCACATTTTGTCAATAATAGTATACCCCAATAATCATCACGGCGCAAGCAATATAGTTGTTGGAATACAGAAAAAGCTCGGAGTGAGTCGAGCTTTCCCTGTCGGATATTCGTCCTGCATGTTGGGTAGGGCGTTGATTGCAATGAAGGAACACAGAGCACATCAAAACGCATGAGGAACGAAACTTATATCAAATTTTCTTTGCGCTCATAATGTACATCGTTATAAATGTATTGTCAAGTATTATTTTGTTACTTTATTAGTTATTTTATATCAGTTTTAATTGTCTTTTATATTAGTTATTTATGCTATAGTATTTGGCTTTTCATTTTGCTTGCAAATATTTGTTTACTGCGATATACTACACACAAATATTAACCTAAGGAGATATATTCATGGCAATCGTTACAAGCAAAGATATGTTTGAAAAAGCGTACAAGGGTGGCTACGCCATCGGCGCATTCAACGTCAACAACATGGAAATCATTCAGGGCATCACCGAGGCTGCAAAGGAGCTGAGTTCTCCGCTTATCCTGCAGGTATCAGCAGGCGCAAGAAAGTATGCTAACCACACCTATCTGATGAAGCTCATCGAGGCTGCCGTCATTGAAACAGGTCTTCCCATCTGCGTCCATCTCGACCATGGCGACACCTTTGAACTGTGCAAGAGCTGCATTGACGGCGGTTTTTCCTCCGTAATGATAGATGGCTCGCACCACACCTATGAGGACAACGTAAAGCTGACAAAGCAGGTTGTGGAATACGCACATGATCACGGCGTGGTCGTTGAGGGTGAGCTTGGTCGTCTTGAGGGTATTGAGGACGATGTAAAGGTCTCGGCTGCGGACGCATCCTATACGGAACCTAATCAGGTTGAGGACTTTGTAAAGCGCACAGGCGTTGACTCGCTTGCAATCGCTATTGGCACAAGTCACGGCGCGTACAAGTTCAAGCCCGGCACAAAGCCGCAGCTCCGATTCGACATTCTTGAAGAAGTCGAAAAGCGTCTGCCGAACTTCCCCATCGTGCTGCACGGAGCTTCAAGCGTAATTCCCGAATTTGTGCAGCAGATTAACCAGTATGGCGGTCAGATGCCCGATGCCATCGGTATTCCTGAGGATATGCTGCGTCAGGCAGCGAAGATGGCTGTGTGCAAGATTAACATTGACTCCGACCTGCGTCTTGCAATGACTGCATCCATTCGTAAGTACATGGCAGAGAACCCCTCCCACTTCGATCCTCGCCAGTACCTAAAGCCTGCGCGAGAAGCCATCAAAGCTATGGTCGCCCGCAAAATTGTCGATGTTCTGGGAAGCAACGGCAAAGCGTAACCGTACAGCGGTTCACTTAGATATTCGGATACAGAAAGGCTCAGCGCAATGATTGCACCGAGCCTTTTAGTTTGTCAAAAAAGGTTCGAACCCTTAATAACAAGTTGTTTTGTTGGTATTCGTATGAATTGCTCTCTTTATTCCAGAAAATCCTTCAGACGCTTGCTTCTTGATGGGTGGCGCAGCTTGCGCAATGCCTTGGCTTCTATCTGGCGAATACGCTCACGGGTAACATTGAACTCACGTCCAACCTCCTCGAGCGTGCGTGCCTTGCCATCGTCAAGACCGTAGCGCAGGCGCAGAACCTTAGCTTCACGAGACGTCAGCGAGTTTAGAACGTCCATAAGCTGTTCCTTTAGCAGCGTGACCGCAACCGCCTCTGCAGGTGCAGGTGCATCATCATCGGGAATAAAGTCGCCCAAATGACTGTCGTCCTCCTCACCAATGGGTGTTTCCAGCGATACCGGCTCCTGTGCAATCTTGATTATCTCTCGGACTTTATCCTCGGATATGCCCATCTCCTTTGCTATCTCGTCGGGGCGTGGATCTCTGCCATATTCCTGAACCAGCTGGCGGTTGACCCTGATTAGCTTGTTAATCGTTTCGACCATGTGAACGGGTATGCGAATGGTTCTTGCCTGATCCGCTATAGCACGGGTGATAGCCTGTCTAATCCACCATGTTGCATAGGTGGAAAACTTGTAGCCCTTATGATAGTCAAATTTATCGACCGCCTTTATTAGTCCCAGATTGCCTTCCTGTATTAAATCCAAAAACAACATTCCCCTGCCGACATAGCGTTTTGCAATGGATACGACCAAGCGTAAATTCGCCTCTGCCAGCTGATGCTTTGCCTCCGGGTCGCCCTCTGCCATGCGAGTTGCAATGTCTATCTCCTCCTGTGCGGTCAGCAGCGAAACCTTTCCTATCTCCTTTAGGTACATTCTGACAGGATCGTCAATATTGATGCTCTCGGTCGTCTGCAGAATAGTCTCAATCTGCGCAATTTCCTCGTTGATATCCTCGGGAACCTCAACCTCCTCAACAACGTCGATATTCATCTCCTCGATGTCGTCATAGATCTTTTCGACCTGCTCCTGATCGAGTTCCAGCTCCGACAAGGTATCCATAATCTCCTTGTAGGTCAACATGCCTTTCGTTTTTCCCGATTCCAAAAGCTCTGTTACTTTTGTGCGATACTCTTTTGCTGTCATAATCCTTCTCCTTATTTATTAGCTCGAATCAATGCCGTAATTCTTTGAAGCGTTTCCGCTTTTTCTTCCGTTGTAATATCGGGCTGCTTGAGTTTTTGCTGCAAGTCCGCCAGTTCCTCATCTCTGTCCAACTTCTGCAATCTTGCAATGCCATCGTTGATTGTCTTTTGAGGATTATCCAAGACCCCTTCCTCCCTGAGAACCGCCGATATGTGTTCAGCCTCGTCCTGCTCCAGTGCGCTCACATACCCTGCAAGTGTAAAGTCCTTCGCCCTCATAGCATCTAAAAGCCGCAAATACTCAATGCTCTTGATATATGCCTCTCCGTTTTGCGATATAAGCAGCTTGAATGCCTCTAAATTCTGCACTGCAGCCGAGATGAGCGAACGCTCAAGTATGCTGCGCTCGTTATCCTCAATGTCGGCTCGCTTGCGTATTCCCCCTCTGGTAAGCGGAATATCCTTTATTCGGGTTCCGATACCCGTTCTGCCCTGCATCTTCAAAGATTCAATATCGTACCCCGTCTTTTTTGCAAGCAGCTTGTAATATCGCTCCTGCTCGACAGGTTGCAGCTTTCCAATATATGCGCACGCCAGCTTCGCATATTTCTCACGTTCATTCTCATTGCCCAAATCCAAACCTGTTGCCATGGATTCTATCTTGAACTCGTTGAGCGACAGGGCATTCTGTTTGAGCCTGTCAAAGCCCTCTTTGCCATAAATCTGAACGTATTCATCGGGATCAAGATTGTCGGGGAATGAAATTATCCGCACGGTAAGCCCCTCGCCCGAAAGTATGTCCATTCCACGAATGGTCGCATTTTGTCCGGCAGCATCGCCGTCATAGGCGATATAAACAACCTCAACATAGCGTTTGAGCAGGCGAGCCTGCTGCTGGGTCAGAGCTGTGCCAAGGCTTGCAACGGCATTCTCCACGCCTGCCTTATACAGACCGATGACATCCATGTATCCCTCGACCATTATCAGGTCTGCCAATTTTGCATTCTTGAGCTGATACAGTCCATATAGATTGTTGCGCTTGTTATAAATGGGGGTGTCGCCTGTATTTATGTACTTTGGCTTGCTGTCGTCCAGCACACGGGCTCCAAAGCCCAGCACACGCCCGTTTGTGCCTATTATCGGAAAGATTATTCGGTTGCGGTATGCGTCATAGACGCTGTTTCTGTCTATGTTTTGCACGAGCAAGCCTGCGTCAATCATCTCTTTTTGCGAATACCCGAGCTTGGTCATGTGGTTTAGAAGCGCATCCCACCCATCGGGTGCCGCCCCTATTCCAAATCGCACCACTATCTCCTTTGATAACCCACGCTTTGCGGCATACTCACGAGCCGCTTTTCCGTTGTCGGTCAAAAACTGCTCGCAATAATATCTTGCAGCCGCCTGTGTCGCCTCATAAAGCCTGTCACGGTATGCCCGTTGCTCCTGAAGCGCCCTGTCGTTGACCTCATGCGGCATCTCCATTCCAACTCTTGCGGCAAGGAATTGCACCGCTTCGATATATGGCAGGCGTTCCATATCCATGACAAACTGAATGACAGTCCCTCCGGCGTGGCAGCCAAAGCAGTAGAACATCTGCTTGTCGGGTGAGACGGAGAACGATGCTGTCTTTTCGCCGTGCAACGGACACAAGCCCCAGAGCTTTCTGCCCTTGGGTTTGAGTTCTATATAGGATGATATTACGGACACTATCTCGTTTTTGGCAAGAAGCTCGTCCACCCATGAACTTGGAAAAGCCAATTATCCTCCTTAGCCCCAACTGATTGGGACAAACAATCTCTTGTAATCTGTTATGGCATAGTTGTCGGTCATGCAGGCAATGAAATCTGCAACGACACGCTCCTTGCCGTCCTCATCAACGAACTGCTTAAACTCCCATGGCATAGCATCAACGTTGTTCATATAGTATTGGAACAATTCCTCCACAACACGCATAGCTTTCTTTTCTTCGCTCTTGGCTATGGGGTTATGGTACACGTTTTCAAACATGAACGTGCGAAAATTATCAAACTCCTCACGAAGCTCGGGTGCAAAGCCTATCTCATCATGGCATAGCGACCACTCCACAACGCTGATAATCATTGTGTTAATCCTGCGTCCGTGACTGTTGCCAAATGCGTCAGTGCAGGACTTTGGCAAATCGCTTTCCTTCAATACCCCTGCCCTTATAGCATCGTCAATATCGTGATTGATATAGGCAATTCTGTCGGAAAGCGACACAACTCGACCCTCGTTTGTTGCGGCGGTTCCGTCCTTTTTGTGGTTTACAATCCCATCACGAACCTCAAAGGTAAGGTTTAGTCCCTTGCCATCATACTCCAGCTTGTCCACCACACGGAGGCTCTGTTTGTTGTGCTCAAATCTGGTTGGAACGAGCCTGTCAAGCACGCTCTCACCTGCGTGACCAAAGGGCGTGTGTCCCAAATCATGTCCCAAAGCAATCGCCTCGGTTAAATCCTCGTTGAGCCTGAGCGAGCGAGCTATGGTGCGTGCTATTTGAGCAACTTCCAACGTATGCGTAAGTCGGGTTCGATAATGGTCGCCCTGCGGCGCAAGAAAAACCTGAGTTTTATGCTTGAGTCTGCGAAAGGACTTGCAATGTAATATCCTGTCCCGATCACGAATATACTCGGTTCGCAAAGGACACAGCGGCAATGGCTCTGCCCTGCCACGGCTATTTACAACAAGCATGGCACGTTCGGACAAGGTGGCCTGTTCAAGCTTCTCGCGCATAATGCGAATTTCTCCGTCCTGCATAGCAACCTCCCCAAAAATCGGTACAGATACTTATATTCACCATTTTTTTCGAAAATCCTTTTTTCTTTATTATTACCTTATGAAAATGCTGTCACGCAATTATCATATTTAAACTACATAATCTGTAACATTGTTGGAACAACTCATCTTATGCTTTCTTGTTATGTGTGTGACTGAAAGAAATTCTGAACATTTCTCTCTTGACAAAAGGCGAATTATGTCATAAAATATTTTTAGGTAAATAGATAATATTTTTTAGGGAGGACTTTATGGCTATTGCATCTTTGGTACTAGGAATTATTTCGTTGGTGTTCCTTTTCATCCCATATGTGGGTTACGTTGGAATTATCTTGGCTATCGTTGGTATAGTTCTTGGCGCACTTGCACGCAAAAAAGGCGAGAACGTTGGCATGGCTACCGCTGGCATGGTTTGCTCAATAATTGCTGCTGCAATCAACTTGGTTGTGTGGCTCGCTTGTGCGGTCTTTGTGTCGGCAGTGAGTTCAAACATAAACGAACTCAACGACTTGATCAGTAATATTCCATAAACATATTTGCCTGAGCTGTTGGGATATCCGACAGCTCTTTTTTTGTTAGAAATGTTTCCTTATCTTCATTTGTTGGGCTTAGATATTCCCATGTATGGGCTATCTGTTTTTACGGGGTTTTGTGTCTGTGCGCTGTATCTTGTTCTTCTAAAAAAGAGTGTTTCTTTTCTCTTTGACGACGTGTTTATCTTGGGAGCTATTGCTTTAGGATTCGGCTTTGTTGGTGCTAAGCTGCTGTACATTCTCACGGCTTTCAATCTTCAAGAGCTGTGGTCGTTTATTAAATCGGGACAATTTACCTTCATAGTCAATTCTGGCATGGTGTTTTACGGTGGGTTTGTCTTTGGAGTTGCCTCGGTGCTGATATTTTCGAAGATTTTTCATATTTCTTTGAAAACCTATGAAAGTATTTTTGTGAGCTCCGTTCCACTGATACATGCCTTTGGTCGCATTGGCTGTTTTTGTGCAGGCTGCTGCTATGGATGCGTAACAGACTCTGTCTTTGGCGTCTGTTATAGTATCCCGTTGAGTGATGCCCCCATTGGCATACCTTTATTTCCAGTGCAATTACTTGAATCATTGCTGAATCTCTGCCTGTTCATTTTGCTTGCAATACTCACCAGCAAGCAGAAAACACGCCGAATGGTTCTGCCTCTATATCTCATTTGCTACGCAGTATTTCGATTTATTCTGGAATTTTTCCGCTTTGATGATATTCGAGGCATATTCTTTGGACTATCTACTTCCCAATGGATCAGCATTGCCCTGTGTGTTATCGGTACATTGCTGCTGCTCATTAGGGTAAAGCAAAAGGACAAGTAAAGGTAATTTGCCAAAACACAAAGGAAAGCTCCCATTTGGAAGCTTTCCTCAGACTGTCAAAGAACCCGTAGGTGTGGGTGTGAGTTCAGACTGGCGAACACAGTTCGCCCCTACTTAGTAGATGCTGCGCTCGGTGTAATGGGTGTGCAGGATATGGTGGGCTTTCTCGCCGCCTGCTTCGCCAAGATACTCGTACAGCTCCTTGATGACGGGGTTCTCGTGGCTCTTGCGCAGAACCATGGATTCATCCTCGGAATACAGAGCCTTCGCTCTCTCTGCTCTAAGATCGGTGAAGTTGCGCACATAGCCCGGTTGAATGGGCTGACCGCCGCCGTTTACGCAACCGCCGGGGCACGCCATCACTTCGATGAAGTGGTATTCCTTCTCGCCACGCTTAATCATATCCAGCAGCTTTGATGCGTTCTCAAGACCAGAGGTGACTGCAACACGCACAACCGTGCCATTTAGGTCATACTCGGCTTCCTTGATGCCCTCAACACCACGGACTGCGGTGAACTCGGGCTTGTCAAGGGTCTTGCCGGTCACTATCTCATAGACGGTACGCAGAGCAGCTTCCATAACGCCGCCCGTTGCGCCGAAGATGTGACCTGCTCCAGAGGCTACGCCAAACGCTGGATCGCAAAGCTCATCGGGCAGTTCTTCAAAGACGATGCCTGCTCTCTTTATCATGGAAGCAAGCTCCCTTGTGGTCAACGAAACGTCAACATCGGGTACGCCGGCAGCATTCATCTCGGGACGCTTCACCTCGAACTTCTTTGCCGTGCAGGGCATGATGGATACAACAACGATGTCCTTGGGGTCAATGCCCATCTTCTCAGCATAGTATGTCTTTATCATCGCACCGTACATCTGCTGGGGAGACTTGCAGCTCGACAGGTTGGGAATGAACTCGGGATAGTACAGCTCGCAGAACTTAATCCAGCCGGGTGAGCAGGAGGTTATCATGGGCAGCTTGCCGCCGTTTTTGATTCTCTCCAGCAGCTCGGTGCCTTCTTCAATGATGGTAAGGTCGGCAGCAGTATCAACATCGAATACCTTGTCAAATCCCAGTCTCCTAAGAGCTGCAATCATCTTTCCCTCAACGTTGGTGCCAATCTTCATGCCAAAGCATTCGCCAAGCTGTGCTCGCACCGAAGGAGCAGGTCCAACGACAACGTGCTTAGTGGGATCTTCCAAAGCCTTCCAGACCTTCTCTGTGTCATCACGCTCTTGAAGCGCACCTGTGGGACAAACTGCAATGCACTGTCCGCAGTTTACGCAGGAGGTCTTTGAAAGCGGCATATCAAACGGGCTTGAGATATGGGTCTTGAAGCCACGCTCGTTTGCGCCGATAACGGCAACATGCTGGTTCGCCTTGCAAACAGCAATACATCTGCGGCAAAGTATGCACTTGGAGTTATCACGAATGAGATGAATCGCCGAATCATCAATGTCGGGTTTCATCGGCTCTTTGGGCGCAAACTTCTGCGGTTCTGCGCCATACTCCTGTGCCAACGCCTGCAATTCGCAGTTGGTGCTTCTGGTGCAGCCCAAGCACTCCATGCGGTGATTGGACAGAATCAGCTCCAAGGTCATTTTTCTCGATTCACGGAGCTTGGGTGTGTTGGTCTGAACCTCCATGCCCTCGGCAACCGCCTGAATGCAGGCAGCAGGATTGCTCCTTGCGCCCTTGACCTCAACAACGCACATACGGCATGCGCCGATTGCGTTGACGTCCTTTAAGTAACACAGTGTCGGAATGCGAACGCCTGCCTTCTCGGCCGCCTGAAGGACGGTATAGTTTGCAGGTACTTCAACTTCGATTCCGTTGACTTTCATTTTGATATTATCCATGCTGACCTCCTTACTTCTTCTCGATGGCGCCGAACTTGCAGTTCTCCATGCAGGCTCCGCACTTAATGCACTTTGTCTGGTCGATCACATGAGGTTGCTTGACTGTGCCCGAAATGGCGTTAACGGGGCACTTGCGTGCGCAAAGCGTGCAGCCCTTGCACTTATCCTCGATGATCTTATACTGCAGCAACTTCTTGCAGACGCCTGCGGGACAACGCTTCTCAACAACGTGTGCCTCATACTCATTGCGGAAATAGCGCAAGGTTGAAAGCACGGGATTGGGCGCAGTCTGACCTAGTGCGCACAGCGCATTCGCCTTGATGTAGTAGCAAAGCTCCTCCATCTTGTCGAGGTCTTCAAGCGTTGCCTGACCCGATGTAATCTTGTCCAGCATTTCCAGCAGTCTTCTTGTTCCGATTCTGCAGGGGGTACATTTGCCGCAGCTCTCATCAACGGTGAAATCGAGGAAGAACCTTGCAAAGTCGACCATGCAGGTGGTCTCATCGGTAACTATCATGCCGCCGGAGCCCATCATGGAACCGATGGCGATGAGGTTGTCATAGTCGATAGGCGTGTCAAGATGGCAAGCAGGAATGCAGCCGCCCGAAGGTCCGCCGGTCTGAACTGCCTTAAATTCCTTGCCGCCGGGAATGCCGCCGCCGATGTCATAGATTATCTCACGCAGCGTTGTGCCAAGAGGAATCTCGACCAAGCCTGTGTTGACAATCTTGCCGCCCAGTGCGAATACCTTTGTACCCTTGCTGCGCTCAGTACCCATGGAGGAGAACCATTCGGCACCCTTTAGGATAATCTGCGGAATGTTTGCCAGCGTCTCAACGTTATTGATGATGGTGGGTTCGCCGAACAGACCCTTGTTGGCAGGGAACGGGGGCTTTGCCTTGGGCTCACCACGGTTGCCCTCGATGGAGGTCAGCAGCGCGGTCTCCTCGCCACAGACAAATGCGCCTGCGCCAAGACGAGTCTCAATATCGAAATCAAAGCCTGTATCAAAGATATTCTTGCCAAGCAAGCCATACTCTCTTGCCTGATTGATGGCAATGTTCAAACGCTTAACAGCAATGGGGTATTCTGCACGAACGTAGATATAACCCTTGTTTGCGCCGATGGCATAGCCTGCAATCGCCATAGCTTCCAATACTGCGTGGGGGTCGCCCTCCAGAACGCTTCTGTCCATGAATGCGCCCGGGTCGCCCTCATCGGCGTTACATACGACATACTTTTGAGGAACCTTGTTCCTTGCTGCAAAATCCCACTTCATGCCCGTGGGGAATCCGCCGCCGCCTCTGCCACGAAGTCCCGAATCCTTCATCACCTGAATGACGTCCTCGGGGGTCATGGTGGTCAGCACCTTGCCCAGAGCCTCATAGCCGTCCATTGCGATGTACTCATCGATCTGTTCGGGATTGATAAGTCCGCAGTTGCGAAGCGCAACACGCTTTTGGGTCTTGTAGAATCCCGTTTCGCCCAGCGATGGCACCTCGTGCAGCTCCTGTCCCTCATGCTCCTTGTAAACAAGGCGGTCGACAACTCTACCCTTTAGCAGATGTTCTTCGACTATCTCGGGAACATCCTCCACCTTGACCATGCTGTAAAAAGTACCCTCAGGATAAACGATCATGACGGGACCCAGTGCGCAAAGGCCAAAGCAACCAGTGTGAACGACCTTTACTTCCTCTTGCAGACCCTTGAGGACTATCTGCTCCTCCAGGGCTTCTCCGATGGCGACGCTACCCGATGAAGTACATCCCGTACCGCCACAAATCAATACTTGCGTGCGAATCATGCTCTACCTCCGTTAATTTTCCATCGCACCGATGGTATATTCTACGACGGGCTTCCCGCCTTTGATATGCTCTCTTACAACGCGCTCCGCTTTCTGGGCGGTCATTTTGACGTAGGTCACGCGCTCTTTGTCGCCCTGAAAAACCTCGACAATAGGCTCATTGCGGCACATACCGATGCAGCCTGTCTGTGTTACCGTTACCGTATCCGACAGCCCCAGTTCATTCACCTGCTCAACAAAAGCGTTGAGTACCGGACGTGCGCCTGCAGCTATTCCGCAGGTTGCCATTCCGACAACGATGCGAATCTCGTTTGTGCCCTCACGCAACGAGACCTTGTTCTTCATCCTGTCACGGATCTCTTGTAGTTCTTTCAATGATTTCATACCCATTCATCCTTTCATCATCTTGTGCTATTATATTGGTCCATTAAGGACTCTTTTGCCCATTCCAGTACAGACGGATCATTTAGCGGCACCTCATCGCCAAGTATCTCCCTCATCTGTCGTGTGTCCAGCTCAACAACTCCCTTATCGGTCGTGTGCCTAAACACAAAGTCCACGTCAGGACTGCCCAAAAGCAGCATGACCACAGTAGATACTACGTCGCCAAGCGGCGTAAAATCCAGATGCCCCTCAAAGAAAGTCGCCCTAACTGTCGTTCCACAATGCTCCTTGTCCGCCTCTGCGGTAACCGAGGTGATACTGAGCGTTCCGCCCGTTTGCTCCGCCGCGAGCTTCAATAACGGGATTCCCAGCCCAACCTTGCGGGTCGTTCTGGTGGTTGAAAAGGGGTCACAGACCTCCCTTAGAAACGCCTCGCTCATGCCGTATCCGTTATCCTTGATAATCAACGTCAGCCAAGCGTTCGCTTCATCTATATATATCTCCACAAGACTGGCTTCCGCCTTGATGGAGTTCTGTGCAATGTCCAAAATGTTCAGCGATAATTCCTTCATAGTCCTCCCAAATAAGCCATCATCGCTTCTTTGATAGTTCCCTCATCCCCAATGAGGACTGTGTTTGAGCTGTCCTTCAGCTCCCATAGCCTGTGTGCATCGCTAGAAACCACCTTGCGCTTGTTTAGCTGTGCAAATTCTGCCGTGTTCACGCACTCAACCGTCTCAAATGCAGGCTTTTGCGGCAATGCTCCCAGCACCGACAAAATACCGTTGGACTCACGTTCGATATGCGCAGGATAGGCGACTCCGCCATGCTCCCACACAAGTGAAGCTGCGTCCTCAAGACCGAGCCCAGTTGCTATTGGCAATAGGTACGGCTCCTCCCCTATCACCTCGTCCCGTTCGTTCAATATTAGCTGTTCGCCAAATATCTCCTTGCGGTTTTTGACCTTCATACGATATGGCAGCACCGCTTCTTCAAACCTTGCCGCCTGCTTTGCGTCCGCAAAAATGCACATCAGGTGAATTTCCTCCGCAGTTGTCAGCTCCATTCCGCACAATGTCTCAATCCCATACTCCGCACAAGCCTTTTCGAATGCAGGACAGTTGCCAGTTGTATTATGATCTGTCAGTGCAACCAGCTCAAGTCCGTTCAAATGCGCCATTCCAGCAATATTGCAGGGCGTCATATCGTTGTCCCCACAGGGAGACAGACACGAATGCACATGAATATCGTAGGCAATGCGTCTCATTCTATTGCCTTTGCAATAAGGGCGCAAAGCGTAAAGCTGTCCTTATCGCAATTTAATAGATTGATGCCGTGCTGCTTCGCCTTTTGCAACGTTTCCTCATCGGGGTTCACGCCCTCCGAAAAAACCACACAGGCAACATCTGTCAGTTGAGCAACCGCCGCCACATTCACGTTGGACATGATTGTGATCCAAGCGTCACCCGACTGCGCTCTTGGCATCACCCAGCTCAACAAATCGCCACAATATCCGCCCGTAACCTCCCTATCGCCTTGCGGCAAGAGAATAGGTTTCAAGCCAATCATTTCGCATAGCCCTGATACGGTCATTTGTTCCCCTCCATCTGCTGTTCAAGCAACGATTGGAGCTTCTCACGCATTCTTACTATGCATTGAGTCTCATCTGCATCGCCCATCACTATGTCCTCTGCAAAGGCTCGACAGCTCGGTGCTCCGCACGAACCGCAATCCAAGGTGGGCAGACCTTCCAATATCTCCTCAATCTTGCGCATCTTACGAATGGATTCTTTTCTGTCCTCGTCCAGCATCTGCGTGTTACGATACTGCAAAGGCTTGACGGTGAACAGCTCATCGGGTACCTCGTCCGCTTTTTGCGCCGCCGTTACCGGCAGACGATTTCTGGACACTGGCAGGTATCTTCTCAAGGTCTGCAATCGTACCCTTGCGATATATGGGTTCTCGACTGTCAGAACTCCTCCCACACAGCCGCCGTTGCATGCGTTCAGCTCAACGTATTCCAAATTCGGAAAATGACCAGTCTCGATATCGTCAAGAACTCGAATGACATTCTCTATGCCGTCCGCCGCAAGATAGCGATCGTTCATCAGTGCGGTACTCTCGCCGCCGGTAGATGCCCAGCTCATTCCAATCATGCCTGTTTCGCTCGAAACGGTCGGCGAGGCTACCTCCTTGAGTGGGTCAAGCACCCTAAAATAGACATCGGACATTGATAAAACATAGTCCACGGGGCTTGTTTCGCCCTCAACCGAGTTCTTAACCCAACTGACCTTGGCAGGACAGGGCGAGATGAAAACCGTCTTAATATCATCGTCACTAAGCTGGGGATGCTGCTCCTTTGCTCTCTGCCTTGCCATCTTTCCTGCCATCTCTATGGGCGGCATCATGGTCATAACATTGTCGCACAGGAATGGAAAGCGAAGCGAAATGAGACGCACTATTACGGGACAGGCAGAGCTGATTACAGGGCGAGGAATGTCGGCACGCTTCATGTATCTGCGTGTGTACTCCGTGACGACCTCCGCAGCCTTTGCTACCTCAAATACGTCGCTAAAACCAGCATTTATAAGGGCAGTCATCAGATAGTCCCCATCATACAGCTGCGAGAACTGACCAAAGAAGGACGGTGCTGGCAGGGCGATTAGATACTTTGAGGTGTCTAAATCCTCCCACTTGTCATAGATGGCGGTCTTTGCCTTGTATGGGCAGACGCGAATACACTCACCACAGTCAATACAGTGCTTAGAGTTGATAACAGCATGTCCGTCACGAATGCGAATTGCCTGCGTAGGACATCTCTTTAGGCAGTTGGTACAGCCTTTGCACTTTTCTCTATCCAAGGATACTGAGTGTGTATATTCCATCAAATCTCAACCTTCGGCTACTATAAATTCAAGGACTATCTTTGTACCCTTGCCAACCTCTGACTCAACGTCCATTCTGTCGGCATATCGTTTCATGTTCGGCAGACCCATGCCTGCGCCAAAACCTAGAGCGCGAATGTTGTCGGGTGCAGTCGAATAGCCTTCCTGCATTGCAAGCTCAATATCTGCTATGCCCTTACCTTCGTCTTTGAGCGTCACCGAAATGACATCTTGATCGACGCAAACATCTGCTACTCCGCCATGTGCGTGAATGACCATGTTGATCTCACCTTCATACATCGCTATGGACACGCGGCGAATCAGATCGGGTGCAAAACCCATCTGTCTGAGCAGCTTTTTGACCTGCACGGACGCTTCACCTGCCGAGATGAAGTTGTTGCCGTCCACGTCAAAGTGAAAGCAAAGCGATTCTGAGCTCATGGCAACTTTCCCAGACCCGCCATGTAGAGCTTGCCGCACGTTTCGAACATTCCTACGTCCGTGACTAAAACGGCAATCTTACTATCCTCGGCAAGCTGCAAGATCTCACGGGTGGGCATCTTGCCACGCACAAAGATCACGCAGCACATGTCCATCATCAGCGCAGTGCGAACGACCTGCGGATTTACAAGTCCAGTAAGCAATGCGCCCTGATCCATGGCAAACGCCAAAACGTCGCTCATCATATCGCTGCCACAGGCGGTGGTAATCTCTTTATCCAAAAGTCCTTCGCCTGCAAGCACCTTGCCGTTAATGATCTTGGCAATTTCGGATACTTTCATGCTGCCCTCATCAGTTGCGGTACTTATCCAGTATTTCCTTGATACCCTGCGGAGTGAGTCTGCCATAAACATCGTCATCAATCATTATGACAGGTGCTAATCCGCAGCAGCCCAAGCAACGGGTTGCTTCAAGTGTGAACTTAGCATCGGGGGTGGTGTGTCCTGCTTCGATCTTGAGTTGACGCTCAAGCTCGGTGAGAATGTCCTGTGAGCCTCTAACATAGCATGCTGTGCCAAGACATACTCTGATGAGATGCTCGCCCTTGGGCTCAAGATTAAACTGAGAATAGAAGGTTGATACGCCATAGACCTGCTCCAACGGGCAGTTGAGACCCTTGGCTATCATGGTCTGCACTTCAATGGGCAGATAGCCGTAGATATCCTGCGCCTTTTGCATGATTGGCATGAGCGCGCCTTCTTGATTCTTGTGCTCATTGATTACTGCCGTGAGCTGTGCTTCCTGCTCCGGCGTACCTGAAAATGGGATATTCGTAATTTTGTCCGACATGGATGACCTCCTTGAGAATTTCGTAAAATTACCCACTCTTGACATTGTAGCACATTGTTCGTGAATTTTCCACACCTTTTGTATTTTTATAAATATATTATTTTCCGCATGATTATCACAGAAAATCCGCAAATAATTAGCAAAATTGGGGGAAATGGGGCTATCCAACGCGGGAAAAATGCGTTATAATGAATAAGTAAATAAGTATCATTCATTATACATTCTAGGAAAAGGAAGGGAATATTATGCCAAATAGAAAGAAATTGAAGATTACACCTCAGGGCTATCTCGTGCTTGCCGCAACTGCAGTATTGCTCATAGCAATCATTGTGATTATTTGCGCTGTGAGCTGCGGTAGCTGCAGCGGAGATGCCGGCTCGGATGTCGTCACTAGCGCATCACCCTCGATAGCTCCATCTACCAGTCCATCCAACCTTCCCACATCTGCCAATCCGTCTGTTTCGCCCAGTGCTGATACTTCGAACCAACCCAGTGTTACGGACACTCCTGCACCTAGCAACAACGCTCAATCGTCCTCCTCTCCTGCAGGGACGCAAACTCCCGATCCAAACGTGTTGACCGAACCGACCTCCGTTATGAAGGAGAATGCCGTCAGCGGAAAGATTGCAAAGGACGATGTCAACATGCGTCAAGGTCCAAGCACCAGTCACTCCATTGTAGCCTCCTCGCTAAAGAATGGTTCTACCGTTACGGTGTACACCGAGGTAAACGGTTGGTATTTCCTCAGGGTCAATGCCATCAACAAGTATGGTTACATTCGTAAGGATTTGGTGTCTTTGGATAAAGCTCTGTCGGGTACTACTACCCCTGAAGCAACCGTCCCCGATGGCGCAATCAAGGGCACTGTCAACGTGTCGAGCATGGTACTTAGAAAGACTGCCGAGCTTGTCGATTCTAACAAGGACGGCAATGTAAGCAAGGGTGACATCGTGTTTGTCTATTATAAGGTCAAGGACACGGACGGCAATACCTTCTACTACGTTGAAGTAGCAGCGTCTGGCAAAACCGGTTTCCTGTGCGCTATACCAAAGGGCGAGACTTCTCCTTGGATCAAGTGCAGCGGCACCGTCCCTGACAAACCGTAACGAACAGCAAATTATTAGGAGCCGCAGATATTATCTGCGGCTCTTGTTTTGTGTACGGTATTGTGTTGCTTGTCGTCTTAACCCCAGATTACATCGGCAAGTGCAGGACAGTCGATGAACGGATTGCGGTTTCCGTGCGTCTGTTGTGCGTAGTTGTTGCGATTGATTTCGACCGAATCGGGAGCATCGGACTCATTCCATGCAAGGAACATCGTGTATGCGGCTGCATCTGACGAGCAGGCGTGAATGTCCCCAAAGGTCAAAGAATCATACTTGGAATTTATCAGCACATAGAACACGATACGAGCTACATCGCCCTTAACATTGTCGTTGGGCTCAAACTTGTTGAGCGAGCCTGAATAGTAGCCGCAGTTAGTGCCGGCAGGAGAGGTCGAGGTGCTGAAAGTCTGCCCACTTGCAAACTCACCGTAGGCATAATTGCTGCGATAGCTGTTTGCCTGCGGATATGTAGGGCGCATGACATTGATGTCGCCCTCGCAAACGCTGCCGCCCAAGGAGTCGGGCCAGCAATGCTCTCGGTTCCAGCCACTCCAGCCGCTTGATGTTAGGGATGTGGTCTGAGTAATCCACTCCTGCGAGTAGAACAGACGCATCTTGCCCGAATGTGACGAATCGGTGTCCGAGTAAGGCAGAGTCGTTTTCAGTCCGGTGTAGCCAACCGATGCTGTTGTCATTGTCGACACCTTGCTGGTCAATGCGCTTTCGAGCGATGATGGGGACATGCTCAGCATCTGCTCAAATGTACCTATTGAATCATAGTATGTACCCGAATAGTAGGTCGTCACACTTCCCGAAGGCGTAGCTGTGGGGGTTGCAGTCGGCGTTGCGGTCGGCGTGGCAGTCGGCGTTGCAGTCGGCGTTGCGGTTGGTGTTGCAGTCGGCGTGGCGGTTGGTGTAGCTGTGGGGGTTGCAGTCGACGTTGAACCGCCGGCTACTACCTCCTTGTACAGATACAGGGGCTTGTAACTGGTGTTCGTGTAGGCTCGAAAATCCGTCATATAGATTGACAGGTTCCGTGCGCCCGTTGCGGTACTCTTGAGATACACGGCATTTGCTGCCTTTGCGCTTGCACTTGAAAGGTCAAAATAGTAGCTGGGCGAACTTGTCAGCGACAAGCATGAGGTTGCATTCGCCGTGATGTTGGCATACTTGCCTGCAGATGCGTTGTATAGCGAGAAGCGATCCGCCGTGGACTGCTCGGTGAGCGTCCAAAGCATGCTTGCGGTCGGGTTCACAACAGTATTGCCCGATATAGTGACCGCCTCGCCGTTGATTCTGCTGCTTGTGACCGTGTTGGACAATGCACGAGTGTAGCTTCCGTTGACGCCAACGATAACATAGTTGCCCGTTGTTACATCATTTATGTCGGTGACCAGCACATAGGACTTTGTTCCTTCCACAGGTGTTGCTGTCGGAACAGCCGTAGGTGTTGCTGTCGGTGTTGCTGTCGGTGTTGCCGTAGGCGTTGCGGTTGGTGTTGCAGTTGGTGCTGCCGCAGGCGTTGATGTAGGTGCAGAACCTCCGTCCGCTACTTCCTTGTACAGATACAAGGGCTTGTAGCTGGTGTTCGTGTAGGCTCGAAAATCCGTCATATAGATTGACAGGTTTCGTGCGCCCGTTGCGGTACTCTTGAGATACATGGCATTTGCTGCCTTTGCGCTTGCACTTGAAAGGTCAAAATAGTAGCTGGGCAAACTTGTCAGCGACAAGCACGAGGTTGCATTCGCCGTGATGTTGGCATACTTGCCTGCAGATGCGTTGTATAGCGAGAAGCGATTCGCCGTGGACTGCTCGGTGAACGTCCAAATCATGCTTGCGGTCGGGTTCACAACAGTATTGCCCGAAATAGTGACCGCCTCGCCGTTGATTCTGCTGCTTGTGACCGTGTTGGACAATGCACGAGTGTAGCTTCCGTTGACGCCAACGATAACATAGTTGCCCGTTGTTACATCATTTATGTCGGTGACCAGCACATAGGACGTTGTTCCCGACAAGGGGGTTGCTGTCGGAGTTGCCGTTGGTGTAGCTGTGGGTGTGGCTGTCGGTGTGGCTGTTGGTGTTGCAGTCGGCGTGGCTGTTGGTGTAGCTGTGGGTGTGGCTGTCGGTGTGGCTGTTGGTGTTGCAGTCGGTGTTGATGATGTAATGGTTGAGGTGTAACCGCTGTAGGTCGTCCCTGCCTGCTGCCTAAAGAAGCGAATCTGGGTAGATATTCCGCTTGTTGACGTTGCATGAGCTCTTTGTGCATACATGCGGTATCCGTAGCCGGTCCCCAAATTGCAGCAAAGCTGATTGCCTACGCTCACGGTTGCAGTGCTGCTCCGATGCAGCTCAAATGCGTTTGCAGACGAAATAGCTGATGAATAGATTGTGCAAGTCGCAGTGGCAAGCGAAGCCGTGCCGGAACCCGTACCTGTGGCTAGGGTCAAATACTGACTTGTACTCTTGTTCTGAAGCGTAAAGCCGCTGTCACCTGTTACCAATGTCCAAACGTAGGCGTCATCTGTGTTTGTAATCATGCCATTGGAGGGCGTGAGCTTGGAATACTTGAGCCATCCGCTCAGCAGCGTACTGTTGATGGCAGCAATAACGTTGTCCGTGCCTGCCGAACCCACCAATGCACCAATGACGTAGTTTCCGTCAGTCAGTTCGGTGGTAAGCTCGTAGGCGTCCGATGAGCCGCTGCCCGTTGTCGCCACGGCATACACGGCGTACAAAGTTGTGCTTGCAGCTGTTGGGGTATAGGTTGTCGTAAAAAGCGTGGGTGCGGTGTTTGTAGTTGCGATGGAGCTTTCAGCCCAACCAACAAAGGAATAGCCGCTAAACGAGGTGGTTGGCGTTGGCAGTGTGAATGCTCCGCCGATGTATCCGCTGGCGGTAGAATAAGTCGACCCGTTTACTCGATAGGTGATGGTTGCAGGTTCAGTGACTGCAGGCGAAGTTGGAAGTACCCAGTCGGAAGTGACCGTCTGCACCGCATCGGGGTTTGATGGGTAGGCATCCGTGTCGGACACAAATATGGGGTATGCTCTTGGTGAAGAATAGGAGTCGTAGTTACTGAAGCTTGACTTCATGTATGCAGCTGCGGTGGCTACGGTTGCGCCCTGCATCATCTTATCGTAGAAATAGCCCTCATACTTATAGTCTCCCGTAAAGGATACGGATTGCGAATAGCCGTAAACAACCTCAACACCCGCAGAACGCAGGGGCGTTGCCATGCCATCGGTCATCATTCCCTCGCAAATCGCCATCCAAACGATGGATGCAGATATGGTTCCGGAAACGTTGTTTTTGATGAAAGTGCCATCTATCCCCCACCAGTCGCCGCCGTTAATTGCCGAATTGTCCGCGTATGCGCTCGATGAGATGCCTGTGCTGGATTCAAGGCACAGATATGAGGTGTTGTTATAGGAAGATCCGTGGCTGTCGAAAATTATGATGCCCTTGTTTGCAAAGTTGTTGCAAATGGTGGTGGCGTTGGCACCTGTTCCAGACAAAAGGGTGTATGTGCCGCCCGTGTACTCAGCAAGGCTTTGAGCCTCGTTCTTGTACTGGTTTGTAAAACTGCTGTCGCTGCCGTAATAAGGTCCAATCAGAAGGACGTTTTGGCTGGACGCTGTTTGAGTGCGAGTGCTAAAATATGTTTCTTCAATGTTCTCACTCTTTGTACTGTCGCCCTTTGATATGCTGTCACGAATGCGATAGTCGTATGCGCAGGCATAACCATCTATGCTCCTAAATGAAAAGCCGTTATCGTCTATATCCGCAAATGAGCTCTGATCAATCTTATCAGATAGCTTTGCAGCAGCTAGTGCCTTTGCGACCGTTGCTGACGGAGTGGCTTTCAACGTCTTGCATACCATTTCAACTGCATCTATGGGCTTCCACAGCTCATCAAAATAAGCATCCAAGTCCGAAAGTTTTTCTGTTTGTGTGCTGTCGTTCTGTGCCATTGCTGACAGCGGGAACAGAATTAGGGTCATCACAATCGTCATCACAACTGCAATCGCGCGCCTGCCTAGCTTCATATCATACCTCCAAAATGCGTTAATCTCATATCCCAATTAGAATAATTATATATTGTTTGACTGCTGAACACAAGAACAATGTTTCAAAAAACGCACATTTTGTAAGCTGCCTGCAAAAAATGTTTGATAATCTTTAGCTTTCCTTAAAATGAACAGATCATATGTTTGCGGCACAGATAAGGCAGCTGAAATTGCTCTCAGCTGCCTTGTACGCTCTTTACTCGCCCCAAGTCCAAGAGGCTGGTTCGGGTTCTTCTTCCTCATCGCCAAACGGGAAGTCAATACCTCCGCCTCCACCGCCGCCGCCGTATCCCGGATCAACAGCAGATATGCCGCCCTCGTCAGTGATAATTTCAGTGTTGAGTCGAATCAATTCGAATTCAGGCACTACGTATTTGGTCATAATTTTTTTCCTCACTTTCCTGAATTATCTTTACTGTCCAAGCGGTATGGCAATCGAGTTATGCCCCGTAATACCCTGTCCTTCAAAGTCCGTTCCGCCTATTACTCTCCAGAAGCTCGATGCGCTGTCATAAGCAAAGGTGTAACTGATTCCTCCTATTGTCTTGGTGTACGTTGTTGACGTATCCAGTCCTACTGTCGGGTTGTTGTCCTTGAATGTGAAGTCGAGAATCCTCCATACGCTGTTGGCTCTCTGTATTCCATAGAACGTATCCTCGTTATCAAAGGCTTGTATCTTGTATGGATCTCCCGTGGTTGGCGTGACCGTTATCTGCATGTACGCTCTGTATAGATAGTACTGCTGGGCTCGTGCAATGAATGTTGCCCATCCCGCATCGGTGCTGTTCATAACAGTTGATCCATTGACAACATTGAACTTTTCAATTCTCATGCCGTAGGATATACCACCGGGAACGTATACGCCGTCTACCTCAGAACCGAGGTAGGAATCCATTACACCTGCTCCTGCGGCAGCCATTGCATCGTAGATTGCATCCTCCGTCTGCTCGCTCACGCCTTGTGTGTATTCGGGCAGCCACTCTATGCCACCTGTCAGGTTGTAGGCATTGGAACCAGAAGCACTTAGTGTCAGCACATTTGCCGTGGAGCTATCAAAGCTGTATGCAACCGTGTTTGTCTGTGTTCCGTTGTACTTCATCAGTCCTGCGGACGAGTATACATACGTTCCGTTGTTTTGGTACTTCATCTGCGATACGAGGAATCCAAACGTTACGGTGATGGTAGCAGTCGGATCCGTTGCCCAGACCTGCGCTGCCGCATTGTTTATCTCCGCTATGTCCAGATATCCTCCAAAGCGAATGCCCGTTAGGTTGTTTCTCGCCTGTGCGCCGATTGTGGCAACAGGGAACACGACTGTGGTGTCGTCCTCTGGCTGTACTTCGGACTTCTTGTAAATCAGAAGGAAGCGGTTTGCATTGTAGACATCGGTCTGTGCATCGTCCATAAATGCAGTCGGCACTACACGGTTGTCGCGCCAGTTGTCGTACGAGATGTGATAGGACGAAATGCCCTCGGTTGTTCCTACATCACTTCTGTAATTCATGAAGTGATAATGTCCTGTCGGGTTCGTCTCGCTCCATACTTCACCTGTAGTACATTCTGGTACGAAGATACTAAAGAACGGAATGTAATCCAGCTCATACTCCATGAACACAACCGTCAAAGCGGAATTGCCTGTAACGTTGTTCACCGTTATTGTGTTGCCCGATACCGAAACAGTACCGTTGGTGTTCGACAATACCGTGTTTGTGGCGTCAACTATATAACCGTCAGCAGGAGTTGCGGTGAATGCTGCCGAGCTGCCAGCCACTACCGTTGCGCTCGAAGGCATTACGGTTCCGTTGCCTCCCGATACTTCAGCGGTTACGGTGTAGGTAATGACCTCCTGCCAGATGGCGTACACAGTGATATCGGCATCAGTAAAGGTAACGCTTGTAACATAGCTTGTTGCGTCTGCCGTCAAGCCCCAGCCCAAGAAGTTATAACCCGTTCTTGATGGTGCTGTGTCGGAAAGCGAAACAACTGCATTTGCAAGGTTGCCCGAAACGTCTGTGGGCATACCTGTTACGGACGCATCGGTCACATTGTCGTCATAGATCAATGTGTAGGTGGTTGCCTCTTGTGGGTTGGTATTGTAAACCGAGCCTGCGCCCTGCTTGTATAGCTGAATGTCGGCTTGCGCTGTTGTGTAGCAGGCAAAGCGAGGGCTGATCGAATTGTACTGGAGCTTACGGTTAGTATCTCCCTTGTTCACAACCGATGCAACACCGCTATCAATGCCGATTGTCCACAAAGCATTGTCTCCAGAAGCAGCATAGGTGATCGAGTTGCTCGAAGACCAGCCCAGTGCTGCGCTCTGTCCTACCGAGGTCAGCGACCAACTACCCGTTGTGCCGCCAAGGGTGAATGTGTCTGCGCCCTCGTCGCCAACAAGAGTAATAACATTGTTTGCGTCTGCTGCAGGAACGGCCACGCTCAGCAAGTAGGTGTTGCCGGTTGCATTCGGTGCGCCGGCTGCATTGGCTCCGTTTACGATGAGCAATGTGTCGCCTGCCGCCAGTGTGCTTGCATCTTCAACCAGTGTGTAAGCATTGGAGCTGCCGCTGCCGCTTGTAATGGTGTATACAGCCTTTAGGGTGATAGTACCCGAAACGGCGTGTGCTGCATCAACCGTGTAACTGGTTGTGTAGACGGTCGGCGCTGTGCCGTTATCTGTGGCATATGCGTTGTCGTTATCTACAATCCAGCCAGCAAAGGCATAGCCATTAAGGGGACTTGTCATGCTCGAAAGAGTCACAGAGTCACCGCTGTACAGGTTGCTTTGCGTTGTGGGTGCGGTCTGCGATGCAGGTGCTCCGAATACAACCGAGTAGGTCGCATCCTGAGTGAAGGTTGCATTGACCGTAACGTTGCCGGTTACAGATCCTGTGGATCCGCTTGTGAAGTCTGCACCATTGACCGTCAGAGTCGAAAGCACATAGTGCGTGTCGGCCTGTGCTGTCACGGTATAGACCTGATCGTAATAGATCGTTCCGCCGTTGGCAACAGTATTCTCACCAATGGTGACAGTGACAGTACCGCCTGCGCCTGCAGTTATGCTGAGTGTATAGGAGTTTGGAGCATAAACAGCAGTAAAGGTAACGTTGCTAGTGCCAACCGTGTATTCATCGCCTTCGGCATAGCTGTTTGTTCCATCGCTCCAGCCCGTGAAGGTATAGCCTGTGGGCGGCGTGGGTTCTGCGCCAACTGAGAATGTCTCGCCTTGCTCATATGTATTGGCATCTGTTGGCGCATTCGTGCCGTTTCCGGCATTGTAGCTCACCGAGTAGGTGGTAACAGCTGCAAATGTCGTCTGATAATCCGAGTAGGTAGTGCCACCCTGCTGCTTGAAGAAACGAATCTGCGTTGAGATTCCTGAATCAGATGTTCCATGAGCTCGCTGCGCATACATACGATAACCATAGCCGATTCCAAGGTTGCAGCAAAGCTGATTGCCGCTTGACGCAGTAGCCGACGAGGACGCATGCAGCTCAAACGAGGATTGCGACGAGTCTGCAATCGAAGCGTAGATGGTGGAAGCAGTGCTCGCCACGGTGGCAGTACCGCTGCCGGTTCCGGCACCCAAAGTCAAATACTCTCCCGTACTCTTATTTTGGAGCGTGTAACCCGTTCCATCAGCCGCCAGCGTCCAAACATGGGTTGAATCGGTATTTGTAATTATTCCTGATGCAGGCGTCATATTTGTATACTTCAACCAACCACCGGTAACAGTAGCATTCATAGCAGCAATAGCGTTATCCGTTCCTGCCGTTCCAACCAAAGCGCCGATGACATAATCGCCTGCTGTCAACGAGGAGGTAAGCTCGTAGTTGTTGCTCGAACCACCGCTGCCGGTTGCAGTAGCAAATACGGCATACAACGAGTAGCTTGCAGACGGAATGAGCGTGGCAGAGTCAACATATGTAGGTTCGGTATTGGTCGCCGATGTAATCTCGGTCGCCGTCCAGCCCATGAACACCTTGCCCGAATATGTGGGGTCGGTTGTGGGAATGGTCGTTCCCAAAGCATCACCCACATAGAGCGTGGTTATCGTGCTGTGGGTCGAGCCATTTACGATGTAATTCACCGTTGCCGCCGTCCTTGCCGCAAAGTTAATGGTTATTGTGCAATCGGAGCTTGCAGTAACGGTAAACTCGTTGCCGCTTTGCTCGACCGTCGCCGTACCGGAAGTTACCGTGTAGGCAGGAGATGCGAACTCATATCCCGTGTTCGGGGTTGCCGTAATTACGTTGCCGCTGAGCGATACCGTGCCGCCTGCAGTCGGACTTGCAGCTGCTGTAATCGTGTATGACGGTGCAACGTAGGTATATTGTGCGTACAACGTCACATCAGCGGTCGGGTTGTAAGTCGCCCCTGCTGCACCTGCCAGTGTTCCATCGGTAGCAGCCGTATACCAACCGTTGAAGGTATAATTTGTGTTTGCAGTAACCGTGGGCAGCGTTACGCCTGCTCCTGCTGTCGCTTCGGTCAATGAGGTGGTAGCGCAGCTTCCGTTGCTCCCTGCATCGAAAGTAACGGTGTAGGTAGTTTCAGGAGTGGAGGTGTCCTTCTTGTAGATTGATAAGCCCTTCTGGGATGCAGACGAATAACACGCAAATAAGCTGCTGGTGTTGTTGTACTGCATTGTTTTTCGAGTATAAGAACCGTTTGCTACGATAGAGGCTACTTCAGAGCTGATTGAAATTGTCCACGAGGAATTAGCGGACAGCGTCGTTTCAGTCCTTAAGTAGTTGCTGCTGCTGCTTGCAGCACATAGATAACCGCTGCCAGTATATAGTGAATATGTTCCTGATGTAGTGCCTGCTCCAAGAGTAAGTTCCTGAACTCCATCAACCCAAGCAATGCTGTTTCCGTTCTTTGTTACGGCAATCTGTCCTCTGTTATTGCTATTTTGAGTAGTACTCATCGCAAAGCTATAACCTGATGCAGCAATAATTACAACATCTCCAGCAGCCAAGGATGAAACATCAGTGACTAAGGTATAGGTATCACCCGCTGCTCTTGTAGCTTCGTTGACCTTGCCTATCGAGCGAACGTTGCTCAACGGCGTGGTTGTAGCATTGGTGCCCTTGTTATGCAGAATGAAATCGGGCTTATATTCGCCTTCCGTGTTTGCACCCGTGCCACGCTCTGCCGAGAAAGCCTCCCAGATGTGCCACTCGCGGTTTGTGGCAGTTGCGGTGTAGCCATACGCCAAGGCGTTGTGGTTGCCCGACTCGTTGTTATACACCATGTTGGTAGACGTTGTGATGTCGTCTGCTGTGCTGCCCTCTGCAAGGTCTGTGAGGATAATCGTCCTGTCACCTGTTGTTGCATCTATTCCCACAAGTCCTGTCCAAACGATATCGGAGTTTCCGATTGTGATTCGCTCGGGTATGACATCGAGAGTGTTCGTTCCATCGTTGTATACGAACAGGTTGGATACGTCCGCGCCCAAAGTCCAAGGTGCATTGATGCCTGCCGTGTAGTTGAAGCCCTTCTGCTGCAGCGCATTGTAGCGGTAATCAACATAGGTTGCTCCCGTGGTGGTGTGCCATGTCTGATCGATAACGCTGATTATGACATACTGGTCATTCTCGTTTATCTGATCCAGACTTGTAACCAGATCGAAGTACATCTCGCCCGAGCCGGTAGAGATGGTGTTCTTTTCAAATGTAACAGTAAATGTTGTGTCTGCGCTGACATTGACAAAAGCATATTTCTCTGCCGAATAGGTGATGGATACGCCGTCCGTAACCTCAACAGAGTAACCGAGGTTTGGTACGGTCGACAGATACACTGTGCTGTTGGGTGCTACCGTCATTGTTGTGCTGCCTGTTGTGGCGGCATTTAGAACGGTTGCGGAATTCAGCGTCGCAAGGAAGCCGATAACGCCGTGATTTGCGGAGTTCGCTTCGAACTGCAAAGTGATTGTAACGCCTGTGCCATAGACTGCATACAGGGTAATATCAGCAGTTGGATAATACACCTCCAAGGCAGCACCTGCATCAGCAGTTGTTGCGCCTTGAGTTGTCGCCCAGCCGACAAAGTAATCACTTGCATCGATAGGAGCAGCGGTGGGAAGCGTGACGCCTGCGTCAAATGTGGCTTCTGTCAAGGTTTGAGTGTCGCCAGAGCCTGCGCCATAGTCGAAGCTGACCGTATAAGCCTGCTTCCATACAGCGTAGTAGGTGGTCGTTCCCGCCGTATAGGTCTGGGTAGAACCAGCAGCATATGTGACATTCTGTGCGGTCGAAGTCTTAGCCCAGCCCGCAAAAATGTAATCAGTTCTTGTTGGTGCATCTGCGCCCGAAAGGAGCGTGTAGTCCGTTCCAAGCGTACCGCTTACGCTAATTGTGGTTGCATCGTTTGCGAACGTACCGCCATTTCCATTATACTCTACCGTACCTGTTGAGGAGACCGAACCCGTTATCGGAATCAGGTAGGTAATGAAATTGTAGTCCGAACCGTTCAGATTGTCGGACGTGGTCGCATATACACCGACCATGCCTGTGCCGCCGTACTGGGCGATCATACCCGCAATGCGTCTGTTGTTGTATGTAATGTCGACGATTGGATAAGCTGTACAGCCGTCCTGAGTTGCGCCCGAAATGGCATCGCCCTTCGTCCAGCCGCTTCCCTCTGTTGTGGTAAAGGCAGCAAAGCTCGTATTGTTACTGGTATTGTTTAGATACAGTCCGCTGTTATTTTGAATATGGGTGATGTTGCTCTCATCTGTGTTAATTGTCCATACAAGTGTCGGGTCGGTAACGACAGCTACACCGTTTGCAACGGAGAAGCCCGTGGAAGTTGTTCCGAGCTTGCTGCTGGTTAAGGTCTGATCAATGGCATACCAAATTCCGTTTGTCGTATCATACAGTGCCATGATGTATTGCGAGGTAGATACGGAATTGACTGAAATCGTGACCGCACCAGTAACCACACCAACATAGAGAGTACCTGTTGTGTTGTCATACAGGTAATCCGTGCCTTCCGTCAGAAGCGTACCGCCCATGTATACGAAGACCTCTGTGGGGATAGTTGTTCCGTCCGTTGTAACATCAGCGGTCAGTTCATCGCCATAGGCGACCGATGCAGGAGCATCAACGCTCTGCAAGCCACTTAGCGTCACCGAGTAATTTATCGGTGTAAAGACTGCATTGACTGTAACATCGGCAGCAACAGTGTGTGTGTCTCCGCTAGTGAAGGCCACATCATTGACTGTCAAAGCGGTAAGGCTATAACCTGTTGAAGCGGTTGCCGTAATCGTCAGAGACGTGCCATACTCAACAGTACTGCCGTTTTGATATGTATTTGTGCCATCAGTAACGGTCACCGAACCGCCCGCCGTTGTGGTCAGCGTCAAATCGTAGGAAATGATCGCATAGACAGCCGTAAAGGTAATGTTGCTCGTGCCTACTGTGTAGGTTGCATTGGGCTGATATGTGGTCGTGCCGTCATTCCAACCCTCAAACGTGTAGCCCGTGGGTGGCGTTGCTGCTGCACCGACTGTAAAGGTGCTGCCAGTGGCATAAGTATTACTATTTGTGGGTGCATTCGTGCCTTCACCATCATCATAGGTGACTGTGAAGTCGGTGGTCTGTATAACAGGATCGGTGTTATACACGGTCGATCCGCTTCCCGACTTCATCAGATACAGGTCGGGATGATAGCCGCTGGAGCTGACCGTGCTTGACTTGTATGCACGGAAGTCAAAGGTGTCACGACAGGTCAGTATACGATTGTCCGTGTTGGAGCCTGCCAAGCGGTAGGTTCCGTCATTATTGTTTGTAACCGTCCAGTAGTCGGTAACTGAACCGCCGATAATCGTGTTGCTGCTGCCTGATGACATGATGTAATTTCCTGCAGAGGTCTGCAGAGTAACTGTGCCATCGGCATTAACAGTCAGCGTGTAGATGTATGCTGCCTGATCTGCCGTTAAGGTCACTACATAGCTGCCTGCTGCGCCCGTCAGATAGGAGGTCGCATCGATTGCGGAGATGACGCCGCCCGATGGTGCGCCGCCGGCGATAACGGGATAGGTCGTGCCATTAACATAGGACGGGAACATTATTACATATGTTCCTGCTTCCAATGTGGAAGTCTGCTCGAATACATAGGGGTTGCCACCGCCTTCAGTCTTGGAATACACCGCTGTGAGGGTGATTGTCGTCCCTACCGCATCGGAGGCATTGACAACGTAGCTCGACGTATATATCACTGGAGCAGTATTGTTGTCCGAAGAATACGCATCGGCATAATCAATTATCCAACCTTGGAAGGTATAGCCGTTGAGGTCGGACAACGCTGTAAGAGTCACGCTCTGTTGAGCATACAAGCCTGTCTGCGTGGACGGAGCAGTAACCCCCGTGGGTACGCTAAACGCTACCGAGTACGCTTGATCCGCCTCGAAGGTTATGGTTATGGTGAAATCTGCGGTCACGTTGCTGACCGTGAACTGGTTTCCACTCCGTGTAACGGTAGCAGCACCCGTGGGTGACAATGTGTAGCCGCTGACGACATAGCCAACCGCAGGTGTAGCCGTGATGACGTTGCCCGAAGTGCTGACTGTACCCTGCGCCGTATCTGCCGACTGGGCAGTAAAGGTATACTGTGTCGGTGCTGTCTCGTTAAAGACTGTGTACATCAAATCGGGATAATCGACAAAGATGTTTCTGTTGCCCTGCTGGGTATAAACGTAATCGTTTCTCGCCATCTCCCACTTGTCAACGGGATCTGCCTCGTTCCATTCAAGAAGAGTCTCATAGCTGTCAACAACCTGATCGAACCAATAGGATATGGTTTGTCCATCGCCCACTGATGAGTAATACTGCACATAAGTATATGCAATGATACGAGCGACATCGCCCTTGAACTCATCTGAAGGCTCTACAACGGATACATTGTCAGCGTTGGTTCCAATGTATGCTGTTACTCCTCCTGCTGTTTGCGCACCGCTCTCGGTGAGCGTATTTGAAAGATTTGCAACATTGCCCAAAATACCATTGCCGTGGCTGCTGTTGGTCGTGGGATTTGTCGGGTGAATCATGTACATATCGCCTTCTGCAACATCTCCGCCCTTTGAATTGGGCCAGAGATGCTCACGGTTATAAGTTGAGCCCGAATCCCATGTTGCATTTACGCTAGATGCAGACCAGAACAGAAGGATATTTCCGCTGTTCTCCGAATCTTGATCAGAATACACGAACTTGGATGTCATTGCGCTGTAACCAACATTGTTGCCGTCCAGCGCATCCTCCAAATAGTTGATAAGGTTGGCACCACTCATCGTCTGCATCTGTTCATAGCTGTATGTAAACCCATCGTAGTAGCTGATTGCAGAGGACGACAAACTCACATTGTGATCCTCCCAAAGCTGACCCGATGACGAAGTCTGCGTTCCGGTTGCGGTGACAGATACGTTGGAGCTTCCAAATACTATGATAAGTTCGCCGTTAGCGGACGAGTAAGTGTAATCATCGGCACCCGTTACCGTGACGCTTGTGGGAAGAGCGTATCCACTCTGAGCTGTGAAGTTTACGCCCACATAGTCGTCCGCATAGTACGGTGAGGCAGGTGAATCGCTGGTGAGCGCATAGCTAAGTCCGGTAGCATTGATTGTCAAGGTTCTCCCCGTCAATGCCGTGTACTGCGCATAATAGGTCGCATTGCCTGACGGAATGGTCGCAGATGTAACCTGCGTGCCGCCTGTTGCCGCTGTGAACCAGCCATTGAAGGTATATCCGCGATACGAGGGTGTCTGAAGCGTCCCAAGTGCAGAACCGGAAGTGACGGACGTGGTTGTATTGGCGACCGTGCCATTGCCAGCGTTCCAAGTAATTGTGTATGAATCAGCAGCGTCCAACACCCAATATTCAAGCGTTGTTGCGGCATTTGAAGGAACCGTGTAGCTTCCGTTTGTCGGCAAGACTATAAGTGCGCCGCCGGCATGTATGTTGACCGAGCTGACAGTGGACGTGCTCGATGCGCTGTAACTGGAATAGGCGATACGGCGGTAAATAGGATTGACGATCAGATCAAACTGCCCCTCACCCATAAAGCCGTATATGCCCGAAGATTCGGGAGTGTAGCAGGCCATTCTGAATACACGGATTATGTCCGATATATCCATGCCGCTGAACGCAGAATTTGCGTTTGCAAGTGCGTTGGCAACAATGGTTCCGGTTACGCCCGTGCCATATCTCCAGTTGGAATAATTGTTGATCGCAAGGAATATTCCGGTTCCTCCGGATTGCTTGCGCAGATACTGTCCAAACAAATAGGACATGCCATAGCAGCCCAAGTCATGATCCGTCTCAAACATGACAGGCGAATAACCTGCTGCAAAGTCGGTCGAGCCAGAGTAATCATCGATGCGCGATGCTGAAATGTTGCCATTGCCCGCGTCAATGATCTCCTCTGCAGCCATTGAAAACGCTTCATTTATCCAAGTCTCCTGATAGTTTCCCGTCATGTTGAAGTTGATCAAATGCTGGAACTCATGATACATGGTCGAGTAGTTCTCACTCTCGCCAAAGGAATGAGCACAGTCAATGTTGATAATGCTCAACATATTGCCCGAACCACCGTTGGCAACGGAGTAATAGTCACCACTCCAGAAATAACCCATGATCGTTCCGACAGAACCTGCTGCCTGACGAATATCATAGAACAGAATATTGACTACATTTGTGGTATCTACCGTCTGGATGTTGCCCGAAGGAGTGCCAAATGCAGCAGTCAAAGTGGTGTAATTGCTTTGGAAAGCTGCACCGTACGCTGCCGCTTGTGTTGAAGTAATCTTTGTTTCGCTTGCCGATGTGGGCGTCCAAATGTTGCAGTTAGTGCTTGCATACAAGCAGGTGAAATTCAGCATCTCGTTCTCGTCATTTGCATCGATAACAGTAAAGTCCCTCGTGTCAGAAACATTTGCACGGGTTGCAGTCTGCTTTTTGCCGCCAAGCTGGTCTTCTACCGTGGGTGCACCTGTCAAATTGGGATCATCATAACGGCGAACGTGCAGCATATTTTCATCGCTGCCACTGCCCGTTCTTGTAGACACGCTGGTGTTGATCATGTCTGCGGTGATTGTGCCTGAATTTAATGTAGTATCAGTATAGTCATACCTGCCTGTGGTGCTGTTGTAGTTGCCCTCAAGGCAAATATTGGGATTGTAAATCAACAGAGCATCTGCGGCGATCACCGTGCCTGCCGCTGCCGTGCCGCCCGTGAATGTGCCTGTGGGGGTCGCTGTGGGGGTCGGTGTCGCTGTGGGGGTCGGTGTCGCTGTGGGTGTGGGGGTTGGTGTGGGGGTTACCCCAGCCAAATCCGGTGACGTTGTGTAGCCTGCATATGTGACGCCAGACTGCTGCTTGTAGAGCGATGGCAGAAGCATGGATGCGCTAGTAGATGTGGTCGTAGCATATGTCGTGAACCTGGGGCTTGTGACATTGTATAGGAATCTGCCGTATGCGGTGTTGGAGTATGTAATCGTAGCCGCACCCGATGAAATATCAATTGTCCATGTGTTGGCAGTCGCGCCGTAGGCAAGCTTTTTGACCGCAGTGCAGTACATATATCCGCTTCCAAGCGATGTTGCAGACAGGGTGTATGCGCCGCTTGTGCCGCCAAGCTCGAATATCTCAACCGCCTCGCTGCCTATCGTAATAGTGTCACTAACAGGTGCGGTGACTGTGACCGAGCCAAGAATGCTGCTGCTAAGTTTGCCAGCTGCATAGGTGGTCGAGTTATTTGTGGCTGCCATGATATACTTGCCGCCAGCAGTTAGATCGCTTGCGCTCGAAACGAGCGTGTACGAATTGCTCGAACCGCTGCCGGTTCCGATAGCATAAACAGCATACAGCGTCACATTGCCCGACAATAGGTATGTTTCGTCAATAATTGTTGTGGGTGCAGTATCGGTGTCCGCTACCGTCGAGGTCGACCAACCGACAAAGGTGTACCCGCTAGGGCCCGTTGGGGTGGGCAGGGTGCCAATCTCATCGCCCGAATACAGGCTTGAGGTTGTGGTTGAGCCGTTATTATTATAGGTAACAGTTACTGCAGTTTTTGCCGCAAAATTGATGCGAACAGTGCAGTCTGCGCTCGCTGTAACGGTAAATGTATTGCCGTTTTTAACGACCGTAGCAGTACCGCTTGTTACGGTATAGGCAGGATTTGCATAGCCGTAGCCCGCCGCTGGCGTTGCGGTAATAACATTTCCGCTAACAGCAACCGTGCCAAAGGATGTATTGTTTGTGGTTGCGCTGAGCGTAAATTGCTGCTCCAAGAGCCATGTGGAATAGACGGTCTGTGCAGCGTCAACGTTGCCATGACCGGGATATGTGTCTTCATCGTAAACAATGATTGGGTATGCAGGATAGCTGGTTTCGTAGGGATCGGGAACGCCATTTTGTGTTTTCATGTAAGATGCTGCGCTGGCTACGTTATCGCCCGCCTTCATCTTCGTCCAAAAATCTTCTTCATATGCGTAATCGCCCGTAAAGGTAACGGACTGTGAATAGCCGTAAACGACCTCAACGCCTTGATTGCGAAGGGGAACGCAAAGACCATCGGTAGCCATGCCTAAGCAAATAGCCATCCAAAGCATATTGTTGGGTGCAGTCTGCTCCATGTGATTTGCTATGGCTGTGCCATCAACACAATAGTAGCGCATACTTCCGTTAGAGCCTGCGTTATATGCATGATAGTAGCTGCCGTATGTGCCACTCACGCTCGCCTGATCTGCGGTGGTCAAGCCCGTTCCGGTCTGCAAGCATATATAGGAAGTGTTAGCCTCGGAAGTGTAGTCAGAACCGCTTGCATAATCGGTATCGCCGTGGCTGTCAAAGATAACGACCGCACTGGATTCAAGAGCATCGGCAATGGCATCAATGGTAGCACCTGTGGTCTGATACAGAGTGTATGTACCTCCGGTTGTGGACGCTATCGACTGCGCTTCCGTCTTATATTGATCGGTGAACGAAGAATCTAACCCGTAATAGGGCGCAATAAGCGTAACGTTGGTGGCAGACGGGCTTCCGCCTTTCTGTTGGTAGGAAATCGTTTCAGTCTCACCGTTTGGTACGGCTTTAGGATCGACCGAAGAACTGCGAATTTTCTCACGCAGTCTGGTTGAATATCCATTGGCAGCTCCGTCGGTAGTTTCCCAGAAGAACATACCATCGCCACTCCAGCGCAGTGTTCCCTCCTGGGTCGATTCTGCTGATGCAACAATGTTGTAGCAGGAATCTATGACCTTCGACGGAGACGCCTTCAACGCTAACAGAAGCGTCTCGCATTTCTCCAGGGTTGCCCAAATGTCTGTGGATTCAGGATACTGCTCCTGATAGGACAGTACCTTCTCTGATTCGAACGATGTTTCTTCGGCTTTTGAGTATGTGTCAAACGAGGGCATCAACCCAAGCACCATGATCACGGCGATCACAATAGACAATAATCTCTTATTTGTTCCTCTATTCATTTTCCCTACCCATTTTCCTGCAGTTGTCCGTTTCCGACGCGGATAACTGTTGAAGTCAATATGTACACATTGATAATCAGTTCAGAGAATAATTATCCAATTACACACATTCTATATTATCATAACAGAAAGGGGAGATTTGTCAAGTTAAAAATGGCGAAACTGTGACATCGGCACGCTAGTTTCTGCAAAATATGTATAGAACCTGTAATTGCGGCTCTATCTATACAAATAACCCAAAAGGAAAAAAGACACCACGGAGGGTGTCTTTTGGGGTGGATTCCGGCAGCTGCCTATTTTCCCGGACCGTTTCCAGTCAAGTATCGTTGGTGTGTGTGGGCTTAACTTCTGTGTTCGGAATGAGAACAGGTGGATCCCCACAGCTT